>JBDNHK010000092.1:0-10083 GCA_041688815.1 Acidimicrobiales bacterium | reverse complement strand
GGGGTCTCAGCGGGGGTCTCAGCGGCGATCTCGGCCTGAGTGACCGCCGAGGCGTCGTCGAGGAGGTTCTGGGCGTTCTCGGGGGTCAGGCCGGCGCGGGTGTCCTCGTCGGCCGACAGGGCTTCGGTCTCGATCGCGGACTGCGACGGTTCCGACGCCTCCGCGGCGATGCGCGCCTCACGCTGCTGCGCGGCGAGCGTGGCCTCACGGCGGGCCTCGGCCTGGGCGGACTCGTGGGCCGCCTCTTCCTCGGCCGTGCGCTCGGCCGGCACGGCCGCGGCGTCGGCGCTGGCCTGACGCGAACGCGAGGCGATGAAACGGCCTTCCTCCACGGCATCGGCGATCACGCGGGCCATGAGGTTGGCCGAACGGATGGCGTCGTCGTTGCCGGGGATGACGAACTGGATGATGTCGGGGTCGCAGTTGGTGTCGACGACCGCCACGATCGGAAGGCCCAGCTTGTTGGCCTCGGTGACCGCGATGTCCTCCTTGTTCGTGTCGAGCACGAAGATGGCATCGGGCAGGCGCTCCATGTTGCGGATGCCGCCCAGGTTGCGCTCGAGCTTCTCGAGTTCCCGACTGATGAGGAGGGCTTCCTTCTTGGGCATGGCCTCGAACTCACCGGAGTCGCGCATGCGCTGGTACTCCTTCATCTTCGCGACCCGCTTGGAGATGGTCTGGAAGTTGGTGAGCATGCCGCCGAGCCAGCGCTCGTTGACGTAGGGCATCCCGCACTTCTCGGCGTAGCTCTGCACCGGATCCTGGGCCTGCTTCTTGGTGCCCACGAACAAAATGGTGCCGCCGCCGGCGACGAGGTCGCGGACGAAGCTGTAGGACGTCTCGATCCGGCCGAGCGTCTGCTGCAGGTCGATGAGGTAGATGCCGTTGCGCTCGCCGTGGATGAAACGCTTCATCTTCGGGTTCCAACGGCGGGTCTGGTGTCCGAAGTGGACACCGGCCTCGAGCAGCTGGCGCATGGTGACGACGGGGGCCATGGTTGTCTCCTCCAACGGTTGGGCGGAACGAGCCCCGCCCGCGCCCCGAAGAGGCGACCGTTGGTCGGCGGACCCGCAGAAGTGGTGAGGGGCAACCGGCTCCTCGACGGGGCTCGACGCGACGTCGAACCGAAGTCGCAGTCTACGGACGCTGGGGGCCGGCGGCCAACCCGCCTCGGTTCCCGGTCCCCACACCGCTCAGCGCGTCGACCACCATCGGGGCCTGGGCTGGGGACACGAGCCCGGCGTCGACCAGTGCGGCAGTCCAGGCGCCGGCGCCGAGGCCCTGCTCGAGTCCGGAGATGCCCTGCGAGGCCAGACGATCGACGATGGCATCGACCACGCCCTGGCACGACGGTGGGAGGCCGGCCACTGCGAGGCGCACCTCACGCAGGGCCTCCGGGGAGGTCGTCAACGCCGAGTGGGCGTCGGCGTTGGGCCCGGCCGGGTTCACCACCACCTGGTGGGCGGCGTCATCGGCCGTCTGCCCCCCGGGAACCACGAGGTCCCACCGCGCCCCGATCGACACGAAGTGCACCTGCTCGGGGAGGGGTCGGTCCCGCACTTCGGCCAGCACCCGAGAAGACCGACCCAGTTGTCGCGGCGCGGGCTCGTCGGGATCCAACGGGGCCAGATCGCCCCACTCGATCACGCCGGAGACGACCTGTCGGCCGCCCCGGCTGGCCTGGAGCCCGGCCACGATGTCGGCAACCGGGGCGCCGGCATGAGGGGAACCGAGGGTGACCAGCGACGAGACCGACGGCGGGAGCCGACCTTCCTCGGCCGCCTCGTCCAGAGCCAGCCTCGACACGACCCCACCCTGGGAATGGGCGATCACGTCGATGGGTACCCCCGGCTCGCGTGCCGCCACGTCCTGCACAAGAGCCGCCAGCCGGTCGGCCGACACCAGGAGGTCCTGCTGGGAGTCGGTGCCGGTGAACGGGCGCTGCTCCATCCCGGCCAGATCCCCTGCGGACGAGCTCTGGGGCGCCGCCGCATCGGGCGAGCGGCCACCGGCGTAGGAGAAGCGCACCACGTCGGCGGGCGCATACCCCAGTTCCCCGGTCGGGAACTCGAAAGCCGAGTTCCCGCCGCTGTCCGTCCCGAGGCCGCTCACCAAGACGACGATGCGCCGCTCGGACGGCGCCGGCACCACCACGTCGCCCGGGGTGCACTCCCGGAGGGCGTCGAGCAGGTGACCGACCACGACGGTCACGCCGTACAACCGGGCCGGAAGGTCGACCACGGCGTCGACCGTGGTGTCAAGGGCCCAGGTGGCGGCGGCCAAGCCGGTACCGGCCAGGACACCGAGGAGGCTCCGGCGCTCGGCCAGAGGATCCATTCCTTCGCCCGAGCCGGGGACGAGCACCGGGGTCGGCGCCAGGGTGCCGGCGAGGAGCAGCTGCGGGTCGAGGTAACGATTCGTGGGGTCGCGGACCCCGAAGTGCACGGCCCCGCCGGCCACCCCGACCTGGTCACCTCCACGGACGCGGGCCCCGACGCGGACCGAGACCTCGGCCAGGAACGAATAGGAGGTGCGCAGCCCGTCGGCGTGGCGAACGGTCACGTGCAGGGAGCCGCCGACGGCCCCGGCGAAAACCACCTCGCCGTCGGCGGCAGCCACCACCGGGGTCCCGCGCGGGGGGTCGTAGTCGACGCCCCGATTGCCGGGCATCCAGGCCTCGGCCGGAAGGTCGAAGGGCGACACCACCGGCCCCGGCACGGGGGGTCGGTAGCCGCTGGGTACGGCCTGAGCGGCGTCCCCGGCCGGCACACCGGAGGCGAGAACGACGACGACCAGAACGCCGATGACCGCGCTGGAACAACGACACGAACGGAGCACAGACCCTCCCTGGGGCACGCAGGAACACCAGGGGGAAGAAGCTGGGTGCCCGGGGAACGGGAACCGAGGAACGTGCGCTCGGGGGAGAGGTCCGATTCACCCGATCAACGACCGGAAGCCGACCTCAGCCGGGTCAGACGGGTTCGCGCTCGGTGGCCTGGATGCGGCCCCGGAGCTGGAACACGGCCTTGGTGTGGATCTGACACACCCGGCTCTCGGTGACTCCGAGCACCCGGCCGATCTCGGCGAGGGTCAGACCTTCGTAGTAGTAGAGGGTGAGGACGAGCTTCTCTCGCTCGGGCATGCCGCGCATGGCGTCGGCGAGGATCTGCTTCATCTCCACGACCTCGAAGGCCGCCACCGGCCCTTGACCGGCATCGGCGACCGTGTCGCCGAGCGTCATGGATTCGCCCCGCTCACCGCCGCCCATGACCTCGTCGAGGGCCGCGAGACCGATGAAGGAGATCTGCGAGAGAGTGGTCTGGAGCTGATCGTCGGTGAGATCGAGCTCGATGGCGATCTCGGCCTCCGTCGGCGTGCGCCGCAACTCGTTCTCGAGGTTGGCGTAGGCCTGCTCGAGGGCCCTGGCCTTGGCCCGCACCGACCGGGGTACCCAGTCGATGGACCGCAGTTCGTCGAGGATGGCGCCGCGAATCCGCGCGATGGCGTAGGTCTCGAACTTGAACCCTCGCTCGAGGTCGAACTTCTCGATGGCGTCGATGAGCCCGAACATGCCGTAGCTCACGAGATCGCTCTGCTCGACGTTCTGAGGCAAGCCGACAGCTACCCGGCTGGCCACGTACTTCACCAGGGCCGCGTAGACCGGGATGAGCCGATCACGGCCGACCTGGAGCCCCGACGACTTGTAGGTGGCCCAGAGTCGTTGCGTCTGTGCAGCCTGTTCGTCATCCACGGCGATTTCTACGCTCGGGGGTGGGTCTGTTCGAGCACCGAGCGGAGTCGCTGCTTGCTGACGTGAGTGTAGTGCTGCGTGGTGCCCAGGTCGGAATGGCCGAGCAATTCCTGCACCGCTCGTATGTCGGCACCCCCGTCGAGAAGATGAGTGGCGAAGGTGTGCCGCAACGCGTGCGGGTGGGTGGGGGCCGCCGCTCGGCGGTCGAGGATGCGCCGCACGTCGCGGGGTCCGAGGCGCCCACCCCTGCGGTTCACGAACAGGGCGTCGGCTGGGGTCGCCGCCGTGGCGAGAAGCCGACGGCCGTGTCCGATCCAGTCGCGGAGGGCTTCGACGGTAGGAGCCCCGAGAGGCACGACCCGCTGCTTCGACCCCTTGCCCCACACGGTGACGCGCCGCCGATCGAGGTCGAGATCCTCCGGGCCCAGGGCGCACAGCTCGCCGACCCGCAGGCCGCTGCCGTAGAGGAGTTCGAGCACCGCATCGTCGCGGCTGCGCACCGCCGGCGAGTCGGCCGCGGCGGTGGCCACGGGTGAGTCGAGCAGGGTCGTGAGCTCGTCGCCGCGAAGCACCCGAGGGAGCCGACCCTCGCCGCTCGGGGCGCTGAGCCCCGCCGACGGGTCGGTGCCGATCCGGCCGATGCGGTCCGCCCATCCGAAGTACCGCCGCAGCGACGAGGCCTTGCGGGCCACGGTGCGCCGGGCATAGCCCCGGGTTCCGAGGTGGGCGACGTAGCGCCGCAACGTGGTGCGGGTGACGCCGGTCGGGCCGTCGAGCCCGAGGCGCTCGGCCCATTCCACGAAGGCCCCGAGGTCGGATCGATAGGCGCGCACGGTGAGGGGAGCAGCGCCGGTGAGCGACGCGGTGAAGCCGTCGAGCGCCCAGGCGCCCCCGTCCTCGTGCATGCCCACACCGTAACTGCTGGTCAGGGTGGTTTTCCAGGGTTCGAATGGCCCACTGCCCTCGAACGATCATCTCCTGGTCCCTCCGGCCGCATCCCGGCCCAACCGCTCCACCCAGCCCCCGCGCCGGACCACCCAGCCGGCCAGTTCGAGATCGTCGAGGGCGAAGGCCACCACCCCCATGTCGAGCCCGGTGGCCAACACCAGGTGTTCGAGCCCGACAGGCTGCCACGGTGTCGCGGCCAGCACCGTGGCCGCGGCGTCGACGGGCGTCGTTCGGGACTCCCCCGCCTCACGCCGATGTCCACCCTCCAGCCCCAGGGCCAGCAGCACATCGGTGACGTCGCGTGCCGGCCCTCGACCCTCGAACAACAACTGGTTGGTTCCGGCCGAGCTCGAGGCGGTGACCGGCCCGGGCACCGCCAGCACCGGGCGCCCGCGCCGATCGGCCTCCACCGCGGTGCCCATGGCCCCGCCGGTGATGTGCGACTCGACCACCACCACCACGTCAGCCAGCGCGGCGATGATCCGGTTGCGGGCCGGGAACTGCCACGGCGCCGGAGCGGCGCCGAGGGGGTACTCGCTGAGCAGGACACCCCGTTCGGCCACCCGACGCCACAGCCGACCGTGGTCGCGCGGGTACACCCGGTCGAGCCCGGACCCGACGACACCGACGGGTGGGGCTCCGTCGACGGCGAGGACACCGGCGTGGGCGGCGCCGTCGATCCCGAGGGCCAAGCCGGACACCACGCCGACCCCGCACCCGGCCAGGTCACGGCCGAGGCGGTGCGCCACGTCGATCCCGTAGCTCGAGGCGTCACGGGTGCCGACAATGGCGACGCGGGCCCCGGCCAGGTGGTCGGGGTCACCGAGGCAGAACAACACCGCGGGAGGGTCGTCGTCGGCGGCCAGGGCCGCCGGGAACCCCGCCGAACCGAGGACGACGACACCGATCCCGGCGCGGCGGTGGGCCTGCCAGTACTCGGCCGGATCGAGCCCACGGGCCACCGCGGCCCACCGGGCCACGATGGCGCGAGGATCCGCTTTGCCGGTCTGGCCCAGCAACTCGGCGTCGACCCGACCGGCGTGCACCGCCCGCCACGCGTCGACCGGTCCCCACGCCGAGAGCAGGGCCCGAAGGCGGGACGGCCCCAGGCCGGGAAGGCGGGAGAGCGCCACCACGAAGGCCTCGTCGGGCAGCCCTGATGTCGGAACCGACATCAGCTGGCCCGACGGCGGGCGAGGAACGACGGCTCGGAACGAAGGTGCAGGGCTGCGGCCACGTGCTCGGGGGCCAGGGGGCCCTCGGCACCGGCCAGGTCGGCGACCGTGAGCGCGACCCGCCACACCCGGCGCAAGCCCCTTGCGCTCAACCGACCCGACACCAGCGCCTGTTCGAGCAGCGTGGTGGCCCGCCCCGACAGCGGGGCCGTCGCGTCGAGGTCACGACCCGAGAGCTCGGCGTTGGCGATCACTCCACGCTCGGCGGCCCGCTGGCGCGCCGCGAGGACGCGGGCGACCACCGTGGCCGTGGTGTCTCCTGCGGCACCGTGCAGAAGCTGTGTCGGCTCCGGGCGCAGGATGTCGACCCGGAGGTCGAAGCGGTCGAGCAGGGGACCCGAGACCCGGCGGCGGTAGCGCTCGAGGGCCCGGTCGCCGCACCGACACCCCGCCGGGCCCATGCCCTCACCACATGGGCACGGATTCATGGCGGCCAGCAACAGGAAGCGAGCGGGCACAGTGACGCGGTGCTCGGCCCGGGCAATGCGCACCACTCCCTCCTCGAGGGGCTGGCGCAACGCATCGAGCACGACCAGTGGGAACTCGCCGAGCTCGTCGAGGAACAGCACCCCTCCATGGGCGAGGCTGATCTCCCCGGGTCGCAGGTGGGTACCACCCCCGCCGATGATGGCCACGGCCGACGCCCCGTGATGCGGGGCGCGCAGCGGGGGGCGGCGCATCAGACCCCCGGGCAGAGGAAGACCGGCGGCGGAGTGCACCCGGGTGGCCTCGAAGGCGGTGGCGTCGTCGAGGTCGGGAAGCAGGCCGGGCAGGCGCTGAGCCAGCATCGTCTTGCCCGCTCCAGGCGGACCGGTCATGAGCAGGTGGTGTCCGCCGGCGGCGGCGATCTCGAGCGCCTGACGGCCGAGGGTGTGACCGCGGACATCGGCCAGGTCGGGCTGATCCTGCGCCGGTGGCAGGGGCGGGGGATCGGGAAGGGCCGGCCAGGGCGCATCACCCCGCAGGGCCTCGACGAGACGCCCCAACGTGGCCGCCGTGCGCACGGTGTGGCGCCTGACGACCTCGGCCTCGGTCACCGAGCTCGGCGGTACCACCACCTCGGTCGCCTCCACGGCGTCGACAAGCGAGAGCATGCCCGGCACGTGACGGAGCGATCCGTCGAGCCCGAGCTCACCGATGAAGGCCCGACCCTCGACGCCCTCCGACGGGAGCTGGCCGGTGGCGAGGAGCACGGCGACGGCGATGGCCAGATCGAGACCGGCCCCGACCTTGCGGATGGTCGTCGGCGCCAGATTGACCGTGGTGCGCCGCATGGGCCACTCGAGCTCGCTGGTGAGAATCGCGGCCCGGGTGCGGTCACGCGCTTCGCGACAGGACGCATCGGGAAGCCCGACGACAGTGAAGCCAGGCAGACCGTTGCCCACGTGCACTTCTACGGTGACCGCCACCCCGTCGACACCGACGAGCGTTGCGGAAGAAACGGTGGCGAGCATCACGCCCTCCATGGCCATTCGACAAGAGCTGCCGAGGAGTGGAGGGCGGCCTCACCGAGACCACCGAGCGCACCTGCGAACATAGATCCAGATAGCGCCCGACACAACGGGCAATCCGTACGCGGCGAGAAAAATCGGGGCGGATGGCGATGGACGACGCCGCCGAGGGGGAACCCGCCGACGCGGACCCGTCGGTGGGCGCGGCCCGACCGCCGCCACCGGCCGGGCCGTGCCCCCCGAGGAGGAGTTGCCGGCGGGAGCGGTGGATCGGGCCAACGTCATCTCCGGCGGCCGGACCGCCAACCCGGCCCGGTGCGACGTGTATCTCTGCCACGTCCAGTGCAAGCTCGGCGGCCACAGTGAACGCCTACGACGTGCTCATGCCCCGGGTGAAGGCCTGCCAGGAGACCCGCAAGAAGTTCCCCACGCTGATCGGGGTCAACTTCTACGACCAGGGTGAGTTGTTGAGGGTCGTCGACGAGCTGAACGGGGTTGAGCCGCCCGGGGTGCGCGGAGCAACGCCAGGGTCAGAGCGCCTCACGGGTGAACCGGACAACCGCATCGAGCTGTTCGGCCGTGAACCGGCTCTTGAAGGCCGGCATCGAGCCCCGGCCGTTGAGGATCAGGGCTTCCTGGTCGGCGATGTTCCCGTATCGCGTGGCGGCGAGACCGTCGGACAGCTTGGGGCCGAGACCGCCGCCGCCGCCGCGCCCGTGACAGCTGGCGCAGTTGGCCAGGTAGATCTGCTGACCCTGGGCCAGCACCGGGTCGGTGGGCGCCGTCTGGGTCTCAGTCGAGGCGCACGCGGCCACGCCACCGGCCCCGAGCACGACCACGACCGTCACCACCAGCGCACGCCAAGAAGTCACGGGCCGACGGTACCAACGTCACGGTTCGGCCCAGGTAGCGGGCGACGGTGACACCCGTAACCCTCATCGAATGAGAGGTGGCCGCCGGCCACGGGCGATACTGAGGCGTGGGCATGAACCCGTTCCGACCTCATCGCCGCTCCCCTGCCGACGTCGTGATGGTCGTGGCCGCCGTGCTGGTATGCGCCGCCCTCGTGGCCTGGGCGCTGTTCGGCTGATGGAGCTCACCTACATCCGCCACGGCCAGCCGGAGTGGGACCGCGGCGGCTTCGCCGTCGACGACCCGATCCTGACCCCCCTCGGCGAGGAGCAGGCCCGTTGGCTCGGGGAAGCCTTCGTCGGTCGCCCCGTCGACCGGCTGCTCGTGTCACCGCTGGTGCGGGCCCGCCAGACCGCAGCTCCGATCGCCGAGGCCCTGCAGATCGAACCGGAAGTCCTCGATTGGCTTCCCGAGATCGCCGCGCCCATGTGGCAAGGCACGCCCTCGGAGGTCGTGGCGAAGGCCTTCGCCGACAGTCGGGCCCGACCTCTCGACGAGCAGTGGGACGGACTCCCCGGCGGCGAGAGCTTTCGAGCCTTCCACCGACGCATCACCGAAGGCCTCGACGCTCTGTTGGGCGAGCTCGGCGCCCGGCGCCTCACCACCCACCCGCTGGTGTGGGACCTCGAGGAACCGGGACCGAACGTGGTGATCGTGGCCCACGCCGGAACCAATGCGGTGAGCCTCGGCCATCTGCTCGGCATCGAGCCGGTGCCGTGGGAGTGGGAGCGCTTCGTGTCGTTCCACGCCTCGGTGAGCACCGTGCGTCCGATGCCCATCAGCGGTGTGCACTCCTTCAGCCTGTTCCGATTCTCCGACACCAGCCACCTCCCGGAACACCTGCACACCCGGTGACAAGGGCCACCAGACCACACTCGGAACAGGGGTGAGCCCGGGCGGCGCCGCCACCGCGCCGCCAGAATCACGTCTTCAGAAGGCCGCTTGGATCACGTCGACGTCGGATCCGATGACGCCGACCACGTCGAAGCGCAGCGAGCCGGCGCGGGTACCGGTCTCGTCGAGCCAACGCACCGCCAGGCGACGCAGGCGGGCCTGCTTGACGGCAGTGACGGCTTCCGCCGGTGAGCCGTAGGCCGTCGACGAGCGGGTCTTCACCTCGCAGAAGACCAGGGTGGACCCACGGGCCAACACGAGATCGAGCTCGCCGTCGCGACATCGCCAGTTGCGGGCCAGCACCCGATAGCCGTTGGACTCGTACCAGCGGGCGGCCAGTGCTTCACCGTGGGCGCCGAGGTCGCGGCGACGAGAGGTCAACCGGGCGGCTGGCTCGTTGAAGCCCCGAAGTCGGTCGCCGGAAGCTCTTCGATGTTGACGTCCTTGAACGTGACGACCCGCACATGGGTCACGAAACGATTCTGCCGGTACATGTCCCACACCCAGGCGTCGCGCAGGTCGAGCTCGACGCGGGTACGCCCGCCATCGGCGACCACCGACTGGTTCACCTCGTTGGCGAGGTAGAAGCGGCGTTCGGTCTCCACCACGAAGCGGAACATCGGACAGACGTCCTTGTACTCGCGGTAGAGCTGCAGTTCGACGTCGGACTCATAGTCCTCGAGATCCTCGGTGCTCACCTGATGCCTCCTGCGGCCCAATCGACCCATGATTGCGATGGTGTCGACGCCCGGCCGGCATCCTCCGACCGAGTCGACGCGACGACGTCGAACGTGAGTCGCGCTTGTCCTCGACAGCTGTTCCCAGTCATAAGTGCAGTGTCGCTACGCTACCGGTTGGGCTGAGACAGTAGGGACGTGACCCGTGATCCGGG
>JBDNHK010000091.1:0-42888 GCA_041688815.1 Acidimicrobiales bacterium | reverse complement strand
GTCGGCCAACGCCAGCGCCTCATCGATCACGTCGAGGCCGCGATGAGCGTCGGCGTCGGAGATCACGAGAGGAGGGCACAGGTGTAAGCGGTTGAAGTGGGCGAACGGCCACACACCGTGAGCTTTGCACGCCGCCATGAGCTCTGCCATTGGCCGAACGTCCCCACCGGTGGCGTTGAACGGCACCAGCATCTCCTTGGTGGCGCGGTCCTTCACCAGCTCCACCGCCCAGAAGCAGCCCAGGCCCCGAACATCACCCACCGACGGGTGGCGCTCGGCCATCTCGGCCAGGCGCGGGGCGAAGACCTCTTCGCCCAGGCGGCGGGACCGCCCCACGATGTCGTCGTCTTCGAAGATCTTGATCGACGCCACCGCGGCGGCACAGGCCATGGGGTGACCCGAGTAGGTGAGCCCGCCGGGGTAAGGCCGGTCGGCGAAGGTGTCGGCCACCCGACGAGAGATGAGCACGCCCCCGAGGGGCACGTACCCGGAGTTCACCCCCTTGGCGAAGGTCAACAGGTCGGGCTCGATGCCCCACCGATCGACGGCGAACCATTCGCCGCAGCGCCCGAACCCGCTCATGACCTCGTCGGCGATGAGCAGGATGCCGTGGCGGTCACAGCGCTCGCGCACCCCGGCCAGGTAGCCGTCGGGGGGAACGAGGATCCCGTTCGTGCCCACCACCGGCTCGAGCATGATGGCAGCCACGTTCTGAGCCCCTTCGAACATCAGGACCTCGTCGAGGTGGGCCAGGGCCCGCTCGCCCTCCTCGGCGTCGGTGCTCGACCAGAACGGCGAACGGTACGGGTAGGGCCCGAAGAACTTCACGAACCCACCCGGCCCGGGCTCCGACGGCCAGCGCCGCGGGTCGCCCGTGGCCACGATCGCTGCTGCCGTGGCCCCGTGGTAGCTGCGGTAGGTGGTGAGCACCTTGTTGCGCCCGGTGTGCAGACGGGCCATACGCACCGCGTTCTCGTTGGCCTCGGCGCCGCCGTTGGTGAAGAACACCATGTCGAGGTCGCCCGGGGCCCGTTCGGTGATGAGCCGGGCCGCCTCGGAACGCGTCGCGTTGGCGAAGCTGGGGGCGATGGTGGCCAGCTCGCGGGCCTGGTCAACGAGCGCCTCGACCATTCGAGGGTGCTGGTGGCCGAGGTTCAGGTAGATGAGCTGGCTGGCGAAGTCGAGGTAGCGGCGGCCCTCGTCGTCCCAGAACCAGGCCCCCTCGCCCCCGGCCACGACGACGGGCGAGATCTGGGCCTGGGCCGACCACGAGTGGAACACGTGGAGCCGGTCGTCGACGTAGGCCTGGCTCTTCGACGGTTGGGTGACGGTCATGCTCGCCTCACAGGGTGACGGGACCGGCGTGGCGCCGACCCGAACAACGACCTCCAACCTACAAGCTGCCCTGCGCTCGGGCCGAGCGGGGACGCTCAGTCATAGACCGCCTCGAGCCACCACCGACCGCCCTCCACGAAGACCAGCACCGCCCGGCCGTCGGTGAGCTGGAGCTGCAGCCGGGCCCGGCGCCGCCGCGCCTCGGGGTCCCACCACCGCTCTTCGGCCGGCCACGGACCGGCCCACGCCTGCACGGCGCCGACGTCACGGCCGGCGAGCACGATGTCGGCCGGTGGGGCACTCATGGCGCCCCGCCCATCGACGGTGACCACCCGACCCTCGACGTCGCGTACCTCTACCGGTGCGGGTGCGGTGGGCACCACCGCCGGGGCCGGGGCCGGCACCCGACCAGGCCACGGTGCCGCCGCGCCCACCGGGGCACTCCGGGGTTCGCCCACGTCGACGGCCGCCGCCGGCACCCGGCCGACCTGATCGGCCGGCCCCCGCCCTCCTCTCGGTTCGGGCACGGTGACGGCGTCGGGGCCGAGCAGACCCTGTACCCGGGCCAGGCCCCGGCGGGCCCGTTCGGTGGCCTCCGACTCGCCCCCCCAGAACCCGAGTTGGCGGCCCGTGGCCGCCGTGACCTCGTCGGGGGAGATGACGAGGCGCACCACCCCACCGGTGGGCCGGCGGGCCGTGGGGCCGTTGAGCCAACCGTCGAGTTGCCAGCGCACCCGGTCGGCCACCGCGCCCGGACCGAGCGCCCCTTCGTGGCGCCACACCCGCTCGTGCACCTCGCCCTGCTCGGTCTCGACGGTCACCACCACCCGGCGGCACGACAGCCCGTCGGCATCGAGGCGAGCATGGAGTTCATCGGCCAACCCTTTGGCCACGAACGCGGCGACGTCGACCCGCTCGGCGGGTGGGTCGAGGTCGGCCGCGACCACGAGGTGACGGGGCGGGGGCGACGTGGCCGGTGGCCGTTCGTCGAGGCCACGGGCCAGGCGGTGGGCGGTGCGCCCGTCGGCTCCGAAGCGGGCCACCACGTCGGCGGCGTCGAGGGCCCCGAACGCACCGAGCGTGCGCAGACCCAGGCGCACGAGCACGTCGGCCAGGTCGGGACGGTCGAGCGTGCCCACGGGCAGCGGCGCCAGGAACGACGGCGACCCTCCGGGCTCCACCACCTCCATGCCGGAAGCCGCCTCCATGCCGGAAGCGGCGGCCTGGGCCGCCAGCGCCGCCGGGAAGGGTCCGTCGGCCACCCCCACCCCGGCCGTGCCCGCCCAGCCCCACTCCTCCATCACGTCGTCGACGGTGGCCCACACCGCGGCGGCCAGGGCGGTGTCGCCCCCGAAGTAGCGCGACGGGCCCCGGGTGGGGAAGGCGGCCGTGCCCGCCCGCGACAGCTCGATGCGGGGGGTGTAGCGCTCGAGGGCGGCAGCCACGGCGGCGAAGGCCCGCACGTCACGGGCCTCGTCGTGCTCGTGCACCACCACCGCCGGGCACCGACCCTGGGCTTCGCGACGGCGCTGACCGGCCCCGACTCCTTCGGCCCGCGCCGCCGGGGTGGCCGCCACCACCCGGTTGGCCCACACCACCACGGCCGGCTCGGTCGGCGCCGCCCCCGCGGCCACCACCGGCCAGTGCGGGCACCAGAGCACCAACGTGCGTACCGCGGTCACGACACCTGCGCTCCGGCGGGCACCGAACGCAGGAACCGTTCGGTGCGGGCCACGGCCGCTTCGAGGACGTCGTCGGTGTCTCGTTCGCCCCGTCCCCCAGGAACGGCGGCCGCGGCGACCGCAGAGGCCGGCGCGGCCGGGGCCACTCCTCCTCCGGCGGTGGGCAGCCACAGGTCGGCCCGGCGGGCACGGGCGGCCCGGCCCCGGCCCTCGGCCACCACCGTCACCCGACGACGCCGCAGGTAGCCGTGGCCGTCGGCCAGGCCCTCCCACCGCGCGTCCGTGGCCGAGAAGGTGAGATCGGTCGTCCACTCCCCCACCGTGGGGTGTTGCGGAGAACGCGCGACGTCGGGACCCGGCACCACCGGCACCAACACCGACCCGCGCTCACGGGCCCGGGCGGCGAGGCGGCGGATCTCCCCCACCCGCAACCGCAACCGCCCGTCGACGACCACCATGTCGACGGCTCCCACCAACGCGGCCAGCACCGGGGCCCAGGTGGCCGGATCGTGAGGAGGAAGGGCCACCAGGGCCAGCCGGTCGAGCACCACGCCCATCTCGGCCGCCGCCGCCAGACCCAGTTCGGGCAGGCCCACCACCACCGTCCACGACCCGGCCCGTGATGCGCCGACCGCCAGAGCCAGGGCCAGCGACGTGGCGCCCAGGCCCCCGGTGACCCCCACCACCGACCCCCGGGTCAGGACGGCGTCGGGGACCAGCGGTTGCAGGGCCTCGACGACGGGCAGACCCCGGTCGCGGGCCAGGGCGACCGGGGCCACCCGGTCGGCCAGGGCACGCAGTTCGGTGGGGACGGCCACCCTCCTAGTATCGAACAGATGTTCGAGGCCAGCAAGTGGGTTCTCCTCTTGGCTCCTAGCGCTGGGCCAGAAGCTGCCCGAGGGCGTCGAAGGCGAAGGCGCCCTCGGTGCCCTTCATCAGGGTCAGGTGGGTGGCCCCGGCCTCGAGGAAGGCGTCGACCTGGTCGTAGCCGTACTCGCCGTGGTCACGCTCGAACCACCCGTTGCCGAGGCCCAGATAGGCGCGGCCGCCGCTGATGTGGCCGAGGGTGCGGGCCATATCGGCCAGCGACCGCAAGGGCGGCTCGATGAACTCCCGGCGTCAGTCGCCGAAGCCCTCCGGCATGACCACTTCCACGCCTTCGCGGTAGTAGATGAACATCTCCTCGACGAGCTCCTTGAGCCCGTCGGCCGACCCCGCCGGGTCGAGGTGCACGGTGATCACGTTGGCGTTGACGTGCACGGAGGCCACCCCACCATGGGCGAGCAGAGAACCGGCGACCCGCGACGATGGCTTGTCGGGGGCCGCTTCGACGTCGGCCGTCGACCCGTACATCTCGTGACCTGTCCCGGTGAGCGGGCGGTTGGTCTCGAAACGAATCACCCCGGGGTAGATGGAGTGCTTCTCGATGACGGTGACCGGCTGACCCATGCTCCGAGACGTTAGCGGGCGTGCTCCAGGGCGACGCCATCTGAACCCGACCCTGTGCGCCCGCCGGCGATGGGAGCGGCCGAGCGCCACACCCCCACGGCCAGGGCCACGGCCACCAACCCGAGACCGGCGTGAACCACCTTGAACGGCACCCCGCGGTCACCGAGGAGGATCAGAGGCACCCGCACCGCCCACACGGCGACGGTGACGACCACGAAAGCCTGCAGCATCCGGGCCGCGCCGACGCGTAACGGGCTGTGCCAGGTGCGCACGAGCACCACGACGCTCGCCGCTGCCAACCCCGACAACACGACGGCCAACACCGTCGACAACGCCTTGGCGGAGGAACTCTCGGTGTCGGAAGTCCACGCGTTGAACAGACGGTTGAGCCAGATGAACACGGTCCAGACCATGAAGGCCAGCAGGCCGAACCATCGACGACGGGTCACCCGGCGAGGGTACCGCCCCGCCTGCCCGGCGCCGACACCGGTGGGCTACGTTGGGCGGGTTCTCTTGACCGACCGGTCAAGTTCCTCGCCGACCGAACCCTCCTCCAATCCCCTGTTCGCGAAAGGCCCGGTCATGCCCGACGTCACCCTCGACGAGTTCACCGCTGAAGTCACGTCCTTCCTCGACGCCCACGCCGAGAAGAAGGCCCCGACCAAGGCCTTCGCCTGGGGCGAGGGCGACGACAACACCTCGATGTTCGAGGAGCTCGATCGCGAGCAGGAGCTGGTCGAGGTCAAGACCAGCCAGGACTGGCGGGCTCAGCGCTACGACGCCGGGCTCGGCTGGATCAACGGTCCGAGCGAGTACGGCGGCCGCGACCTCAGCTCGGCCCACGACCGCATCTACAACTCCCTCGAGGGCCAGTACAAGGTGGGGGGGTCGGCCCCGTTCACCATCGGGTTGGGCATGGTGGCCCCCACCATCCACGCCCACTGCACCGACGAGGTCAAGGACGCCTATCTGGCCAAGCTGTACCGCGGCGACATGATCGCCTGCCAGCTCTTCAGCGAACCCGGGGCGGGCTCCGATCTGGCCTCGATCCAGACGAAGGCCGTCCGCGACGGCGACGAGTGGGTGCTCACCGGGCAGAAGGTCTGGACGTCGGGCGCCCACTACAGCGACATCGGCGAGATCATCTGCCGCACCGACCCCGACCTGCCCAAGCACAAGGGCCTCACCGCCTTCGTGATCGACATGACCGACCCGGCCATCGAGGTGCGACCACTGCGCCAGATGACCGGAGGCGCCAGCTTCAACGAGGTGTTCCTCACCGAGCTGCGGGTGCCCGACAGCCACCGCATGGGCGACGTGAACGGCGGCTGGTCGGTGGCGCTCACCACCCTCATGAACGAGCGGGCCAGCCTCGGCGCCGGGAGCGGCGGCGGCGGCCAGCTCCTCACCCGGGTGCGCCTGCTCGTCGAGCACCTCGGCCTGGCCGACGACCCATTGGTGCGCGACGAGCTCATGCGGATCAACGTGGCCTTCCAGGTCGCCAAGTTCACCAACCAGCGCGCCCTCGACAAGATCAAGGCCGGCCAGCTCCCTGGACCCGAGATGAGCACGGCCAAGCTGGCCCTCACCAACAACATGTGGATGCTGGCCCAGTTCGTGGCCCGGGTCCTCGGCCCCCGCCTCACCGCCGACACCGGCGAGTGGGGCACCTACAGCTGGAACGGCATCGTGCTCGGCATCTCCGGTATGCGCGTGGCCGGCGGCACCGACGAGATCATGAAGAACATCGTGGCCGAGCGGGTGCTGGGCCTTCCCAAGGAGCCCGGCATCGACTCCAAGACGCCGTTCAAGGACCTGCTCGTCAACTGAGGGCCCCCCACCGGATCAGAACAGCGTGGAGGCGGCGTCGAACCCCGGTCGGCGGGTGATACCCGACCACGGCTGGTCGTCCATGAACGCCCATGTCCGACGGTGGATGGTCGTGGGACCCATGCCGGCCAAGGCCATCTTGTGGCGGGGGCAGGGATAGCCCTTGTTGGCGTGGAACTCATAGCCGGGAAAGCTCTCGGCCTCGGCGCGCATGTGGCGGTCGCGGCTGACCTTGGCGAGGATCGAGGCCGCGGCGATCGACAGGCAGCGGGCATCGCCCTTCACCACCGTCGTGGTGTTCCCGGCGCCCACGAAGTCCCAGTTGCCGTCGAGCAGCACCTGGTCGGCCACCACCCCGAGGGCGTCGATGGCCCGCCGCGTGGCCAGCTTCTGTGCCGCCGACATGCCGAGCGCATCGCATTCGTCGGGTGACGCCTCCCCCACCGCCCACGCCTCGCACCACCCGGCGATGCGGTCGAACATGGCCTCGCGCTCGGGTTCGGTGAGCATCTTCGAGTCGCGCACCTTGTTCAGGCGTCGGTCCTTCGGCACCACCGCCGCGCCCACCACCAGCGGACCGGCCCAGGACCCGCGGCCCACCTCGTCGATGCCCACCACCACGGCGTGACCGGCCTCCCACAGGTCGCGTTCCACCCGCAACGACGGCGCCTTGGCCCGCAGGGTCCGGCGCAGGGGTGGGACCACGGTCGAGGTCACGGCCATTCGACCGTAGCGCCGCCACGCCGTCGACGGGCGACGTTCGAAGCGACCGGCCACGCGTCGAGGCCCGGGCCGGAGCCCGGGCCTCGATCGTGCGATGAAGCGGCGAACCGCGAAATCGCTACTTCTGCAACCAGGTCTCGGTGAGGCGATGCACGCCTCGTTGGAATGGTGCCGACGGCTGCCCGCTGGGCAGGGTCTGGTTACCGATGTTGCGCACGTTGTTGGCCGCACCGATGGCCCACTGCGAGTGGTTGAGCCACACATAGGGCACGAGCTCGCTCTGGCGCACCTGCAGGTCGTCGTAGGCCTGCTTGCGGGTGGCGAAGTCGGACGAGGCCCGGCCCTTGTCGAGCGCGGCCTGCACCTGGGCGTCCTTCAACCGGGCCATGTTCAGGGCGATGGACGGCATGGCCGGGGCACTGCCCCCGTTCCACCAGACGTAGTCGCCGTCAGGGTCGGCCTCGCCGAACTGGCGGGACAGGTTGGCGTTGTAGTCACCGGTCACCATGCCGAGTATGAAGCTGCTCTGCTCGGTGGACTTCAGGTCGATGTCCATGCCGCAGGCCTGCCACATCGCGGCGAGGGTCTGCGTGGACAGCTGATTGGCGGGGTCGGTGGTGGTGCCGAGCGAGAAGCGCAGCGGTCCGTTCTCGGCCTCGTACTCCGCCACCAGCGCCGTGCCGGCGGCGACATCGAAGGCGGGGAAGCCGTTGTTGGCGTTGAACCACTTCGACCCCTCACGGAACTGGCTGGTGGCGGCGTACTCGGCCGGGATCTCGTTCGTCGAGAGGTAGAGGGCACGATCGGTGCACATCGCCACCGCCTTCCGCACCCGCACGTCGTTGAACGGCTCCTTCTCGGTGTTGAAGACGATGAAGCTCTCTTCGTCCTCGCCCTGGTCGGACACGAACTGCAACTGGCCGGCCTCGGCTTCGGCCTTGATGGCGGCGATGGTCGGCCAGTTGGTCGTGTGGGCCATCTGCACGTCACCGGTGATCAGGCCATTGCCTCGGTTCTGGGCGTCCGGCACCGGGATGAACTCCACCTCTTCGAGATACGGAAGCTTGGTGCCCGAGCTGTCGGTGCGCCAGTAGTTGGGGTTCTTGGTACCCACCCAACCCTTGTCCGGCACCCAGCTCTTGAACACGAACGGGCCCGTACCGATGGGCGTCCTGGTGTTGTCGGGGGCGGCGGCGTCGAGCTGGGCCGGGGCCGTGACCATGCCGACCTGCTGGGTGAGGCTGGCCGGGAAGGCCGCCCAGGGCTCGTTCATGGTGACGATCACGTCGAGGGGCTTGGCCGGGTCGAGGGACGTCTCCTTGATGTTGGCCGCGGCGGCGCCGGCCAGCGGGGAGGCCCGGATCGCGTCGATGTTCTGCTTCACGGCGGCGCCGGTGAGGGCCTGACCGTTGTGGAACTGCACGTTGGGACGCATGGTGATGGTCCACGTGAGGAAGTCTGCACTCGGGGCGAACGCCTCGGCCAGGTAGGGCTGAGGCACGCCATCGGCGTCGTACGCGGCCAGCGGGTCGAACACGGCGTTGGCCACCATGAGACCCGAGATGGCCCACCGGTTGATCGACGGGTTGAAGCCGTCGCTCTCGCCCTCGAGCGCGTACTTGACCTTGCCGCCGGCCGTGGGCGAGCCGGTGGGCGCGATGGTGACGTTGGACGTCTTCTCGGCCACTGTCTCCTGGTTGCCCCCGCCGCTGCTGCCACCACAGGCGGCGAGCAACAGCGCGGTCACCGTGGCCGCTCCGACGGCGGCGACCCGGGCTGTCGACCTCGATCCGATCCTCATTCGTCTCCCCCTCAGCCCGGCTTCGTCGCCGGGGTTGGTGTGGCCGGTTGGCCAATTGCTACTGCGTTCGACCAGAGAGGTCGGCGCGGCATATTCCCCACTTTAGACGTGACCGGTGACACGAGTGTCATCATCCCTCTCCGGCCACTCCGTCAGGGACGACGCTCGGCCCGACGCACCGCCTTCGCCCGCGCCTCCCGGGTGGCCTTCTCGGCCTTGCGATGGGCCTCCTCGACGACCTTCTCGATGCGCTTGGCCGCGTCGATGTCGACCTTGCGCGACTCGTCCTCGGCCCAGGCGATGGCCACGGCCGCTTTCTCCTGGGCCTCCCGTTCGACCCCGCCGATACGTCGGGCGGTCTCGGTCTCGATCTCCTGCAGGCGTCGCTCCGCCTCCTCCTCGGTCTGAGCGGCCCGTCGATTGGCGGCGAGGTCCAACTCCCGCAGGGCCGGCGCGGCACCGATGTCGGTGAGCAGATCGACCTCGAGGTCCGGTTCGAGCCCGGCGTCGAACACCAGGTCGGCCAGCACCGCCAGCTCCTCAGGGGTGGGATCGTCCACCAACTGCTGCACCACCTCCGGTGAGGCCGTGCCTCCGATGACGGCCCGCACCCGGTCGGGCAGGTCGTCCACCCGCTCGGCCAGGATCGCGCTCATCTCCCCCGCGGCGCGCTGGCGCAGCTCGCGATCGCGCTCGCGCCAACGTTCCTGCAGCACCCGCCGACGCACCGAACGGTTCTCGCGGGCGGCCCGGTAGGGCCCCTCCACGGCATCGTCGACCCGGCGGAGACGCCAGAGCGGCACCCGCCCGAGGTCTTTCAGGTAGTGGTTGCGCAGCGACGTGAACTCGTAGTCGTGATGATCGACGAGGGCGTCGCGTAACTCGGGACTCACCACCACCGAACCGGGATAGGCCACGCTCACGATCCGACTGGCCAGGTTCACCGTGTTGCCGAAGATGTCGCCGTCACGCTCGAGCACGGGTCCGAGGGCGAGCCCCACGCGAACGTCGGACAGATCGGCGTCGTCGCGATAGGTGCGGGCCAGGTCGAGGGCGATCTCGGCGGCGACATCGGCATCGTCGGTCAGGAACATCACCTCGTCACCGATGGTCTTCACCACCCGACCCCCGTGACGGGGCACCACGTCGTAGGCGATCGCCTCGAACCGGCCCACGACCCGGGCCAGCTCCGACTGGTCGAGCTGCTGGGTCTGGGCGGTGAACCCGACCAGGTCGGCGAACCCCACGCACAAGGGGGCGGTCTCACCGGAGACGGCCGAGCGCAGCAGACGGCGGCGGGCGGCGGCGGCGAGTTGGCGCCGCCAGACGAACTCGAGGATGGGAGGCATGAGCCCGGCCAGGTCGACCGTGCGCTGCAACTCGTCGACTTCGTCGTCGGCCGCAGGGTCGGTGAAACGGGTCATCAGCGCGTCGACCTGGGCGGCGGCGATGCGGTCGAGGGCCGTCCCGATCACCCGGGCCATCTGGAGCGCGGCGTCCGGATCGAGGGATCCGTCGGCGATGAAGGCCACGACGGTGGAGAGCATCTCGACGTCGGCGGCGGTGAGCTGCTTCTCACCGTCCCGCGGTTCGGGGAACCCGAGGGCCCGCCAGAAGAAGCGGAGCGAGTCGGAATCGAGACCGGAGCTGTGGGCCACGTCGGCCAGGTCGAAGTGGGGCTCGTCGAGGTCGGCATAGCGTTCGAGCACGGCGAGGTTTATGACCTCGGGCCGCGACGCGACCTCGTCGCTCGCCGGTATCGGCCCGTCGGATCCATGCGGCTGCTCGCCTGTGGTCACGTGAACGAGGCCCCTGCGTCGGGCGGGTCGGCGGTTGGTGGCGCGGGCGACGAGGCCGGGCGGGGCGGCGCGGGCGACGAGGCCGGGCCGGGCGGCGCGGGCGGCGTTGCTGTCCGCACCTCGTCGTCGTCCGGGTCGGTCCCCGACGCCAACGGGGGCACGCCCAGGAGCGTCTCGCCCCGTAGCTCGGTGGTCGACCACGCCGGATCGAGGCCCGGGGCCCGCAGCACCGCGGGGCCGCCGGTGAGGCGGGCCACGGCCGCGGCCACCTCGGGATCGGCGTGGGGCTCGAGCTCCCAGAGCAGGGCCGGACGTTCGCCGTGCCAGCGCACGGCGAACGACAACGTGCCCTGGCCGGTGGGGAGGCCGTGGGCCTCGATGGGCTGGCCGTACCACGCCGCCGGCACCGACGGCACCATGGCCACCCCGTCGGCCGTCTCGACGGCGGCGAGGGCCCGCACGAGATCGAGCACCGCCGCCGTCGATGGTCCGTCATGGCCCTGTCCGCCCGAACCACCCCCGGTTCGCGGGTGCACGAACTGTGGCCAGGCCCACACCGGGCTGCCCACGTCGAGCAGCCACCGGAGTCGCGCCACGGAATCGGGGCGACCGATGACGGCCTCGGCCCGACCCGAACCGGCGGTGAGGCGCGGGCTGCTGCCGGCGTGACCGAGCCCATGCCACACCGCCGGCGCCGCACCGGCCCGCTCGGCCAGCGCCGCGGCGATCGTCTTCGCCGCGTCGTGGGCACCCGTCGGCGCGGCACCGGGCCCGGCCAGCACCGCCCCGAGCGCGACCAGGGTGGCGACCGCAGCCATCGGCCCCGCCGCACCGTCGGGCCCACCATCAGGCCCCGCTGCTCCGACCGAGGCGGCATCGGCCAGGAGGTTCTCGGCGACGGCGAGGGCCAGATCGTCGGCGAAGGAGCGCACCTCGGCCGAGGCCTCCGGTTGGCCGGCGGCGTCGAGGGCGAACGACGCCTCCAACAGGCCCCGCCAGCTCCAGAGGGCGTCGTGATAGGTGACGGCGTCGTCAAGGAGCCAGCTCGGTCCACCGCCGGGCGGCAGCAGGGCCGGACGACCGTCGAGTCGCCGAGCCCGCCGGCCCTTGTGGCGGCGCTGCACGTGGTGCGCCGCCTTGGCCAGCGGACCCACCAGGGCGACCGCCAGCTCGGCCCGGCCCGAGAGCCGGACGTGTTCGCCGACCGCCCACATCCACGACGCAGCAGCGTCGGCCCGATGCGACTCGGCGGCGAAGGACCCGTCGAGGTTCTGACGATCGGCGAAGCCGACGATGAGGCGCTCCGCTTCGGTGTGCAGGCCCTGGTGATCGAGCGCCACCGCGAGGGCGGCGGTGTCGAAGCCGCCGACGGCCACGGGCGGCCAGGAGGCGGCGTCGTCGCCGGCGCTGTGGAGCAGGAGGTGGCGACGGGTGGCGGCCAGGGCCTCGCCGACGTCTCGCTCGGGCAACTCGATCCGTGGCGCCCTCCGAACCTGGGCTTCCCATCCGGAGGCCACCCGCTCGGCATCGGGGAGAGCACTCGGGTCCACGGTCGCGAGGGCGGCGGCCAGATCGGCCCGGCGTCGACCCGGTACGGCCACCGGCAGGGCGACGAGCGGCACGAGAACCCGCAGGACCGCAGTGTGCGGTAGCGGAAACAGGAACGCCGCGCTGGCTTCACCGGCGCGACAGCGTGCGCCGTCGTCGGGCCAGGTGCCGGTGGCGTCGCCGGAGAGCACGACCGCCAACGAGTCGGTGACCGCATCGCCGACGGCGACGCGCGACGGCCCCCTGGGCAGGACCATGGCCACCAGCCCGTCGACCACCACGGTGGTGCCGTCGAGGTCGACGGCGTCGATACGAGCCGGCCCCACTGGATTCCATGGGCGCACGGCCACGGCGATCGCGACGGGCACCGGGGAGGCGTTCTCGAGCTCGACCACGACCGCGCCCCCGGCGGGCACCCCGTCGCCACCGGCCACCGCCCACGCCCGGTGCAGCAGCTCACCGCTCGGGATCCGCAACGCCGTCTCCACCACCGGGGCGTCGGACAGCAGGCGTTGGCGGACCCCAACGGCACGCGACGGCAGGTGCCAACGATCGTCGGCACCGGCCCACCAGTCGACCGACCACCCGCGGGGCCACGGGGTCAGCAGGCCACGCGGATCGAGCACTCCCCGCTCGGGGGCACCGACGGTGCCCAGCTGCACCCAGTTGCGGTGCGTGGTGTTCTGCGTCGCCGCGGCGCCGGGCACGACGTCGGGGCCCGACGGGTCGAGCTGGCGCTCGAGCCACCACGGGAGCAATCGGTCGTCGGAGTTCACGGGCATGTTCCGACGACGCTACCGGCCGCCTGTCACGGCGTCCCCGCCGGTCAGGGCCGGGGTCGCAGCGACATGCCGTGCATCTCGTCGATGTGGTCGCGCCCGAGCAGGCCCCGGTAAGCGTCAGCGGCGGTGTTGCCCTCGTAGAGCACCTTGTACACCTGCGTGGCGATCGGCATCTCGACCCCGTGCTCCCGGGCCAGCTCCATCACCACCGGCGCCGACTTCACCCCCTCGGCCACCATGTGCATCTCGGCCACGATCTCGTCGAGGGTGCGACCCCGACCCAGTTGCTCGCCCACATGACGGTTGCGGCTCTGAGGGCTGATGCAGGTCGCCAGCAGATCGCCCAGCCCGGCCAGGCCCCCGAAGGTGACGACGTGGCCCCCCATGGCCGTACCGAGCCGGGCCATCTCGGCCAGGCCGCGGGTGATGACCGCAGCACGGGTGTTGTCGCCGGTGCCCAGGCCGTCGGCCATGCCCGAAGCGATGGCGATGACGTTCTTCAGTGCCCCCGCGACCTCGCACCCCACGACGTCGGTGTTGGTGTACACCCGGAACAACCGGGTACAGAACACCCTCTGGAGCCGCCGGGCGATCGTCTCGTCGCTCATGGCCAGCACCGACGCTGCCGCGGCGCCGGCCAGGATCTCCTTGGCCAGGTTCGGACCGGTGAGGATGCCGTAGGGGTGGCCGGGTACGACCTCCTCGATGACCTCGGTCATCCGCAACCGGGTGCCCTGCTCGAGGCCCTTCGCCAGGCTGACGACCGGCACCCATGGCCGGAGATGCGGCGCCGCCGCGCCGAGGCTGTCCCGGAAGCCGTGCGACGGCACCCCCATCACCAGAAGGTCGGCGCTCGCCACCGCATCGGCCATCGAACTGGTGGCCGACAGGTCCGGGTGCAGCGTCGCTCCGGGGAGGTATCGGCCGTTGCTCGAGCGCTGATCCACCTCGTCGGCCACGACCGGGTCGCGCGCCCACAGCACGGTCGGGGTGTTGTGGGCGAGCAGGTGAGCAACCGTCGTCCCCCAGCTGCCGGCGCCGATCACTGCGCACCGGATCTCCATGGTCCAGACCCTACGACCAGGTCGACCTTCGGTGACGGGGATGTCACCTTCACCGGTTCCCAACCCACTGGCTCAGCGGCGGGTTCGACGGGGGCCACCCCTACACTCGCCGCCGTGACCTCGACGTCCTCCGCTGCGGCGGTGCTGGTGCCGGTGAAGGCGTTCCACCAGGCCAAGGGCCGCCTCGCGGCGGCGTTGGGCGAGGCCGAACGGGCCGAACTGGCCCGGTCCATGGCCACCACCGTGCTGGCTGCGGCCCGACCGCTGCGGGTGTACGTGGTCTGCGACGACGACGCCGTGGCCACCTGGGCCGAAGAGTTCGGGGCCACCGTGTTGTGGAAGCCCACCCGGGGCCTCAACGGCGCGGTGAACGAAGGGGTGGCCGACCTGGCCGCCCGTGGGGTGCGACGGGTCATCGTGGCCCACGCCGATCTCCCCCACGCCGTCGACCTGGCGTGGGTGGACGACGGTGACGGCGTGACCCTCGTCCCCGATCGTCACGACGACGGCACCAACGTGGCCGCGCTCCCCACCGACCGGGGGTTCACGTTCGCCTACGGCCCCGGCTCCTTCGCTCGTCACCTCGCCGAGGCGCAACGACTCGGGCTGGGCCCCCGGGTGGTCCGCGAGGCCCGGCTCGGCTGGGACATCGACGTGCCCGACGACCTGGCCGCCCCCGAGTGGACGACCCCGGCGTGAGCGGCACTGGCGGGCCGGAACCGTCGCCGTTGCCGGGGAGCGAGATCCCGACGACGGCCATCACCTCGATCGATCTCCCGGTTCCGGCCCGGGCGCTGGTGGTGGCTGCGCACCCCGACGACGCCGAGTTCTTCTGCGGAGCCACCCTGGCCAAGTGGGCCGCAAACGGTTGCTTTGTAAACTATCTGGTGCTCACCGACGGCTCGAAGGGCACGTGGGACGCCGATGCCGACATCGGGCAGCTCGTCGCCGTCCGGGCAGACGAGCAGCGCGAAGCCGCCCGGCGGCTGGGAGCGACCGGCCCGGTGGTGATGCTCGGGCACATCGACGGCGAGCTGACGGCCGACCTGGGCGCACGAGACGAGGTGGCCTACTGGATCCGCGCCCTCACGCCCGACGTGGTGCTCGGCCACGACCCGTGGAAGCGCTACCGCCTGCACCCCGACCATCGCCATGCCGGCTGGCTGACCGTCGACGCCGTGGTGGCCGCTCGCGATCCACATTTCAGCCCCCACCACGACGTCGCCGCCCACCGCCCCGAAGCCCTGCTGCTCTTCGAGGCCGACGAGCCCGACCACGTCGAGGACGTCACGGGGTTCGTCGACCGCAAGGTCGAGGCGCTGCTGGCCCACGAGTCGCAGTTCGTGACCACCCACGCCATACCCGTGGACGATGACGGGACCGCCGTCGAGGCCTTCCGCCGCCGGATCCACGATGGAGCCGCTTCGGTGGGCGGCACCGGGGGCGTCGGGGCGGGCGAAGCCTTCAAGGCCCTCACCGCCCTGTGACCGAGGCGTCACCCATCGAGTCGACGAGGCTGGTGGCGGGGGTCGACGGGTGCCGTGCGGGGTGGGTGGTGGTCGTGGCCACACCGCAGGCCGAGGGGCCACTGGTGAGCGTGACCGTGGAGGCGACGATCACCGGCGTCGTGGAACGGGTGCGCCGCAACGAGCTGGCCGTGATGGCCATCGACATGCCGCTGGGTCTGGCCGCGTCGGGACCGCGGGCGTGTGACACCACGGCCCGCCGCCGACTGGGGGCTCGCCGTTCGACCGTGTTCCCGACCCCACCGCGCCCGCTGCTGCACAGCCCATCGCATGCCGAGGCCGTGACCCGAGGGCGGGCCCTCGACGGACGGGGGATCTCGATCCAGGCCTTCAACCTGCTCCCTCGGATGGCCGAGCTCGACGCCGCCGTCGACCCGTCGATGAGCGACCGGATCGTCGAGGCTCATCCCGAGTCCGGGTTCGCCACGATGGCCGGTGCACCACTCCGCTCGTCGAAGAAGACCGTCGACGGGCGCGCCGAACGCCTGGCTCTGCTCGAGGGCGCGCTCAGCCGCGACCTCTCGTTGCTCTCGGCGCGCCGGGCCGGCGCGGCGATCGACGACGTGCTCGACGCCGCCGCGAACGCGTGGACGGCGAGACGGTGGCTGGCCGGCGCGGCGATCGTGCTGGGCGACGGCACGCTCGACGAACGGGGCCTACCCATGCGCATCGTGATCTGAGCGTGCGGCTCCGTACCGTCGGGCTCCGCCCGACCAGCAACACGGCATGAACGGCAGATGACATGTGCCGTGGGATCCACCGCGGTGGCGCCTCGCGGGTGTCTTATGGAATCCGCATGCTCCGCCCTGCACCCGAGCCCACCTCACGACCACCACTCTCGGAAACGACGTGCGTCTCTGCCGTCGGCCTCCGCAGCGGTGTGTCATCAGCGGGAGCACGCTGACGACGTGGGCCATCCGCGGTGCCCGAGTCCTGTGGGAGATCTATGACCGACCTGACCCGAACCCCGACGCGCCCCGGTAGCTGCCTCACCCGTCCCACGGCGAGCGTGGGAGGTGGCGGCGGCGACGAGCGCCGTGTGTACGTGCTCGACACGTCGGTGCTGCTCGCCGACCCGAACGCGCTCGTGCGGTTCGAGGAGCACGACGTGGTGCTACCGGTGGTCGTGTTGCTGGAGCTCGAGTCGAAGCGAAACCACCCCGAACTGGGGTGGGCGGCCCGTCAGGCCCTGCGGTTCCTCGAGGACCTGCGGGTGCAACACGGGGGGCTGATGCAGCCCATACCGGTGAACGACGTGGGCGGCACGATCCGGGTGGAGCTGAACCACCAGGACCTGTCCGCCCTCCCTGCGTCGCTCACCGGCGACACCAACGACCACCGCATCCTGGCCGTGGCCAAGAACCTGGCCGACGAGCACATGGCCGTCACCGTGGTCACCAAGGATCTGCCGCTGCGCCTGAAGGCGTCGATCGTCGACCTCGATGCCGAGGAGTACCGCAACGAGCTGGCCCGCGACACGGGCTGGACGGGCATGACCACCCTCGATGTCGACGGGGCGTCGATCGACGAGCTGTTCGACGTCGGCACCCTGGACGACGATCGGGCCCGCGATCTTCCGTGTCACACCGGGGTGGTGTTGCACGCGGGTTCGCAGTCGGCGCTGGCCCGGGTGCACGAGGACAAGGTCCTGCACCTCATCCGGTCCGATCGCCAGCTCTTCGACGTTCGCGGCCGTTCGGCGGAGCAGCGCATCGCCATCGACCTGCTGGCCGACCCCGGCATCGGGATCGTCTCGCTGGGTGGCCCGGCGGGAACCGGCAAGAGCGTGCTGGCCCTCGCCGCCGGTCTCGAAGCCGTGCTCGAACAGCAGTCGGCCAAGCGGGTGCTGGTCTTTCGGCCCTTGTTCGCCGTCGGCGGCCAGGAGCTCGGTTATCTCCCGGGGTCCGAGCTCGAGAAGATGAGTCCGTGGGCCGCCGCGGTGCTCGACGGTCTGGAGGCGATCACCGGACCCGAGGTCATCGACGAGGTCCATGCCCGGGGCCTGCTCGAGGTGCTGCCCCTCACCCACATTCGCGGTCGGAGCCTCAACGACAGTTTCGTGATCATCGACGAGGCCCAGAACCTCGAACGACCGGTGCTGCTCACGGCCCTGAGCCGCCTGGGTGTGGGCAGCCGGGTGGTGCTCACCCACGACGTCGCCCAACGCGACAACCTCCGGGTGGGTCGCCACGACGGGGTCGTGTCGGTGATCGAGGCGTTGCGCGGACATCCGATCTTCGGGCACGTCACGCTCAACCGCAGCGAGCGCAGCGAGATCGCCGCTGTGGTCACAAAGCTGCTCGACGTGCCCCTGAACGGTTGAGCTCGGTCCGCCAACCCAGCCCGGTGGTCCCGGCAAGATCTTCCGGCGCCACCGCATCACCCGGCCTCGGGCGGCCTGTCGCCGGGAATGCGTAGCGTGTCCGTCGTGCGCACCCGACCCACCACCGCCCGACCGGACCCGGTCGCACCCTGGCGGCTCGGGACACCGGCGGTCACGGTCAGGCGCTGGGGACGCCCACTGGCCACCGGCCGCTTCGCGGTCCTCGACGTCGAGACGACGGGGCTCGTCCCGGACACCGACCGGGTGATCGAAGTGGCTGTCGTCACCACCGACCGCCAGGGCCAGGTCACCGACGAGTGGTCGGTGCTGGTCGACCCGGGGCGCGACCCGGGCCCCACCGACGTCCACGGCATCACCACGCGCGACCTGGCCGGGGCCGCCGGGTTCGCCGGCCACGTCCACGAGCTGGCCGAACGGCTCCACGGTGCCGTGCTGGTGGCCCACAACCTGGCCTTCGACGCCGCCTTCCTGCGCGCCGAAGGCCGGCGCATCCCTGATCGGGCCGGCTCGGTCCTCGACGGTGTGACCGCCACGTTGTGCACGCTCGATGTCAGCCGCCAGGTGCTGGCCCGGCCCGCCAACGGGTGGTCACTCGCCTCGCTGTGCGCGTCGACGGATGTCCCGTTGGTCGGCGCCCACCGGGCCTTGACCGACGCTCGGGCCACCGCCGGCCTGCTGGCCGTGTTGCTCGGTCAGTTCCCCCTCGACCGGCGCGGGCTCCTGCACCGTCGGCTCACGGCCCGTCGCTGACTGTCCCAACCCCCAGGCACACTGACCACACGGGTTCGCGAGACCCTGGGCCACCGAGCACGGCGGCCACGTCTCGCCCACACCACACCGACCGAAGAAGGTCACCCGTGTCCCGTGCCCACCCTCGTCCGCCTGTCGGAGGCGAGCCCGCCGTCCCTTGCGGCGCCCCGTGCACCTCGGGCGTCGCATCGTCCGAGCACCTCGGCCCCGTGGCCATCGCCCTGGCCCTCCTGAGGCCGATCGGCCCGGGGGCCATCGTGTACCTCCGGGCCGGAGGCCCAGGTCGCGAGCCGGCCGCGCCCTTCGTCGAGCTCCACATGTATCCGGGGGCCGATGTCGTCGAGGTCATGCTCGGCGAGGTGGCCCCCTCCGACGCGCTCGCCGCCGGTGTCTGCGCTCCCGCCCACTCCTACCACCTCGATCATCCGGACCATCGCACCTCGGGTCCGCTCGTGCACCTCGTCGATGTCCACGGCGTGTCGATCACCGTGCTCCCGGGTGCCGACGACCGGCCGGGGTCGCTCGGCCCCGTCATCGGGCCCACGGCCGAGCCCCAGATCGGTCGCGTGGCCGACGTGTCGCGCCGCCTCCTCGGCCTGCCCACCGCCCCACCCCCGGCGATCGACGTCGGCTTGCTGGCCCAGGTGTGGCTGACCCGAGCGGCGTTCGTTGCTGCCGACACCATCGGGCTCGACTGGCCGTCCGTCGTGCGGTTGGTGCCCGGCCGGCCACCGACCGGTCCCACCCCGGTGGCGCTCGCCGCGGTGCTGCACGCCGCCACCCACGAATGGCGGTGGAACGACGTCCGCCGGCAGGTGGCTCGCGGGGAGGTCGACCTCGCCGCTTGCGGGGTGAGCCCCACCGAAGCCACGTGGATGGACGACGGCATGTTCGCCCGATGGCTCCTGGGCGAGCTCCTCCCGGCATCTCTGGCCCTCGACATCATCGACGCCATGGCCGCACCGGCCACCGCCGACCTGCTCCGGGCCACGCTCTCCCTGGCCGGCGCCACCCCGACGGGCACCCCGGCCTGACCGCGCCCCCCATCACCGGTTCGACCCCCGGCGCGACCCCGACCGACGTTCGCCCCCGACGCGCCTATCGGGGCAGGGTGGACTGGCCGTACTCCCAGCTCGGGAGCTGTTCGATGCGGCTGAGCACCCAGTCGTAGACACCGGACATGACCGCCACCTTGCAGTAGCTGCACACCCCGGAGATGTCGAGGTCGAGCGGTGCCCCACAGTTGGGGCACTTGTCCGCCAGCGTGCCGCCCCCAGGTTTGGTGACGGCGTTCGACGACCGCTGGAAAGCCCAGTCCTCGGTCCAGTCCTCCACCCGCTTGCTGCCCCGCACGACCTTGTTCTTGCTGTTCAGGTCGATGTCGTAGTCGGCGCAGTTGGCGAAGAACCGCACGGTGATCGTGTCGTACGTGTCGTCGCTGTTGGCGCCCACCAGGTAGGTGTTCTGGATCGCCAGGTTCTCGAGCACGTTCTGCTTACCGGCGCCGAGGTACTGGTCGATCTGGAAGCGGTGCTGTTGCCAGATGCCGTCGGCCATGACCCGCCGGGAGAGGTCGGGCTGGCGATCGACCCAGGCCTGTTGGATCACGAAGAAGGCCTTGTTGACCTCGGAGACGAAGGTGGCGGGATCGAACTGTGGGTCGTGGAGGCGGATCTCCTCGAGACCGGCCTGGAGCTCGAGCATGGAGCCGGAGTGCTGGCGGGCCAGATCGGTGCCGGCCAGGTAGTCGCCGGTGGTGGGGTTGACCGGCATGCTCGGCATGGCCCCGTGGGCGCCCCGACGGGCCGACAGGAACAGCACGAGCACGATGAAGAAGATGAACCCACCGCCGAACAGCAGCGAGAAGGCAAGGCCCGCTCCGAGCGAACCCGCCCCGGCGCCGCTGCGCCCGGAGAAACCGCCACCCCCGGAGAAACCGCCACCCCCGGAGAAACCGCCGCCGCTGCGCCCGCCGCCGCTGCCGCCACCGGCGCGGAACCACAACGACACGAGCTCGAGGGCACCAAGGCGCGTCACGCCGACCAGGAGATCGAGCACCGAGGAGCTCAGACCTGCTCGGGGGGGTTGGTGCCGCCGGCGGGGGCCGGGCCGTCACCGTCGGGGGGCTCGGCCTCAGCGGCGGCGTCGGCCGGGAACTCGGACGAGGCCGCCGTCGGTGCCCCGACGGCGGTGCCGCACGAGGCACAGAACTTGGCCCCGGCCGCGAGCTCGAGGCCGCACTCGGCGCAGAAACGGACCGCCGGCATGGCGGTACCGCACTGGTGACAGAACTTGGCGCCGACCGGATTGGCCGCCGAGCAGTCGGGGCAGGCCAGCGTGGCCGCGGCGGGCCCGGCCGAGCCCTGGGCGGCGTAGCCCTCGCCGCCTCCGGCGAATCCGGGAGCGGCCGGCGGCACCGGGCCGGGGGCGCCGGGCTGGGTCATCTGGTTGGCCATGCCCATGCCGACCCCGATGAACGCGGCGCCGGTTCCGGCGCCGCCACCTTTGGCCATGCCCTCTCCGGCCCCGAGCAACGCTGCGCCCTGGGCGTACTGCTGGAAGCCACCGGCGAGGCGGCTGTAGGCGGTGTCCTTGGCCAGGGCCTTCAGCGTGGCCTGATCCTCGGCCGACAGGTTCAGGTCGAAGTTGCCCATCCGGGCCACCATCAGCCCGTAGTCGACGATCGCCTCGTTGGTGGCGGCGATGACCGCTTCCTCGATCTCGGGCGTATACGCCGACAGGCCCAGCACCGGCCAACCGTTGCGGACGATCTGGCGGGTGACCTCGGTGCGCATCACCTTCACCATCTGCTGCTCGAGCCAGTCGGTGATGTGGTCGTTGTCGGGCACGTCGATGGTGCCGACGAGGTTGAGGACGAGCTTGGTGGGGTCGGTGACGTTGAAGCTGTACTCGCCGAAGACGCCCAGGGTGACGATGTTGCCGGTCTGGGGATCCTGGACGTCGTCGATGCGCCCCCCGAACTTCTCGCTGGTGTACTCACGGGTGCCCACGAAGAAGAGCTCGGCCCGGTAGGCGTTCCCGGCGGTGGCCCAGTCGATGATGATGCCGATGCCCATGAGCTCGTCGGCCTCGATCCGGTGCTGACCCGGACCGAGCGTGCCCACGACCTCGCCCTTGTTGACGAACAGCGCCAGCATGTCGGGCTCGACGATCAACCGACTGCCCTTGCGCAGGTTGACGTCGGGCCACTTGAAGAGGACCTGGTCCTTCTTGTCATCCGGAACGGCGATGAAGACGCCACCGAGGATCGCCACGGAACCACCTCACGGGAGTGCGCACCCCGAGCGGGTGCAGTGAGGCGACAGCGTACTGCCGTCTTCCCCGTTGCGCCGGTGCGCGGACTCAGCTCCTGACCGCCGGTACATTCCTCGGGTGCGCGACGCCGGTCCTTCGCTCCCCTTTCCCGCCGACCCCGGTCGGCGTCGGTTCCTGTTTCTCGGGGGCACCGCCGCGCTGGCCGCGGCGATGGCCGCGACCGGATGCACCAGTGGAGGCGAATCGGCCTCGGTGACGGTCACCGAACCACCTCGTCCGGATCCCCCCCGACTCGCCGGCGCCGAGAACCCGCCCCCGCCCGACACGGTGTTCGACGTGGTCATCAAGGGCGGCCGGGTGATGGACCCCGACACGGGCTTCGATCAGATCGCCGACGTGGGGATCCTGGGCGACCGCATCGCATCGATCTCCTTCGAACCGCTCCAGGGGCGCACGACCATCGACGCCACGAACAAGGTCGTCGGGCCGGGCTTCGTCGACCTGCTGTCCTATGAGCCCAACCCCTACGGGGTGTGGTTCAAGATCGGCGACGGCGTGACCACCAACCTGGCCATGCACGGCATCACCCAACCGACCAACGCCAAGGGGTTCTTCGCGAACTACACCGGGGGCAACACTCCGCCCTTGCACTACGGCGGGGCGCTCTCCGACCAGTACTTCCGCGAGACGGTAGGCATCAAGGGAACGGCCACGCCCTCACAGTTGTCCCGGCTGCGCGACGGCCTCGACGAGCAGATCGATGCCGGATTCATCGGGGTGGCCATCGACCCCGAGTACGCCCCCCAGATCGACTTCAACGAGTACGTCGCTCTCGGCGAGGTGGTACGCGACGCAGGAATGCCTCTGTTCACGCACATCCGCTACTCGAGCCCCGATCCTCCCGAAGCCAACTCGCTCGACGCCATCGACGAGGTCATCCGGGTGGCGGAGACAACAGGGGTGTCGCTGCACGTCGACCACATCCCGTCGATGGCCACTCACGTGATGAGCGAAGCCATGGCCAAGCTCGACGATGCCCGCGGCCAGGGGCTCGACGTCACCGGGTGCTTCTACCCCTACACGTTCTGGGGCACCTATCTCGCGTCGGCGCGGTTCAACGGCGACTGGCAGTCGCGTTTTCGCATCGGCTACGACGACCTGCAACTCGCCGGCACCTCCGAACGCCTCACCCCGGCCTCGTTCAAGAAGTACCAGGCCCGGAACAAGCTCGTCGTCGCCTACGCCATCCCTCCGGCCGACGTCGCCATGGCGGCATCGGCCGGCTGGACCATGGTCGGTTCCGACGCCATCCCCGAGTCGAGCAACAACAACCACCCCAGGGCATCGGGGTGCTTCGCCCGCCTCATGGGCCCCTACGTCCGCGACCTCGGTGTGCTCACCCTGGAACAGGCCCTCGCCAAGGCCACCATCGTCCCCACCCGCCGGGTGGAGAAGCAGGTGCCGATGATGCAGCGCAAGGGCCGCATGCAGATCGGGGCCGATGCCGATGTCACGGTGTTCGACCCGGCCACGATCGCCGACACGTCGTCCGTCGAGACCCCGGCCAGCATGTCGGCCGGGGTCGATCACGTCCTGGTGATGGGCGCCGTGGTGCTGTCGCCGGCCGGCGTCGACAAGAGCGTGCGTCGCGGCCAGCCCATCAAGGGACAAACGCGGTAGCCGACCGTCGCCATCCGGGCGGGCCGGAGGCGTCAGCCCCTAACGTCACCCGGTGATGGTGAAGGTGAGTCCGGCCCGGGCCGCGCAGTTGCGCGATGCCGTACTCGACGCCGGGGTCACCGAACTCGCTCGGGTCGGCGCGGCCGAGGTGGCGGTCACCGAAGTGGCCCGACGGGCCAGGGTGGCCACCAGCGTCGTGTACCGCCGATTCGCCACGAAGGAGATCCTGCTCGAGGCGGTGGCCGCCGAACGCCTCGAACCGACCGTGGGACGTTGGCTCGATCGGCGCATCAGCGCCTTCGGGAACGTCGATGTACCGGGCCTCACCCCACCGCCGAGGGAACACCGCGCCGCCTGGTCCCAGCTGCTGCTCGCGGCGCCGTGGCCCGGCCCGGCCCGCGGCCCGGCGCAACGCCGCGTCGCCGTGCGAGCTGCGCCGCACGATGAGGCATCAGCGCTGGTGGCCATCGACCTCGGTTCGTGGCTGCTGTCGAGCGGATTGGCACGACGAGAACCGCCCGGCGTGACCCGCACCCCGTTGTCGGGCTCGGCCCTCACCATCGTTGCGACCGATCCACCCGCTCCTTCGGGTGCGGCCCGGACCGATGCGCTCGGCTGGGCCCTCCTCGTGGCCACCGCGACCACCGTCGCCGAGATGGGCTACGCCGAGTCGTCGGTGCACGGCATCGCCGAGCGAGCCGGCACCAGCACGGGTGCGATCTACAACCGTTTCTCGGGCAAGGGCGGTCTGCTGGCCGAGTGCCTCCGAGCGGGCACCGACATCGATCACACCGCCACGGTCGGGGAAACCAGGGCGTCGGCCACCCGCATGGCCGTGCGGGTGGAGGCTCTCCGTGTCGCTACTCGCGACGCCGAGGTCGCGTCGGCGGTGGCGGCTACCGCAGGCCGAGCCCTGACCCGCCGGGCGGCACTGGTGCGGGCCGCCGGTCACGACGGTTCGTCGGACCCGGGGACCAGTGCCCGGGTCACCGCCTGGCTGCTCACCGCGTCCGAGCTGGGCGGGTGGGTCGTCGGACTCATTCGTCCCGGCCTCAGCGAACCGGCGGAAAACTGACGGTAACGTCATTCATCCGCTGAGCACAGGGGGAATCCGTGGGGGACGACACATTGGCCGGGCTCGACGCCTGCGGACAGGCCGAGCTGGTGCGTACGGGTCAGGCCTCGCCGGCCGAGCTGGTCGACGCCGCCATCGACCGGATCGAGGCGGTGAACCCCCGACTCAACGCCGTCATCCACCAACGCTTCGACCAGGCCCGCGCCGAAGCGCGAGGATCGCTTCCCGACGGGCCCTTCCGAGGTGTGCCCTTCGTCCTCAAGGACCTCGGGATGCGCAGCGCCGGCGACCCCCTTCATGCTGGCACCTCGTTCCTGAAGGCCATCGGGTACACGCCGAGCGTCGACGACACCCTCGTCACCCGGTTCCGCCAGGCCGGCCTGGTGTTCGTCGGGCGCACCAACACCCCCGAGTTCGGCACGACGATCACCACCGAACCCCACTCCCACGGACCCAGCCGCAACCCGTGGAACACCGACTGTTCCACGGGGGGTTCCTCGGGTGGCAGCGCGGCGGCGGTGGCGTCGCTGATGGTCCCGGCCGCCCACGCCTCCGACGGTGGCGGGTCGATCCGCATCCCCGCCAGCGAGTGCGGCCTCGTCGGCCTGAAGCCCACGCGGGCCCGCACCACCCTCGGGCCGGACCTCGGCGAGTCCTGGGCCGGGGCGACGGTCCACGGCGTCCTCAGCCGGACGGTGCGCGACGCCGCCGGGCTCCTCGATGCCATTGCCGGGCCGGCTCCCGGTGACCCCTACGCCGCGCCGGAGTTGCTGCGCCCACTGGCCGAGGAGGTCGGCGCCGACCCCGGCGTGCTGCGTATCGGGCTGCTCGATCATCCGTTGCTCCGCGGCGTCGCCGGCCACCCCGACACTGCAGCCGCCGTGAACGAAGCCGGCCTACGCCTCGAGCACCTGGGCCACCATGTCGAACCGGCCCACCCCGAAGCTCTGGACGACCCCGACTTCTCTCGCGCCTTCATCACCATCCTCGCCGCCAACCTGGCCACCGACCTGGCCGAATGGGCGAACGTGATCGGGCGCCCGATCACCGCTGACGACATCGAACCGACCAACTGGGTCTTCGGCGAACTCGGCCGGTCGATCGACGCCACCACCTACCTCGAAGCCACCCGGTGGCAGGCCCGGTGGACGCGCCGGATGGCCGAGTGGTGGGTCGACGGCTTCGACGTGCTCTGCTGCCCGGTGATCAACGGACCACCGCCACCCATCGGCTGGCTGTCCGACCCCGTCGAGGGAACAACGCGGGTAACGGCGCTCATGCAGTACACGTCGCAGTTCAACGTCACCGGCCAGCCCGCTCTCTCGCTGCCGCTGACGTGGAACGACGAAGGCCTCCCGATCGGGGTGCAGTTCGTGGCCGGGTTCGGCCGCGAGGACGTGTTGATCAGGCTGGCATCGCAGCTGGAGACGGCCGTCGACTGGCCCAGCCGGATCCCACCCGTCCACGCCTGACCATCGGGGCGGCACCGTGCTCGCTCACCCGTGGCGGGCCACGATGGCCGCCACCCCGGCGGCGAACCGCTCGACGTCGTCGACGGTGGTGGCGAAGCTGGTCATGGCCCTCACCTCGTGACGGGCCCGGTCCCACTCCCACACGAACGACCAGTCCTGCAGCTCGGCGACGGCCGCCGCTGACGGAAGACGTAGGAACACCGCGTTGACCTCCGGGCATCCGGACAGCTCGACGCCCGGTACCGAGCCCAGCCGCTCGGCCAGCTCCGCCGCCATGGCGTTGGCGTGGGCGGCGGTGCGCAACCACAGGTCGCCGGCGACGAGGGCCTCGAACTGGGCTCCCAGATAGCGCATCTTCGACGCCAGCTGTGCGCCCTGCTTGCGCACGAACGGAAGACGACCGGCCAGCTCGGGTCGCAGGAACACCACGGCGTCACCGAACAGCAGCCCATTCTTGGTGCCGCCGAAGGTGAGCACGTCGACACCGGCGTCGACGGTGAAGGCCCGCAGGTCGCCACCGAGGGCGGCGGCCGCGTTGGCGATGCGGGCCCCGTCGAGGTGCACGGTGAGCCCGCGGTCATGAGCGGCTCGGCACAGCGCAGCCACCTCGTGCGGCTGGTACAACGTGCCGCGCTCGGTGGACTGGGTGATCGACACCACCTTCGGCTGAGCGTGGTGAACGTTGCCGAGGACATGAAGCGGAGCGTCGAGGTCAGCGGGCCGGAGTTTGGCGTGGGGCGTGGCCACGGTGATGAGCTTCGAGCCGGTGAACCTCTCCGGGGCGCCGCCTTCGTCCTCGTCGATGTGGGCTCCCTCGTGGCAGATGACGGCGTCGCCCGGCCCGAGCAGGCACTGCAACCCGACCACGTTCGCTCCCGTGCCTCCCCAGCACAACGCCACCTCGACATCGACGCCGAACAGCCCGGCGAGGGCGGCCACCCCGCGCTGGGTCCACGGGTCGTCGCCGTAGGCGAGAGCCGGTCCCTCGTTGGCCGCCATCACCGCGGCCAACACCTCGGGGTGGGCGCCGGCGGCGTTGTCGCTGGCGAACGAGCTCGACGGGCGGGGCAGTGACGCGAGGGGCGCGGGCACGGTGGAGGTCATCGAAGGTGTCCGGCCGCTCGGGCTCCGGCGGTGAGTTGGTCGCGGAACTTGGGATGGGCGATGGCGATGAGCCGCTCGGCCCGAACCGAGAGTGGTCGACCCCGCAACTCGGCCACGCCGTACTCGGTGACCACGTGATCGATCGTGTTCTTGTTGGTCCTGATGGTCGCCCCGGCGTCGAGCTGGACCTTTATCCGGCTCATCTCTTCGTTGCTGGTCGTCGAATGTAACGCCAGGAAGCCCTGGCCGTGCGGCGAGAACATCGCCCCCTTGGCGAAGTCGGCCTGACCCCCGGATCCCGACCACATGCGCCCCCCGATCATCTCGGAGTTGGCCTGACCGAACAGGTCGACCTCGACAGTGGCGTTGATCGACACGAAGGCCGCCTCCCGGCCGATGATCCGCGGGTCGTTGACCCAGTCGACGGGCAAGAACTCCGTGGCGGCGTTGTCGTCGATGAAGTCGTAGAAGCCCCGCGTTCCGACGGCGAACGTGGTGACCATCTTCCCGGGCCGGGTCGCTTTCTTGGTGCCGGTGATGACACCGGCGGCGAAGAGGTCGGCCAACCCGTCCGAGAGCAGCTCGGTGTGCACTCCGAGGTCACGGTGCCCGCTGAGGGCACCGAGCGCGGCCGCTGGGATCGATCCGATTCCGACCTGGATGGTGGCCCCGTCGGGCACCCGCTCAGCGATCGATGCCCCGATGCGCCGATCCTTGTCGCTCACGGCCCGTAGCGGCGACTCGACCAACGGGTAGTCGGCCTCCACCCACCCGGTCACCTGTGAGACGTGGATGTTGTTCTCCCCACGCGTGCGGGGCATCTGCGGGTTGGTTTCGAGGAAGAACGGGGCCTTCCCGATGAAGCGGGTCACGTAGTCGGCGTTGGTGCCGAGCGAGAACCACCCGTGCCGATCGGGAGGGGTCGAGGCGGCGACGACGATCGGATCGGTGGTCACGTGACCGAGGATGTCGAGCATCTCGGAGAAGTGCACCGGGGTGAACTCGCAGCCGCCGGCGTGAAAGGCAGGCCGGGTGACGTTGGACAAGAAGTAGGAGACGTGGCGGAGTCCCGGGTACTTGCCGTGGAGGTAGACGCGTTCTCGTAGGCAGTGCATCTGGTGCACGTGCACTCCGTCGAGGCCGGGCCCGGCGGCGTCGATCGCCGCCATGACCGTGTCGGGTTCGCCGTTGGCCAACGGGACGACCACGTCGCGGTGGGCATCGAGGTGCTCGACGACCGCCGAAGCATCGGAGCAACGGGTTCGGCGCAACGCGTCGGTCACAGGTGTCCTTTCCCTCGCCCTCACGCTACCGGCGGTTGCGGGCGGCTGAGCCGGGACCCCGGCCCGGAGGGGCCGTAGCGACGGCGCCTCTCTTCGACTGGGTAGCTCAGCGGGAGCTGGGTGAATCGGCGACGATGTTCTCGCCGAGCGGTGCTTCCTCGTCGGCCTCCACCACGGCGTCGACCGGGCTGAGGAAGCGCCAGATCAGACCGGCGAGGACCGCGCCGACGATCGGGGCCACCCAGAACAGCCAGAGCTGCGGGAGGTGGTCGCCGCCGGCGAGAGCTTGTCGTAACCGTTGGCGACGAGGCCGCTGGTGGCGGCGTCGTAGCCCCCGGGCTGGCCCTTGGCGATGACCAGCAGCAGGCCGGCGGCGGCGATGGCGCCGATCACCTGCACCACGATGTAGGGGAGGGCGTCCTTGGCCGAGAACGTAGCCCTGGCGCATACCCGGTGCAGGGACTCTCGCCTCGCACCGAAGGCCGACGTCGACGTCGGCCGGCCGTGGCAGTCTGGCGCCGTGACCGTCTCGATGCCTCCTGCCACCGATCTGGTGTCACTGTTGACCCTCGACGCCGTGAAGCCCGACGCCTTCCTCGCTCCGAGCGCCGACAACGGGTGGGGCCGGATCTACGGCGGACAGGCCGTGGCCCAGGCCCTCCGGGCCGCCGGCCACACGGTGGGCGACGACCAGCTCCCTCACTCGTTGCACGCCTACTTCATCCGCGAAGGCGACGAGAAGGCGCCGGTGCTCTACGAAGTGGAGCGGGTCCGCGACGGCCGGTCGTTCTCCACCCGCCAGGTGGTGGCCTACCAATCGGGCGGAGCGATCCTGAACCTGATCGCCAGCTTCCACCGACCCGAGCCGTCCGAGGACGTGCAGCGCTCCACCCTCGACCCCGACATCCCGGGCCACGGCGACCTTCGGGCCGAGGACACCGACCTCTTCTTCGAGACCCGACCCCAGCGCCGCCCCGACGGCCCCGCCCATCGGGCCTGGATGCGGGTGAGCGAGGACCTGGGCGACGACCCCGTGCTCCACGCCTGCGCGCTCGCCTACCTGTCCGACGAGCACCTGCTCGGCTCGGCGTTGGCCGGGCACTCGCTGGCGGGCACATGGGAGAGCCTGATGACGGCCAGCCTCGACCACGCCCTCTGGTTCCACCGCCCTTTGCGCGTGGACGACTGGCTGCTCTTCGACCTCGACGGTCACGGCGTGGCCGACGCCCGCGGCTTCGCCACCGCCCAGGTGTTCGGCGAGGATGGGCGCCAGGTCGCCACGGTGGCCCAGGAGGGTTTGTGTCGGGTGCGCAAACCGGCCGAAGCGCGCTGACCCGCCCAGGCGCACGGCCCGCCCACCCGGCCCATCGGGCGGGAACCGGTCGTCGGCGGCGGCGCCGGTGTGCCATGGTGCGCCCATGACCGAGCAGTGGGACATGCCGGCGGCCGGGCCGGCCACCACCCGGGCGAGCCAGTTCGACCCGTTTGCCCGATGGGCGCCCTATGGCGACTTCGACGACGAGGACCCGCTCATCCCCGGCACCGAACGACCGGAGTTCCTGCCGCCCACCGACGGGCCCATCGAACTCGAGCGCACCTTCTCCTTCGTCGACATCTGCGGCTTCACCGCCCTCACCGAGCAGTACGGGCCCCGCCGATCGGTGCAGACCCTCACCATCTTCCGCAGCCTGGTGAAGGAGATCGCCGGGCGACGCGGCATCCGGGTGGCCAAATGGCTGGGTGACGGGGCTCTGCTCGTCGGCGTGCTGCCTGGCCCAACCGTGGCCACCGTGGCCGAGCTCACGGGTCGGTTCGAGACCCACTCCATCGACCTGCGGGCCGGGGTGGCCTCGGGGGTGGCGCTGCTGTTCGACGGTGACGACTACATCGGCCGGCCCGTGAACCTGGCCGCCCGGCTGTGCGACGAAGCCCGGCCCGGTGAGTTGCTGGCCGATTCCGGGTCGCTGCGGGGCCAACCCGAGTGGGTGCAGGCCGGGCTGGCCCGGTTCGTCGAGGTGCGCGGGGTGGGCGAGGTCGAGGTGCGGCCGTTGCGGCCGGCGCTCGACGTCGAGTTCCCCCCGGAGCCCGACGACGCGCTCTGACAGCCGTCTTGGGAGTCGAAGGACCGATGGCTATGCTCTCCCGGCTGCGCCGCACCACCAGCCCCCATCGTCTAGCGGCCTAGGACACCACCCTCTCAAGGTGGCGGCACGGGTTCGAATCCCGTTGGGGGTACTCGGCCTCACGCCCAGGTCAGAGACGTGGGGACCCGGGAAACCGGCCCCCTCGTTTCGTTGATGGTCACAGAGTGGTCACGGGTGCGGCTTCCCTCTTTTCACGATTGCGCCACATCAGCCGGGCTGTCACGAGAAGGGCCGAACCCCAGCCGAGGAGCGCGGCCAGGAATGCCCAGCGCGAGAGTCCCGGACCTCGCTCGAACGAGCCGAAGTCGCAGACCTCCCCGAGCTGTGACCATGACCAATATGGGTCGCCGTACGCAGATGAAGAGGGGTACAACGGACAGCTGAACAACGAATCCGCCGGCAGCACGAGGACCCAATCTGCGAAGACGTAGCCGGCGTACGCGATCAGGGCGAGCAGCGCGGGACAACCGATCCCTAGCGGACGTTAGAGTGGCCCCTGCCGTCACACCGATCAGGTCGTGAGACCAGGGGGAACCATGCGAACCGTCGTACCCGAGGGCATCGACCTTCTTGACCTCGACCGTTTCCAGCGCCTCGAACACCACGAGATGTTCATCCGCCTGCGCAACGAGGCTCCGGTCGCCTGGCAGGACCACAACCTTGCCGGTGCCGCCGGTTTCTGGAACGTGGCCAGCCACAAGGACCTCATCACCGTCAACCGCGACACCGGCCTCTACTCGTCGGAGGTCGGAGGCATCTCGATCCTCACCCCCGACGAGTACGAGACCACCTCGGGAACCGACCCCCGCGGGCTGATGATGCTGTACACGGACCCGCCCAAGCACACGCGATACCGGTTGCTGGTCAACAAGGGGTTCACGCCGCGCATGATCGGGCTCATCGAGAAGTACCTCGAGCATCGGGCCATCATGATCGTCGACAACATCATCGAGCGCGGCTCGTGCGACTTCGTCGACGACCTCGCATCGGAGCTGCCGCTGCAGGCCATCGCCGAGATCATGGGTGTGCCCCAGGAGGACCGCAAGCTGCTGTTCGACTGGTCGAATCGCATGATCGGCGTCGATGACCCCGAGTACGCCGGTGAGGACGGGGCGACCGCGGCCGGCGAGCTGTTCATGTACGTCAACGGGCTCGGCAAGCAGCGCAAGGACGACCCACGCGACGACATCGTGACCAAGCTCATCAACTCCGAGATCGAAGGCGACCGCCTCTCCGAGCTCGAGTTCGACATGTTCATGATGCTGCTCACCGTGGCCGGCAACGAGACCACCCGCAACACCACCTCTTGGGGCATGTGGGCGCTGATGCAGAACCCCGAGCAGTACGCCGCGCTGGCCGCCGACATCGACGGCAAGCTCGACAACGCCGTCGAGGAGATCCTGCGCTGGGCCACGCCCGTCTACCACTTCCGGCGCACGGCCACCGCCGACACCGAGCTCGGCGGCCAGCAGATCGCCGAGGGCGACAAGGTCGTCATCTGGCACATCTCCGCCGACCGCGACGAAGCGGTGTTCAACGACCCGTACACGTTCGACATCGAGCGGTCCAACGCCACCGACCACATCGCCTTCGGCGGCGGAGGCCAACACTTCTGCCTGGGCGCCAACCTGGCCCGCATGGAGCTCAAGCTGATATTCCGCGAGATCCTCGAGCGCATCCCCGGCATGCAACTCGCCGGCAACGTCGACATCCTGCGCTCCAACTTCATCGGCGGCGTGAAGCACATGCCCGTCACCTACGGCACCGGCGCCCGCCGCAACCCGGCACCACTGGCCACCGTCTGACGTCGCGCCGTTCGCGCCCCGTCGTCCACCTCGAGACGCCGCCTCCCGGGGCGGCGTCTCGTCCGTTCTACGCCGTGCGCACGAACCCCCGGTACGCCTCGGCCACCACCTCGTCGCAGATCTGGCGATAGCCGGCGACCCCACCCAGGTAGGGCATGAACACCCGGGGCTTACCGGGCACGTTGGCCCCCAGGTACCAGGAGTTGCCCTCACCGAAGAGGGTGTACGAGGCCAACTCGTTCGCGTGGTCGACCCAGGTGTCCTGGGCGCCCCGGTCCGCCTCGATCGACACCCACCCCTCGGCGTCCATGTTCTGGATGCAGTCCGACACCCATTCCACGTGCTGCTCGATCGACACCATCATGTTGGTGAGCACCGACGGTGACCCGGGCCCGGTGATCATGAACAGGTTCGGGAACCCGGCGCTGGCCAGCCCGAGGTAGGTACGGGGCCCGGCCGCCCAGGCGTCACGCAGCAGTTCGCCGTCCACCCCTCGGATGTCGGGTGCCAACAACGCCCCGGTCATGGCGTCGAACCCGGTGGCGAACACCAGCGCGTCGAGCTCGTAGGAGGTTTCGGTGGTCCGCACACCCGTGGGGGTGATGGCCTCGATCGGAGTGACCTGCAGATCGACCAGCTCCACGTCGGATCGGTTGTAGGTGGCGTAGTAGCCGGTGTCGAGACAGACCCGCTTGACGCCGAACGGATACGTGCTCGGGGTCAGACGAGCGGCCACCTCGGGGTCGACGACGATCTCGGCGATCTGCCGGCGCGTGAAGTCGACGGCGAGGGCATTGGAATCGCGGTCGAGCATCAGGTCGTTGAACGAACCGAGCAGCCCGAACAACAGGCCCGACTCCCAGCCGGCTTCGAAGCGCTCCTCCCGGGTGGCGGCGTCGACCTGGCTGACCGACTCGGTGGGCTCGGCCACCAGCACACCCCCACGGGTGAACGTTCGCAGCGTCTGGCGATGGGTGCGGTAGTTGGCCTTGCGCTCGGCCACGAACTCGGGATCGAGGGGGGCGTTCTGGGCCGGGACCGCGAAGTTGGGCGTGCGTTGGAAGACCGTGAGCTGGGCGGCCTGCTCGGCGATGAGCGGGATGGACTGGATGCCCGAGGAACCAGTGCCGACGACCCCCACCCGCTGCCCGGTGAAGTCGACGCCCTCGTGGGGCCACAGGCCGGTGTGGTGTGTCGGCCCGACGAAGGTGTCGACGCCGTCGATCTCGGGCATCTTGGCCGCCGACAGACAGCCCACGGCCATCACCAGGAATCGGGCCCGGTAGCCGTCGCCGGCGTCGGTCGTCACCGCCCAGCGGGCCCCGACTCCGTCCCACGTGGCCGCCGTGACCCTCGTCTCGAAGCGAATGTCATGGCGCAGGTCGAAACGATCGGCCACGTGGTCGGCGTAGGCCAGGATCTCGGGCTGGGTGGCGTAGCGCTCGGTCCAGGTCCACTCCTGCTCGAGCTCGGGCGAGAACGAGTACGAGTAGTCCATCGACTCGATGTCGCAACGCGCTCCGGGGTAACGGTTCCACCACCACGTGCCCCCCACGTCGGAAGCGGCTTCGACCACCTGCACGGTGAGGCCCTGGCCCCGCAGGCGATGCAGCAGGTACATCCCGGCGAAACCGGCACCCACCACCACCGCGTCGACATCGGTGATTGCGTCGCCCCTCTGCTCGGCCATCAGGTCCCCCCCCCCCCGCTCGGCTCGCTTCCCACCATCCTGTCGCGTCTCGCCGGCCTCGTGCACCCCGGCCTTCACACCGGCACGAGCCTTCCTGTAACAGCGCTACGCACCGTACGGACCCATCCTCTAGAGTGACGACGGACACGTTCTCGGGAGGGACCATGTACGACCTCAAGATCACCGGTGGCACCATCGTCGACGGCACCGGCCAGGACCGCTTCGTGGGCGACATCGCCGTCAAGGACAGCCGCATCGTGGCCGTGAAGCGCGGCGGCGGCCTCGCCGGCGAGGCCAGCCAGACCATCGACGCCACCGGCAAGGTGGTGGCCCCCGGCTTCGTCGACATCCACACCCACTACGACGGCCAGGTCACCTGGGACGACCTGCTCGAACCCTCCAGCGCCCACGGCGTCACCACTCTCGTCGGCGGCAACTGCGGCGTCGGCTTCGCTCCGGTGCACCCCGGCGGCGAGAACGAACTGATCGAGCTCATGGAGGGCGTCGAGGACATCCCCGGCACCGCCTTGCACGCCGGCATGACCTGGGGTTGGGAGAGCTTCCCCGGCTACCTCGACAAACTCGACAGTCGCGAGTTGGCCGTCGATTTCGGGGTACAGATCGCCCACGGCAGCGTGCGCACCTACGTCATGGGCGATCGTGGCTCGCGCAACGAACCGGCCTCGCCCGAGGACATCGACCTCATGGCCAAGCACGTCACCGAGGCCGTCGAGGCCGGCGCGCTCGGCTTCTCCACCTCCCGCACGCTCGGCCACCGGGCCATGAACGGCGAGCCCGTGCCGGGCACCTTCGCCGCCGAGGACGAGCTGTTCGGGCTGGGCCGGGCCATGGCCGCCGGAGGTCAGGCCGTGTTCGAGCTGGCCCCGATGGGTGCGGCCGGCGAGGACCTCGTGGCCCCGAAGACCGAGGTCGAGTGGATGCGCCGCCTGGCCGCGGAGATCGACCGCCCGGTGTCGTTCGCCCTCATCCAGGTCGATCCCGCCCCCGAGCTGTGGCGCGAGATCATGGCCGAGTCGATGGCTGCCCACGAGGCCGGATCCCCCATCTACCCGCAGATCGCTGCTCGCCCCTTCGGCATGCTGCTCGGCTTCGCCGGCCACCACGCCTTCGCCAAGCGGCCCACCTACGTCGAGCTGGCCGCCCGCCTGAGCCCCCAGGAGCTCGCGGTCGAGTTGCAGAGGCCGTCGGTCAAGGCCGCCATCCTCTCCGAGACCGACCTGCCGGCCAACCCCGCCGTGCTGTTCGACGGCATGAACCAACTGGCCCAGGGCATGGTGAAGCGCACCTACCCCCTCGGGTCACCGGTCGACTACGAGCCGACCCCCGACCGCACCGTCGCCGCCTTGGCCGAGGCCCAGGGCCGCGACCCGTTCGAGGTGCTCTACGACCTCTACTGCGAGCACGACGCCACCGCCATGCTCATGGTGCCGTTCTTCAACTACAGCCACGGCAACCAGGACGCAGTCCGCGAGATGCTGCTGCACCCGGCCGGTGTGGCCGGCCTCTCCGACGGCGGCGCCCACTGCGGGCTGATCTGCGACGCCTCCTACCCCACCTACCTGCTGTCGTTCTGGGCCAAGGGCCGCACTCGCGGTGAGGGTCTGCCCCTCGAGTTCGTCGTCAAGAAGCAGACCCATGACACCGCCCAGCTCTTCGGGCTCACCGACCGCGGCGTGCTGGCCGAGGGTAAGAAGGCCGACATCAACATCATCGACATGGACACGCTCGACATCGGTCGCCCGTACATGGCTTACGACCTGCCCGCCCAGGGCAAGCGCATGCTCCAGGGGGCGACCGGCTACACCCACACCATCGTCAGCGGTGTCGTCACCCGTCGCGACGGCGTCGACACCGGCGCCCGTCCGGGCCGGCTGGTCCGCGGCGCCCGCTGAACCGCACCACCACCCACCCACTCCTCGAGAGGAAGACCAACGAATGAGTACCGACGCGTCCCTGGCCGGCCGTGCCGCCATCGTCACCGGCGGCGGCACCGGCATCGGCGCCGCCTGCGCCCAACGGATCGCCGCCGACGGCGCCGATGTCACCATCTGCGGGCGCACCGAGAGCCGCCTCACCGACGTCATCGACCGCATCGCCGCCACTGGCGCCACCGGCAAGGTGCGCCATCAGGTCACCGACGTCACCGTCGAGGCCGACGTGGAAGCGCTCGTCGCCGGACACCTCGATGCCTACGGCCGCCTCGACGGGTTCGTGGCCAACGCCGGCGGCGGGGGCGGCATGGGCCCGTACCACCTTCAGCAGGCCGACGAGTTCCTGCGCGTGCTCCACCTCAACGTACTCGGCACCATGTTGTGCGTGAAGCACTCGGTGGCCCCCATGGTGGCCCAGGGCGGGGGCTCGTTCATCGGTATGTCGTCGCTGGCCGGACACCGCACCCACGTCATGTTCGGCGCCTACACGGTGGCCAAGGCCGGCATCGAGGAGATGATGAAGAACGCCGCCGACGAGTACGGCGAGGTGAAGGTCCGTTTCAACGCCATCCGCCCCGGGTTCATCTCCACCGAGATCATGGAGGGCATCCCCCGCGACGGCGAGGTGTACGAGAGCTACCTCGAGCAGACTCCGCTCGGCGGCGTGGGCGAGCCGGAGGACGTGGCCGCGCTGGCCCGCTTCCTGCTCTCCGACGATGCCCGCTGGATCACCGGTCAGTCCATCAACTGCGACGGCGGCCACCACCTGCGGCGAGGGCCCATCTTCACCTCGTTCATCGAGCCGGTGATCGGCCACGACGCCCTGGTCGCCAAGGGTCCGGTCCCGACCGGCCAGTGAGCCGACGATGAAGGTCGGGTTCTACCTCGACCTGCGGAACCCAGAGGCCTGGGCTCGTCCGTGGCCCGAGGTCTACGGCCGGGGCCTCGACCTGGTGGTCGAGGCCGAACGCCTCGGCGCCGACATGGTGTGGCTCTCCGAGCACCACTTCTTCCCCGACGGGTACCTGCCCCAGCCCCTCACCATGGCCGCAGCCATCGCCGCCCGCACGTCGCGGATCGGCATCGGGACGGCGGTGCTACTGGCCGCCCTGCGCCCGCCGATGCTCGTGGCCGAGGAGGTCGCCGTCGTCGACCAGCTCTCGGGGGGTCGGCTCGTCCTGGGCATCGGCGCCGGGTACAGCGTGCCCGAGTTCGAGGCCTACGCCACCGACATCAGCCGGCGCTACGGACTCACCGATGCCGCCGTCGTCGAGATTCGACGCCTGCTCGACGAGGGCGTGGTCACTCCCCCGGCCGCCCAACGGCCGTTCCCGATCTGGCTGGGCTACCAGGGCCCTCAGGGCGCCCGGCGCTCCGGGCGCCTCGGGGTGGGGCTGCTCAGCCTCGACCGAACTCTGCTCGAGCCCTACCGGGAAGGGCTGGTGGAGGGAGGCCACGACCCGGCGTTGGCCCGCACCGGCGGGGTGCTCGACATCGTGCTGGCCGACGATCCCGAGTCGGCCTTCGCGGCGATGCTCCCCCACTACGCCCATCAGCTCAACAGCTACCGCCACGCCGCCGTGGCCGGCACCGGCCGCCCTCTGCCGAAGATCATCACGGTCGAGAAGCTGGCCGGGGGGGCCGAACGCCGCCAGGGCATTCCGGGCCTGCGGGTGATGACACCGGGCGACGCGGTCGCCGCCATCCGCGAGGCCACCGCCGACGCCCCGGTCGAGCACGTGTACCTGTGGGCCAGCATCGCCGGCATGCCCGACCACCTCGTCGACCGCCACCTCGAACTGCTCTTCACCGAGGTGGCACCCCTGCTCTGAGCCCCGCCCATGACGGTCAGTGCGAGGCGGCCTCGGCATCTCGGTCGCCGGTCGCTGAATGCAGACGCTGCCGCAACGACGGCTCGTTGTCGGGCGGCTCTGGTTCTTGGTCGTCGTTCATGCCCGTCTCCCATCCTCGTCTCGACCGTCTCCTACCCCGGCGACGGTGTTCCAGACGTCGCATCACGAACCCGATCACTGCGCCGGCAGCAGGCCCCGCGACCGGGCGATGGCCGTGGCCCGACCGATGCCCCCGACTGGCCCCGGTGACCAGTGCGGTGGGAACCGGCACTGACTCAGGCCAGGCCGCTGAAGTCGATCTGGCCGGTGGTCATGGCGGCACTGAAACCGGAGTCGACCAACAGGTTGACCCCGTTGATGAAGGCGGACGCGTCGCTACCCATGAATGCCAGTGGCGGGGCGATGTCGGCGCCCACGGCCATGCGCTGCTCACCCTGCTGGGTGACACTCCACTCGATGACCTTGTCGCCCATGGTCTCGCGGAAGTCGGCCATGAGCGGGGTGTCGACCGGAGCCGGGCAGATGCTGTTGGTGCGCACACCCCGGCCCATCGTGACCTTCGAGTGGCGCATGGTGAACACCTGCATGCACATCTTCGAGAAGGCATACACGTCGGCCACAACCTCGGGGTGGTCGTCGCACCAGGTGAGGAACTGGCCCCAGTCGGCGATGTCGAGCAGTTCGTCGATCTCGGCGATCTGGGCCGGCCACCCGTTCCCGGCCATGGAGGCGGTGTACACGATCGTGCCGCCCGAGGGGATGCGGTCGATGAGTTTCTCGGCCAGACGGCGTGAGGCCAGCACGTTGACCGCCATGCAGGTGCGCACGCCGGCGTTGGCCGCCACCCCGGCGTTGGAGAAGAGCACGTCGATGCGGCCGTCGATCTGGACGCAGGCGGTGTCGAGGCTGGTCGGGTCGGCCAGGTTCACCTCGATGAACGTGTCGAGCGGGCCGGCGGGCTCCTTGATGTCGAGCACGGTGATGTGTTCGGCGCCGAGGTCGCGCAGCAACTCCACCAGTGCCGCCCCGATCCCGGTAGCCCCGCCGGTGACCACCACGCGCTTACCTTCGTAGCTGAACAGGTCCGTCATGTCCGGGTCCTCCGTGATCGTCGTGATGCTCCATCGAGTTTCGGCATCGGCAACCTACCTGTCGTCGGGGGCGCCGGGTCCAGCGCCGACGACTACGGTCGCCGTGCTGTACCGAGTCGACGTTCATCCTGGGGGAATCGATGACCTACCCGTTCGAAGTCGGCGGCGCCGACGACTACCCGGTGAAGGTGGGCACCATGCTGCTCACCATGGTCGACCCCAACCAGGGGTTCGAGGCCGCCTACAACCGCTGGTACGAGCGCGACCACTTCTATGCCGGGTGCATGGTCGGCCCTCACCAACTGGCCGGGAGCCGCTGGGTGGCCCCCCGCTCGCTCAAGGACCTGCGCTGGCCGGCTGGAGAGGAGACCATCACCTCCCCCACCGACGCCGGCTCCTACGTCGCCATCTACTGGATCGAGGAAGGCCACCACGAGGACTGGAACACCTGGGCCCAGGAACAGGTCGGCTGGCTCTACGCCAACGGCCGCGGCTTCGCCGAGCGCACCCACACCCACACCGTCCTCTACGACTACGTCGCCGCCGACTACCGCGATCCAGACCCGGTGCCCATGCTCCTCGCCCTCGACGCCGCCTACGACGCCATCGTGCTCGTGTGGTTCGACGGCCGCGACGGCACCGAGGCGCCGGCGCTGCTCGACGCCCTGCGGGCCGAGGCCCTTCCGGCCCTTCTCGACGGCGGGCCCATCGAGATCGTGGGTTCGTTTCGCCCCAACGCCAACCCGGCCCAGGACCAACCGATGGACCTCGGCACCGCGGCCGGCGGCCCCGAGCGACTGGCCCAGATGCTGTTCGTGCGCGGCGACGTGACCAACGCACTGGAACGGGTACGGACCTACACCGACGCCGCCGAAGCCGCGGGGCTGGCCGACCTGCGCCTGGCTGCGCCGTTCCTGCGGACCGTGCTCGGCACCGACACCTATGCCGACGAGCTCTGGTAGGCCACGATGGCCGAGGACACCACCCCCGCACCGCCGCCGCCCGACCCCTTCGCCCCGGCGACCCTCGGGCCCATCACCCTGCGCAATCGCGTCATCAAGGCCGCCACCTTCGAAGGCGTGGTGCCCGAGGCACTGGTCACCGAAGAGCTGATCGAGTTCCACCGCCTGCCCGCCGCCGGCGGCGTGGGCATGACCACCGTCGCCTACCTGGCCGTGGCCCCCGAGGGACGCACCCACGCCGAGTGCATCTGGCTGCGACCCGACGCCGTTCCCGGCCTGGCCCGGTTGGCCGAGGTCGTGCACGGCGAAGGCGCCAAGGTGTCGGCCCAGATCGGTCACGCCGGCCCGGTGGCCAACGCCAAGAGCAACGGCTCCACCTCGTTGTCGCCGACCCGATCGTTCAACCCGGTGTCGATGAGAATCACCCGGGCGGTCAACGAGGCCGACATCACCCGCATCACCCTCGACTACGAGCGCGGGGCGCGCTACATCGCCGCCGCCGGATTCGATGCCATCGAGATCCACCTGGCCCACAACTACCTGCTGTCGTCGTTCCTGTCGCCGCGCATCAACAAGCGTGACGACCGCTGGAGCGGGAGCCTCGACAACCGGGCCCGGTTCGCCCGGCAGGTGGTGAAAGCGGTTCGAGAAGCCGTGGGCGACACCATGGCCGTCACCGCGAAGGTGAGCATGAACGACGGTGTCCCCGGCGGGTTCAAGCTGCCCGAGAGTGCCGAGTTCGCGGCGATACTCGAAGCCGACGGCCACCTCGACGCCCTCGAGCTCACCGGTGGCAGCTCGCTGGCCAACCCCATGTACCTGTTCCGTGGCGACGCGCCGCGTGAGGACTTCGCGGCCACGCTTCCTCCTCTCGCCCGCCTCGGCTTCAAGCTGGTCGGCGAGAAGATGATGCCGTCGTACCCGTTCGAGGAGGCCTACTTCCTCGAACAGGCCAAGACGATGCGTGCCGCGGTGGCCATGCCACTGATCCTGCTCGGGGGCATCAACAACCGAGCCACCATCGACCTGGCCATGGCCGAGGGTTTCCAGTTCGTGGCCATGGGGCGGGCGCTGCTGCGCGAGCCCGACCTGCTGCTGCGCATGCAGGCCGGCGAGCAGACCGAGGGCAACTGCATCCACTGCAACCGCTGCATGCCCACCATCTACACGGGCAGTCGCTGCATCGTCGATCACCCGGCGCCGATCGTCGTCCCCCTGTCTCACAGCATCCGGTGAGCGACGCCCCGTACCCGGTGCACGACGCCGTGCCGATCGATGCCCTCACGGCCTGGGTGCAAGAGCACGTGCCCTCGACATCGGGCCCCCTCTCGGTCGACCACCTCTTCGGGGGGTCGTCGAACCTCACCTTCCGAGTGCGCGACGACGCCAACGACTGGGTTCTGCGCCGCCCGCCCCTCGGCCGCCTCCTCGCCACGGCCAACGACATGGGCCGCGAGTTCACCGTGCAGGCGGCACTCGTCGGTACCGAGGTGCCCGTGGCTGAGCCCGTCGCCCGCTGCGACGACGCCGACGTGATCGGCGCGCCCTTCTACCTGATGCAATGGCTCGAGGGTGTGGTGTACGACGACGCCGATGCCGTGGCCCACCTGACGCAGGCCGGGGCCGCCGCCGCCACCGACCAGCTCGTGGACGTGCTCGCCCACCTCCACGCCGTCGACTTCAGGTCGGTGGGTCTGAGTGAGTTCGGTCGTCCCGACGGTTTCCTGGCCCGACAGGTGGCGCGCTGGCAGAAGCAGTGGGTTGCGGCCAAGCAGGTCGACGTACCGGCGATCGACGAGGTCCTCGAACGACTCGAGAAGTCCCTCCCCCCGGAGTCCGGCGCGTCGATCGTGCACGGCGACTACAGCTTCAACAACACGATGTGGAGCCGCGCCGATCCGGCCCGCCTGGTGGGCGTGCTCGACTGGGAGATGTCCACCCTCGGCGATCCGCTCACCGACCTCGGCATGGTGGTCATGTACTGGGGTGACATGGGTGAGTTGCTGTGGCGGACCCGCGCCCCCCAGCCCCACCGTCTGAACCCCGGATTCCCCGGCGCCGATCACCTCATCGAGCGCTACGCCAGCACCAGCGGCCGATCGGTCGACCACATCGACGTGTACTGCGTGCTGGCCGCGGCGAAGATCGCCGTCATCACCACCGGCGCCCAGGCCCGTCTCGCCGCCTCCGATCCCGAACGCGCCGCCGATATCACACCCACCGTCGAAGCCATCGCCGAACTCGCCCTCGACCGGGCCTCGGCGTCCACCATCCCCGGCTTACGGGGCTGAGCCCACACGGCGAGGCCGGACGATCCGGCCGCGGTCGCCGCTGAACACGAGCCGACCTCGTCCCGCGCGGCGAGCGCGCAGTTCGTGAGCAGATTCACCAGGGATTTCTTCTAATTTCTGCTTGTGCTCGTACATGTGTTCTGTTAAGATCTGGGCATGGATCCGGGGTTGACGACAGCAATCGAAGCGGTGGACCCGGCCCCGTGCTCGACGGTGGTGGCCGAGCTGTTGGCGGCCCGCGACCGCCTCGACGCCAAGGTCTGTGCGGCCCTGTCCGGGTTCACCGCCCGAGGGCTTCACCGGGTCGACGGGTGGGGTTCGACGGCGGGGTGGTTGCGGGCCCACGGGGTCGGCGAACGCGACGCCCAACGGTTGGCGGTGCGGGTGTCGCGTCTGGCGGCGTGGCCCGAGTTGGCCCGGTTGTGGTTCGCCGCTGAACTCTCAGGCGCGCAGGTCGACCTGACCGTCGGGATGATCCCCAAGGGTCTGGTGGATCTGTTCGCCGACCACGACACCGAGATCTCTCCGCTGCTGGTCGGCCTGTCGGTGGCGGACACCAAGCGGGCGGTGCGGCACT
>JBDNHK010000004.1:0-63433 GCA_041688815.1 Acidimicrobiales bacterium | reverse complement strand
GCGTTGCATGGCCACACCGCACTGCATGCACATCGGCGCATCGTGGCTGATGGTGTGGGTCTCGCTCACGATCCGGGTGGTCTGGGTCTCGGCGATGAGGGTGGACACCGACTCGATGGACGGCGGATCCGACGGCATCTCCGAGCCCTGGCGGGTCTCGACGATGGTCTCCTCGACCCCTGGCAGCGTGGGTTGCATCCGCTCGGCCGTGCTCAAGATGTTGAGCTCGTTACGCTCCTCCACCGACAGGTACTCGAGGGCGAGGCGACGGAACAGGTAGTCCATCAGCGAGGTGGCGATCCGGATGTCGGGATCGTCGGTCATGCCCGCCGGCTCGAACCGCATGCCGGTGAAGGCCTCGATGAAGCTGCGCAGCGGCACCCCGTACTGCAGCCCGTGGCTGACCGAGATGGCGAAGGCGTCCATGATGCCGGCCAGGGTGGAGCCCTGCTTGGACACCCGCACGAAGATCTCGCCCGGGCGGCCGCTCTCGTACTCACCGACGGTGACGAAGCCCTTGCAGTCGGCCACCCGGAACTCGAAGGTCTTCGAGCGGCGGGTGCGGGGCAGCTTCTGGCGGACCGGCTCGTAGACGATCTTCTCGACGATGCGCTCGACCACCGTGGTGGCGGCGACGGGCACATCGGCAGGGGCATCGGCGGTGTCGTCGTCCTTCTTCGACGCCGACAGGGGCTGGGCCACCTTGCAGTTGTCGCGGTAGATGGCCACGGCCTTGATGCCGAGGCGCCAGGCGTCGAGGTGCAGCTGCTCGACCTCTTCGAGCGTGGCCTCCGCGGGGAGGTTCACGGTCTTGGAGATGGCACCGGAGATGAACGGCTGCACCGCCCCCATCATGCGGACGTGGCCCGAGTAGTGGATGGTGTTGTCGCCCATCGAGCAGGCGAACACCGGCAGGTGCTCGGCCCGGAAGTGCGGGGCGCCGATGATCGACATGTTCTCGTTGATGTAGGCGACGATGTCGTCGATCTGGGCGGGGGTGTAACCCATGCGGCGCAGAGCGCGGGGCACGGTCTGGTTGACGATCGTCATGGTGCCGCCCCCCACCAGCTTCTTCATCTTGACCAGACCGAGGTCGGGCTCGACGCCGGTGGTGTCGCAGTCCATCATCAGCCCGATGGTGCCGGTGGGGGCCAGTACCGATGCCTGGGAGTTGCGGACCCCGACCTCGGCGGCCAGCTCACAGGCATCGTCCCAGGCCTGCTGGGCGGCCGACAGCAGCTCGTGGGGCACGAGCTCCTCGTCGATCTCGGCGGCGGCGGCCCGGTGCTGGTCGAGCACCCGCAGCATGTGCTCTTGGTTCTCGGCGAAGCCGGCGAAGGGACCCATGCGGGCGGCGGTGCGGGCCGAGGTGGCGTAGGCGTGACCGGTCATGAGCGACGTGACCGCGGCGGCCAACGAACGGCCCTCGTCGGAGTCGTAGGGCAGCCCGAGGGCCATGAGCATGGCGCCGATGTTGGCGTAGCCGATGCCGAGCTGGCGGAAGCGGTGCGAGGTCTCACCGATGGCGGAGGTGGGGTAGTCGGCGTTGCCCACGAGGATCTCCTGGGCGGTGAAGACGCACTCGACCGCGGACCGGAAGCCGGGCACGTCGAAATCGCCCGCCTCGGACAAGAAGGTGAGCAGGTTGAGACTGGCCAGGTTGCACGCCGAGTTGTCGAGATGCATGTACTCCGAGCAGGGGTTGGAGCCATTGATGCGCCCGGTATTGGCGGCCGTGTGCCAGCGGTTGATGGTGGTGTCGAACTGCATGCCCGGGTCGGCGCACTCCCATGCCGCCAGGGAGATCTGGCGCATGAGGTCGCGAGCCTTGATCGTCTTGATGATCTCGCCGTCGATGACCCCGCGCAGGTGCCAGTCGGCGTCATCGACCACGGCCTGCATGAAGTCGTCGGTGACGCGCACGGAGTTGTTGGCGTTCTGGTACTGGATCGAGGTGATGTCGGAGCCGTCGAGGGTCATGTCGAACCCGGCGGACTCGAGAGCCCGGGCCTTCTTCTCCTCACGGGCCTTGCACCAGATGAACTCCTCGATGTCGGGATGGCTGACGTCGAGGATGACCATCTTGGCGGCGCGCCGGGTCTTGCCGCCGCTCTTGATCGTGCCGGCCGAGGCGTCGGCACCGCGCATGAAGCTGACCGGACCCGACGCCGTGCCGCCACCCTTGAGCAGCTCCTTGGAGGAGCGGATACGGCTGAGGTTGATGCCGGCGCCCGACCCGCCCTTGAAGATCGTGCCCTCCTCGACGTACCAGTTGAGGATGGAGTCCATGGTGTCGTCGACGGCGAGGATGAAGCAGGCCGACGCCTGCTGGGGCACTCCCTTGACCCCGATGTTGAACCACACCGGCGAATTGAAGGCGGCCCGCTGGGTGATGATCAGGTACTTCAGCTCGTCGGAGAACGCCTCGGCCTCGGCGTCGTCGACGAAGTAGCCGTCCTTCACGCCCCAGGCGGTGATGGTGTCGACCACCCGGTCGGCCACCTGCTTGAGCGACCACTCCCGCTCCGGGGTACCCACGGTGCCCCGGAAGTACTTCTGGGTGACGATGTTGGTGGCGTTGAGCGACCAACCCACGGGGAACTCGACCCCGAGCTGCTCGAAGGCGATCTCACCGGTCTTCCAGTTGGAGATCCGCGCGTCGCGGCGCTCCCACTCGACCATGTCGTAAGGGTGGGTGCCCTCGTCGGTGAAACGGCGGCGGATGCCGATGCCGGCCTGCTCTGGTGCGATGGCCATTGCTGCTCCTTCTGGGCGGGGTGCTGCGGGCGGGGTGCTGCGAGAGGATGCGGTGAAGCGGTGTGGGGTGCTGCTGGGTGAGTGGGGCGACCGGTGAGGCCCGCTCCGCAAGTCGGTGAATGGCTGACGAGCCCTTCCGAGCCCCCGCCGCTGCTGTTCTGGGTACGGTGCTGCTCTCGGTGCTGCTCTCGGTGCTGCTCTCGGTACAACACAAGATCTTGTGGTTCACATACCCCCCACACTCCGGGAACCACAAGATGTCGAAGGATTACACCAGAGTAATTACGCCGCTGTCAATGGTTTGGGCGAGATTCCTTCCCGCCTGGCGCCAACCGCGGTGACGAGGCCGGCGCACAACGACGGCGCCAGCGGTGAAGGTGGGGCTGCGACGCGAACGTCAGGTAGAGCGGATCCCCCTGGGACTCACTCAAGGCGTCGTCCTTTCCGACACGGATGTCAAGACGCCAGCCACCGTCCGTCGTTCGCATCGCAGCCCTGTACCCACGGCTTCCAACCCTAGAGAAGACGCCCTGTGGACCGTAAGGGGAACAACTCTGTGAATTATCGGTGGATGACGGGTGCCGGTATCCACATGCCAGGGGATGACCGGGGAGCGGGGACCGCAGAACCGGCCGGCACCAGCGACCTACGGTTCGTCCATGCGTGAGCTGTGGCCCGAGCCCATCGACGACGCGGACGTGCAGGCACGACTGGCGGGCGATGAACGCCCGGCTCGTGGCGACCGTCCCTGGGTGATGCTGAACATGATCGCCACGGTGGACGGCGGCACCGCCGTGGCCGGGGTGTCGGGCGGCCTCGGGGGACCAGGCGACAAAACGATGTTCCGGGCCCTGCGCTCGGTGCCAGACGTGATCCTGGTGGGAGCGGGCACGGTGCGCGCCGAGCACTACGGCCCGCCCCAGCCCAGCGACGCGGTGCGCGCCGCCCGCCTCGCCCGGGGACAGACGTCGGCCCCCCGACTCGCCGTCGTCTCGTCGCGGCTGGACCTCGATCCCACCGAACGACTCTTCGTCGGCGCCGAGGAACGGCCGCTCGTCTTCACCGGCACGTCGGCCGACACGGCCCGGGCCGAGGCGCTGAGCCCGGTCGCCGAGGTGGTGCGGGGAAGCACCGACCTGCTGGACCTGGCGATGGTGCTCGCCGAACTGCGGGCCCGTGGCGCGCTGGTGGTGCTGTGCGAGGGTGGACCGACCCTCAACGGTCAACTGGTGGCCGCCGGGCTGGTGGACGAGTGGTGCACCACGGTGTCGCCCATGCTCGTGGCCGGGCGCTCGGGTCGCGCCGCGCACGGACCTGACCCTTCGGGACCCACCGCGCTGCGGCTCGACCGGGTGCACGCCGACGACGACGGCTATCTGTTCCTGCGGTACACGACCCGCTGAGCGACCAGGGGCCTCAGTGGCGCTTGGGGGCCGTGGACTTGGTGAGCAGCCGGATCTCACGGGAGAAGTCGGCGGCGTCGTCGAAACCCTTGTAGACGCTGGCAAAGCGCACATAGGTGACCTGGTCGAGGTCCCGGAGCCGCTCGAGCACCGAGACCCCGAGCTGCTCACTCGTGACCTCTCCCCCGCCTTGGCGCACCACGTTCTCGAGGTCGGTACACAGTTCCTCGATGGCCTCGAGGGTGACGGGACGGCCCTTGGCCGCCGACACGACACCCGCGGAGATCTTGGAGCGGTCGAACAGCACCCGGTCGCCCGAGCGCTTGACGACCACGAGGGCCACCTCGTCGAGACGCTCGAAGGTGGTGAAGCGCTGACTGCACCCGAGGCACTCACGACGGCGACGGATCGACATGCCGTCCTCGGTCTGGCGGGAATCCACCACCTTGTCGTCGAGGTGGGAACACGCCGGACACCGCACGGCGCCGACAGTACCGGCCGAAGGGTGCGGACCCCCATCCGATCGGCCCCGGTTCAGCGCAGGCCGGCGACATCGATGCGTTGACCGGGTGAGAGCTCGATGCCCCCCACTCGTTCGGCCAGGCGATCAACGAGGGTCCGGATGTCACCCGACGGGTGCAGCGACCGGGCGATGCTCCAGAGCGTGTCGCCCGGGCGGACGATGACCGGGCTCGAGGCCACCGGCGTGAGGGCGGGCTCTGCCAACGGTGGGGCCGCCGGCTCGGCGACCAGGGGTGGGGATGCGGCGGACGACACCGGCCCGGAGGCGGCAGTGCCGGCGCCGACGACATGGGCCACGCCGACGAGGGCGAGGGCGACGAGCAGCGCCAAAGCAACGCCGGCGAGCACGACGGGCAGGCGAAGGCTCCGCTCGTGACGGCGACGGGCCCGAGCCGCACTGGCGCCACCGGGGATGACCCGGAGACGGGGGCGGACGACCTCAGGTCGGTGCCACGGAGCGGAAAGGGATTCGGGAACAATGACTGCGGCCATGGGAGCGAGTCTCCTCAGGGGGTGGGACAGTGCCCGGCGGATGCCCGGCAGCGGAGCGATTTCGGGTGGACGTGGAGCCGGGATCCACCCCCGGCGAACGGCTGTTCGCTACGGTGCCCACTCAAGCACGAACAACTGTTCGCCGTCAAGCGGATCTCGAACAGGTGTTTGACCACATTCGTCGGCCGCGCTACCGTTGACGAACGAGCGTTCGCCGGGACCCGAGAGGTGTCGGCCCAGGCCCGCCCGGCCCACCGACCCACCCCGACTTCCGTGGAGGACACCATGACCACCGACCGCCTCACCAAGCGCCAGCAGCAGATCCTCGACATGATCGAAGCCCACATGACCGAGCGGGGCTATCCCCCGTCGGTCCGTGAGATCGGTGAGGCCGTCGGGCTCACCTCGCCGTCGAGCGTGCACTCCCAGCTCAACAGCCTGCAACGCCTCGGCTACCTGCGCCGCGACCCCACCAAGCCCCGCGCCATGGAGGTGCGCTACGACCCCAACTCGGGCGCTTCCATGGAACGCCGGCCGGTCCGCCACGTGCCCCTCGTCGGCGACGTGGCCGCCGGAACCGACGTCCTGGCCGAGGAGAACGTCGAGGAGATCCTGCCGCTCCCCGCCGACTTCTGCGGAGACGGTGAGCTGTTCATGCTCCGTGTCCGGGGCGAATCCATGATCGACGCCGGCATCCTCGACGGGGACTTCATCGTCGCCCGCGCCCAAGAGACCGCCGAGAAGGGCGACATCGTCGTCGCCGGCATCCCCGGCGACGAAGCCACCGTGAAGACCTTCACCCGCAAGGGCGACAAGGTGGTCCTGGTCCCGGCCAACCCGAAGCTCGGGCCCATGGAGTTCGACCCGTCCGAGGTCGCCATCTACGGCCGGGTCGTCACGGTGATGCGCAAGCTGTAGCTCGTCCCCCCCGGGCACCGCTCAGAGCTTGGCGATGGCCTCACGGTAGCGATCGGCGGGCCGGGCGGTGCCCAGTCCGGGGCTCTCGAAGGCATCGACCACCTTGCCCTCCCCATCGATCAGGAACGTGGCCCGATTGGCGCACCCGGCGACGTCGTTGAACACGCCGAAGGCCTTGGCCGCCTCACCGTGGGGCCAGTGGTCCGACAGCACCGGGAACCCGTAGCCCATCAGCTCGGTCCACTTGCCCTGGACCTGGCGGGAGTCACACGACACGGCCAGCACCTGGACACCGGCCTCGGTGAACGCGGCATAGTCGTCGCGGATCGCACACAGTTCCCCCTCACAGATCCCCGAGAAGGAGAATGGGAAGAACACCACGGCCACGGCGGTGTCACCCTCGAACGACGACAGCGTGACGAATTCGCCCTGTGGATCCTTCAGCGAGAAGTCAGGGGCGGCGGTGCCGATCGCGAAGGCCATCAGTGTCTCCTGTTCATGAAGGAAGAACGTTTCCTACGAAGGGAGATCACACTAGACGGCCGACTCAGGAGGTGTCGGTCTCGACCCTCGAGGCGTCGGGTCCGCCCGTCACCAGATCGAGGGAGGCCTGCCACACGGCCTCGAGGTGAGCGCGGTCGAGGTACTCGTCGCGAGTGTGCGCCACGAAGGCATCCCCGGGGCCGAAGTTGGCGGCGGGCACCCCCCGCTCGGCGAATCGGGCCACATCGGTCCACCCCAACTTGGCCCGCACCTCGAGAGCGTGGCGCGCCACCAGAGTGGCGATGAGCGGGTGGGTGTGCGACGGGGCTGCGCCGGCCACCGACTCGGTGACGTCGATCCTGTCGCCGGGCTCGAGCCACGGCGACAGGACGTCGCGCACGTGGGACTCGGCCTCGGCCGGGGTGCGATCGGGGGCGAACCGGTGGTTGAGCACCAGCACCGCCTCGTCGGGAACCACGTTGCCGGCGACACCACCTTCGACCGAGACCGCCAGCAGGGCCTCGCGGAACTCACAGCCATCGATCACCGGGCGCCGCTCCTGATAGGCGTCGAGCGCTCCCAACAGCCCAGCCAAGCGGTGCACGGCGTTGCGCCCCATCCAGGGGCGGGCGGTGTGGGCCCGAGCGCCGGTGAGCACGACCCGCAGCCGCATCGTTCCCTGACAGCCGGCCTCCAGCGCGCCCGACGTGGGCTCGCCGAGCAGCACGGCATCGCCTTCGAGCAGGTCGGGGCGGGTGGCGAAGAGCTCACCCAGCCCGCTCTCGGCGGCGCGAACCTCCTCGCGGGCGTAGAAGACGTAGGTGCAGTCGACCGTAGGCTCGGCCACCTCGAGCGCCAGGCGCAGCATCACCGCCAGGCCGCCCTTCATGTCGGCCGACCCCAGCCCGTGAAGACGGTCGCCGTTCATCCGGGCCCGATCGTTGCCGTCGGCGGGCACCGTGTCGGTGTGACCACCGAACACCAACCGCCACGGGCGGCCGAGGCGGGTGCGGGCCACGACGTTGTCGCCCACCCGGGTCACCTCGAGGTGCGGTGCCGTGCGCAGTCGGGTCTCGATCAGATCCACCAGCGCAGCCTCGTGACGTGACGGCGACGCCACGTCGACCAACTCGGCGGTGAGGGCCAGGAGGTCGACCCCGGCGGTGGAGGAGGTCATCGTCAGGTGGCCGCACCGTGGAGGCGCAGCACGTCGTTGAGGGCGGCCTTGTCGTGGCGTTCACCCTCGGACAGGCGCTTGAGCACGAGCACACAGGGCAACCCGAAGTCGCCGCCGGGGAAGGAGCGGGGTCGGGTGGCCGACACGGCGACGCACCACGGCGGCACCACCCCCCGGCTGAGTTCCTCACCAGTCTGGGCGTCGATCACCGGGATGGAAGCGGTGAGGATGCAGCCGGCCCCGAGGACCGCTCCGTTGCCCACGCGCGCACCCTCGGCCACGATGCAGCGACTTCCGATCAGGCAGTCGTCGCCCACGATGACCGGCGCCGCCTGCGGGGGTTCGAGGACCCCACCGATGCCCACCCCGCCGGACAGATGCACGTTGGCCCCGATCTGGGCGCAGGACCCGACGGTCGCCCACGTGTCGACCATGGTGTTGGCCCCGACTCGGGCGCCGATGTTGGTGTAGCTCGGCATCAGCACCACCCCGCGGTCGAGGAACGACCCGTACCGCGCCGAGGCCCCGGGGACCACCCGCACTCCGGCGGCGGCGTAGTCGGTCTTGAGGGGGATCTTGTCGGCGAACTCGAACGGACCGAGCTCGGTCGTGGCCATCTGCGACTGCCGGAAGTACAACAGGATGGCGTGCTTGAGCCACTGATGGACGATCGGCTCGCCGTCATCACCCAGCTCGGCCACCCGGACCTCACCCCGGTCGAGCAGGCCGATAGCCTGCCCGATGGCGTCATTGGCGTCGCGGTCGTCGGACGCGAGCTCGAGGCGTCGTTCCCAGAGCTCGTCGATGGTTGCGGAGAGGTCGGCCATGAGGCCCCACGCTACCGGGCGCCCTCGAGTGGTCTGGCCTTGGGCTCGCTCAGGTGGCAGGGGGTGACGGCACCGCGCCGGGCGGCGGCGGCGGACCCGGGGTGGGAGGAGGCGTCGGCGCCGGGCCCGCAGGAGCGGGAGGGGGCGGCGCAGGAGCAGGGGGCGCGGGCGGCGGCACAACCGGAGCCGGTGGCGGTGCGCCCGGTGCGGGGGCGACCGGAGCCGGTGGAGGCACGACCGGAGGTGCGGCCGGGGGCGGGCCCGACCCGGACGGTCGTACCGGACGGGCCCTCGGTCTCGAAGGTGTAGACGCCGGCCGACGGCACGTTGAGCTTGCCGAGGGAGGTGAACTGCTGGCCACTGGAGCTGGCGTTGTACTGATTGAAGTCGGAGCTCAGGTTGAGAGACGAACCATTGGGGTCGGTGACGGTGACGTCCACCAAGCCGGCCGCGAGCGAGTTCAGAGTCGTGCCTTCGAAGACCCAGTACTCGCCCGAACTCAGCTGCACCTGGGCGCTCTGGGGGACACCGATCTCGGCGAAGTCGTTGATCGTATTGGCGATGGAGCCGACCGACACCACGATCATCACGATGCCGACGATGGCGGACACCAGGAAGATGACGAGGGCGGCCCAGAAGCCGGCCTTGGGTAGCTTCGGGGGTGACGGTGTGTGCACGGGACTGTCGATCTGCATTGCCCATGACCGCCGGGGATGAGGGAAATCCCGAGCGCCCCGCCCGCTCAGACGCCCAGGCGCCGGGCCACGAGGGCGAGGCGCTCGTCGGGCTGCACCACGGCCAACCGCACGAAACCGGAGCCATCGGCGCCGTAGAACTCGCCCGGGCTCACGAGCGCCCCGCCCTCGGACGCAAGGAGGCGGGCCAGACCCCACGCGTCGCCGTTGGGCGCCGCCACCCACAGGTAGAACGCTCCGTCGGGCACCGCCGCAGGGATGCCGCGAGCGGTCAGGATCTGGGCCATGTACTCGAGGCGGGCTCGGTAGCGCTGGCGCTGCTGCTCGACGTGGAGGTCATCGTTCCAGGCGGCGGCGGCGGCGGCCTGCACCGGCCCTGGCACCATGAAGCCGGCGTGCTTGCGCACCTCGGACAGGTAGTGGACGAGTTCGGCGTCACCGGCGTAGAAACCGGCCCGGGCCCCGGCCAGGTTCGAGCGCTTCGACAGGGAGTGCACGGCCACCACACCATCGGTGCCGTGCTCCAGGATGGTGTGACGGGCGCCGGTCCAGGTGAACTCCACATAGCACTCGTCGCTGAAGACGGGCACGCCGTGGGCCCGACCCCACGCCGCCTCAGCCGCCAGGTCGCCGAGTGCGCCCGTCGGGTTGCCCGGCGTGTTGACCCAGAGGCACAGCGCCCGGGGGGCGTCGGCGGGGTCGATGGCCTCGAGGTCGAGCGTCCCGCCCCGGCCCACCGGAACCGGTACGGCACGCGCGCCGGCCAAGGTGGCCCCCATGGCGTAGCTCGGGTAACTGATGGCCGGATACAGAACGGTGTCGCGGGACGGGTCGCGCAGGCGCAGCCAATGGGGCACACCGGCGACGAACTCCTTGGTGCCGACGCACGCCGCCACCTCGGACGGGGCCATGGAGACACCGAGGCGGCGTTCGAGCCATCCCGTGGCGGCGGCGCGGTAGGCCGGGGTGCCCACCGACGCCGGGTAGCCCCGCTCGGCCCCGGAATCGCACAACGCCTCGATCACGATCGGCGGTGGTGGATCACAGGGCGTGCCGATCGACAGGTCCACCACACCGCCCTCGTGCCGAGCCGCCAACGGCTCGAGCTCGGCGAGCCGGTCATACGGGTAGGGCGGGGGCACGAAACCCGGGGAGACCCCGTTCATCGTCGGGAGGTCTCGTCGATCAGCACCGGATCCACCACGAACTCGTGGAGCCGATGGGCGCCAGCCCGGTCGAGCCGGGCCCGCACCCGCATGCCGTTGCCGTCGGAGGTGGTCTCGAGCACCTCGCCCTCGCGGTGCAAGGAAGCCAGCACGTCGCCCCGGTCGAAGGGCACCCGCAACTCCACGACGGAGGACAGACCTCGGAGGCGGTCGCCGATGGTGCGCAGGAGGAGATCGACGCCGTCGCCGGTTGCGGCACTGATCGCCACCGCCCCGGGCCGCAGACCCACCAGGTGATCGGCCGCAGACGGGTCGAGGTCGCGCTTGTTGGCCACCAACAGCTGGGGAACCCGACCGGCCCCGATCTCGTCGAGCACGGCGTTGACCGCATCGATGTGTTCGTCGGGGTCGGCGGCCGAACCGTCGACGACGTGGACCAGCAGATCGGCCTCGACGACGATCTCGAGGGTCGACTTGAAGGCCTCCACCAACTGATGAGGCAACTTCGTGATGAAGCCGACGGTGTCGGTGACGAGGACCGCTTCCCCACCGGGGAGCTGCAGACGGCGGGTGGTGGCGTCGAGGGTGGCGAAGAGCCGATCCTCCACCAGCACGCCCGCGTCGGTCAGCCGGTTCAGCAAGGTCGACTTGCCGGCGTTGGTGTATCCCACGATGGCCACGGTGTGCAGGCGCGAACGCTGCCGGGCCTTGGCCTGCGTGCGGCGGACACGAGACACCCCCCGCAACTCGGCTTCGAGCTTGTGCATGCGGCGCACGAGTCGGCGCCGGTCGATCTCGAGCTGCGTCTCGCCCCCACCCTGGCGGGCGCCGATGCCGCCTCGCTGCTGGGAGAGTTGCTTGCCGCGACCCCGCAGGCGGGGCAGCCGGTACCGGATCTGGGCCAGCTCGACCTGAGCCTTGCCCTCCTGGCTGTGGGCGTTCTGCCCGAAGATGTCGAGGATCACCGCGGTGCGGTCGATGGCGGTGCGACCCAGGGCCTTCTCGAGGTTGCGCTGCTGAGCCGGACTCAGCTCGTCGTCGAAGACCACGGTGTCGGCATCGAGCTGCTCGCACAGCCCCCGCAGCTCCTCGACCTTGCCCGTCCCGATGAAGGTGGCGGGGTCGGGGTGAGCGCGGCGTTGCCCGACTCTTGCCACGGCATCGGCCCCGGCGGTATCGACCAGAAGAGCCAGCTCGTCGAGGTGACGCTCGGTGTCGTCCTCCGTCGCCGGGGGACGAGTGACCCCCACCAGCACGATCTGCTCGCGGAAGGCCCGGTCGATGAGGCCCGACGACGTTCCGCCGAAGTCGCCGAAGGCACCGCGGTGGCTCCCGACGGGCGCGGTGTCGAGCGGCGCCAGCGGATCGGCGTCGAGCTCGCTGGCGTCGGGCGGTGCAGGGTCAGGCATCGGGTCGCTCGATCGTGGCAATGTGCTGGCTCGGGCCGATCAGGATCGGCTCGGGACCACCGAGCACGACGTCGGCCCACCCGCCGGGCATGTCGACGCGTACCTCGGTGCCCACCAGCCCCCACTCATGGGCCAGGTGCGCGGCGGCCACCGCCCCGGTCCCGCAGGCCTGGGTGACCCCGGCCCCTCGCTCCCACACACGCAGGGCGAGAGTGTCGGCCGCGCCGTTGGCGGTGATGAACTCCACGTTCACGCCCGAAGGGAACTGCTGCTCGAGCCACGAGCCCTCCTGAACCAGGTCCACCGCGTCGAGCTCGTCGCGCTCGTCGACCTCGACGACCAGATGCGGGTTGCCCATCTCGGCGGTGGCATGACGGCGGGCGCCCAGCCGGGCCACCACCACGTCGGGAACGGCGGGGCCCGCCCCGACCGGGCCCATCGACACACTGACCATGGCTCGCCGATGCTCGGCGTCGTCGCGCACGCTCAGCTGACGCAGTCCCCCGTCGGTGGCCACGAGGTAGCTCGCCTGATGCTCGTCGCGCGCCAGGGCCAGGGCCTGGCCGAGGCACCGGATGCCGTTGCCGCTCATCTCGGCCCGGCTGCCATCGGCGTTCCAGAGCGTCATCACCACGTCGACGGCGCTCCGGTCCGGACCCGCAGCCGCGACGGTGGCGCGCGAACCGAGGATCAGGCCATCGGCTCCTATCCCCCGGCGCCTCTCGCACAGCGAACGGACGAGGTCGGCGTCGACGGTCACCGGACCGTTCACCTCCTCGAGGACGACGAGGAAGTCGTTCCCGAGGCCGTGGTGCTTGGAGAGCTGCATACGGCGTCAGTCTCCCAGCATCTGGTCGAATACCACCACCGACTTCTCGAAGTCCGTCGCGTCGGTCTGCCCGTCGGGCCGATCGGTGGTCTTCGGGTCTGCGGCCTCATCCAGGTCGAGCCAGGTGATACGTGGGTCGCGACCGAACCAGCGCTGCTGGCGGCGGGCGAAACGACGGGTGCGGGCCCCGGCGACGGTCAGGGCGTCATCGAGGGTGATCCGGCCGGCGACGTGGTCGAGCAGCTCGGCGTAGCCCAGGGCCTGCCGGGCCGTGCGGGAGAAACCGGCCGGGCGCTCGGCCAGCCGTCGCACCTCGTCGACGAACCCCTGGCCGATCTGGTCGGCGTAACGCCGTTCGATCCGGGCGTCGAGCACCGGGCGGGGCAGACGCAGGCCCATCAGCGGGAACGGAGAGGGCGGATGGGCGTCGAGCCCGGGGCCGAAGGACGAGAAGGGTCGTCCACTACCCAGCGTCACCTCGAGGGCGCGCACGACCCGGCGCCGGTTGGTGGGTTCCATCCTCGAAGCCGCCAAGGGGTCGAGACCGGCCAAGCGGGCGAAGAGCGTCGAGGTGTCGGGATCGGCGTCGAGTTGGGTCCGCACCTCGGGGTACTGACCGGGGATGACGAGATCGTCGACGACGGCCCGCAGGTAGAGACCGGTGCCCCCCACCAGCAGGGCCCTGCGGCCCCGGCCCTCGATGTCGGCCAGCGCGGCCAGGGCGTCGGTCTGGAACCGCGACACCGTGTAGTCGGCGTCGGGGTCGACGAGATCGATGAGGTGATGGGCCACCTCGGCCTGTTCGGCCAGGGTGGGCTTGGCCGTGCCGATGTCCATGCCCCGGTACACCTGCATCGAGTCGACCGAGACGATCTCCACCTCGGGGTGACGCCGGGCCACCGCCAGAGCCAGCGCCGACTTGCCCGAGGCAGTTGGGCCCACGAGGGCAACGTGACGGGTACCGGGCCGGAACCCTTCAGGGGCCGGCTCCACCACGGGTCAGCCCGCAACCACCGGGATGCGGGTGCGGTGACGGGGGCCGGCGAGCACCTCGGCGAGCTCGGCGCGCAGGAAGTGGGGCCCGGCACCGACGACGCGGACCGTGGCCAGGGTTCCGGGCCGGAGGGGCACCGAGCTGGCGAAGTGGGCCAACTTGTTCTGAGCGGTGCGGCCGGTGAGCACCGATGGGTCACGCTTGCTCGGGCCCTCGACGACGACCTCTTCGACCCGACCGATGCGGGCGAGGTGGCGGGCCAGCGCCGAGCGTTCGACCACCACTCTGAGCCGCTCGAACCGCTCGGCCACGACTTCGGGAGCCACGAACTGTTCGGTGAGCTCAGCGGCCTCGGTGCCGGCCCGGGGTGAATAGATGAAGGTGTAGGCCGAGTCGTACTCGGCCTCGGCCGCCACCTCGAGGGTGGCGGAGAAGTCGGCATCGGTCTCGCCGGGGAAGCCGACGATGATGTCGGTGGTGACGGCGAGGTCGTCGATGGCCAGGCGGGCGGCGGCCAGGCGGGCGAGATAGCGATCAGCGGTGTAACCGCGGTGCATCGCCGCCAGCACGCGATCGCTGCCGGACTGCAGCGGAAGGTGGAGATGAGGGCACACCTCGGGATGGTCGGCCATCGCGGCGATGGTCTCGGGCCGAAGGTCCTTCGGGTGCGGCGAGGTGAAACGCACCCGGCCGATGCCGTCGACGGCGGCAACGGCCCCGAGGAGGTCGGCGAACAACGGTCGGGGCCGGCGGGCCGCATCGGCCGCCCAGACGGGCCCGGCTCGGGTCGCGTCGAGCACCGACGCCGACTCGGAGCGAAGCGAGGTGGTGAGGTCGCGGCCGTAGGAGTTCACGTTCTGGCCGAGGAGCGTGACCTCGATGACACCGTCGGCGGCCAGGCGCTCGACCTCGGCCACCAACTCGGCGAAGGGCCGGCTGATCTCGCGTCCACGCACCGCCGGAACGATGCAGAAGGCGCAGTTGTTGTCGCAGCCGATCTGGATCGTGACCCACGCCGAATGGTCGACGTCACGGCGTACGGGCAACGCCGAGGGCCAGGCTTCGGCCTCGTCGAGCGCTTCGTCCCAGATCTCGGTGACCGGCCCCGAAGCTCGCGATGCGTGGAGCAACTCCACGGTGCGATGCACGTTGTGGGTGCCCACCACGACGTCGACGTGACCGGCCTTGCGCTGGACGAGGTCGCGGTCCTTCTGGGCCAGGCAACCGCTGACGATGATCTCCATGCCGGGGCGGGCGGCTTTGGCCGACTTGAGGTGACCAAGGGTGCCGTAGAGCTTGTTGTCGGCGTTCTCACGGATGCAGCACGTGTTGAGCACGACGACATCGGCATCGTCGGGCGAGGCCGCCAGAGTGAGACCGTCAGCCTCGAGCAACCCGGCGATGCGCTCGGAGTCGTGCTCGTTCATCTGGCACCCGAAAGTGCGGATGGCATAGGTGCGGCGCTCGGTCACGAACGCCCAGGGTACCGGGGTGCCCCGACCCGACCCGAAAGAGCTGGGGCGGGGCCGCTCGGCCGGCTCAGTCGTCGAGGCTGATGGGGAGGTCGTCGAGCTCGGACATGACGTCGTCGTCTTCGCCCTCGTCGACCACGCCGACCACCGTGGACATGATGCGATCGGAGATCTCCACCATGATCTCGGGGTTCTGGGTGAGGAACACCTTGGAGTTCTCGCGGCCCTGCCCGAGCTGCTCACCCTCGTAGGTGTACCAAGCGCCCGACTTCTTCACGATGCCGGTATCGACGCCAATGTCGAGCAGCGAACCCTCACGGCTGATGCCCTTGCCGTACATGATGTCGAACTCGCACTGCTTGAACGGCGGGGCGACCTTGTTCTTGACCACCTTGACCCGGGTGCGGTTGCCGACGACCTCGACACCGTCCTTGATGGCCTCGATGCGGCGAATGTCGAGACGGACCGAGGAGTAGAACTTGAGCGCCCGACCGCCGGGGGTGGTCTCGGGGCTGCCGAACATCACGCCGATCTTCTCGCGCAGCTGGTTGATGAAGACGCACACGGTGTTGGACTTGTTGAGGTTGGCGGTGAGCTTGCGCAACGCCTGGCTCATGAGGCGGGCCTGGAGCCCGACGTGGCTGTCGCCCATCTCGCCCTCGATCTCGGCCCGGGGCGTGAGCGCAGCGACCGAGTCGATGACGATCACGTCGAGGGCGCCGGAGCGCACGAGCATGTCGGTGATCTCGAGGGCCTGTTCACCGGTGTCGGGCTGGGAGATGAGCAACTCGTCGATGTCGACCCCGATGTTCTTGGCGTAGGCGGGGTCCATGGCGTGCTCGGCATCGACGTAGGCGCAGATGCCACCGTTGCGCTGGGCCTCCGCCACCACGTGCATGGCCAACGTGGACTTGCCCGAGGCCTCGGGCCCGTAGATCTCGACGACCCGGCCGCGGGGCAGACCACCGACCCCGAGGGCCAGGTCGAGGGCCAGTGCACCGGTCGAGATGGTCTCGACCTTCATGTTGCTCTTCTCGCCCATCTTCATGACCGAGCCCTTGCCGAACTGCTTCTCGATCTGACCGAGAGCCATATCGAGTGCCTTGTCTCGCTCCACCGTTGCCTCCTGAAATCTCGTGGCGCTGGGCGCCGTGTCTGTGGGAACCGGATGGGGACCCGGTGTCGTGCGGTGCGGCCGGGCGAGGTGCTCGGCGATGTGAGGACCCTACGAAGGGGGTGGGACAGTACCGGCCGTACGACGGGACCCGGCGGGAACGACAGCAGTGTAAGTACGAACAACCGTTCGAGGCAAGGACCCTCACGAGACGCGAAACGAACCGCCGGTACCGAGGGGCGCAGAAGTGGGCGTTGGTATCGTTGGCCCTCGAAGCGTCCACCGCCCCCACCCACGCCCCAGGAGGCCCCGATGAGCCAGATCCTGCCCACCGATCCCACCGAGCGCGAGGCCATGTTGCGCGAGCGCCTCACCCCCGTGCAGTACCAGGTCACCCAGCAGGCCGGCACCGAACGGGCCTTCAGCGGCACGTACTGGGACACCAAGGACGAGGGCGTGTACCGCTGCGTGGTGTGCGACACCGCCCTGTTCGCCTCCGACACCAAGTTCGACTCGGGTACCGGTTGGCCCAGCTTCTGGACCGCCGTCGACGAGGGGGCGGTCACCACCCACGTCGACCGCACCGCGGGCATGGTGCGCACCGAAGCCGTGTGCGCCACCTGCGGTGCCCACCTCGGCCACGTCTTCGACGACGGACCGGCACCGAGCGGGTTGCGCTACTGCATGAACTCCGCCTCGCTGCGCCTCGACGCGGCCGGTGACGACGCCTCCACCTGACCGATCACGCCCCCGCCGGGCCCCCGTTTTCGCGGGCCAACAAGCGGCGGCGCAGATGGTCGAGCAGTGAGATCACCGTGAACTGTCGGATCTGGTCACGTCCTCCCGGGAGGCGCAGCATCGCCGTCTCGGTCACCCCGTCGAGGTGGCTGGCGATGAACACCGTGCCGGGAGCCACACCCTCCTGCGAGTCCGGGCCGGCCACCCCCGTGGTGGCCAGACCCACGTCGGCACCGAGCACCCGGCAGGCTGCCTCGGCCATCGCCGCGGCGGCGTCATCGGACACCACCGGGCCCGCGGGCACGTCGAGCAGGTCGAACTTCACCTCGCGGGCGTAGGAGGTCACGCCGCCTCTCAGCACCGAGCTGGCCCCGGGCACACCCGTCAGTCGGGCGGTGACCAGCCCTCCGGTCACCGACTCGGCCACCCCGAGGGTGAGCCCGGCGACCCGCAGCAGGTCGAGGACCACGACCTCCATCGGTTCGTCGTCGGTGGAGAACACGTACCCGTCGAGGACCTCGGCGATCAGCTCGACCTCACGGGTCAGGATCTCGTCGGCCGCCTCGGCGGTGGGGGCCTTGGCCGTGGTCCGCACCTTGAGCCCTTCGATGCCACTGGCCAGAAAGGCGATAGTGGCGTGGCCCTGCTGGTCGAGCTCGTCGATGCGGTCGGCGAGCATCTCGGCGATACCCGACTCGGAGTGGCCCCACGTGCGCAAGGTGCGGCTGCGCAGCGTGGACGTGTCGCCCGCCCGCCGCCGCAGTTCGGGGATGACCGTGCCCGCGACCATCTCCTTCATCTCGTAGGGAACGCCGGGCACCGCGAACACCACCTTGGCGCCCACGGGGCAGACGAGCCCCGGGGCGGTGCCGGGCTGCTGGGCGATGCGGGTGGCGCCTTCGGGCACCAGGGCCTGGCGGAGGTTGTTGGCCGGCATCTCCCGCTCGCGCCCCCCGAACATGGCGTGCAGCCGCTCCACCACCTCGGGGTCCTCGACAAGGGCCACCCCCATCACCTCGGCGATCACGTCGCGGGTGATGTCGTCCTGGGTGGGGCCGAGGCCGCCGCACACGATCACCGCGTCGCTGCGCTCGAGGGCGGTGCGCAGGGCGGCGGCGATGCGGTCCCGGTTGTCGCCGACCTTGGTCTGCACGTAGCTGTCGATGCCGGCCAGGGCGAGTTGCTCGCCGATCCACGACGAGTTGGTGTCGACGATCTGACCGAGCAGCAGTTCGGTGCCCACGGCCACGACTTCACAGTTCACCCGGTCCTCCTCGACTCGACGCGGCGAACCTACAGCGTCGCCCGCGCCGGAGCGCTCAGTGCCCGGCCGGCACGGTGGTCGACCGCAGAAGCCGGTTGGCCAGGGCGGCGTGGACGACAGCGAGCCCGGCCAGCCCCATCAGCATCTGCGCCGGCGTGAACCAGCCCACGCTCCAAGAGACCACGGTCACGACGATGGTGACCGCCAACGAGGCGAGACGAAGGACGGTGAGGGGTCGGACGGGGGTGCGCTGGCCCAGCACACCGAGCAGGGCGAGACCTCCGTACACCAGTCCGAACCCCACCCCCATGATGATGCTCACCTCGTCGTGCACCTCGTGCTGGCCGACCTGGATGAACTTCGAGATACCCACCGCGACCGCCACGATGCCGATCTGCAACGGCAGGTGGGCCAGGGCCCACATCTCGGCCCTCGCCATTCCGGATCGCACCCCGGCTCTGGGGATGTCGTCGAAGTACATGAAGAACACTGCGAACACCCCGACGAACTCGACGACCATGGCGAGAACGTCGGTCCACTCGATGGTGCCCTGCGATGCCACCAGGCTCACCTTCACGAACGCCTCTCCGCACATGATGAGCGTGAGCAGCGCCGCCCGCTCCACGAGGTGGTGCACGTCGACGGACGGGAGCGGAACGCGACGGCCGCTCCCCAGCGCCGATGGGGCGACGAGCAGGACGATCGCCAGCACGAAGGCCACATCGTCGTAGCGGTCGGGCATCCAAGTCGTGGCCAGCACCAACGCGGCGACGAGCAGCAGACGGTTGCGCCGACCCATGGCCCAGGCTCGAAGCGACGGTTGGCGGCGCGGCGCCCGGTGGTGCATCACCGCCACCACCAAGACGGCCAGGGCATAGCTGAGACCGAGGAAGTCGTTGTCGGAGGTCTCCTTGTTGGCGAAAGCCACGACCGTCAACGTGATGAGGAACATCTGCACCAACACGAGCGCCCGGTGCGAGAAGTCGTCGGTGCGCTCCACGTTGGCCAGGGTGGTGGTGTGGAGCCAGAGCAGCCACAACAACGTGAACACGAGAGCCGTGGTGAGGGCCGACTCCAGCGTGAGCTGCTTCGAGAAGGTGTTCGACAGCACCATGGTGGCGGCCACGAACACGAGGTCGTAGAAGAGCTCGAGGAACCCCACCGCTGGTGCCGCCAGGCCCGGAACGAGCGACGGTGAGACCGTGTCGCGAGCGTCGTCCTCGTTCACCGTCATCGGCGCGATCCTAGAACCGCGATCGCAATCGATCGGCCGGTGTGGCCGCCCCTGTCCGGCACTCGTTGATGACCACTCAGCCCGAGAGGCCCGACCGGTCCCCCCGGGAGGTGGCGGCCCGGCTGCCGTCGACGAGATACTGCGCCGCGCTCACGAGGGCCAGCACCACACCGAGATGGAGCAGCCCGTCGGCCAACCAGGTGTACCCGGTGAGCGGCGGCATCAGCACGGCGCCGACGGCCAGTGACTGCACCAGCGTCTTGGCCTTGGCGCTGCGGCGCGCCGGCACCGCGAGCCCCCGGCGGCCCCAGTAGACGCGGTACAGGCTGATGGCGACCTCGCGCACGGCGATGATCGCCACCGGCCACACGGGGAAGCGGTCGACGGCCACGAGGGCGAACATCGAGCCGAGCAGCAGCACCTTGTCGGCCAGCGGATCGAGGAAGGCGCCGCTGCGGGTGGTGCCGTAACGGCGGGCGATCCAGCCGTCGACCCCATCGGTGAGCGAGAGCACGGTGAACACGAACCACACCAGCCACCCGCTCGGCGTGTCGCTGATCATGGCGAACAGCAGAGGCGAGACGAGCAGGCGGATGACGGTGAGGGCGTTGGCGGGGGTGGCCAGCGCCGAGGGGCCGTACCCAGGGAGCGGCTCGGGGCTCGTCGCCTCGGGATCGGGCCGGTGCGGGGTGCCGGGCTCGCTCACGGCCCCACCTGCATCGCCGCGGCCGCCACTGCGCTTGCGTCGGCCACTGCCTCCGCCAACGGTTCGGCCACGAGGTCGGGGCCGAGGGCGTCGACAACGCGCACGGGCACGATCTCGCCCACTTCGAGGGTGTCGGGTACGAGCACCACACCGTCGATCTCGGGAGCTTCGCGATGCGAGCGACCCTGGCCGGGGGAATCCACGAGCACTTCGACCACCGACCCGATCAGAAGGTCACGTCGGGCCGCGGTGATGTTGTCCTGGAGCTCTCGCAGCTCGGCGAGCCGTTCGTCGACCAGGCCGCGATCCACCTGACCGTCGAGGCCGGCGGCGTAGGTCCCCTCCTCCTTCGAGAAGGCGAAGAACCCGCACCAGTCGAGTTGGGCTTGGGCGACGAAAGCCAGAAGGGCGTCGTGGTCGTCCTCGGTCTCACCGGGGTACCCGACGATGAAGTTCGATCGGAAGGTGGCGTCGGCTTCGCGGGCGCGGATGTCGGCGATGCGACGAAGGAAGCGCGCGCCGTCGCCCCAACGACGCATGCGCCGCATGAGCGGCGGCGACACGTGCTGGAGCGACAGGTCGAAGTAGGGCACGCCGGTGGCGCAGATGGCGTCGATGAGCGGGTCGGTGAGATCCGACGGGTACAGGTAGAGCAGGCGGGTGCGGTCGACCCTGGCGGCCACGGCCGTCAACAGCGGAACGATGGCCCGCTCCCCCACCCCCTGGTCGCGACCGAAGGCGGCCAGGTCCTGGGCGACGAGCACGATCTCCCGAGCGCCGAGGGCATCGACCTCGACCAGGATCTCGTCGATCGAACGCGAACGCTGCGGACCCCGGAACGACGGGATGGCGCAGAAACCGCAGGCCCGGTCGCACCCCTCGGCCACCTTGACATAGGCCCACGGTGCAGTGGCCGCCGGGCGGGGCAGGTTGAGCAGATCGAAGCTGGGCAGGGCCACCTCGCCGGGCGAGCCCTTGCGACCCAGGGTGACGGGCACGCCGAAACCCACCACGGCGTCGGCCTCGGGCAGGGCGTCGGCCAGCTCGTCGCCGTAGCGCTCGGCCAGGCAACCGGTGACGACGAGGCGCGCACCCTCGCGTCGGGCATCACCGAGGGCGAGGATCGTGTCGACCGATTCCTGGCGGGCTTCCTCGACGAAGGCGCAGGTGTTCACCACCACCACGTCGGCGAGCTCGGGGCTCGCGGCCGGCGCGTACCCGTCGGCCTCGAGCGTGCCGACCAACTTGTCGGAGTCCACCTGGTTCTTCGGGCACCCGAGCGTCTCGATCCAGTAGTGCCCGGGCATAGAACCCCATGCTACGTGCCGGTTCAGTCGGGAAGGACCAGGCCGGGCCGAGGCCAGGGCAGGGTGAACACGGTGCCGAGACCCGAACCCGTGCAGTACGCGGTGCGGTGATCGGGTCCGCCGAAGCACACGTTGGTGACCAGCGGATCGGGCATCGCTATGTGCTCGGCGTGGCCCGACTTCGAGTCGATGACGGTGAGGCCGCCGGCGCCGAGCGTGCCCACCACCACGAACCCACCGGCGTCGACGGCCAGCGAGTCGAAGAGATGACCGTCGGGCGCGTCGTAGAGCAGCCGGCCCCCGTGGGGGGCGTCGGCGGCGGCGTCGGGGTGACGGCCCACCTCCCCCGGTGCCTCGACCGGCCAGGTCCACACCCGACCGGTGTGGGTCTCGGCCACGTGGACGAGCGATCCGTCCGGGGAGAGCCCGACCCCGTTGGGGGCATCGAGTCCGACCACCGCCCCCTCCACCCCCGACCCGTCGAGGCGTCCGTAGAGCAGGCCGGGGAAGTGGGCGTTGGTCGAGCGGTCCTCCTGGCGCACGCCGTGATCGGTGAACCAGAAGCCGCCATGGCCGTCGAGCACGAGGTCGTTCGGGGCCTGCAGGCGCTCGTACCCGTGGGTGTAGAGCGTGCTCAGCTCCCCCGTGGCGAGGTCGATGCGGTCGATGCTGCCGCCCTCCCATGTGGTCGGGGTGTCACCGGGGATCACCAGTTCGTCCATCGCGTGCCACGTGAAGAAGCCCCCGTTGTTGCACAGCAGCAAGGCACCGTCGGCCATCGCCGCACCGTTGGGGCCGCCGGGCACCGGCGCCACCTCGGTGACCGTGCCGTCGGGATCCACCCGGGCCACCCGCTCTCGGGCCAGCTCCACGACGAGCACCGAACCGTCAGGACGGGCCACCGGGCCCTCGGGGAACTTCAGTCCAGTGGCGAGGGTGACGGCATCGGCGGCAGTGGGCAGGGCATCAGCCATCCCGGCGGTGTAGCACCTGCAGCGGTGCTCGTGGTGGGAAACGCACCGCGGTTGGCGCCGGGAGAGGCCAGCACCCGCCGGGCGACACCGGGACTGGCCTTGGCGGCGAACCGCATGACCCTCCGTCATCCACGTCGTGTCGCTCACGAGCACGATTCGAGGCTTCCACTCAGAGATCACCGTCGAAGCCGACGAGGCGAACGGGCTCGATCAGGTCTCGGCCGCCCAGTGCCAGCACCTACCAGCCCACCAGTGTCCCCGTCGGCACCTACGGGGAGCGCTGAGTTCGCTCGGCGGGTGACGCCGTCAGTCCATCGGTAGCGCCATCCACTGTGTGTCTCCACGACGCGGGGGCGCCAAGCGTTAGCCATGAGCTCGTCGATCAACGGCACCCCCTGCATCGTCGAAGCGTACGGCCGCGCCACCACCCGCCAGGGCAACAAGTCGACCGCCTGCGACCGAAGCATCGGGCGGTGGGGGCGGTGGCGGCACCGATCTGAGGGTCAGCGCAGTGCTCGAAGCCTGAGGCCGCGGACGTTCTCGAAGTCCTTGGTATTGCGCGTCGAGAGCTGCAGCCCCTTCTCGAGCGCAGTGGCGGCGATGATGGCGTCGGGAAGCCTGAGTCCGAATTCCCTCGCTACCCGACCGGCCCGTTCCGCCACGGAACGGTCAACGGGCACCTCCCGCAACGGAGCAAGGAGCTGCGTGGCCAGCGCAATGGCGGTGTTGCCCGCGAAGAGCTCCGCTCTGGTGATGACCGAGTAGTGCAAGCGGTGGCGCCCGGGCTGGAGCTGTGCGGCTCCCCGGAGGTGATCGATGAAGACGTCGGTGTCGACGAGCAGATCAGCCACGACGCCAGAAGTCCCGGGAAGGAACATCGGCATCGGGATCAGCGCCAAAGGTCGCTGCGAGAGCTGCAGACGGGTCGGCCTCGTCACCGAGGTACTGATCGATGGCCCGCCGGATCACCTCGGCCATCGTCACTCCTTCGGATGCGGCCGTCCGGTCGATCCGAGCCCGCTGCTCCTCGCTGAGATAGACCTGAGTCCGAGTCGCTGACATACAGCAAGAATATACAGCACGTTCATTGTCGGCAACCATCCTGAAAGTGCCGGTAAGGGACGGTGGGTTCTCTGCGGTCGGCGCGAGTCTCCACCGACCGATGACGGATGGTCGAAGGGCGGTGAGCTGAACGCAGCCGCGCCTCGGGGTTCGCCGCCTCGGCGGTCGCGTCAGGTCTCGAGGTCGGCGCCGGTGGCGGCGTCGAGCTCTTCGGGGGTCATCAGCACAGCCCGGGCCTTCGAGCCCTCCGACGGTCCCACGACACCGCGCTGTTCGAGCAGGTCCATCAACCGGCCGGCCCGGGCGAACCCCACCCGGAGCTTGCGCTGCAGCATCGACGTGGAACCCAGCTGGCTGCGCACCACGAGCTCCATGGCCTGGCGGACGAGCTCCTCGTCGTCGTCGCCACCGCCCGTGTTCCCGCCGACGCTGCCCAGGTTGCCCAACGAGCTCTCCTCGGTGCCCTGCACGGCCTCGTCGAAGCTGACCTCAGGAGACTGCCGGCGCCAGAAGCCGACGACGGCGCGCACCTCGGCCTCGGTGACCCAGGCTCCCTGGATGCGTTGGGCCACGCTCGAGCTGGGGCCGAGCAACAGCATGTCGCCCCGGCCCAACAGCTTCTCGGCGCCGCCCTGGTCGAGGATCACCCGGCTGTCGGCCAGGCTCGACACTGCGAAGGCCAACCGGGCCGGCACGTTGGCCTTGATGACGCCGGTGATCACGTTCACCGACGGGCGTTGGGTGGCGATCACCAGGTGGATGCCGACGGCCCGGGCCATCTGGGCGATGCGGCAGATCGATTCCTCCACGTCGCGCGCCGCCACCATCATGAGGTCGTTCAGCTCGTCGACGACGATGAGGATGTAGGGCAGGCGCTGGTACTCGACGCCCTCGCTGGGGTCGCGGTACAGCTCGCCCCGGTCGTAGGCGGCGTTGTAGCCGTTGATGTCGCGGAAGCCGATCTCGCTGAGCAGGTCGTAGCGGCGTTCCATCTCGCGCACGGCCCACGTCAGCGCGTTGGCGGCCTTCTTCGGGTTGGTCACGACCTGGGTGAGCAGGTGGGGGAGCCGGTTGTACTGGCCGAGCTCGACCCGCTTGGGGTCGATCAGGATGAGGCGCACCTGGTCGGGGGTGCAGCGCATGAGGATCGAGGTGATGAGCGAGTTGATGCCCGACGACTTCCCGGCACCGGTGGCCCCGGCGATCAGGAGGTGGGGCATCTTGGCCAGGTCGGCCATCACGGCGCGGCCGTTGATGTCACGGCCGATGACCACCTCCAGCGGGTTGGTGGCGGCCTTCGCCTCCGGTGAAGCGAGGATGTCGCCGACGGCGACGAGCTGGCGGGCGTCGTTGGGGACCTCGATGCCGATGGCCTGCTTACCGGGGATGGGAGCGAGGATGCGCACGTCGGCCGACGCCATGGCGTAGGCGATGTCCTTGTGCAGCGACGTGACCCGGGCGACCTTCACCCCGGGGGCCAGTTCGAGCTCGTAACGCGTGACGGTGGGGCCGACGACCATGCCGACGAGGCGGGTCTCCACCCCGTGCTCGGCCAGCGCGCTCTCGAGGGTGCGGCCGCGCTCCTCGACGAGCACACGGTCGACCTCCTGGTGCTCGGATCGTTCGAGCAGCTTGGCCGGCGGCAACTTCCACGACACCGGCTTGGCGACGGGCCCGATGGGCATGGCCAGCTGCTCGACCTCGGTGGGCACGTCGTCGGCGGTGGGCACGTGGAGCACGTCGTCCGGTGCATCGACGTCGTCCGCAGCATGCGCCCCGGGGTCGATGATGGCGTCGAGCTCGTCGGGGTCGACCAGCAGGGCCGCGTCGTCCTCGCCGGCCACGAAGACCTGGAGCCCCGAGTCGTCGATCACGGCGATGCCGTCGGTGACCGCGGGGTCCTTGGGTCGCGACCGACGCCGCTTCGGTGGCGTGTCCTCGTCGTCCTGGGCCTCGCCGTCGAAGAGCACGGGCCCGTCAGCCGGTGCGGGGCCGCCCACCTCGAAAAGTGAGCTCGCGCCCCGCTTGAGCACGCCCTTCACGGGCTTCACCTTGTGGGCCGTGCGCCCGGCCGCGGTACGCAGCGACACGCCGGTGATCACGACGAGCCCGATGACACCGAGGGCGATCAACACCAGGGTGGCCCCCCACTGGGCGAGCAGCCCCTCGAGCGGGTTGGCCACGACGGCACCGAGGTAGCCCCCGGCACCGGCGAAGTCGGCGAAGGGCGCCCCGAAGCCCGGCGTGCCCTTGGCCAGGTGGAACAGACCGGTGGCCGACACGAGGAGCAGGACGGACCCGACCACCGCACCGGTGACTCGACGCGGCGTCGGCTCGTCGGTCGGGCGCGGGCCCCGGAGCAACAGCGCACCACCGGCGACGAGGGCGAGGGGAGCGAGCACCCGCAACACCCCGAGAAGACCGCCGAAGGCGTCGTCGAGGCCCTGGCCGAGGGGCCCGGCGAGGTCGGCGTAGATACCGAGCCCGGCGAGCAGGCCGAGCGCGACCAGAGCAACGCCGCAGAGGTCGTGGCCGTGGCCCTCGAAGGCCCGACGCACCGGACCGGGGCCCGACGGGCGCGCCCCAGTAGTGGGTCGGCCCTTGGGCCCGGCGGAGCCCTTGCCCCGCCCGCCCGGCGCTCGTGACGACGCGGGCTTGGTCCGCTTGGCGGACCTGGATCGACTGGTGATGGACCGTTGTCTGGTGGCCACAGGCGTGCGCGTTCCCTTCGGGGCCCCTCTCCGCGCGCCGCCTATGATCGTACCGGGCGAACTGCGCGCCGGGTGGGATCGCGTGCCCAGACTTGATGGGGGCGACCCCAGTTGCCGGGAGGTAACCTGCGCCGGAACAGCAACAGGGGGACAGACTTGTCACGCATCACCCGCAACAGCTTTCTGGCGCTGGCCATGGCGACGACGCTGGTCGTCGGGGCGTCGTGCTCGTCGAGCAGCGACACCTCGTCGGGCACGGCGACCTCCGCCCCGTCGGCGCCCACCACCCCGCTGGCCACCCTGGCCCCGCCCGCCGGCCTCCCCGCGTTCTACGGCGTCCCCGATCCCCTCCCAGCGGGCCAGCCCGGTGACGTGATCGCGGCCGAGGAGATCGACACCCCCGGGGTGAACGGCACCACTTGGCGGGTGATGTACCACTCCGAGTCGCTCCAGGGGAAGGACATCCCCGTCACCGGCCTCATCGTGGTGCCGTCGGCCCCGGCCCCGGCCGGCGGGTACCCGGTCGTGAGCTGGGCCCACGGCACCACCGGCCTGGCCGACGTGTGCGCCCCGTCGATCGACGCCGGCAAGCTGGCCCCGTTGGCCAACCCGCTGCTCGACGCCGGCTACGTGGTCACCGCCACCGACTACGAAGGGCTCGGCACCCCCGGGCTTCACCCCTATGTCGTGGGCGAGAGCGAGGCCCGCGGCACCATCGACATCGTGCGGGCCGCCGCCAACCTCCCCGACCTCGACGTGAGCAACCGCTACGTCGTGTGGGGACACTCCCAGGGCGGCCACGCCGCCATGTTCACCCTCGACATCGGCGAGGAGTGGGCCCCCGAGCTCGACCAGCTCGGCGTCGTGGCCGGTGCTCCGCCGTCGCAGCTGCTGCTGCTCAACGCCGCTCTCCAGACGAGCCCCTTCCGTCACTACATCGCCATGGTGGCCGCCGCCATCAATGCCGCCTACGGCGACACCGCCGCGCCGCTCGACGACGTGCTCACCCCCGCCGGCAAGGAGTTCCTGACCAAGGTCGACACGTTCTGCAGCAGCGACCTGGGCGCGCAGTTGAAGGACGTCGACATGTCCACCCTGCAGAAGGCCGACCCCGCCACCGTGCCGGCATGGAACGCGCTGCTCAAGGAGAACGACCCGGGCACGTTCACCACGCCGGGCACGGCGCCGCTGCTCATCATCCACGGTGGCGAAGACGAGCAGATCCCCACGGTGACGAGCGCGTTGCTGTTCGACCAGATGTGCGCCATCGACCAGGTCACTCAACGCTGGGTGTACCCCGACCAGACCCACGCCGGGGTGGTGGCGGCCTCGTTCAACGACATGTTGCGCTGGATCAACGACCGCTTCGCCGGCCAACCCGCCCCGGACCCGCATGTTCCCGTTGGCCCTCCGGTGCCCACCACCCAGAGCTGCCCGCCGGTGAGCGCCTCGTCGTCCGGCCTGCAGTGAGGCCACCCCACCGGATTCTGGTGGGCAACGACCACCCGGGATCAGGGTCGGCTGATGCCCCGCATGATGGGGCCCGGCCGGCCCTCCTCCCCGGCCGAACGGTGCGTCCACTGGGATCGAGGTCGGGTCCGACGGATCGCCATCCTCGCGACGAGTGACGTCGGCGCCGCCGAGCGGTGATGACGTAAAATATATCAATGATTTCCAGGGTTTCCGATTGCTTTTCGTACATGCGTTCGGTAGAGTTGAGTCATGGAGAGCGGCGCTGGAGGGCACCAACTGATCGACACGATCGCCGCGGTGGACCCCCAGCCGGTGTCGGTGGTGGTGGTCGAGTTGTTGGTGGCCCGGGAACGAGTCGAGGCGCGAGCGTGCGAGGCGCTGTCGGGCTTTTTGGCCCGAGGGTTGCACCACGTCGAGGGGTGGTCGTCCCCGGTCGGCTGGCTGAAGGCCCAGGGCCTGTCCGATGCCGACGCCAAACGGCTGGCCGTGCGCTGCGCCCGCTTGACGGCGTGGCCGACACTGGCCCGGTTGTGGTTCGACAGCGAGCTGTCAAGCGCCCAGGTCGAAACGGTCGTGAGGCTGATCCCCAGGGGCCTGGTCGATCTGTACGCCGACCACGACGGCGGGATCTCACCGTTACTGGTCGGCCTGTCGGTGGTGAACACCACCCGGGCCATGCATCACTGGGTGACCCGCGCCGAAGCGATCGCCAACACTGGCCCTACCGGCGATCCCGCCGGCGGCGGGTCGCGGGTGCATCTGTCCCGCACCCTCGACGGGCGGGGAATCCTCGACGCCGAACTCGACCCCGACACCACGACGCTGACCGAGACCGCCCTGCGGATCGCCGAACACCCCGACGAACCCGGGCAGTTCCGCACCGCCGCCCAGCGCTGCGGGGGAGCGTTCGACACGGTGGCACGGTTCTTCTGCGACCACTACGCCGACACCGGGGCCCGACCGGGCCGCCAGCACCCCCAGGTGGCGGTGACCGTCGACCCCGACGACCTCATCGGCGGATCATTACGAGGCCTCGGCATCAAGAACGCTCAGGACCTCGAGCGGTTCCTCGCCGCCCGCCCCGTAGGTCATCGACCGCGGTCGCAGTCTCCGCCTGGCGTCACCCAACCTGCGTGACGCCATGGTCGTACGCGACCACGGATGCCGGTTCCCGAACTGCGACGCCCCCACCGCCTGGATCCACGCCCACCACCTCCAACACTGGGAGAAGGGCGGAACCACTGATCTCGCCAATCTCGTCGGGCTCTGCGCCACCCACCACGGTGCCGTCCACCGCGAACCCAGCGACCACGACACCGCCCTCCTGGTCCGCGCCCGCATCGTCGACCTCGTCCACCGCCACCACCGCCGGCGACGACACCCCCATCGCCCACCCTCAGGGCTCGACGGCGGACTCGACGCCGGGCCCGACGCCGGCTGATCGGCAGCCGAGCTCAGACGCCGATCGCGCCGTGATCGCGGCAGCGGGCGTCCCAGCCGGTGGGGTGCACCTGCACCCGCAGTCGGCGGCCGCAGGTGGGGCAGAACCGGGGGGGCTCCAACGGTCGCGAGCACAAGGGCGACGGATGATCGGCCAGGGCCGACCCGCAGCACGAGCAATGGCCGGCCTCCGTCGCCGGAGCCAAACTCAGATCGCCTTCGACAGCGCGCCGATCGGCATGGCCAGGTCCTCGAGCATCTGGAGGTCCTCTTCGGGCGAGCGGCCCAACGTGGTGAGGTAGTTGCCCACGATCAGGGCGTTGATGCCCGAGGTGAGACCGAGGGCCTGCAGCTCGCGCAGGGTGACCTCGCGGCCGCCGGCGTAGCGCAGGATGACCGACGGCAAGCCCAACCGGAACAGCGCTATCCAGCGGATGGCCTCGAGCGGCTCGACCAGGGGCCGGCCGGCGAAGGGCGTACCGGGGCGGGGGTTGAGGAAGTTGAGCGGCACCTCGGCCGGGCCGACCGAGCGGAGCTGGCCGAGCAGTTCGATGCGCTGCTCGACCGACTCGCCCATGCCGAGCAGCACGCCGCAGCACAGCTCCATGCCCTCGTCCCGCACGAGCTGACAGGTGTCGAAGCGCTCGGCCCACGAGTGGGTGGTCACGACCTCACCGAAGAACGACTCAGCGGTCTCGAGGTTGTGGTTGTAGCGGTGCACCCCTCCGGCGGCGAAGCGCTCGGCCTGCTCGGGGGTGAGCACCCCGGCGCTGACGGCCACGTTGAGCCCGGTCTCGTCGTGCACCAGCGGCACCAGCTCGAGCACCCGCTGCATGATGCGCTCGTCGGGCCCCCGGATGGCCAGCACGATGCAGAACTCGCTGGCGCCCAGCGCCGCGGTCTCGCGGGCGGCGGCCAGCACGTCGGCGGTGTCGAGGAACGGTGTGGCCTGCACGGGGGATTCGAACTTGGCCGACTGGCTGCAGAAGTGACAGTCCTCGGGACAGCCGCCGGTCTTGGCCGAGAGGATGCCTTCGACCTCGACGGTGTCGCCGCACCACACCAGCCGTACCTCGTGGGCGAGGGCGGCCAGAGCCGGCACCGAGGCATCGGGCACGTCGGCGAGGGTGGAGAGCTCGTCGAGGGTGAGCTGGCGGCGTTCGTCGATCAGCGCCACCTCGGCGGCCCGGATGGCCCGACGGGCCTCTTCGGCGGAGAGGCGGGGCCGCAGCGGCTCGGGGGGGCGCGGGTTCGGGGAGAGGGCGACAGGCACGTCCGACATGAGAGCTGAGGCTACCGGGCGCCCGTTGGCCGCCGAACCGTTCAGGCCTCCATCACCACCGGCACGATCATCGGCCGACGCTTGGTCTGCTGGTTCACGAAGCGGCCGGCGGCCCGGCGCACGTGGCGTTGCAGGTCCTCGACGGTGGTGGCGTCGTGCTCGAACGCGTTCTTGATGGCCTCACGAACCCGTTCGGCGCACTGGTCGAGCAGGTCCTCGGCCTCGGGGGCGTACACCCAGCCGCGCGTGATGATCTCCGGACCCATCAGCACGGCCCCGGTCTTCACGTCGACGCCGACGATGACGACGACCACCCCCTCCTCGGCCAGCACCCGCCGGTCGCGGAGCACGCCCGTGCCCACGTCGCCGATGATGCCGTCGACGTACAGGTAGCCCGCCGGCACCTGGCCGCTGCGGTGCAACCCGTCGGCGTCGAGGGTGAGCTGATCGCCGTCGAGGCACACCAACACGTTGTCCGGGGCGACGCCCATGGTGCGCCCGTGGCGGGCGTGGGCCATGAGGTGGCGGTACTCGCCGTGCACCGGCACGAAGAACTCGGGGCTGGTGATCGACAGGAGCAACTTGAGCTCCTCGGCTTTGGCGTGCCCCGACGCGTGCACGTCGGCGATGCCGGAGTGCACCACCTCGGCGCCGGCGCGCAACAGCCCGTCGATCACCTTCGACACGTCCTGCTCGTTGCCGGGGATCGGGTGCGAGCTCATGATCACGACGTCCTTGTCGGACAGCTTCAGCCAGCGGTTCTCGTTGGCGGCCATGAGGGCCAGCGCCGACATGGGCTCGCCCTGGGAGCCGGTGGAGATGATGCAGACCTTCGACGGGTCGAGGTCGGCGATGTCGTCGATGTCGCGAAGGCGATGGTCGGGGATCTCGAGCAGCCCCATCTCGCGGGCCATCTTCACGTTCTTCTTCATCGACATGCCCATGGTGGCCACGGTGCGGTCGAAGGCGATGGCGGCGTCGGCGATCTGTTGCACCCGATGCACGTGGCTGGCGAAGCAGGTGGTGATGATGCGCCGACCCTCGTAGGCGTGGAACAGGTCGTAGAGCACGCGGCCGACGGTCGTCTCCGACGCCGAGTACCCGTGCTCGTCGGCGTTGGTGGAGTCGCTCATCAGCAGGCGCACACCCTCGGTACCGGCGATGGCGCCGATGCGGCCGAGGTCGGTGAGACGACCGTCGACGGGCGTGAGGTCGATCTTGAAGTCGCCGCTGTGCAGGATCACCCCCTGGGGGGTGTGGAAGGCGGTGGCGAACCCGTGGGGCACCGAGTGGGTGACGGGGATGAACTCCACGTCGAACGGACCGATGCGGCGACGCTCGCCGTCCTTGACCGGCACGAACTCGGTGCGGTCGAGCAGCCCGGCTTCCTCGATGCGGTTGCGGGCCAGGCCGAGGGTGAGCGCCGACCCGTAGATCGGGAAGGACAGGTCGCGCAGCAGGAACGACAACGCGCCGGTGTGGTCCTCGTGGCCGTGAGTGGCGATGCACCCCACGATGCGGTCGGCGTTCTCGCGCAGGTAGGTGAAGTCGGGTAGCACGAGATCGACGCCGAGCATGTCGAGGTCGGGGAACATCAGCCCGCAGTCGAGCAGCATGATGGCGCCGTCGACTTCGATGCAGGCGCAGTTGCGGCCGATCTCACCGAGCCCTCCGAGGAAGGTCACCTTGACGGGGTCGGTGGTACGGGCGTCAGCCATGCAGGTCCTCTGGGAGCGTTGGTTGGGGGGAACGGTGGGCCGCGCGGGCGCGCCCACCGGCCGGCGTCACGCCGGGTACAGACGTCGGTGGACCTCGAGGGCGGTGGCCTCGAGGCCGTCGGGGGTGGGGCCGAGCGGCAGCCGACAGGGGCCGGCGGGGAGGCCGAGGGCCCGCAGCATCGCCTTGGTCGGGATGGGGTTGGGGGCGGCGTCGCCGGTCTCGAAGTCGAAGCTCTCGATCATGCGGGCGTTCAGCTCGGCGGCGCGGGCGCCGTCACCCTTGCTGAACGAGCTGATCATCTCGGCCATCACCGGTGCGCACCAATGGGTGGCCACGCCGATGACCCCCACGGCGCCGACGCAGAGCAACGGGAGCGTGAGCGAGTCGTCACCGCTGTACACCTCGAACCCGTCGGGCGCGGCGGCGACGAGCCGGGCGGTGTCGGCCGGGCTACCGGCGGCGTCCTTGAGGGCGACCACGTTGGTCACGTCCCGGGCCAGGCGCAGGATGACGTCGTCGCTGATCTTGCGACCGGTGCGCCCCGGGATGTCGTAGAGGATGACCGGCAGGTCGGTGGCGGCGGCGACGTGGCGGAAGTGGGCCTCGATGCCGGCCTGGGAAGGACGGTTGTAGTACGGGGCGACGAGCAGGACCGCGTCGGCCCCGGTGGCGGCGGCCCGGCCGGTGAGCTCGGCGGCGTGGCGGGTGTCGTTGGTACCGCTGCCCACGATGACGGGCACGTCGACGGCGGCGCGCACGGTGTGCCACACCGCCACCTGTTCGTCGTCGGTGAGGCACGACGCCTCACCGGTGGTGCCGGTGACGACCAGCGCGTCGTTGCCCTGCTCCACCAGCCAGCGGGCCAGCGTGGCCGTACCTTCGTGGTCGACATCCCCGGCGTCGTCGAACGGCGTGACCATCGCCGTCATCACAGGACCGAACCGGGGCATGCGGGCGAATCTACCAGCGGCCCCCACGGCAACGGTGGGGGGTTGCCATCAGACGGGGACGGACTCGCCCTGGGCGAGGGCGAAGGCGTCGACCTCGTCCTCGGTGTCGGGGAGCGACTCGAACTCGATGACGCCGAGCTCGGTGAAGCGTTCGCGCAGCCAGCCGTCGCCGGCGTCGAGCAGGCCCAGCTTGCGACAGTTGGGCACGATCTTGGAGAACAGCATCTGGGAGAAGATCTGCTGGTTGGGGTCGTGCATCACGACCTCGATGGCGTCCTTGACGGGCACGCCCATGCGCTCCCACACCTCCTGCTGCAGGAATCGGTCACGCATACGCACGGCGGCCTCGAACGTGAACTCCTGACGCTCGCGGATCTCGGCCTGGGTGAGATCGGCGTAGAACTCTTTGAGCGACAGCACACCGAAGGCCACGTGGCGGGCTTCGTCGCTCATGACGTAACGAAGCAGTTGCTTGAGCAACGGTTCGGTGGTCATCTGGTGCATGAAGCCGAACGCGGCCAGAGCCAGACCCTCGACCATGATCTGCATGCCCAGGTAGGTCATGTCCCACCGGCTGTCGGTGACCACGTCGTCGAGCAGCATCCCCAAGTGGGCGTTCACCGGATAGGCACCGGACAGCTTCTCCTCGAGATAGCGCGAGAACACCTCGACGTGACGGGCCTCGTCCATCACCTGGGTCGAGGCGTAGTACTTGGCGTCGATCCACGGGACGGTCTGAACGATCTTGGCCGTGCACAGCAGGGCCCCCTGCTCGCCGTGCAGGAACTGGCTGAGCATCCAGTTCTGGGACTCGATACCGAGGGTGACCCACTCCTTGTCGCCCCACGACTCGAAGACGGTGCCGGCGACGTCGAGGCCCACACCCCGGTTGTTGGCGGCGGCGTTGGCCACCACCACCGCCGCCTGGTCGACGTCGAGGTGCCACGGGAGGTCGTTGGCGTTCCACTGCGAGGTCTTGGCCTTCTCGTACAGCTTCTCGAGCGCCGGCCGTGCCCCCTTCGTGTAGTCCCAGGTGAAAAGCGTCTCGGCGTTGCTGGGCACGGCGTGCTCGGTGGCGTCGTCGGTGTTGGTGATGGCGAGGATGGCCTCGAGATCGTTGATCTCGGTCCGGCCGATGATGTCTTCGGTGCTGGTCATGGGGACTCCAGGGGTGGGCGTGGGTCGGGGATCGGGGGCATCACGAGGGAACGGGGACGTGCAGGCCGGGCATGAGATAGGTGTCGACGAGACGGCGGGCCCGCTCGGCATCCAGAAGCGGGGGGAGGTCGCCGGGGCGATCGAGGTGCGACAGCACCAACCGGGCCACCCACTCGCCCACGAGCTCGGCGTCATGGGGAGAGAGGAAGCGGGCCAGGTGCACCCGGGCCCAGGTCGACGCCATGGCCAACACGGGCGCGGCGCCGTCGAAGGCGATGAAGGGCATCACCGCCCCCGGCTCGTGGGCCAGGAGTCGTTGCAGGGCGCCATGGCCGGCGAGGTGGGTGGCCACGGTGTGGAGGGCCCCGGCGACGGCGGAGGCCAGATCAGGGGCGGCATCGACATCGATGGCCAGGGCCTCGAGCAGGCCCTGCACCTCGGCGGCCACCACTGCTCGCATCAGGCTGTGGCGACCGCCGGGGAAGAGCCGGTAGATGCTGGCCCGGCCGCACCCGGCGGCAGCGGCGATGTCGTCGATGGTGGTGAGCTTCCAGCCGTTGACGGCCACGCACTCACGAGCAGCCATCAGTACCCGGGCCTCGAGGCCGAAGCCGAGGCCGAAGAGGTCGGTCAACCGCGAAGGGGTGGCGGCCGGCGGATCGAGGGTGACGTTCATCGCTCCTGAGACACTAAGCCTCCGAATGTCTCATGACAAGACAGTCAGCACGAAAATGTCTCACCCATCACCACCGGGAGTGAGAATCCTCCACTTTCGGTCGACTCCCGTCCTCGGACTCCGTCAGCCCGGGACCCGCACACCGGCCAGGAACTGACCCCGCACCAGCTCCTGCACCTGGGCGGGATCGTCGAAGTCCCACCGTCCGGGGCTGCCGAGGTAGGACAGGAACAACCGGGCCAGGTGGTCGGAGGCCTCGGCGACGTCGCAGTCGGCACGCACCTCACCCCGATGGCGGGCGGCGTCGAGCTCGCCGGCCAGGTAGGTGATGATGGCCTCGAGCACCAAAACGTTGGTGGCCGACAACTCGCCGAGCATCGCCTCGGGCTCGGTGCGCAACAGCCGCTGGAGCAGGGTGTGCTCGGCCATGGCCCGCCGCCCCACCACCAGCCCGGTGGTCAACTTGGCTTCGAGGTCGGGGCGGTCGGCCACGGCCAGAGCCAGGGCCGCGAAGAAGGTCGTGACCTCCCACTCCACCGTCTCTCGCACCAGTTGGTCACGCCCAGCGGGAAACGTGCGGTACAGCGTCGCCCGGCTCGATCCGGCGGCGCGGGCCACGTCCTCCACCGACGTGGCGTCGAGCCCAGCCACGCTCACGCAGGCGAGCGCGGCGCGATAGAAGCGCACCCGCTTGTCGTCGGGCGCCGGCGGGACCGGCACCGACCGTGCCGGCATCAGACTCGAACCGTCGACGGCTCTGGCTCCGGCTCGTCGTCGGCGTCGTCGGCGTCGGGTTCCACCTCCGGCCCGGCCCCCTTGTGGACCACCCGGCGCAGCAACAGGACGTACACGACGACGGTGAGCGCGCCGAAGATGAAGAACTGGCCGGCGTAGCTGAGGTGAGATCCCTCACTGAGCTCGGGCTTGGGCACCGGGGTGGGGGTGGTGTCGGGCTGGGCCGGCTGCTGGGTCTGAAGATCCACGTACACGGGGAGCAACGGTTCGTCGACCTGCTGCTGGAGCCGGCCCACGTCGACGCGCGACAAGGTGCGCAGCCGCCCGTCCGCCGGATCCGCGGGGCTCGACACCACCCCTCCGCTGGCCCGCACCTGCGGCTCGCGCACCAGGCCCGTCACCGTCACGGTGCCGGTGGGAGGAGCGAAGCGGTCCCAGGGCCCCTCCGGCAGCACCGCGAACGGCACCCACCCCCGGTTCACCGCCACCGCCGTACCGTTGGCTTGCACCAGCGGGGTGAGCACCCAGTAACCCGGCGCACCCTGGTAGGTGCGGTTGCGGATCAGTACCTGGTCGTCGGGCCGGTAGGTGCCGGTGACGGTGGTCAGCCGGTACTCCACGGCGGCCACATCGTCGACCGACGGGGCCGCGCCCGCCGGCACCAGGTCGGCGATCGGGGCGATGGGCTGGTCCTGGGCGGCCAGCACCTCTGCGTTGGCGGCCTTGCGCTCCTGCAAGCGGTTCAACTGCCAGAAGCCCGCGGCGATCAGCGCCACCACGCAGACGGCCACGAACAGGTGCGACAGGATCCACAGCGGGCGCAGCATGAACCGGTACACGCCGATCAGAGTACGACCGGGAACCGGGCCGCCACGAACCGACGGCGGCCCCCATTCGGGCCCAAGCGAGATGGGTCAGACGGTGGGCAAGGGGTGGTCGCCGAACCGCTCGCGCAGGTCGCGCTTGGAGAACTTGCCCACGGAGGTCTTGGGCACCGCGTCGATGAACACGACATCGTCGGGCAGCCACCACTTGGCCACTCGCCCGTCGAGGAACTCGAGCAGCTCGGCGGTGGTGAGCGACTCCCCCGGCTTCACCACCACGCAGGCCAGTGGACGCTCACCCCACTTGGGATGCTTCACGCCGATGACCGCGGCCTCGGCCACCGCGGGATGGCCCATGATCTCGTTCTCGAGCTCGACCGACGAGATCCATTCGCCGCCCGACTTCACCACGTCCTTGGTGCGGTCGACGATGCGCAGGTAGCCCTCGGCGTCGCACGTGACGACGTCGCCGGTGCGCAACCAACCGTCGGCGGTGAACGACTGCGCCGAGCGGTCGTCGTGGTAGTACTCCCGGGCGATCCAGGGTCCGGCCACCTGCAACTCGCCACGGCTCGCGCCGTCCCACGGCAACTCGTCGCCGGTGAGCTGGTCGGCCACCCGGAAGTCGACCCCCGGGGCGATGAGCCCGATGGTGGCCCGCAGGTCGGCCAGCTCGTCATCGTCGCCACCTTCGAGGGTGGACTTCACCCGGCCGATCGACGCCACCGGACTGGTCTCGGTCATGCCCCAGGCCTGGAGGATCGGTAGCCCGATCTTGGCCCGGTAGGCCTCGGACAACGCCCGGGGCACGGCGCTGCCCCCGCACGGGATGGCCCGCAGGCTCGACACGTCGTGACCGTCGATGGCGTCGAGCACGCCCATCCAGATGGTGGGCACACCGGCGGCCACCGTCACCCGCTCCTGTTCGATCAGCGCGACGAGAGCGGCGGGCGACAGGTCGGCGCCCGGCATCACGAGGTCGGCCCCCGACGCCACGGCGGCATGGGCGAGGCCCCAGGCGTTGGCGTGGAACATGGGCACCACCGGCAGGATCCGGTCGTGCTCGCACGCCCCGAGGCTGTCGGCCATCATCACGCCGACGGTGTGCAGCCAGGTGGAGCGGTGGCTGTAGACCACGCCTTTGGGGTGGCCGGTGGTGCCGGACGTGTAACACATCGACGCGGCCTGGTTCTCGTCGGTGACGTGGAACTCCACTGGGCTGGCCGAGGCCAGAAGGTTCTCGTAGTCGTGGATGGTGACCCCCCCGGTGTCGGCCGGCAGCTCACCCCGACCGTCGTCCATCACCACGATGTGGCGCACGGTGGTGAACGTGTCGACCAGCGGCCAGAGCACACCCAGCAGGGACTTGTCGACGAAAATCACCTCGTCCTCGGCGTGGTTCACGATGTAGGTGACCTGCTCGGGGAAGAGCCTGATGTTGAGGGTGTGCACCACCCGGCCGCTGCACGGCACCCCGAAGTAGAGCTCGAGGTGCCGGGCCGTGTTCCAGGCGAAGGTCCCCACCCGCCCGTCGGAACTCACGCCGAGGTCGTCGAGCACGCCCCCGAGTCGCCGGGTCCGCTCGGCCCACTCGCCGTAGGTGACCCGTTCCAGGCCGGTGCCGGTGGCGGTGACGATTCCCTTGTCCTTGAACAGCCGCTCGGCCCGCCCGAAGAAGTGGGTCAGCACCAGCGGGCGGTCCTGCATCAAACCGAGCACATGAACTCCATTCCGAGGGAGCGGCAGGCAGCGACACCCGCATTCGCGCCCGTGAGCGTACGTGAGAGGATTCACCCTTGCCCGAGAGCACCCCCCCTCCCCCAGCTCCCCGCGTTCGGCGGTCACGCCTGGCCCTGATCCTCGGCCCCGTCGCGGTCCTGGTGATCATGACCCAGTTCGCCGATGCGCTCTGGCCCGACCTGGTGAACTCCTCCCCGGCCACGCTCATCGCCCTGAGCGCCCGCAACCGGTACCTGGTCCTGGTGGCCGGGCAGCTCGACGCCTGGGTGTACTACCTGATCGGCACGCTCCGGCTGCTGGCGCCCGACCCCTTCCTGTTCGCCCTCGGTTGGTTCTACGGGCCGACGGCCATCAAGTGGATGGAGCGGCGCACCCCCACCGTCGGGTCGATCATGCGCCAGATGGAGAAGTTGTTCGCCCGGTGGGGCCACCCCCTCGTGGTCATCCTCCCCAACAACTACGTGTGCGTGATCGCGGGCGCATCGCGTATGTCGCCACCGTTGTTCTTCTTCCTGAACATCACCGGCACCGTGGGCCGATTGCTGCTGCTGGCCTGGTTGGGTGACGTCTTCCAGGGCCCGATCGACTCGGTGCTCGGCTGGGTGGCGCAGTACCGGATCCCGTTGTTGATCGCCTCGATCAGCCTGGTGGCCATCGGAGCCGCCAACGAGGCCCGACGAGGGCGTAAGGGGATGGCGGCGTCGTTCGAGGAGTTCCAGGAAGAGGACGCCGAAGGGGACGACCCACGAGCGCCCACCGACGACGAGGACGCCGACGGCCGAGCCACATAGCTCGGCGCGTCAGAGGTCGAGCAGGGCGTCGAGGCCTACGGTGACGCCGGGGCGGTCGACGACGGCCTTCACGGCCAGCAGCACACCGGGCATGAACGAGGCCCGGTCGTAGGAGTCGTGGCGGATCGTGAGGGTCTGCCCGGTGGTGCCGAGCAATACCTCCTGGTGGGCCACCAGGCCCCGCAGACGCACCGAGTGGATGCGGATTGCGGCGGGCCCCTCACCGCCCCGGGCGCCTTCCACCACCTCGGTACGGGTGGGGTCAGGGGCCCAGTCGGGCGACGCTTGCGCCATGCGCTCGGCGGTGAGCATCGCCGTGCCGGAGGGGGCGTCGAGCTTCTCGTCGTGGTGCAGTTCGATGATCTCGGCCGTCTCGAAGTACGGCGCCGCCATCTCGGCGAAGCGCATCATCAGCACCGCACCGATGGCGAAGTTGGGGGCGATCACGCAGTTGCTGCGCGTGAACCCGGCCTCGAAGGAGGCGTAGTCGGCGTCGCTGAAGCCGGTGGTGCCGGTGACGGCGTGGAGGCCGTGGGCGGCCAGCCACAGCAGGTTCTCTCGCGCCGCCTCCAGGTGGGTGAAGTCGACGGCCACATCGACGCCGGCGTCGACGAAGGCGTCGGCGCTCTTGGCGATCTGCCACGACTGATCGACCCCGGTGACCTGGCGCAGGTCGAGCCCGGCATGGAACGGATCGACCGCCGCGACCAGATCGAGAGCAGGATCGGTGGCCACGGCGGCGCAGACCGTGCTGCCCATCCGCCCCCCGGCCCCGAACACCCCGACACGCAAAGTCACAGGTCGAATCTACGGGCGTGGGGTCCTCCACGCCACCGGACCCTCACGCCGTGAAGACGTTGAGGCGGGGGTCGTCGGCCGAGAACGGCCCCACGGCCGACACCGCCCGGGGGCCGGAGAAGACCCGGCGCAGCACCCGTTGCACGTCGTCGAGGGTGACGGCGCGATAGCGACGCAGGTGCTCCTCGATCGGAACGACCTCGTTGCGGCTCACCACACTGCTGCCGAGACGGGCCATGCGGCTGCCCGAGTCCTCGAGGCCCAGGTGCATCGAGCCCTCGACGAAGCCGAGGGCGACGCGGTGCTCCTCGTCGGTGATGCCGTCGGCGACGAGGTCGTCGATGACGCCCTGCACGACCCGCCACAACTCGTCGACCCGGTCCGGTCCGGTACCGGCGTACACCACCAAGCTGCCGGTGTCGGCGTAGGACGTCGGGCTCGAGAACACCGTGTAGGCGAGCCCCCGCTCCTCGCGCACCTCCTGGAAGAGGCGGCTCGACAGGCCACCGCCGAGCACGTGGTTGGCCAGGTTGAGGGCATGACGGTCGGGATCGCCGAAGGGCAGACCCCGCCAGGCCATGGCCACGTGGGCCTGCTCTGTGGGGCGGTGCACCACCGTGAGGGGGACGGGGGCGAGCGACGGCGGGGTGCGTTGTGGTGCCTGACCAGGAGGTCCGTCGGTGAAAAGGTCGACGACGGCGTCGAGCACCTCGGAGTGATCGAGGTTCCCCGCCGCGGCCACCACCACGTTGGTCGGCCGATACCATGTGTCGTGGAAGGCGACGATGTCGCCGCGTCCCATGCCCTCGACCGTGTCACGCGACCCGAGGGTCTCCCGACCAAGGGGGTGGTCGGGGAAGAGGCTCTCGTAGAGCGTGGTGAACACCTGGTCGTCGGGGGTGTCCTCGCTCATGAGGATCTCCTCGACGATCACGTCGCGTTCGGCCTCGATCTCCGGCGGTCGAAAGGCCGGCTCGCTGACCACCTCGGCCAGCAGGTCGAGCCCGAAACGCAGCTCGGGCACCGGTAGACGGGTGTGGTACGCCGTGTGCTCGCGTGAGGTGTAGGCGTTGAGTTCGCCGCCGACGGCGTCGACGGCCATCGAGATGCTGCGGGCCGAGCGGTCGGCGGTGCCCTTGAACAACAGGTGCTCGAGGAAGTGCGAGGCGCCGGCGATCTCGGCCGACTCGTCGCGGCTGCCCACCGCGAACCACATGCCGACCGAGACCGATCGTGCCTCGGGCATGCGCTCGGTGATGACGCGCACGCCCGACGGCAGATCGGTCCGCTCGATGTCGGGCTCGCCCTGCGGCGAGCCCGGGAAGAGAGGCTCAGCGGCGACGGCCGCCACCTCCGCCGCCCCGGCGGCCTCGACCACCGTCGCCGCCACCTCCGCCCTTGCGCTCCTCGGCGCTGGCGGGACCGAGGTCCCCGAGGTCGCCGGCGATCTCGCTGTCGAAGGAGTCCTCGAACGACACGTACTCGCGGTCGGCGCCGTTGCCGGACTCGCTGCCCCCATCGTTGCGGGCGGGAGCGTCGGCCACCGGTTCCGCCGTGGCCTCGGCGGAACCGCTGTCGCCGCCACCCGAGACCGGGTTGACCAGCGAGAGCGACACCTTGCCGTTGGGGTCGACGTCGTCGACGCGGACCTCGACGGAGTCGCCGAGGTCGAGCACGTCCTCGACCCGCTCGATGCGCTTGCCGCCACCGATCTTGGAGATGTGCAGCAGGCCGTCACGGCCGGGGAGGATGTTGACGAACGCCCCGAACTTGGTGACGTTCACCACCCGTCCGGTGTAGGTCTGGCCGACGTCGGCGGTGGGCGGGTTGAGGATGAGGCGGATCTGGCGCTCGGCCTCGGCCACCTTCTCGGAGTCGGTGGAGCCGATGCTGACCCGGCCGACGCTGCCGTCGTCGTCGACGCTGATGTCGGCGCCGGTCTCCTGCTGGATGGCGTTGATGACCTTGCCCTTCGGGCCGATGACCTCGCCGATCTTGTCCATCGGGATCTCGAAGCTGACGATCTTCGGGGCGGTGGCGCCCACCTCGTCACGGGGCTCGGCGATGGCGCCGGCCATGACCTCGAGGATGGCCAGGCGGGCTTCCTTGGCCTGCTGGAGGGCCTGGGCCAGCACGTCGGCGGGGATGCCCTCGATCTTGGTGTCGAGCTGGAGGGCGGTCACGAACTCGGCGGTGCCGGCGACCTTGAAGTCCATGTCGCCGAAGGCGTCCTCGGCGCCGAGGATGTCGGTGAGGGTCGTGTACTTGCCGTCGGCGAACACGAGGCCCATGGCGATGCCGGCCACCGGGGCCCGCAGCGGCACACCGGCATCCATCATCGAGAGGGTGGAACCGCAGACCGAGCCCATCGACGTGGAGCCGTTGGAGCTCAGCACATCGGAGACGGTGCGGATCGTGTAGGCGAACTCCTCGGGCGTCGGCAGCACGGGCACGAGGGCCCGCTCGGCCAACATGCCGTGACCGATCTCGCGGCGCTTGGGGCCGCGCATGAAGCCGGTCTCACCGGTGGAGTACGGCGGGAAGTTGTAGTGGTGCATGTAGCGCTTGCGGGTGACGTTGCCGAGGGCGTCGATCATCTGCTCCATGCGGGGCATACCGAGCGTGGTGACGTTGAGCACCTGGGTCTCGCCGCGCTGGAACAGGCCCGAACCGTGCACCGAGGGGAGCAGGCCCACCTCGGACGACACGGGACGGAGGTCCTTCGGGCCACGGCCGTCGATGCGGGCGCCCTCGTTGACGATGCGGCTGCGCACGATGGCCTTGGTGACCGAGCGGAACGCGGCCTTGAGCTGACGCTCGGCCCCGTCGACGTCGCCGAACTGGGGGGCCAGCTCGGCGACGAGCGCATCGCGCACCGCCGCTTCGGCGGCCAGGCGCTCGTGCTTGTCGGAGATGACCTGGGTGGCGGTGATCTCGGTCCGCTTGGAGTCCATGGCCGCGAAGATCTCCGGCGAGTAGTCGGTCGAGACCGAGTAGCTCATCGGCTCCTTGACGCCGACCTGGGCCATGAGGGCCTTCTGGGCCTCGATGGACCGGAGGATGTACTGCTTGGAGGCCTCGAGGCCACCGGCGAGGACGTCCTCGTCGACCTTGGGGGCGCCGTCCTGGAAGGCCGGCCACGAGGCCGCAGTGCCACCGGCTTCGACCATGGAGATGGCGACGTCGTCGTCGCCCAGGGCCCGACCGGCCACGACCATCTCGAATGTGGACTCCTCGCCCTCTTCGTAGGTGGGGTACGGGATCCAGGTGCCGTCGACGGTGAAGGCCAGGCGGACGGCGCCGATGGGGCCGTCGAAGGGGATGCCCGAGAGCATCAGGGCCGCGGACGCGCCGTTGATGGCGGGCACGTCGTGGGGGTTCACGAGGTCGGCGGCCAGGGTGGTGCCCACGACGTGGACCTCGTTGCGGAAGCCGTCGGGGAAGCACGGACGCAGCGGGCGGTCGATGAGGCGGCAGGTGAGGATGGCCTGGTCGGGGGCCTTGCCCTCACGACGGAAGAACGAGCCGGGGATCTTGCCGGCGGCGTACATGCGCTCTTCGATGTCGACGGTGAGCGGGAAGAAGTCGGCGCCGTCGCGGGCGGACTTCGAAGCGGTGGCCGTGACGAGCACCACGGTGTCGCCGATCTGGACGGTGACGGCACCGTCGGCCTGACCGGCGAGCTTGCCGGCGCTGAACGTGATGGTCTTGTCGTCGTCACCCGGTACGGATGCGTCGACGGAAATGGCGTCTGCCATGGGGAGTTCCTCCTTGGAACCTGGGCGGGCCGACGGCCCGCTGCTTCGGAGGCGGTGGCAACACCAGTTCCCAGTGGTGAACGGCGGAGCGGGTCGGTACCCGCCGCTCACCACCGGCAACTGGGGTCATCCGACCGCCGGGATGTCCCACCACGATGGCAGGCATCGGGGCGGGAACGGAGGAGGGCGACCACTGGGGGTCGCCCTCCGAGAGTTCTTCAGCTAGCGGCGCAGGCCGAGCTTGGCGATGATCGAGCGGTAGCGCTCGACGTCGTTCTTGCGGACGTAGTCGAGCAGGCGGCGCCGCTGTCCCACCAGCATCAGCAGGCCGCGGCGGCTGTGATGGTCCTTCTTGTGCATCTTGAGATGCTCGGTGAGGTGGTTGATGCGGTCGGTCAGCAGTGCGATCTGCACCTCGGGAGAGCCGGTGTCGGTCTCGTGCAGGCGATGCTCGGCGATGGTGCCGGCCTTCGCAGGAAGGTTGGCGGGATCCTTGGACAAGTCTTTTCCTCTACGTGTGGGTGTCTGACCCGGCTCCGATGCCCGCTGTGCGCGCCGGCTGCGATGACCCCGAAGAGACATCGCGGCCGAACTCGTCTGGCGTAGCTCGGGGCGGATGCGGCCAACCGGACGGTCAACCGACCTTCCGACGCTACCAGCGGTCGACGGCGATTCCCAATGGCGAGGCGGCCAGGGGCACTCCGGCCCCGTGGACAGGCCCTGCCCATCCCCATCCGCTTGCTCACTCCGAACTGTTGAGCCCTCCGCTCGCCCAAGCGCTCGGCGCACTCAACAGTTCGGACGAAATGGTGTCAGCGGGCCCGTTGAACGCCAGACCAAGGAGTGCGGCCGCCTCGGCCAGACGCTCGTCGTAGATGGCAATGCCGTCGAACTCGTCGCCCAGGTCGGTAGGGCCTCGATCAAGTGGAGCAGTCGTCCCACCGTAGAGTCATCACGAACCGGGCCGGGGGCCCGACAACATGGGGGAACCACGATGACCGACACCAGCACGCGCCCCGAGCCGATCCGGCTCGACGACCTGGCCGAACCGCGGTTCGCACCCGCGATCACCGAGATGTTCGCCGGGGTGGCGGCCATGGCGCCGATCGAGCTCAACGCCGATGCGCTCATGACCCAGGCCGCCGCCGCCGGTCTCGACGACTTCGGGCCCATGGACTTCGTCGAACGCCTGGAGGTGCTGCTCGAGGCGCTCGACCGAGAGGGCGGCCTCTCGCCGATGGGGCGGATGTCGGCCACGGCCCAGGTGGGCCAACTGCTCACCAACCGGCTCCTGATCACCGACCTGCTGGAACGCCACCCCGAGATCCACGACGTCGAGATCGTCCGGCCGATGGTGATCGCCGGGCTGCCTCGCACCGGCACCACCCACCTCCACAACCTCATCTCCGCCGACCCCGCCCTGCGCTCGTTGCCCTACTGGGAGAGCATGCAGCCCGTGCCCGCTCCGGCCGAGGCGGCGCTGGCCGACACCCCCGATGACCCCCGCCTGGCCCGCACCGAAGGCGGGCTGGAGGTGATGCACCAGATGATGCCCGAGTTCAACCGGATGCACGAGATGACCACGTGGCACGTGCACGAGGAGATCCAGATCCTGGCCATCGACTTCTCCACCATGTTGTTCGAGACGATGGCGCCGATGCCCACGTGGCGGGAGTACTACCTGGCCCACGACCAGCGGCCCCACTACGAGTACATGAAGACCGTGCTCAAGGCCTGCCAGTTCCTGCGGGGGGGCGACCGGTGGATCCTGAAGTCGCCGCAGCACCTCGAGCAGTTCGGGGCGGTGATCGACACCTTCCCCGATGCCACCGTGCTCGTCACGCACCGTGACCCGGTGTCGGTGATGGTGTCGATGACAACGATGTTGGCCTACTCCGCGCGCCTCTCGCGCGATCCGGTCGACCCTCCCGGTATCTCGAACTACTGGGCTGACCGCCTCGAGACCATGCTCAACGCGGCGATGAACGATCGCCACCTCCTCCCGGCCGACCGGTCGATGGACGTGCGCTTCGACCAGTTCATGGCCGACGACCTCGGCACCGTGCGCCGCATCTACGACCTGGCCGACCAACCGTTCACCCCCGACACCGAAGCCGCCCTGGCCGAGTACGGCGCCACCCACGAACGCGACCGCCACGGCAAGGTGATCTACGAGCCCGATGCCCTCGGCATCGACATCGCCCGCCGGCGCGCCGACATGCGGGCCTACAGCGAGCGCTTCGAGATCCCGAACGAGCCCTGGTGAACGTGAGGGACTAGCGACCGACGAGCACGGCGGCGGCCTTGGCGACGTCCTGGCCCATCTGGGCCACGAGCGCATCCACCGACTCGAACTTCAGCTCGGGGCGCAACCACTCGACGAACTGCACACGCGCCGGCTGGTCGTAGAGGTCGCCCTCGAAGTCGATGAGGTGGGCCTCGAGCAGCGACGTGTCGGCGTGCTCGTAGAACGTGGGGCGCCGGCCGAGAGACACCGCGGTGGGCCAGCGGGTGCCATCCGGCCGAAAGTACCAGGCCGCGTAGATGCCGTCGGCCGGCAGGCAGATCGTGTCGGGCACGGCCACGTTGGCGGTGCGGAAGCCGAGCTCTCGGGCCCGTCCGTCCCCACGACCCACGACGCCGCGCACCTCGTGGAACCGCCCCAGCAGGTCGGTGGCCATGTCGAGATGACCGTCGGTCAGGGCCCGGCGGATCCGGGTCGACGAGACCGGCTCGGCCGACGCCGAACCCTCGGGCCCGACGAGATCGAGCCCCACGACCTCGAAACCCGACGCCGCTCCCATCTCGCGCAGCATGGCCACGTTGCCCGACCGCCGGTGGCCGAAGTGGAAGTCCTCGCCGACGGCCACGGCTGACGCGTTGAGGCAACCCACCAGGACGTCCTCCACGAAGTCGGCCGCCGGCTCCTTCGATCGGGCATCGTCGAAGTGCACCACCAACGTGTAGTCCACCCCGCAGTCGGCGAGCAGCTCGAGCTTCTGGTCGAGGTCGGTGAGCAGCAGAGGCGCCGACTCCGGACGCACCACGCTGGCCGGATGCCGGTCGAAGGTGACGACAGCGGTGCGCAACCCCCGGTTACCGGCCAGCCGTTGCAACGCGGCGATGACGTGGCGGTGACCGCGGTGGACGCCATCGAAGGCACCAATGGTGACGGCGGCGCCTTCAGGCGGGCGCGGGCACGCGCTGATGTCGTCGAGGACCTCCATGTGCGCCCAACGCTACCGCTGCGCGGGCGCAGAACTGGAGGTCGGGCCGGACCCGTCGACCGGGGCCACCACGACCTCGGGCTTGACCATCCCGTCACGGTGCGCGGCGTAGACGGCGAGAAGGCGACCATCGGGGTCGAGCACGCGCCAGGGGCCCGAGCCGGCGAAGCGATCCTCGGCGAGCAGAACCTTCCCGTGCCCGACGGCGGTCACCTCGTCGCCGGCGACCACGACGGCGGGATAGTCCCGTAGGGCCGCGGCCGGCGAGAGCAGAAGCTCGGGCCCGAGCGCCTCGAGCGGGTGGGCCTCACCGAGACCGAACGAGCCGATCTCCGTGCGGCGCAGGTCGCGGAGGTGCGCTCCGCCGCCGAGAGCGGCGCCGAGGTCGGCGGCCAGGGTGCGCACATAGGTACCGGACGAGCAGGCGACCTCGGCCCGGTACCGCAAGGGATTCCCCGCAACGGGCGCGACGACGAAGCGGTGCACGGTGACCGGCCGCGCCGCACGCTCGACCTCGATGCCCTCACGGGCCAGCTCGTGCAGCCGCCGTCCGTCGATCTTCACCGCCGACACCATCGGGGGCACCTGAAGGATGGCGCCGGTGAGACCCGCCGCCGCGGCCCTGACCGCCTCGGCGCTGACCCCGGACATGTCGTGGGTGGCGGTCACCGTCCCCGAGTCGTCGAGCGTCGACGTCTCGACGCCGAGCACGATCTCGCAGGTGTAGGTCTTCGAAAGGGCGGTCAGGAACCGAAGCAGACGGGTGACCCGCCCGACCCCCAGCAGCAGGATGCCGGTGGCGTCGGGATCGAGGGTGCCCGAATGGCCGACCTTGCGGGTACCGAGCAGCCCGCGACTCTTGGCCACGACGTCGTGCGACGTCCAGCCCGCGGCCTTGTCGACGACCGCCAGCCCATCGGGGCCGTCGGTCGACCGCCGACGGCTCACGGCTCCGGCGGGTCGGTCCCGGGTTCGCGCTCGGTGGCGGTCTCGGTGTCGGTGTCGCGGTCGACGGGCGGCACCACCGTGGACAGCAGTTCCTCGATACGGGCCCCGCTGCGCACGGCCAGGTCGGGCGAGAAGGTCAGTTCGGGGGTGCGCTTGATGCGGGCCTGGCGGGCGATGGCCCCCTTCAACCGCCAGCGGTTGTCGTCGAGCCCCTCGAGGATCTCGGCGTCGCCCTCTTCGCCCTGGAGCGAGTCGTAGAAGACGATGGCATTGCGCAGGTCGCCGTCGATGTCGACGGCGGTGATGGTGAGCAGGTCGAGCCGCTCGTCGTCGATCGACGCCAGCTCCTCGGCCAAGATCTCCCTCAGGAGCTCATTGAGTCGGGCCGTGCGAGGGTACTGACGGGCCCCACCCCGATTGCTTCGCTGACTCATCGATCTACCTCCGTCCAATGGCGGTCACAGGTGACCACCTCGATCTCTGCGAACGACCACACGAAACGCTCGACGGCGTCGAGCACCTCGGTGCACTGCCCCGCCGAACCACTGACGACCGCGAAACCGAGCTCGGCCCGCTGGCGGGCTTCGGTCGACCCGGTCTCGGATGCGCTCACCCCGAACCGCCGCTTGGACCCGTCGACGATGGTGCGCACGACGGAACGCTTGTCCTTCAGCGAGTCGGCCCCGGGGATCCGCAAGTCGACCTCGAGAGCCAGGACATGCAGAGCCACGGGGCCAGGGTACTGCGACGCCGCGATCAGACCCGGGGGATCTCGCGATCCTCGTAGGTCTCGATGATGTCGCCGGGCTTGAGGTCCTGGAAATCGGTGAGCCCGATGCCGCACTCGAAGCCGCTGGCGACCTCACGCACGTCCTCCTTGAAGCGCCGCAACGAGGCGACGGCGCCCTTCCAGATGACCGTGCCCTCGCGCAGGAAGCGCACCTTGGACCCACGGGTGATGGCCCCGTTGGTGACGTAGCAACCGGCGATGGCGCCGACCCGCGGGACCCGGAAGATCTCGCGCACCTCGGCGTCGCCGGTGACCACCTCTTCGTACTCGGGCTGGAGCAGACCGAGCATGGCGTTCTCGATGTCCTCGAGGACCTGGTAGATGATCTCGTACGACCGGATCTCGACGTGCTCGAGGGCAGCCATCTCGCGGGCCTTGCGGTCGGGGCGGACGTTGAAGCCGATGATGGTGGCGTTGGAGGCCGCGGCCAGTTGGATGTCGGACTGCGTGACCCCACCGACCTCACGATGCACGAACGACAGCTTCACGTCGTCGCGTTCGAGCTTCTTGAGGCTTTCGGTGAGAGCCTCGAGCGAGCCGTTGACGTCGGCCTTGAGGATCAGGTTCAGGGTGGCGGTCTCGCCGCTCTGGATCTGCTGGAAGATGTCCTCGAGCTTGGCGCCGCCGCTCATGGCGTGAGCTTCACGACCAATGGAGGCCACCCGGATCCAGTGCTCACGCGTGGAGGCGACCTTGCTGGCGGTCTTCTCGTCGGGGGCGACCACGAAGCGGTCACCGGACACCGAGACCTCGGAGAGGCCGAGCACCTGAACCGGAGACGACGGACCGGCTTCCTTGACCTGGTTGCCCTGGTCGTCGATGAGCGCCCGCACCCGTCCCCACGCCGCACCGGCCACCATCGGGTCACCGACCCGGAGGATGCCGCGTTGCACGAGCACCGTGGCCACCGGGCCGCGGCCGATGTCGAGGTTGGACTCGAGCACGACACCGCGGGCCCGACCTTCCTCGGTGGCCCGCAGGTCCTCGAGCTCGGCCAGCACGACCAGGTTCTCGAGGAGGTCGTCGATGCCCAGGTTCTGCAGCGCCGAGACCTCGACCATGACGGTCTCGCCGCCCCACGACTCGGGCACCAGCTCGTACTCGGAGAGCTGCTGCATGACCCGGTTGGGATCGGCGTTCTCGCGGTCGATCTTGTTGATGGCCACGACGATGGGCACGTCGGCGGCCTTGGCGTGGTTGATGGCCTCGATCGTCTGGGGCATCACGCCGTCGTCGGCGGCCACGACCAGCACCACGATGTCGGTGGCTTCGGCGCCACGGGCCCGCATGGCGGTGAAGGCCTCGTGACCTGGCGTGTCGACGAAGGTGACGGTGCGCCCGTCCTTGGTGACCTGGTAGGCGCCGATGTGCTGGGTGATGCCACCGGCCTCACCGGCGACGACGTTGGCGTCGCGGATCTGGTCGAGCAACTTGGTCTTGCCGTGGTCGACGTGGCCCATCACCGTGATCACGGGCGGACGTACCGGCCAAGATTCATAGGTGTCGTCGTCGACGTCGTCGTCGACGAGCAGGAGCTTCTGGAGCTCGACCTCCTGCTCCTCCCCTGGGTTGACCAGGCGGATCTCGGCACCCACCTCGGCCGCGAACAGCCCGATCATGTCGTCGTTGAGGGACTGCGTGGCCGTGACCATCTCGCCCTGCTGCATGAGGAACCGCACCACATCGGCCGCAGTGCGATTCACCTTGGGACCGAGCTCCTGGGGCGTGCACGCCCGCTCGATCACGATCTCGCCGGTGGGGACAGGCGCCTCACGCGGCGTGTAGCTCGGGGCGTCGATCGGCTGGAGCTCGTCACGGTTGCGACGACGACGACCCTTGCGCCGCGGGGGACGCCGGTTCTGGCCGGGGCCACCGCCGGGACGGCCGCCACCGGGACCGCCACCAGGGCGACCTCCAGGACCGCCACCCGGACCACCGGGACCACCAGGACCACCGCCGGGGCGCGGTCCCATGCCGCCGCCGCCACCAGGACGAGGACCGCCACCACCGCCCATGGGACGGCCGGCTCCACCAGAGGGCGGACGGCCGACGCCACCGGGGCGACCCGGGGGACCGGCTGGGGCCCGACGGGCGCCCGGCGGAGGAGGAATCGGCTTACCGGTGGACGAGGTCGGGGGCCGACCCGGGGGCGGCGGGATGGGCCGGCCGGATGTGGACACCGGAGGCCGGGGCGCGGCGCCGGGAGGCGCAGGCGCCACCGACGAACCGGCGGCGGCGGCCGGAGCCTGTTGCGGGCGCGGCACCGTGGGTCGATCGATCGGAGGCACCGTGGGGGCCCGCTCGGCGGCTGGGGCGGGGCGGGCGATCGGGGCCACCGGCGCCGGCGTCTCGTCACGCCGCGGCGGCGGGCCGGCGGCGCCTCCCGAGGAGATCACGCGTCGGGGAGCAGCAGGAGCAGGGGAGGGCGGGGCCTCAGCCGCCGGAGCCGGAGCAGTCGGGACCTCGGCGGCCGGTGCTTCGGCCACGGGGGCCGGGGCCTCTGTCGGCGTCGGCGCCTCGGCCACGGCCACGGCCACGGCCACGGCGGCAACCTCGGCCGGCGTCGGCTCGGTGCCAGCGTCGGCCGGGGTGTCGGCGGAGCTGGTCGGCCCGTCCGTCTTGGCCGCCGGCTTCTTGGCTGCGGCCTTCTTGGCAGGGGCCTTCTTGGTCGAGGGCTCCTCGGGTTGGACGTCGCGAACCAGTCCCTCGCGCTCAGCCTTGCGGCGGACGCGGTCGGCCTGGGGCTCGACGACACTCGATGAATGGCTCTTGACGCCGATTCCGAGCGCGACGCACAGATCGAGTGTCTCTTTGTTCGTCATCCCGAGCTCTCGTGCCAGCTCGTAGACGCGGATGTTTCCTGGCAACCTCGACCTCAGTCCTCAGCGGCATGACGATGCACCGACCGGCACATCGAACAGTGGCTCGGTGGCACCGAGCAGCCATCCATTGTCGCGCACGGGACCCCGCGCGCACGAACGACCTACCGATACCTCCGGCCGTGCACGTCCCGAAGGACGCTCAAACGACGCTATCGGCGTCGCCAGACCGTTCCTCGCCGGGGGTCGGCGCCTCGTCGGAGGCCTCGGCCACGACCACGGTGGGGGCGTCAGTGGCGTCAGCGCCATCGGCGGCCGGAACCTCGACGGCCGGGGCCTCGACCCCTGCGGCGGCCACTCCTTCGGCGGCCGCCTCGGCCGCCGCCTCCTCGGCCGACTGCTGGGCGTAGGCCTCGGCCGACAGCGACTCGCCGCCCTCGGCCGACTGCCAGACCTGTTCACCCGTATCGGGATCGACGACCCATTCGCCCTCGGCCCAGTCCTGATTGGCGTAGGCCTCTTCCTCGGCGAGCTGGGTCTCGCTCTTGATGTCGACCCGCCATCCGGTGAGCCGGGCGGCCAGGCGGGCGTTCTGGCCCTCCTTGCCGATGGCCAGCGAGAGTTGGTAGTCGGGCACGATGACTTCGGCGGTGCCGGTGTCCTCGTGGATCCGGACCTCCTTCACCTTGGCCGGCGACAGCGCCTTCATCACGAAGTCGGCCGAATCATCGGAGAACGGCACGATGTCGATCTTCTCGCCCCGCAGCTCGTTGACGACCATACGCACCCGGGCACCGCGGCCGCCGACGCAGGCGCCCACGGGGTCGACGTTGTTGTCGTTCGACCAGACGGCGATCTTGGTGCGCGCCCCCGGCTCACGGGCGCAGGCGCGGATCTCGACGACGCCGTCGGCGATCTCGGGGACCTCGAGCTCGAAGAGCCGCTTGATGAGACCCGGATGGGTGCGGCTGGTGACGATCTGGGGGCCCTTGGCGGTCTTGCGCACCTCGACGATGTAGGCCTTCACCCGGCTGCCCGGCTCGGGCCGCTCGTAGGGCACCTGCTCGGCCTGGGGCATGAGGGCTTCGACCCGACCGAGGTCGAGCAGCGTGTACCGGGCGTCGGTCTGCTGGATGATGCCGGTGACGATGTCGCCCTCGCGGCCGGCGTACTCCTCGTACTTCATCTCGCGCTCGGCTTCACGGATGCGCTGACCCATGACCTGCTTGGCCGTCTGGGCGGCGATGCGACCGAAGTCGTTGGGGGTGACGTCGAACTCGTCGCCCGTGGGCTCACCCTCCTCGTCGAGCGACTGGGCCATCACCCGGATCTCGGCAGTGTCGGGGTCGATGGTGACCCAGGCGTACTCCTCGGCCTTGGGCATGCGCTTGTAGGCCGACTCGAGGGCGTCGGCGAGGGCGCCGAACAGGGTGTCGACGGTGATGCCCTTGTCGGTGGCCAGCGCTTGCAGCGCGTCCATCAGATCGGGGTTCTTCATGACGATGGGACCTCGGTTCCGGAAGGGGGCTGAGAGGGCGGCCCCGGGGCAGGGGCGACGTCGGGGCCGGCGGCCTTGGACTTCGCACCCTTGGGTGACTGGGATCGGGCCGGGCCCGGTTTCGAACCGGTGCCGGGCTTGGGGGCGGGCCCCCACACGAAGACGGAGCGCGCCTTCTCGATGTCGCGGTGGGCGAGCGTGACGCGCTCCCCGACGGGCTCGTCGAGCACGAGGGTGACGCCAACAGCACCGGCTTCGACCAGAGTGCCGGTGAAGCGGCGGCCGGCGGCATGGCCGGGCAGGGTCTTGACCGCGACCTGCTTGCCGACCGCCCACTCGTAGTGACGCGGGGTGCGCAGCACCCGCTCGAGGCCGGGGCTCGACACCTCGAGCGTGTACTGGCTCTCGATGGGGTCGTGCTCGTCGAGCGCGTGGGACACGGCCCGGGTGACCCGGGCCAGGTCGTCCACGTCGACCCCGCCGGGCTTGTCGATGGTGATGCGCAGCACCGGACCGGCCTGTTCGAGGTCGAACAGCTCGACACCCTGGGCCGCGACAACGGGCTCGACCACGTTCCTGACCCGCTCGGAAACGCTCATCTGCTCGACCTCCTCTCGTGGCTCTCGAGGGCCTACCGGCCCTGTTCCTGGTGCCCTCGAACCGACCCCAGGTGAAACGAAAGGCGTGGGCAGGAGCCCACGCCTTCGATCCGGGACAGCGAACGATTGCGGTTTGGAGTGTAGCAAGCCTGGGCCCGCAACCCCCAGACGATCCCGCTCCGAAAGGCGTCGATCAGTAGGCGCGAGCGACCACGGCGACGGCGTCGGGTTCGTCGCCGGACTGGGGGAGGCCACCGTCGGGTCGGACCAGGCAGCGCACGGTGATGCTCTCCTTGGCCAGCTCGGCCTCGCCCTCAGGGCCGAGCGTGGCCCACGGGATGCGGGCCCAACCGGTGGTGGCGGCTTCGGCGGCCTCGGCGATGGTGGTGACGTCGGTGGTGTGGGCATCTCGCCGCTCGGTGGCCTCGGTCAACAGGGCCGATTGACCCTCGACCAGGGCGGCCTCGACCGTGGCCGTGATGCCAGAGAGCCCGACGGGCTCCTTGCCGCCGGTGATGCGGCGAGCCATCGTGACCACGTCGTCGGCCAGATCGCGCGGCCCGAGCTCGAGGCGCAGCGGTACGCCTTTGAGTTCCCAGTCGGTGGCCCGGCGACCCATCGACGTCTCCACCAGCACGTCGAGCTCGACCCGCACCCCGGCCGCGGACAGCTCGTCGGCCAGGGCCCGGCAACGGTCGATGACGGCGTCGTCGTCGCGCACGGCCATCACCACCACCTGGATCGGTGCCAACTCGGGCGGCACCCGCAGGCCGGCGTCGTCGCCGTGGCCCATGACCAGCCCGCCGACCATCCGGGTGGACACGCCCCACGACGTGGTCCAGGCCAACTGTTGGGTGCCGTCGGCGTCGAGGTACCGGATGTCGAAAGCCTTGGCGAAGTTCTGGCCCAGCTCGTGGCTGGTGCCCATCTGCAGGGCCTTGCCGTCGCCCATCATGACCTCGCACGTCATGGTGTTCACGGCCCCGGCGAAGCGCTCCTTCGGGGTCTTGCGCCCCACCACCACGGGCAGGGCCAGCACATCGCGCATGAAGCCCTCGTACACGTCGTGGAGGATCCGCTCGGCGTAGAGGCGCCCGTCCTCACGACTCACATGGGCGGTGTGGCCCTCCTGCCAGAGGAACTCGCTGGTGCGCAGGAACACCCGAGGCCGCAGCTCCCAGCGCACCACGTTGGCCCATTGATTGAGCAGCAGCGGCAGGTCGCGGTAGCTCTGCACCCACTTGGCCATGAACTCGCCGATGACGGTCTCGGACGTGGGCCGCACCACCACCGGTTCCTCGAGCTCCTTGCCGCCGGCGTGGGTGACCACGGCCAGCTCGGGGCTGAAGCCCTCGACGTGCTCGGCCTCGCGGGTGAGGTAGCTCTGGGGGATGAACAGAGGGAAGTAGGCGTTCTTGGCCCCTGCGGCCTTGATGCGCCGGTCGACCTCGGCCTGCATGTGCTCCCAGATGGCGTAGCCGTAGGGGCGGATGACCATGGTGCCGCGCACCGGCCCGTTGTCGGCCATCTCGGCCTTGGCCACGACGTCCTGGTACCAACGAGGGAAGTCGTCGGCTCGGGGGGTGAGCACCGGAGGCTTGGCCATAGGGCGACGATGCTACGGCACCACCGAAGCAGCCTCGCAGGGTGTTGTCGCTCAGGTCGCGTCGAGGGTGCGGATGGTCTGGATGCGCTCGGCCGCGTGGTTGACGTCGGCGCCCTTGTCGTCGAGCAACGCGGCCCGGTCGGCCTCGGCCTCGGCGGCCGCGCCGTCGTCCTTGCGCCGCAGGGCCTCCTCGACCCCACCCTCGTCGATGATGTGGGCCCACTCGACCAGGGCGTCGACCATCTCGTCCTCGGGCACCACCTTCACCACCTGGCCCTTCACGAACAGGTGCCCACGGCGACGGCCGGCGGCGATGCCCAGGTCGGCCTCGCGGGCCTCGCCCGGGCCGTTCACCACACAGCCCATCACCGCCACCTGGATGGGGATGGCCAGGCCCTCGAGGGCCGCTTGGGCGTCGTTGGCCACCTTGATCACGTCGACCTCGGCCCGCCCGCACGACGGGCAGGCGATGAGATCGAGGCCCTTGCGCTCCCGCAGGCCCATGGCCTCGAGCAACTGGCGTCCGGCGCGGGCCTCCTCCACCGGATCGGCGGTGAGCGAGTAGCGGATGGTGTCGCCGATGCCCTCGGCCAGCAGGGTGGCGATGCCGGCGGTGGCCTTCACCAGGCCCGCCGGGGGCGGCCCGGCTTCGGTGACACCGAGGTGCAGCGGGTGATCGACCGTGTCGGCCAGCAGTCGGTAGGCGTCGATCATCAGCGCCACGTTGGAGGCCTTGACCGAGATCTTGATTTCGGTGAAGCCGACCTCGTCGAAGTAGGCGATCTCGCGCAGGGCCGACTCGACCATGGCCTCGGCCGTGACCTTGCCGCCGTACTTGGCGTAGAGCTCGGGGTCGAGCGAACCGCCGTTCACCCCGATACGGATGGGCAGGCCGCGGTCGCGAGCCTCGGAGGCCACGGCCTTGATGTGCTCGGGACGGCGGATGTTGCCGGGGTTCAGCCGCAACCCTTGAACCCCGGCTTCCATGGCTTCGAGGGCCCGACGGTACTGGTGGTGGATGTCGGCGATGATCGGGAGGGGCGAGCGGGGCACGATCTGGGCCAGCCCCTCGGCCGCTTCAATCTCGTTGCATGTGCAACGGACGATGTCGCAACCGGCTCCGGCCAAGGCGTAGATCTGCTGGAGGGTGCCCTCGACGTCGGCCGTCTTGGTGGTCGTCATCGACTGGATGCTGATGGGCGCGTCACCACCCACGGCCACCTTGCCCACGTGGATCTGACGGGTGGCGCGCCGTGGATACCGGGTCTGCGGGGAGAGCTCGCTCACGGCGTGAACGGGTTCTGGGCCGGGTTCACGATGTCGAGGTACATCGACGACAGCCCCAACCCGAGCATGAGGAACACCACGACGTAGGTGAGCGGCATCAGCTTGGCTATGTCGACCCGGTAGGGCTGGCGGGAGATGCGCGACCGGATGCCCTCGTAGATCGCCACGGCGGCGTGGCCGCCGTCGAAGGGCAGCAACGGCACCAGGTTGATGAGCCCCAGGAAGATGTTGACGGTCACCAGCAGGAACAGGAACGTGACGGCTCCCGCACCGTCGGCGGCCTGAGAGCCGAGCCGGATGACGCCCAGGATCGACAGCACCCGGTCCTCGTCACCGCTGCCGGCCGCGGTGCTGGCCTGGGGAACGGGGGTGTTCGGGTCCACCGGCATCACCGAGGAGGGGGCCGACGGGTCGGTGGACGAGTCGGCCCGGAACAGCTCGGCGTAACGGCTGAGCCCGTCGGGGGAGAAGAAGCGCCCGAGGCCCTGCACCGACATCACGGTGACCTCGCCGAAGGTGCTGGCCGCCTCGCCGGCGGCGGCACCCACGTTCTCGCGGACACGAGGCGTCTGTGGCGACACGCCGAGCAGGCCCCGGACGCCATCGTCGGGCAGCGTCACCGGCACCGTCACCTCGGCGGTGTAAGCGAAGTCATCGCGCAGAAAGGTGAGCTGCTCGACGCCCGGCGGGGCCGAAGCCAGCACCTCGCTCAACTGCTGATAGTTGCCGATCTCGGTGTCGCCGACCTTGGTGACCTGGTCGCCGAGGTCGAGGCCCGGCAATGCCGCCGCACCCGCGGCGGCGAGCTCCCAGCCCAGCGTGGCCGTGAGCGGAATCTCCTGGCCGTCACGCTCGACGACGACGGCCACCTCGGACCCGGCGTTGGGGCGAACCGCTCCGGCGAGGTCGCGGAACTCGCCGACGGACTGACCACCGACCGAGACGATGCGGTCGCCGACCTGGACACCAGCAGCGGCCGCCCCGGAACCGGTGAGCACACGACGCACCTCCCACTGGTCGGGCTGGGGGGCACCGAAGCCGGCGAAGATCACGACCAGGAGGATGAACCCGATGAGCAGGTTCATGGCCGGCCCGGCCAAGACCACCGGCAGGCGCTTGGCGAACGGCTTGTTGCGGTAGGTGCGGGCCTCGTCGCCCGGGTCGACCTCCTCCAACGTGTGCATGCCGATGATGCGCACATAGGCACCGGCGGGGATCACCTTGAGTCCGTACTCGGTCTCACCACGGTTGAACGACCAGATGCGGGGGCCGAACCCGATGAAGAACTCGGTGACCTTCATGCCCGCCCACTTGGCCACGAGGAAGTGGCCGAGCTCGTGCAGGAACACCGACACCACGATGGCGCCGACCATGAGCAGAACCGGCCAGCCGGCGAACAGCCCGAGACCGATCACCGAGGCGACGAGCAACGCCAGACGAACCCGCTGGTCGGCGAAGAGGGGCGACCCGACCGGTGCGGGCACCGGCGGCTCTTCTCCACCACCCGAATGGCGACCGTCGTCGGCGACCGGCGGCAACGGGGGCGGGGCCGGGGCCCCGACCGACGGCCAGGGGCGGTGGTCGGTGGCGTTCGGGTCGGACGGCGCAGGAGGGCGGAGGGTGTCGCTCACGATGGGGCTCCGGGGGGATCGAACTGGGCGAGCAGGGCGGTGGCCACCCGACGCGCCTCGGCGTCGGCGGCGATGACGGCTTCAACGTCGGAGGGAGGGGCACCGTCGTGGGCGTCGAGGGTGGCCCCCACGAGGGTGGCGATGTCGGCCCATCGGATGCGCCCTTCGAGGAAGGCGTCGACCGCCACCTCGTTGGCGGCGCTCAGCCACGCCGGTGCGGTACCGCCGGTGCGCCCGGCGGCGTAGGCCAGGTCGAGGCAACCGAACGCGACCCGGTCGGGGGTTTCGAAGTCGAGCCGGCCCAGCTCGGTCCAGTCGATGCGACCGAAGGGCGTGGCGATGCGGTCGGGCCAGGCCAGCGCGTACCCGATGGGCAGGCGCATGTCGGGGTTGGAGAGCTGGGCGATCGTCGAGGCGTCGGTGAACTCCACCATCGAGTGCAAGATCGACTGCGGGTGCACCACCACGTCGATCTGGTCGAAGCCGATGCCCACCCCGGCGTCACCGGCGGGGATGCCGAACAGCTCGTGGGCCTCGATGACCTCGAGGCCCTTGTTCATGAGCGTCGAGGAGTCCACGGTGATCTTCGGTCCCATCGACCAGGTGGGATGGGCCAACGCCTCGTCGATGGTGACCGACGCCAGCTCCTCGGCCCGGCGACCGCGGAAGGGGCCGCCGCTGGCGGTGAGCAGCAGGCGGGCCACCCGGGACGGTTCGTCGTTGGCCCGCAGACACTGGTGCAGAGCGCCGTGCTCGCTGTCGATCGGCACCAGCTCGGCCCCTGGCGTGCGGCGGGCCTTCTGCACGACGGGCCCGGCGGCGATGAGCGACTCCTTGTTGGCCAGCGCCAAGCGCCGCCCGGCGTACAAGGTGGCCAGCGTGACAGCCAGACCGGCGAAGCCCACCACGCCGTTGACCACGACGTCGGCTTCCTCGGCCAGGCTGGCCAGGGCCTCCGGGCCGCCGCGCACGTCGCACTCGGGCAAGGCCGCCGCCACCTCGGCCACGGCACCGGGGTCGGCCACGGCCACGACCTTGGGTCGCACCGCCCGGGCCTGGGCGATGAGGATCTCGGGTTGGCGGCCCGAGGCGCCCAGCGCGGTGAGCTCGAACCGGTCGGGTTCGGCCCCCACCACGTCGAGGGTCTGCGTGCCGATGGAGCCGGTGGAACCGGCCAGCGCAACCCGCGTGGCAGACATGGGACGAGCCTACCGACGCGCCACCAGGGATTCGCCCCGGGCCGGACCTTTGCCGGCGATCAGCCCACGAAGCCGAAGGCCCTCGACAGGTAGTAGGCGGTGGGCAGCACGAAGAGCAGGGCGTCGAACCGATCGAGGATCCCGCCGTGCTGGGGCAGCAACGAGCCCATGTCCTTGAGGCCGAGGTCACGCTTCAGCAGCGACTCGGCCAGGTCGCCGAGCGGCGACACGACCGCCACGACGAGACCGAACACGAGGGCCTGACCCACGCCGAACGGACCGAACCCCAACGCCACCGCCACGACGAACACCGCCACCAGCGTGCAGACGATGCCCCCCACGAGCCCTTCCACGGTCTTGTTGGGCGAGGTGGCCACCAGCGGCGTCCGTCCCATCGCCCGACCGACGAAGAACGCCCCGGCATCGGCGGCGACGGCGGCGACCACGGTGACCAGCAGGATCGACACGCCCTGGGCGGGGATGTCGAGGATCAGTGCGGCGAACGAGCCGAACACGCCGATCCACGTGATCCCGAGAAGCGTCACCCCGAGGTTGGCGGTCGGCCGGGCCGACCCCCCCACACCGAGGATGAACCACAGCACCCCGACGACCACCGACAAGAACAACACCAGCGGCACCGCCGCCTCGCCCCGCCAGTAGGCGGCGACGGGCAGCACCGCGATGGCCACCAGGCCGAGCAACGTCGCCGGGCGGAACCCACCGCGCTGCACCGCCCCGAAGTACTCGGCGCCGGCGACGGCCACCACCACGGTCACGAGCACCATCGCCGCGGCCGGGCCGATGGCGAACGCCACCGCGGCGACGAGGGCGATGACCAGACCGACGGCCACGGCCTGGGGCACGTTGCGCCCGGTACCGTCGGTACCGGGCGGCTCGGCCGGGGGGCGGCGACGTGACCGCGGCGCCGCCGGATCGAACTCGGGGTCGACCGGCCCCGGGTGGGTGGAAGGCAGACGCGGCCCGCCCCCCGAGGACGGCGGAGGAACGGGCGGAGGCGAGTCCGAGGACGACGAACGGCGGCGTCGCGGTGCATCGGCCACCGCCTCGTCGACGGCAGGGAGGGGCGGAGGGGGAGGGGGAACGCTCGGCGCGGGCGACCGACCGGAGAGGTCGATGGGGCCACCCGCCGCCGCACCCGCTGCACCGGCCGAACGGCGTCGCCGACCCGCCTTGGTCGGCGGCGCGCCGGCGGCGAGGTCCACGTCGTCGAAGTTCAGATAGGCCTCTTCGCTGGCCCGGGGGGTGGTGTCGAGCGCCCCCATGCCCGAGCCGGAGTCCGGGTCCGGCGCGGTGGTGGCCAGGTCGGCCATGAGGTCACCGTGGTCGGTGGTGTCGTGCTCGTCGCGCCAGCGGGTGGTGCCGGCGGCGTAGGCGCCCCATCGCTGCTCGTCGTCGGCGTCAGCCGGGGCGTCGTCGCCGCTCACCACACGGGGCACCTGCCCCGTGGCCGGTTCGGTCCAGTGGGGAAGCAACGACTCGCCGGTGCCGGGCCCGAGGTCCAGGACCGGCTCGGCCGCATCTCCGAGGATCACCCTGGTCACGTCGTCAGGCCCGGGCGCAGGGGTCGGCCGCACCGAGCCCTCGGCCACGCGAGGCTCGACCGGCGCCACGCGCGGCCGCTCGATCTCGGCCGCGTTGCCGGAGCCGGGCAGCGGGAACCGGATGGTAGGTCGGGCGTCGTCGGGCGGCGCCGCGGGCCGATCGCCGTACTTCGGCTCGTCGGCCCGACGGCGCTTGGCCACCCCATCCCGCTCGGCCACCTTGTCGACCTCATCGGCGGAGATCAGCCGCACCCCCTCGTTCGGCGCCGGTGGGGTCTCGTCGTCACCGGCGGTCGGGAAGAGATCGTCGGACGCCATCAGTCCTCCAGCAGCTCGTGCTCTTTGGTCGCCAAGGCCTTGTCGATCTCGGCTTCCTGGGCATGGATGATCTTGTCGAGCTCCTTCTCGGCCCGAGCCAACTCGTCGCTCGACAAATCGCCACCCTTCTCGAGGGCATCGAGCTCATGGCGGGTCTGGCGCCGTACCTGGCGCAGGGCCACGCGACCTTCTTCCGCCATGTTCTTGACGACCTTCACCAGGTCCTTGCGTCGCTCCTGGGTGAGCGGCGGGAACGACAACCGGATCGAGTTCCCGTCGTTGCTCGGGTTGAGGCCGAGGTCGGAGTTCTGGATCGCCTTCTCGATGGCGCCCATCGCTCCCTTGTCGAAAGGGTTGATGATGAGCTGACGGGCCTCGGGCACCGAGAAACCGGCGAGCTGTTGCATCGGCACTTCGGAACCGTAGTAGTCGACCATGATCCGCTCGACTAGCGCCGGTGCGGCGCGACCCGTGCGAATGCTGGCGAACTCCGCCTTGGCGTGCACGACCGCCTTCTGCATCTTCTCGACGGACTCGGCCAAGGCCAGATCGGCCATCTCGCTCGTCATGGGGTACCGCTCTCCTTCACCTTCGACCTCGTCGGGCGGTGCGACCGGGGGCTCGAACCACAGGACCCGTTCACCGGGGACGGGTCCGGTGCGGCGCCGGGAACCAGCCCGACCGGACGCCCCCGACGCTACCCCTTCCGGCTCCAGGGGCGGGCGTGGGCGCCGACGACCCGAGCGGGATCAGTGCACCAGGGTGCCGATGGCGTGCCCCTCGAGCAGAGCCCGCACGTTGCCGTCACCGGTCAGGTCGAACATCACGATCGGCAGACGGTTGTCCATGCACAGGGTGATCGCCGTCGAGTCCATCGCCCGCAAACCCTGGTTGAGCACATCCAGGTAGGTGACCTCGTCGAGCTTGGTGGCGTCGGGGTTGGTGCGAGGGTCGTCGGTGTACATGCCGTCGGTGCCCGAGTGGGTGCCCTTGAGCAGCACCCCGGCCTCGATCTCGACGGCCCGTAGCGCCGCGGTGGTGTCGGTCGTGAAGAACGGGTTGCCCGTACCACCGGCGAAGATGACCACTCGACCCTTCTCGAGATGGCGAACGGCGCGACGCCGGATGTAGGGCTCGGCGACCTGAGCCATGTGGATGGCCGATTGCACACGCGTGGGCTGGCCGAGCTGCTCGAGCGTGTCCTGCAGGGCCAGCGCATTGATGACCGTCGCCAACATCCCCATGTAGTCGGCCTGGGCGCGGTCCATGCCGGCACCGGCCCCCGACATGCCTCGCCAGATGTTCCCACCACCGACCACGATGGCCATCTGCACCTGCAGATCACGAGAGACCTCGACGATCTCCTTGGCGATCCGCTGGACGACCACACCGTCGATGCCGTACCCGGCCTCGCCGGCGAAAGCTTCGCCCGAGACCTTCAGCAGTACCCGGGACCAGCGGGCCGCCGATGGCTCAGCCGACGCCGACTCGCCCATCAGGCGCCGATGAAGACCTGGGCAAAGCGCACCAGCGTGGCGTCGCCGAGATACTGCGTGATGGTCTGCTTGTCGTCGCGGACGAAGTTCTGCTCCAACAGCACCTGATCCTTGTACCAGGCGTTGAGGCGGCCGTCGACGATCTTCGGCCAGGCCTGTTCGGGCTTGCCCTCGGCCTTGGTGATGTCGAGCAGGGCCTGGCGTTCCTTCTCGACGGCATCGGCCGGCACCTCGTCGCGGGTGCGGTACGCCGGCTTCGAGAAGGCGATGTGCACGGCGATGTCGTGGGCCAGCTCGCGGCTGCCGTCCGCCAGCTCCACGAGCACGGCGTTGACGCCGCGCCCGTCCTGGATGTGCAGGTAGGAGTCGAGCACGTTCCCGTCGGCGGCGGCGAACCGCACGACCGGCCCCAGCTCGATGTTCTCCTTCTTGGCGATCCGGAGGCTGTCGAGCTCGTCGTTCAACTCGCTCACCGCCTCGGCCCCCTTGGCCACGACCAACTCGGCCATGTCCTGCACCAGCGAGGTGAAGTCGTCGGCCTTGGCCGAGAAGTCGGTCTCGCTCTTCAGCTCCACGATGGCGCCGACCGAGCCGTCGACGACCACGGTCACCGACCCCTGGGTGTTGTCGCGGTCCTCGAGCTTGGCCACCTTGGCCATGCCCTTCTCGCGCAGCCACTGGCCCGCCGCCTCCATGTCACCGTCGTTCTCCTGCAACGCCTTCTTGGCGTCCATCATCCCGGCTCCGGTGGCATCACGAAGGGCCTTGACGTCCTGCGCGGTGAAATCGGCCATGGTGTTCAGGACTCCTGGGGGGTCTCGGAAGCGGGAGGGGTCTCAGCGGGGGTCTCAGCGG
>JBDNHK010000014.1:0-26249 GCA_041688815.1 Acidimicrobiales bacterium | reverse complement strand
GGAATGATCCGCTTCGAGGACACCGTGCGCGCGACTGGCGTGGCGTGCAACGACTTCGGCTGGCTCGGCCGTCTGAAGGAGGTGCGGCCGCACATGGTGCTGCTCATGACCGGCATGTGGGACGTGGCGGACCGCTTCCTCGTGGGCGACGACCAATGGCGTTCCTTCGGCGACCCGCTCTACGACCAGTTCTTCCGTCGGGAGCTGACCCTCACCGTCGACGCCCTCGCCAGTCAGGGAGCCAAGGTCGTGCTCTTGACCCACCCGCAGGTCCGCAGCGGCATCATCAAGCAGCTGTTGGGCCCGTTCCCGGAGGAGGATCCGGCCCGGATGCGCCGACTCAACCAGATCCTCGTCGAGGTGGCCGCCACCCGTCCCGGGGTGGTGGTGTTCGACCTCGCCGGTCACATGGCCGCCCGCCCCAACGGGGAGATCGACCTGGGGGAACGACCCGACGGCATCCACTGGTCCGTGGACGGGGCGCGGGGCCTCCTCGACTGGTTGACACCGCAGCTCCTCGCCCTCCTCGCCGGTGAGCCCACGGATCCAGGCACCATCCTGTGGCCTCTGGCTCCGCCTCCCGATCCCGTGGCGGGCGAGCACTAGCGTCCGGACCGTGGACGATGCCGTGGGCGTGGCCGAACCCGCAGGCCGTGTCTCGGGTCGCGCCGTCTGGTCCGCCCGCGAGCGCCGGGCGGCCTGGTTCGGGACGGCTGTCGCCGTCGGGTTGTTCTGGTTGTTGGCGACATCGGGCCAGCCCTGGCGCCTGTTCGACGCGGGCCCGTTCACCGCCGACTTCTACGACGCCCAGGCCCACGCTCTGCTCTCGGGGCGGCTCGACGTGCCCGCCGACGTGGCGCTCATCGAGGGCTTCGACATCGACGGGCGCACGTATCTCTACTTCGGGCTCGGTCCGGCGGTACTCCGTCTTCCCATCGCCGCGGTGACCAGTGCCGCTGATGGTCGGCTCACGGTCCTCAGCATGCTCGTGGCGCTCGCCGTGCTCGGCACCGCCGCGGGCCGTTTGGTGTCGCGCTCCCGGCGGGTGGCCGGCCCCGACCGTGAACGACCGGCCCTCGTCGGGGTGTTCGCCGCGGGCACGGCCCTCGCCACCCCGGTGCTCTTCCTCGCGTCGCGGGGAGCCGTGTACCACGAGGCCGAGCTCTGGGGTGCGGCCGCGGCGCTCGTCGGACTCGATCTGCTCCTCGGGTGGTGGGATGCCCCGACGCCCCGACGTTTGGTGGCTGTGGCCGCGGCGGCGGTCTTCGCCCTGTCGTGTCGACCGACCTCGGGGCTTGCGCCACTCATCGCGTTGGGTCTTTTCGTTGTCGTGCTCCTGGTCCGCCGGCAGTGGCGTGTGGCCCTTCCCGCCATCGGGGCCGGGGCCGTGGTGGTCGCGTCCTATGTGCTCGTCAACTTCCTTCGTTTCGGTCAGCTCGCCACGGTCCCCTTCGCCTCCCAGCGCTACAGCGCGGTCGACGCCGCCCGCCAGGCCGCTCTGGCCGCCAACGGCGGGAACCTGTTCGGCGTCTCCTTCGCCCCGACGACGCTGTGGCACTACCTCTCCCCCTTCTCGCTCAGCATGGACGGGCAGCGTCTCTTCCCGTTCGTCGGGTGGAATGGCCGGGCCACGGTGCTGGGGGGAGCCACGTTCGACACCATCGACCGGTCGAGCTCCATCTGGCTCGCCGCGCCTGTGGCCTGCCTGCTGGCGTTGATCGGGATCTGGTGGATCGTGCGCCACGATCGCACCCAGGGCTGGCGGGTTCTCTCGGCGGCGGTGGTGTTGGCCACCGCCGGCACATTCACCATCGGGTTCGTCGCCCATCGCTATCTCGTCGATCTCGTCCCTGCCCTCGTCGTGGCCGCCGCCCCAGGGCTCTGGGTGCTCGTGCGCTGGGCCGACTCGACATCGGTGCCGTGGCGCCGCGTGGTCGTCCCGTTCCTCGCCGCCGTGGCCGCGCTGGGCGCCTTCGGCCAGGTGGCGCTGGCGGTGCAGGCCCGCTATCTCTACGTGCTCGCGTCCGAGCGCGACCGCCTCTCCTTCTTGGAGGTGCAGTACCGGATCGACGGTCGGCTCACGGACGGTGCCCCGGGGTCGGTGGTAGCGGTCACCGGCGATCTCCCCGCCCCGGACGATGGGACCGTGGCGATCGTCGGCGACTGTGTCGGGCTGTACCGGGCCGACGGATTGCGGTGGTACGCCGTCGAGTGGGAGGCCAACGGGGGCCGTCGGTTGGTCCTGACCCCCGACGAACCCATCAGGGCTGACCTCGGCGAGCGGCCGGTGGTCGTGGCCGAGGGTGATGGTTGGCGGTTGGTCGCCGAGCCGGTGGGCGAGGTACAGGTTGCCTTCGTGTACGAGGGTCTCACGGGCAACGATGCGGCTGTCGTACGGTCCGACCCCGTCGGCGGGGGTGACATCGATTCGGTCGATGTGATTGCCGATCCGGCGACGACTCAACTCATCGTGCGGACCGGGTCAGGCGAGCCGCTGTCGCTGTTCTACGTGGCCACCGAGGGTCTCAGTCCAGGCCCGGGTTGGACCGCAGGTCCGGGACCTGCGCCGCTGTGTGCGTCGCTGTCGGCTCGCCTGCCTCCCAACGGCTGAACACGGCGACGAACTGGAAGGCGAAGAGGTTCGGCCATTTCTGACTCAACCACCGGTCGACACGGCCCACCGATCGCTGCAGGCGCCCGGCCAGACCGGGGCGACCGCCACGTTCGACGACCTCGAAAGGGAGCCCGACCGGCACGACCGTCTCGCAACGCCAGCCCGATCGGGCCGCCATCTTCAGCAGACTGCGACGGGTGAAGAAGCGCACGTGCTGGCTGTCGAGGATCCCTCGCCGGTCGTAGTCGAAGTGGCCGCTGGCCACGCGGACCCGCGGGTACCAGTGGGCGAAGTTGGGGATGCAGACGATGAGCTCGACGTCGGGGGTGGTGACGTCGGCCAGCTCGGTGAGCAGGTTGTCGGGGCGGCGGACATGCTCGAGCACGTTGGCGGCGACCACGGTGTCGAACAGTTGGCCGTCGCGGAGCTCCTTGGGCAGCCCCCCGTCGAGGTCGGCGACGAGGTAGTGGACGCCGTCGTGCTCGCCGACGGCCGGCGGATGGGTGTCGATGGCGGTGACGTCGTGCTCGCGTCGCGCCGCCAGCTCGGCGAGCTGGCCGTCACCGCAGCCGAGATCGAGGATGCGGCTCGGGGCGCGTCGGGTGACCAGCTCGGTGAGGTGGAAGTGGCTGGAATCGGGCACCGGTCGCCACTCGTAGTGCTCCTCGACGGTGCCCGGATCGGGCGTTCCGAAGCCGATGCGGGCCAGACGCGCCCGGGTGACGTCGAGGGCCACGTCACGGGCATAGCCCATGCCGTTCACGTAGCAGATCTCGTCGCCGTAGTAGGTGGGGATGGGGATCTCGGTGATGCGGGCGCCGCTGGCCGCGAGCTGCAGGAGCACCTCGGTGTCGAAGTCGTACAGGTCGCTGTTGCGTTCGAACGGGACGCGGGCGAGGGCCTTGACCGAGAACGCTCGATACCCGGAGTGCCATTCCGACAGGTCGAGGCCGCTGATCGCGTTCTGGTAGCGGGTCAGGATGCGATTCCCGACGAACTTGTAGAGCGGCATGCCTCCGGACCGGGCGCCACCGGCGGTGAGCATGCGAGAGCCCATCACCACGTCGGCGTCGTCGGCGAGCAACGGGGCCACCATCGCCGGCAGCAGCTCCGGTGCGTACTGCCCGTCACCGTGGACCATGACCACGATGTCGAGGCCCAGGTCGATGGCCCAGCGGTAGCCCACCTTCTGGTTGCCGCCATAGCCGAGGTTTCGTGATTGGCGCACCACGGTGATGGGCATCTCGGGGTACCGGTTCGAGTAGGCCACACCTACCTCATAGGTGTCGTCCTCGGAGTGGTTGTCGCTCACCAGCACCGCCGACAGCCCGGCGATGTCCGAAGGGATTCGGTCGAGGACCCCGGCCAGGGTGGTGGCGGTGTTGTAGGCCACGATGAGGATCCCGATGCTCGGGTGGTCTGTGCGGTCGAGATCCATGTCGAGTCCTTTCGTCGCACGCCTGGGGTGTCTGCTCGTCTGATCGGGCCACGGATGCGGCATGACGGATCGGACGCCTGGGTTCGTGCCGGATAAGGTTATCTGTTCGTTGCGTCAGGCGGCCGGACGTGACCACACGTCGAGAGGGCCTGTCGGCGCCCGTGGAGGAGTTCCCCGTGCCAGCCACCGTCGTCGTCGGAACCCAGTGGGGTGACGAGGGGAAAGGCAAGTTCACCGACCTGGTGGCCAAGGAGATGCACCTGGTCGTTCGCTACCAGGGTGGGCACAACGCCGGGCACACCATCGTCGTCGACGGTGAGAGCTTCGCCCTCCAGCTCGTGCCGAGCGGCGTGCTCTACGACCACATCGTGCCGGTGATCGGCAACGGCGTCGTGATCGATCCCCGGGTGCTGCTCGCCGAGCTCGACGTGCTCGAAGCCAAGGGTGTCGACACCAGTCGGCTGCGGATCAGCGGGAACGCCCACTTGATCCTCCCGTACCACCAGGAGCTCGACAAGCTCACCGAACGCCGGCTGGGCAAGAACAAGGTCGGCACGACCAAGCGCGGGATCGGCCCGGCCTACGCCGACAAGGCCACCCGTGTCGGCCTTCGGGTGCAAGACCTGCTCGACCCGAAGATCTTCCGCGAGAAGCTCGACGCGGTACTGAAGGAGAAGAACGCCATCCTGGCGAAGGTCTTCAACCAGCTTCCCTTGTCGGCCGACGACATCGCCGACGTGTACCTCGGAGACTGCGCTCCTCGCCTGGCGCCGATGATCGCCGACACGGTGAACCTGGTCCACGAATCGCTCGAAGCCGGTCAGCACGTCCTGCTCGAGGGCGCCCAGGCCACCTTTCTCGACCTCGATCACGGCACCTACCCGTTCGTCACCTCGTCCAACCCCGTCGCCGGTGGTGCCTGCACCGGAGCGGGCGTCGGGCCGCGCCACATCGACCGGGTGATCGGCATCGCCAAGGCCTACGTCACCCGGGTGGGGGCAGGACCGTTCCCGACCGAGCTCGACGACGAGATCGGCGAGCTCCTCGTCGACCGTGGCCACGAGTACGGCACCAACACCGGTCGCCGCCGCCGCACCGGCTGGTTCGACGCCGTCATGTTGCGCCACGCCGTTCGCCTCAACTCGCTGTCCGAGCTGGCCGTCACCAAGCTCGACGTGCTCGACACGCTCGACACCGTGAAGGTCTGTGTGGCCTACGACGTCGATGGGGAGCGGCACGAGCACCTGCCCTACCACCAGTCGGTGTTGCACAAGGTCAAGCCGGTCTATGCGGAGTTCCCCGGCTGGCGCACCGACCTCACCAAGATCACTCGGCGTGACCAGCTCCCCCCGGAGGCGCTGGCGTACATGGCCTTCCTCCAGGAGCAGGTCGGTGTCCCCATCTCGTTGGTGGGCGTCGGTCCGGGTCGCGACCAGTTCTTGCACTTCGACGCATGACCGTGGGCGTCACCGTCACGATGTGTCTCCAGCCCACTCTCCAGCAGCCATGAAGGTGTGCGTCGTCGGTTCGGGCGGTCGCGAGCACGCGCTGGCTGCGGTGCTCGGCCGTCACCACGAGGTCGTGGTGACCCCTGGGAATCCCGGTATTCCCGGCTCCGTGTCCACGCCTCCCGAGGAGATCGCCGCCGACCTCTTCGTGATCGGACCCGAGGCGCCGCTGGTCGACGGTCTGGCCGATCGGCTGAGGGCGACGGGACGGCTGGTGTTCGGCCCGGGAGCCGACGGTGCTCGGCTCGAGGGTTCGAAGGCGTGGATGAAGGATGTGCTGGTCGAGGCCGGTGTGCCCACCGCCGCCCACGGCACGTTCACCGATACGGCTTCCGCTTTCGCCTTCCTCGACACCATGTCTGTTCCTTATGTGGTGAAGACCGACGGACTGGCCGCCGGGAAGGGCGTGGTCGTCACCGATTCCCTCGCCGAAGCCCGCGTGGCGGTCGCCGACTACCTCTCGGGCGAAGCGTTCGGTGACGCCGGCCGCACGGTGGTGATCGAGGAGGGCCTCACCGGCCCGGAGTTGTCGATCCTGGCCATTTGCGACGGGCACCGGGCCGTGGCCCTCGCCCCGGCCCAGGACTACAAGCGCCTGGGCGACGGCGATTCCGGTCCGAACACCGGGGGCATGGGGGCGTACTCACCGGTGCCGGGCGCCGGACCTGATGTGGTCGACACGGTCATGCGCGACGCCGTCGAGCCGACGCTCGCCGCCCTGCGGAGGAGGGGCATCGACTATCGCGGGGTGCTCTACGCTGGGCTTATGCTCACGCCGGACGGGCCGAAGGTGCTCGAGTACAACGTCCGCTTCGGCGACCCCGAGACCCAGGTGGTGCTCCCCCGTCTCACCAGTGATCTGGGTGCGCTGCTGGCGGCGGCGGCGCGGGGCCACATCGACGAGCCCCCGACGTTCGACGACGGAGCGGCGGTCACCGTGGTCTGCGCGGCCGAGGGCTATCCCCGCGACGTGCGCACCGGCGACCGCATCGACGGCCTCGCCGCCGCCGGCGCGATGGATGGGGTCACGGTCTTTTGTGCCGGGGTGGCGGCTGGACCCGAGGAATCGCTCGTCACCGCCGGAGGCCGGGTGCTGACGGTCACCGGGCAGGCCGCCACCATCGACGAGGCGCGCGAGCGGGCCTACGCGGCGGTGGCTCTCGTCGGCTGGCCGGGGCGTCACCATCGTCACGACATCGCCACCGGATGACCGATCCCCCTCCCCGGGCGGCCCGCTGGTTCCTGCCCGCCCTCGGGGTGGTACTGGTGGCGGCGACGATCGTCAGGTTTCTCTACATCTGGTTCGAGCGTCGCGACGTCGAGGTCGGGGGCGACGCCTTCTACTACCACGAGGGCGCCAACCTGCTCGTCGACGGGCGGGGCTTCATCCATCCGTTCGGTGCCACGGACGGGCTCACCATCGAAGCGGCCGATCACCCCCCGCTCTACATGTTGTACCTGGCGGGATGGTCGCTCGTCGGGGCCCGTTCCGTCGGTTGGCACCTGTTCGCCAACGCGCTGCTCGGCGTGATCGCGGTTGCGGTCGCGGCCTACGTGGGGCGCCGCGTCGGTGGCGATCGGGTCGGTATCGTGGCGGCCACGCTGGTGGCGCTGTACCCCAATGTGTGGCGCTACGACGGCTTCTTGATGTCGGAGACCGCGGTCGTGCTGGCGGTGCTGGTCGTCGCCCTGCTGGCCTACCGTTTCTGGGAGAGGCGGACGCCCTGGCGGCTGGTGGCGCTGGCGGTGGCGGTGGGGTGCGGCACCCTCGTACGGCCTGAGCTCCTCCTGCTCTCGCTCTTTCTCGTCGTGCCCCTCGTGCTCCTCGCCCGCGAGCGGGCGTGGGCGTGGCGCGCCGCCTGGTTGGCGGTGGCCGGTGGTGTCGTCCTCGGCGTCCTCGCGCCGTGGCTCGTGTACAACGATCTTCGCTTCGACGACCCCGTGCTGATCTCACGGAACCTGGGGGGCACCCTGGCCGTGTCCTACTGCGAGCCGGTGTTCCAGGGTGCGATCATCGGCCACTGGGACTTCAACTGCGGTGCCGACGTGCTCGCGACGGCCGGCCTGAGCGGCTACGACCCGCGCGCCGACGCAGTGATGCGCGACGCCGGTATCCAGTTCGCTCGCGACAATCTCGACCGGTTGCCGGCGGTCGTCGTCGCCCGGGTCGGTCGCATCATCGGGGTCTATCGGCCCGAGCAGCAGCGTGACCTCGACGTCTTCTGGCGTGAGGCGTCGCGACCGGTGGCCACGGCGGGGATGTACCTGCTTCCGTTCGCCTTGGTCGGGGCCGTGGCGGGGGCGGTGGTGCTGCGCCGTCGCCGGGTGCTGGTGATCCCGCTCTTGGCACCCATCGCCTGCGTTCTGGTCACAGTGGTGGTCTTCTATGCCGCGACGCGCTTTCGGGCCACCGCGGAAGGTCCGATCTGCGTGCTCGTCGCGGTTGCGCTGGTGGCGTCGTGGGATCGGGTCCGAGGACGAACGAGAATCGACCAGCCCGACGTCTCGGAGGCCGAGGAGCCCGGAGCCCCCGCAGTCAGGTGAGGGCGCTCCACCGATCGACGAGTGGGGTCGGTACAGTCGCCTCTTCGAGTCGAGGGAGCTGACATCGCCATCGTGCCATCGGATCCGACCAGTACGGCCGTCATGCCGTGCCTGAGCATCGTGATGCCCTGCTTCAACGAGGCCGACACGGTGGCCGACTGTGTCGCCGCCGTTCTCGCGAGCCCGTACACCCTGGAGCTCATCATCGTCGACGACGGATCGACCGACGGCACGCGTGACATCCTCGGTCGTCTCGAGGTTTCGGACGGCCGGGTCCGGGTGCTCTTGCAGCCCCGGAACCAGGGGAAGGGGGCGGCGCTGCGTCGCGGCTTCGCCGAAGCCGAGGGCCCGATCGTCATCGTCCAGGATGCCGATCTCGAGTACGACCCATCCGACTACGGCGCGCTGCTGGCCCCGATCCTCGACGGTCGGGCCGACGTCGTGTTCGGGTCGAGGTTCGTCGGCGGCGGAGCCCACCGGGTCCTCTATTTCTGGCACACGGTCGGGAATCGTTTCCTGACGGTGATGTCCAACGCCTTCACCGATCTCAACCTCACCGACATGGAGACCTGCTACAAGGTCTTCCGCCGCGAGGTGCTCGACTCCTTCGTGCTCCAGGAGGACCGGTTCGGCATCGAGCCCGAGCTCACCGCCAAGGTGGCGGCGGGGAAGTGGCGCATCTACGAGGTTGGCATCTCCTACTCCGGTCGTACGTACGACGAGGGCAAGAAGATCGGTTGGCGCGATGGCGTGCGGGCCGTCGTCTGCATCGTGAAGTACTCGCCGCTGGTGCAGCGTCGCCGCCCGACCTGATCCGCTCGTCGCTCAGTTGTGGGCGATGGCCTCGGTCAGTCGGGCCAGGCCGTCGGCCCGAGAAGTCGTCGGCGCCCAGCCCTCCAAGTCGGGTGCGCTGGCCCATTCGGAGAACATCTCGCGAGGCCGGTAGGGCAGGGCCCCGAACGTCGCCGGTACCGGGCGGCCTACGACCGCACCGATCTCGTCGGCCAGTTGGCGCAGGCTGACCGGGTCCCCCGATCGGACCGTGGCCGTCGACAGTCCGCCGCCCGGTCGTCGGTCCTCCCCGTCCCCGGCCGCGGCCACCAGCAGGGCATCGACGATGTCGTCCACGTACACCAGGTCGAGGAGCTGTTCCCCCGGCGAGAGATCGACGGGCTCCTGCTCGAGCGCGGCCCGCGCCAGGAGCGAGGTGATCCTGGACTTCGCCTCACCAGGGCCGTAGCTGCTGAACAACGTGAGGGCGGTGACCGGGACGTCGGCGCAGTCGGCGTAGTAGCGCAGCACGTCGAGTCCGGCCTGCTTCATGGCCGCGTACAGGCTCGTGGGGGCGTAGGTCGCTCCTTCGTAGTGCTGCCAGTAGCTGCTCGTGTACACGACCCGACAGCCCGGCATCGCGGCGGCTCCCTCACCCACCAGGGCGGCCAGGGTCACATTGCCGTCGACCAGGGCGGTGACGTCCTCGGGCTGGTGCCGGGGCTGGAACCGGGTGGCCAGGTGAAAGCACACGTCGGGGCGGACCTGGGTGAAGAGCTGCACGGCTTCCTGTCCCTCTGCCGGCCAGGCTTCGGTCGGGAAGGGCGACTCGGCCCGAGGATCGCGCACGAGGCCGAGGACGTCCCAGCCGTCGGCGACGAGGCGGCGCGCGAGGTGTCCGGCCACGAAGCCGGTGGCGCCGGTGACCAGCGCGCGGCGAGGCACGGTCATTCCCGCCACCCGGAGTGTCCGGCGGCGGTGAACTCGGCCAGGGTCGGGAGACCCTCGTCGCGTGTCGACACGGCGCTCGGTGGCAACGGCCAGCGACAGCCGAACGAGTCCCAGACGATCCCGGTGTCGGCCGTCGGGGCGTGCACCGAGCTGACGAGGTACAGCATCACCGTGTTGTCGTCGACCGCTTGGAAGCCGTGGGCGCAACCCGGGGGGACCACGACCACCTCAGGAGTTTCGGCGCCGAGTTCGACGGTGGTGTGGCGACCGAACGTGGGAGAGCCCGACCGGAGATCGAGGATCACGTCGATGGCCCGACCGGCCATGCAGTGCACCAACTTGTAATGATCGTGGGGCGGGAGCTGGAGGTGCATGCCCCTGATCACGCCTCGCTTCGACGTGGAGTAGTAGGTCTCGGCCCACCCGGGGTCCCACGTCGGCTCGTCGGCCCGCGAGTGCACCTTCACGAACCGGCCGCGGTCGTCGTCGGCCCGGAAGGCCGGGAGGTGGCGCAGGCCGCTGATGTCGGTCGCTTCGACGCGACCCGGTGTCATCGTGCCGGCCGAGGAAGCGCGACCGACGTCGTCCCGGCAGGGACGAGAGCCGCTTCCAGGGTCTCGGCCACGTAGTCGAGCATCGGCTCGGTGAGCCCCGGGTACACCCCGATCCAGAAGCTCTGCTCGCTGATGGTGTCGGCGTTCTCGAGGGTCCCCACGACCCGGTGGGGGATGTTCGCGTACGCGGGCTGGCGCAGCAGGTTGGAGCCGAAGAGCAGTCGGGTGCCGATCTTGGCGGCTTCGAGTCGGGCCAGCACCTCGCCCCGGCTCACCGGCGCGCCGTCTCGTACGGTGATGGCGAAGCCGAACCAGCTCGGCTCGGAGTTCGGGGTGGCTTCAGGGAGCACCAGCAGCTCCTCGAGGTGGGCGAGGCGCCGGCGCAGGTAATCCCAGTTGTGCTTGCGCGCCGCCACGAACCCGTCGAGCTTGTCGAGTTGGGACAACCCCACCGCCGCTTGCATGTCGGTGAGCTTCAGGTTGTACCCGATGTGGGAGTACACGTACTTGTGGTCGTAGCCGTAGGGCAGCTCACCGAGCTGCCAGTCGAACCGCCGTCCGCAGGTGTTGTCGAGACCGGGTTCGCACCAGCAGTCGCGACCCCAGTCGCGGAACGACTCGACCAATTTCTTCAGGGGCCCGCGGTCGGTGACCACACAGCCCCCCTCGCCCATGGTGATGTGGTGGGCGGGGTAGAAGCTGATGGTGGCCAGGTCGCCGAAGGTGCCGGTGAGCTGGCCGTCGAACCGTGAGCCCAGGGCGTCGCAGTTGTCCTCGACGACCCACAGGTCGTGCTCGGCCGCCATGGCCATGACGCGCGCGAGATCGAACGGGTTGCCGAGGGTGTGGGCGATCATCACGGCGCGGGTGCGGGGCCCGATGGCCTCGCGGAGGCGTTCCGGGTCGGGGTCGTAGGTGCCCAACTCGACATCGACGAAGACGGGTACGAGGCCGTTCTGCAGGATCGGGTTGACCGTGGTGGGGAACCCGACCGCGGTGGTGAGGACCTCGTCGCCGGGGCGCAGTCGTCGTTCGCCCAGGCTCTCGGAGGTGAGGGCACTCAGGGCGAGGAGGTTGGCCGACGAACCCGAGTTGCAGAGCATGGCGTGGCGCAGGCCGAGCCAGTCGGCGAACCGGGTCTCGAACGCTTCGGCGAAGCGGCCGGTGGTCAGCCAGAAGTCGAGCGCCGCTTCGGTGAGCGACACCATGTCGGCGTCGTCGAACACCTTGCCCGACACCGGGATCGGTGTCGTCCCTGGTTCGAAGGCCGCCGGGGGGAACGCCTCGGCGTGGTACTCGCGGACCAGGGCGGCGATCTGGCTGCGCAGGCGGTCGGATGCTTCGGTCACGACCCCACCCTCGCGAAGAACGCCCGGTACCAGTCGACGGTGCGTTCGAGACCCTGGGTCAGCCCGGTCGTCGGTCGCCAGCCGAGGACGTCGCGAGCCTTGGCGGCGTCGAGGTACTGGTCGTGGATCTCCCCGACGGTCTCACCGAGGACGACGGGTTCGACGGAGGTGCCGAAGGCGGTGCAGGTCGCCTCGTAGATCTCGGTCACGGTCATCGGGGTCTCGTCGCTGAAGTTGTAGGCCTGTCCGTGCTGCGCGGGATCGCTGACGGCGTCGGCGAGGGTCAGGTAGGCGTCGACGACGTCGTCGACGTGGAGGTAGTCACGGACGAAGGTGCCGTCGCTGCGCAGCACGGGGCGCTCGTCCCTGAGGAGTGAGCGCAGCGTGCCCGGAACGATGCGGCTCCAGTTCAGGTCGCCACCCCCGAAGATGTTGCCGCAGCGGGCGATGGCGACGGGTAGGCCGTAGGTGAGCGCGTAGGAGCGACTCACCAGGTCGGCGCAGCTCTTCGACGCCTCGTACGGGGCGATGCCGTCGAGGGGCATGTCCTCGCGGTACGGGAGGTCGGAGCTGGTGCCGTAGGCCTTGTCGCTGGAGGCGACGACGACCCGCTCGACCCGGTCGGCGTGGCGGCGACAAGCCTCGAGCACGTTCCAGGTGCCGGCCACGTTGGTCACGAACGTCTCGGCCGGAGAGCGCCGGGCGGCGCCCACGATCGTCTGGGCGCCCAGGTGCACCACGGTGTCGGCGTCGAAGGTGCCGATGGCCCGGTCGATGCACCGCTCGTCGGCGAGGTCACCGTTGACGACGGTGACGCTTCGGATGGTGCCGCTGCGGTGCAGTTCGGACTGCGGGTCGTCGTCGAGGACGAGGGCGCAGACGTCGGCGTCGAGGTCGACGAGGCGTCGGCACAGCCATGATCCGACCATGCCGGTGGCGCCGGTGACGAAGACCCGGCGTCCGGCCCAGGACTGCTCGTTGGTCATGGCCACACCTTCCACGGAGCCTGGCCGGTGGTCCACAGCTCGTTGAGCATCTGGAATTCGCGATAGGTGTCCATCGGCTGCCAGAATCCGTCGTGCCGGAAGGCCCTCAGTTCGCCGTCGGCGGCCAGCCGGGCCAGTGGTTCCTGTTCGAGCACGCAGTCCGGGTCGAGGTAGCCGAAGACCTCCGGTTCGAACACGAAGAAGCCGGCGTTCACGTAGCCGTCGCTCTGGGGCTTCTCGCGGAACCGCTCCACCTGACCGTCCTCGGCGATGTCCATGACACCGAAGCGGGTGAGGGGCCGCACGGTGGTCACCGTGGCCAAGCGACCGTGCGCTTCGTGGAAGGCGAGGAGGGCGGGCACGTCGATGTCGGCGAGGCCGTCGCCGTAGGTGACGAGGCAACGGTCTGTGGCGGCGAAGTGTTCGATGCGCTTGACCCGCCCTCCGGTCTGGGTGGCCTGACCGGTGTCGACGACGGTCACGGTCCAGTCGCTCTCGTCGTGAGCCCCGTGATAGGTGATCTCGCGCTTCGAGCCCAGGTGCACGGTGAAGTCCTGGTTCTGGGCCTCGTAGTTGAGGAAGTAGTCCTTGATCACCTCACCGCGATAGCCCGTGCAGATCACGAACTCGTCGAGCCCACCGTGGCCGAGGAGCTTCATGAGGTGCCACAGGATGGGGTGCCCGCCGATCTCGACCATCGGCTTGGGCCGGAACTCGGTCTCTTCGCGGAGCCTCGTGCCCAGCCCGCCGGCGAGGATGACGGCCTTCATGGTCTCGGTCCCGCGGGCGGGAGGAGCCTGGCGCGGGGCCCGGGTTCGGCTTTCAGGGTCGTGGCCACAACGGGGGCGAGTCTAGGGCGGCGCCCATCCGCTCTGATCCCCGGCGGTGAACCGTTGCCGCACGGCCCCGTGTCGTCGACCGGGATCGACCCCGGTCGGCCGGGCGACTTCTCTAGAACCGGGTGATCTCGCCGGGTTGGTCCGACGAGTCCTGCACTTCGAGCCACGAGAGTGACTCGTCGGGCCGGAGCGTGTTTCCGGCCCCGTCAGCACTGTCGGGCACCGACCAGTCGATCTCCGCGGACGGCGGAGGTGACGTGGTGGCCCGCTGCGAGGATTCTCTGGCTTCCTTCTCGCGTTTGCGAAGCTCTCGCCACGACACCTTGGGGGTCCTCGTCCCTCTGGTCCGCACCCCGGCGGCGACGATGGCGCACTTCATGCAGAACGGCGGCTGGGACTTCCCGAACGCATACAGAAGGCATTCGGAGCAGTACGGGTTGCGGCAGGTACGACAGCGGTCCACGGCGCGATCGAACTGGTGGCGGGTGCATGCCGATCCATCGACGGTGTGGTGGTCCGGGACGGACGTTGAGGTCATCGTGATGGCGCCCTTCGAGGCATCGGTGCCGAAGTCCTCCTCTCTACGGCTCATCCAGTGCCGTGCTTTACCCTTTGAGGGCGAATAGGTCCGAGGATGAGCCGCACGACCTATCACTTCAGCTTGGAGAGCGATGCCCTCGACCCGTGTGCCCAACGTCCTCGCCGCCCGCTATGCCAGCGACGACATGGCTCGGCTGTGGTCACCGGAGAACAAGGTCGTCCTCGAGCGTGAGCTCTGGATCGCCGTGCTCGAGGCTCAGATCGAGCTCGGGGTCGATGCGCCGGTCGAGGCGGTCGAGGCCTACCGGTCTGTGCTCGACCAGGTCGATCTCGTCTCGATCGAGGCTCGGGAACGCGTCACCCGCCACGACGTGAAAGCTCGCATCGACGAATTCTGTACCTTGGCCGGACACGAGCAGATCCACAAGGGGATGACCTCTCGTGACCTCACCGAGAACGTGGAGCAGCTCCAGGTCCGTCGGGCGCTGGAGCTGGTGCGGGGCCGAATGCTGGCCACGTCGGCCCGGCTCGCCCAGCGGGCGGCGGAGCACGCGTCGCTGGTGATGACCGGACGCACCCACAACGTTCCCGCGCAGGCCACGACCCTCGGGAAGCGTTTCGCCAGCGCCGCCGAAGAGCTCCTCCAGGCCATCCATCGGGTCGACGATCTCCTCGCCCGGTACCCCCTGCGGGGTATCAAGGGGCCGGTCGGCACCCAGCAGGACATGCTCGACCTCTTCGACGGCGACGTCGATCGTCTCGATGCCCTGGAGCGCAGGGTGGCCGAACACCTGGGTTTCGCCTCGGTCCTCACCAGCGTCGGGCAGGTCTACCCGCGGTCGCTCGACCTCGACGTCGTCGCCGCGCTCGTACAGGCCGCGTCGGCCCCGGCCAGCTTCGCCCTCACGGTGCGTTTGATGGCCGGCCAGGAGCTGGCCACCGAAGGTTTCCGCCCGGGCCAGGTGGGGTCGTCGGCCATGCCCCACAAGATGAACAGCCGCAGCTGTGAGCGCATCGGCGGGCTGCTCGTGGTGCTGCGGGGTCACCTCACGATGGTCGGTGCGCTGGCCGGCGATCAGTGGAACGAGGGCGACGTCAGTTGCTCCGTGGTCCGGCGGGTGGCCTTGCCCGATGCGTTCCTCGCGGCCGACGGGCTCTTCGAGACGTTCCTCACGGTTCTCGACGACTTCGGCGCCTATCCCGCGGTCATCGAGCGAGAGCTCGATCGCTACCTACCGTTCCTCGCCACGACCAAGGTGCTCATCGCCGCCGTGCGTCACGGGGTCGGCCGCGAGCGAGCGCACGAGGCGATCAAGGAGCACGCAGTGGCCGCGGCGCTGCGTCTGCGTGAGCACGGCATCGAGGAGAACGACCTGCTCGACCGGCTGGCCGCCGACCCTCGGCTCGGACTCGATCCGGCCGAGCTGGCCGACGTCCTGTCCCGGCCGCTCGACTTCGTCGGCGCCGCTCCCCGCCAGATCGGCGTGGTGGTCGCCGAGGTCGAACGGCTGGTTGCGGCCGATCCCGAGGCGGCCGGGTACCGCCCGGGCCACATCCTGTGAACGGCCCCGGAGGTCCCGTGAGCTCTCCTGAGCTACGTCATGTGTACTCGGGGAAGGTGCGCGACATCTACGACGTCGGCGACGACAGGCTCCTGCTCGTCACGTCGGACCGGCTGTCGGCGTTCGACGTCGTCATGTCCGAGCCGATCGCCGACAAGGGTCGGGTGCTCACGGCGATGTCGGCGTTCTGGTTCGAGCATCTGGTCGATGTCGTAGGCAACCATCTCGTGTCGACCCGGCTCGAGGATCTTCCCATAGAGGCCCAGCGCCCGGAGTGGGCCGGTCGGGTGATGCTGTGCCACCGGGCCGAGATGCTCCCGGTGGAGTGCATCGTGCGCGGCTATCTCACCGGTTCGGCTTGGAAGGAGTACGGGGCCGACGGAACGATGCACGGCGAACGCCTCCCGAAGGGCTTGCTGGAGGCGAGTCGTCTGCCCGAGCCCACCTTCACCCCTTCCACCAAGGCCGATGCGGGCCACGACGAGAACATCTCCTTCCACGATGCCTGTTCCATCGTCGGTCGGGATCAGATGGAAGAGGCCCGCCGCGTGTCGATCGAGCTCTACCGCCGTGGCGCCGAGTGGGCTGCGGCCCGCGGCATCCTGATCGCCGACACGAAGTTCGAGCTGGGCTTCGTCGACGGTGAGCTGGTGGTGGCCGACGAGGTGCTCACCCCCGATTCCTCCCGGTTCTGGCCGGCCGAGGTGTGGAGTCCCGGTGTCACCCCTCCCTCGTTCGACAAGCAACCGGTTCGGGACTTTCTCGACGCGCTCGACTGGGACAAGCAACCACCGCCCCCGCCCTTGCCTCCCGAGGTCGTGGCCGCCACCTCCCAGCGCTACGTGCGGGCCTACGAGATGGTCACCGGGCGCGCCCTGTCCGACTGGCCGGGCTGAACGGGTACGGTTCTTTTGATGATCTTCTCGGTGCATGTCGAGGTGCGGCTTCGTCCCGGGATCGCCGATCCCCAGGGCTCCACGGTGGAGCGGGCGCTGCCCACCCTGGGCTTCGACGGGGTGTCGGGCGTTCGGGTGGGCAAGAGCATCCGCTTCACGATCGAGGCGCCCGACGAGGCGACGGCGCGGGCCGAGGTCGCCGACCTCTGTCAGCGCTTCCTCGCCAATCCGGTGATCGAGGACGCCGTCGTCGAGGTGCAGGCGGGCGCGCCGGTCGGGGTGGCCTCGTGAGCCGTCGGGTGGGGGTCGTGCTCTTCCCCGGGTCCAATTGCGAACAGGACATGGTCGAGGCGGTCTCGCTCGTCGGCGGCCAGGCCGAGGTGTTGTGGCACGGTGACCCCACGGTCAAGGGCGTCGACGCAGTCGTCGTGCCCGGTGGCTTCGCGCACGGTGACTACCTACGACCCGGGGCCATCGCCCGGTTCTCGCCGGTGATGACGGCAGTCACGGAGATGGCCCGTTCGGGCGGTCTGTTGGTGGGCGTGTGCAACGGCTTCCAGGTGCTCACCGAAGCCGGGCTGCTCCCCGGTGCCCTCCAGAAGAATCGGGGCTTGAAGTTCCTGTGCGCCACTGTCGGCCTTCGCGTCGAACGCACCAACACGGCTCTCACTCGCGACGTCGCCGTGGGTACCGAATTGCAGATCCCGATCAACCACTTCGAGGGCAATTTCACCTGCAACCTCGAGACGTTGGCCGAACTTCGTGCCGAGGGCCGGATCGTTTTCCGGTATGTCGATAATCCCAATGGGTCGGTCGACGACATTGCCGGCATCTGCTCGGTCGAGGGCAACGTGGTGGGCCTGATGCCCCACCCCGAACGGGCGTCGAGCGCGCTGCTCGGGAGCGACGACGGCCTGCCGTTGTTGCGCTCGCTGGTCGGCTGAGCGGAGCCCGGATTCAGTCCTTGCGGCTGATCCCGGCGGCGCGCAGGGTGGCGGCAGGGACACCGAGCTGACGCCAGGCCTCGTAGGAGATTCCCTTGCGCTCGCCGTAGCCCTTTGCCACGGCCACGAAGCCCGCTTCGAGCCCGGTCAGGTCGACGGTCTCGCCCGACGCTTCCAGCTCGGCCTGGAGATCGATCCGTTTCTGGATGAGTTGTAGGCGCTGGAGCGGATCGGCCTCGGGGATCTCGATCTCGATCCGGTCGAGTTGCTTCTGCATCGTTTCGGGGGTTCGTTTGCGACCCCGCTTCGGCTTGTGCGCCGCGAGCGCTTCGAGGTAATCGCGGACGGCGCGTCCCTGGGTCCTTCCCTCGGCGAGCGCCGCCTTGTGGTCATCGGTGATGGTGCGCGGTCCGCGCTTCTTGGCTGCCATTTCCCCACTGAATCACGTTCTTCTCTTTGCCGCAATCAGCCCGTCGACCGCCGGCTGGATCGCGACGGGCCATTCTTGCCATGGACAGGCCCAGAGATTTCGGGTCGGATCGTGTCGGGCGAGGGGGTTGCGGGCGGCGGGTAGCGTCGGCCCCATGGACGACGGCATCCATCGGGCCCTGGGGCTGACCGACGACGAGCACGTGCAGATCGTGGCCATCATCGGGCGCGCCCCCAACCACCTCGAGTTGGCCATGTACGCCGTCATGTGGTCCGAGCACTGCTCGTACAAGTCGTCGCGCATCCACCTGAAGCGGCTGCCGACCGAAGCACCGTGGGTGCTCGTCGGGCCCGGTGAGAACGCCGGCGTCGTCGACGTCGGCGACGGCATCGCCGCGGCGATCCGGATCGAGAGCCACAATCACCCATCGGCCATCGAGCCCTACCAGGGCGCAGCGACCGGCGTTGGGGGCATCCTCCGCGACATCTTCACCATGGGCGCTCGTCCCATCGCCCTCATGGACCCGTTGCGGTTCGGTCCCCTCGACGACGCCCGCAGCCGGTGGATCGCCGAGGGCGTCGTCAGCGGAGTGTCCGGGTACGGCAACTCGGTGGGTGTCCCCACCGTCGGTGGCGAGACCGTCTTCGACGAGACGTACAGGGGCAACCCGTTGGTGAACGTGCTGTGCCTGGGCCTACTGCCCGTGGACCGTCTGGTGCTCGGGCAGGCCACCGGGGTGGGCAACCTCGCCGTGCTCCTCGGCTCGACCACCGGTCGCGACGGCATCGGCGGGGTCAGCGTCCTGGCCTCGGCCGGGTTCTCCGACGAGGCCACCGACGCCGAGAAGCGTCCCAGTGTGCAGGTCGGGGACCCGTACGAGGAGAAGCGGCTCATCGAGGCGTGCCTCGAGCTCCTCGACGCCCGGCTCGTCGTCGGCATCCAGGACCTCGGCGGCGCCGGTCTGGCCTGCGCCACCAGCGAGACCGCCAGCCGGGGCGGGATGGGCATGGACGTCGACGTCGACGCCGTGCCCCGGCGCGAGCAGGGCATGGCGCCCTTCGAGGTCATGACGTCGGAAAGCCAGGAACGGATGCTGGCCATCGTCGAGCCCGCCGACCTCGACCAGGTGCTGGAGATCTGTCGCCGCTGGGAGGTCCGGTCCACGGTCATCGGTCGGGTCACGCCCGGCCCGGCCACCGGTGACCCCGACGGCGGGCGTCTGCGCATCCTCGACGGTTTCGACGGCGAGGTTCTGGCCGACATCCCGGCGGCGTCGCTCCACGAGGACGCGCCGTTGTACGACCGGCCCCGCGCCGCGCCCGCCGCCTTCGACGAGTCGACCCGCACGTCGGCCGTCGATCCCGGTCCGATGCCGTCGAGCGTCGACCCGGGTGCCGACTTGCTCGACCTGCTCGCCGACACGTCGTGGGTGTCGTCGCAGTACGACCACCAACTCTTCTTGAACACGGTGGAGGGGCCCGGCGGCGACGCGGCCGTGTTGCGCCTCAAGCACCCGACCACCGGCGTCGACACCGGACGGGCCCTGGCCATCACCACCGACGGTAATCACCGTTGGTGCGCCGTCGACCCTCGGCAGGGAACCGCGCTCACCGTGGCCGAGTCGGTGATGAACCTGGCCTGCGTCGGGGCCCGCCCGCTGGCGGTCGTCAACTGCCTGAACTTCGGCAACCCCGAGCACCCCGAGGTCATGTGGCAGTTGTCCGAGGCCATCGACGGCATGACCGAGGCCTGCCTGGCCTTCGGGGTCCCGGTCATCGGCGGCAACGTGAGCCTCTACAACGAATCGCTCGGGTCCGACATCGACCCGACCCCCGTGGTCGGGCTCCTCGGGATCATCGACGAACTTCGTCGCCGACCTCCCGGCGTGGGGCTGATCGACGGTGGCCGGCTCATCCTGCTCGGCGTGACCCAGCCCGAGCTCTCGGGGTCGCGGTGGGCGCGCAACCAGGGCCGGCGCGGTGGCCGTCTGCCCACCCTCGATGCCGAACACCACCTCGCCGTGGCCGAGGTCGTGCGCACCCTCGTGGCCGGTGGCCTGCTGGCGGGCGCCCACGACGTGTCCGGTGGCGGCCTGGGGTTGACCCTCGCCGAGATGGCGGTGCGGTCCGGGCTCGGCGTGAACGTGGCGAGGGTCGCCGACGTCGCCGAGCTGTTCAGCGAGAGCCCGTCGCGCGTCGTGGTCTGCGTGGCTCCCGACGACGTCGGCGCCGTGCTCAACACCTGCGAGCACGCCGGTGTCCCCACCAGCCGCATCGGCGTGGCCGGTGGTTCCCGCATTACTGTGAAGGGGTTGCTCGACCTGGATCTGCACGACGCAGTGACGACGTGGGAGCGCCGGCTGCCCGATGCTCTGGGCGCGGGCACGGTGCAGGCATGAGCCGGGCGACAGGGGCCCGGGATGGCGTCGGCCGCCCGCTACGCTGAATTCGTGAACCCCGAGGGATCGAGCGGTCGCCGTCCAGCGCCCCCGACTTCCGTACCCGCTGACGGGGCCGACGACGACACGCCCAAGGAGGCCTGCGGCGTCTTCGGTGTCTATGCCCCTGGCCAGCCCGTCTCGCACCTCACCTACCTCGGCCTGTACGCCTTGCAGCACCGGGGCCAGGAGGCGGCGGGCATGGCTGTCAGCGACGGCGACACCATCACCGTCGTGAAGGACATGGGCCTGGTGTCCAACGTCTTCGACGACCGCACGCTCGCCGCCCTCACCGGGCATCTCGCCATCGGCCACACCCGCTACTCGACCACGGGCTCGAGCACCTGGCAGAACGCCCAGCCCGTGTACCGCGACATCGGCGATCACACCGTCGCCCTCGGTCACAACGGCAACCTGGTCAACACCGAAGAGCTGGCCGCCGAGGCGGGCATGCTGCCGGGCACGGTCACCAGCGACAGCGATCTCATGGCGGCGTTGCTGGCCGACGAACTGGGCAAGCATCCGGCGGCCAGCGCCGACGGTCGGGCTCTCGAGCGGGCCCTGCTCGCCCTGCTGCCCAGGCTCAAGGGCGCGTTCTCGGTGGTGGCCATGGACGAGGGCCACGTGATCGGCATGCGTGACCCCAGCGGGTTCCGGCCCCTCTGCCTCGGCAAGCTCGACCAGGGCTGGGTGCTGGCCTCGGAGAGCCCGGCCCTCGACGTGGTGGGAGCCCATCTGGTCCGTGAGCTCGAACCGGGCGAGATGATCGTGATCGACGCCACCGGCTACCGGTCGGTTCGGGCCTTCCCGGCCGAGGCCGTCGACCCGAAGCTCTGCCTGTTCGAGTTCGTCTACTTCGCCCGGCCCGACACCCGCCTGTACGGCCGAGGCGTGCACGGGGCGCGGGTGCGCATGGGGGAGCAGCTGGCCGAGCAGGCCCCGATCGACGCCGATCTGGTGATGGGCGTCCCCGAGTCGGGCATCCCGGCGGCCGAGGGCTATGCCCGCCGGTCGGGCATCCCTTTCGGCCAGGGCCTGGTGAAGAACCGCTACATCGGTCGAACGTTCATCGCGCCGAACCAGGAGATGCGGGCGTTGGGCGTGCGCATGAAGCTCAACCCGCTGCGCGACAACATCGCCGGTAAGCGGCTGGTGGTCGTCGACGACTCGATCGTGCGAGGCACCACCACCCGGGCGATGGTGTCGATGCTGCGCGAGGCCGGAGCGGCCGAGGTGCACATGCGGGTCTCCTCGCCGCCCTATCGCTGGCCGTGCTTCTACGGCATGGACACTGGGGCCCGCTCGGAACTGTTGGCGGCGCACATGAGCGTCGACGAGATTCGCGAGTACCTCAACGTCGATTCGCTGTCGTACCTGACCCTCGACCGCCTGGTCACCGCCACCGGCGCGGTGGGGGCCGGGTTCTGCGACGCCTGCCTCACCGGCAACTACCCGATACCCGTGCCGGTGAACCTGGGCAAGGCCGTGCTCGAGGCGCCGACCCCGGAGGTCACGACCGCAGCGCCCGACTCGGCCTTCACGGCCTTCCTCGACGGTCAGGCCTCCTTCCCGGCCGACGACGCCCACGCGACCGGCGAGATCGGTGGCTGAGCCGGTCGCCGAGGCGGGCGAGACGTACGCCGACGCCGGGGTGAGCATCGCCGCCGGTGAAGAAGCGGTGGCGCGCATCAAGGACAAGGTGCGCTCCACCTTCCGCCCCGAGGTCATCGGCGACATCGGGGGGTTCGGCGGGCTGTTCGCCCTCGACATCGGGCGTTACCGCCAGCCGGTCCTGGTGTCGTCGACCGACGGCGTGGGCACCAAGGCGCTGGTGGCCCAGGCCACCGACCGCTTCACCACCATCGGCATCGATCTCGTGGCCATGTGTGTCGACGATCTCGTCTGCCAGGGTGCCGAGCCGTTGTTCTTCCTCGACTACATCGCCGTCGGGCGTCTCGACCCGGGGCACATCGAGCAACTCGTCGAGGGTGTGGCCGAGGGATGCCGGCAGGCCAACTGTGCGTTGGTGGGCGGCGAGATGGCCGAGCACCCGGGGGCCATGGAACCGGGAGAGTTCGACCTGGTCGGGTTCGCGGTCGGTATTGCGGAACGCGATCGTCTCGTCACCGGCCAGCACGTGACGCCGGGGGACGTGTTGATCGGACTGCCCTCACCGAACCTGCGCTCGAACGGCTACTCGTTGGCCCGGCGGGTGCTGCTCGAGCGGGCCGGGCTCCCCCTCGACGGTCCCGCTTATCCCGGTGCGCAGCACTCGTTAGCCGATGAACTGCTCAGTCCGTCGGTGATCTACTCGCCCGCCATCGCGGCCCTCCTCGCCGGGGTCGACGTGCACGCCGTGGCCCACATCACCGGAGGTGGTATCCCCGGCAACCTCAACCGGGTGCTTCCCGCCGGCGCCGACGCCGAGGTCGACCGGTCCACGTGGGAGGCCCCACGCATCTTCGGCGAGATCCAACGGCTCGGGAGCGTCAGCGCCGACGAGATGGTCAAGGTCTTCAACATGGGCATCGGCATGGTCGTGGTGGTGCCCGAGGCCGACGCGTTGCGGGCCCTCGACCTGGCCCGTACGCAAGGTCATCGGGCGGTGCGGATCGGCACGGTCGTCCCCGGCACCGGCACGGTGCGGTTCTCCTGACGGTGGTCGACCTCGGGGCCACGAAGCAGGCGCTGGTCGAGCACCTGTTGCGGCACTCGGTCCGCACCGGTGACTTCACGCTGAAGTCGGGTCGCAAGAGCACGTGGTTCATCGACTCGAAGCAGACGGCCTGTCGCCCCGACGGATTGTTGCTCATGGCCGACCTGGCCCTGCCCCTCATCCCCGACGACGTGGTGGCCCTCGGGGGGCTCACCGTCGGTGCCGACCCGGTGGCCTACGGCCTGGCCGCGATGGCCACCAGCCGGGGCCGTGCCCTCAAGTCGTTCACGATCCGCAAGGACGCCAAGGACCACGGGGTGGCCGGTCGGTTGGCCGGTCCGCTCGAGGCGGGCGACAAGGTGGTCGTCACCGAGGACACGGTCACCCGTGGGGCCTCCCCGGTCGAGGCCCTCCGCGTGATCCGTGAGCTCGGTGCCGAGCCGGTGATGATCCTGGTGCTCGTCGACCGGGGCGGAACCTGTGCGGCCATGGCCGAGGCGGAAGGGGTGGCCTTCCGGGCCCTCGTCACCGCCCCCGAGCTCGGTTTCGCCTACGAAGGGGCCTGACCGGCGCCGGCAGTCAGCTTCGACGGCCGGTGGCCCGGCCGATAGCGTCCGGGGCCTCATGGCCGACACTCCTACCGCCGCTTTCTCGGTTCGTCTCCGCGTCCGTCTCGACAACCAGCCCGGTTCCCTCGGCCGCCTCGCCGCCGCCATCGGCGGGGTGGGCGGCAACATCTCCGCCCTCGAGGGTTTCGAGGCCAAGCGCTCGTACCTCGACGAGGACATCGTCGTCGACTGCACCAGTGAGGCCCACCAGAGCGAGGTCGTCGCGGCGGCGTCGGCTCTCGACGGCATCGAGGTTCTCCACTGGGAGGACCGCACCTTCGCCCTGCACCGCGGTGGCAAGATCGAGGTCGTGAGCCGGATCACCGTTCGTGACCGCGACGATCTGTCGATGGCCTACACGCCGGGGGTGGCCCGGGTGTGCAAGGCCATCGAGGCCGATCCTGCGCTGTCGCACGAGCTCACCATCCGCAAGAACACGGTCGCCATCGTCAGTGACGGCACGGCGGTGCTCGGGCTCGGCGACATCGGGCCCCTGGGCGCCATGCCGGTCATGGAGGGCAAGGCCCTGCTGTTCAAGGAGTTCGCCGGCATCGACGGGTTCCCGCTGTGCATCGACACGTCGAGCGCCGACGAGATCGTCGAGACGGTGCAGCGGGTGGCTCCCAGCTTCGGGGGCATCAACCTCGAGGACATCGCCGCGCCGGTGTGCTTCGAGGTCGAGGAGCGGCTCAAGGAACTGCTCGACATCCCCGTCTTCCACGACGACCAGCACGGCACCGCAGTGGTCGCGCTGGCGGCCCTCGTGAACGCGCTCAAGATCGTCGACAAGAAGATGACCGATCTGCGCGTCGTCGTGGCCGGTGTCGGGGCTGCCGGTGTCGCCGTCTCCAAGATCTTCCTGCAGGCCGGGGTGCCCTGGATCGTGGGCTTCGATCGGCAGGGGGCGATCTACGACGGCCGCGGTGGGCTCAACGAGGCCAAGCAGTGGTTCGCCGAGAACACCAACCCCGACAGGCTCACGGGCAGCCTGGCCGAGTGCATGGCCGGGGCCGACGTGTTCGTCGGTCTGAGCGGGCCGGGGCTCATCACCGCCGTCGACGTGGAGGGCATGGCCAAGGACCCGATCGTCTTCGCCATGGCCAACCCCGATCCCGAGATCCGACCGGAGGAGATCCAGCACGTGGGTGGGGTCATCGCCACCGGTCGCAGCGACTTCCCGAACCAGATCAACAACGTGCTGTGCTTTCCGGGCATCTTCCGGGGGGCCCTCGACGCCGGGGCCACCACCATCACCGAGAACATGAAGCTGGCCGCGGCCACGGCCATCGCCTCCTGCGTGCGCAGCGACGAGCTGGCCCCGGATCTCGTCATCCCTTCGGTCTTCGACCGTTCGGTGGCCCCCATGGTGGCCGCCGCCGCCGCCGAGGCGGCCGTGCGCGACGGAGTGGTGCGCCGCTGAAGCGTCGGCGCCCGTTGTGACAGAGTGACCCGCTCGGGTGACGGTGTCGTCGCCCACGATGTTCCAGGGGGAACCATGCCCGTCGATCCGCAGGCCCAGGTGGTCCTCGACCTTCTTCGTGACGTCGGCTTCACCTTCACCGGCCAGACGCCCGAAGAGCTCAGGGCCCTCGCCGACAACCCCACCCCGACCACCATCGAGCTCCCGTCGGTGGTCGACCGCACGATCCCCGGCCCGGCCGGTGAGCTCCCGATCCGGATCTACCGGCCCAGTGACGAGCCGGCCCTGCCGGTGACCGTGTTCTTCCACGGCGGCGGGTGGGTGATCGGCAACCTCGAGAGCCACGACCACATGTGCCGCGTGTTGGCCAGCAAGGCCGAGTGCGTGGTCGTTGCCGTCGACTACCGACTCGCCCCCGAGGCCAAGTTCCCCGCCGCCGCCGACGACGCCGTGGCCGCGCTCGAATGGGTCGTCGACAACGCCGCCGACCTGGGCGTCGACGTCGACCGGGTCGCGGTCGCCGGCGACAGCGCCGGAGGCAACCTCGCCGCCGTCGTGGCCGTGCACGCCGCCGCCTCCGGTCGCGTCGAGCTGGTGCAGCAGGTGCTCCTCTACCCGGTCACCGACGGCACGTGCGACCGCCCCTCGATCCACGACAACGCCGAGGGCTACATGCTCACCAGCGAGGGCATGGAGTGGTTCCACGAGAACTACTCGCGGGACGCGTCGGACCGAACCGACCCCCGCTACTCGCCGATCCTCGCCGAGCTCCACGGCGTGGCTCCCGCCGTGGTGGTCACGGCCGAGTACGACCCTTTGCGTGATCAGGGCCGGGCCTACGTCGAGGCCCTCACCGCCGCCGGGGTCGAGGTCGAGTACCACGAGTTCGACGGCATGTTCCACGGCTTCTTCTCGATGGACGCCGGCATCGACGTCGCTGGCGACGCCCAGGACCGTGTGGCCGCCGCGTTGCGCGCCGCGTTCGCCACGAGCTGAGACCTCAGTTGGGGGTGGGCGGGGCCAGGCTGGCCCGGCCCATCATCGTCATGAAGGTGTCTCGGCTCACCACCCAGCGTCCGTCGATCTTCACGGCGCGCCCCGATAATTCGACGGTGACGTTGCCGCTGGCCAGCGTCGGGCTGGCGGTGAATCTCACGACCGCCTCGTCCTCGGACACGAACCACACAGACGTCGCGTTGAAG
>JBDNHK010000090.1:0-46065 GCA_041688815.1 Acidimicrobiales bacterium | reverse complement strand
GTGTATGTCACGCACCAACATTGACCTGGATGACGCCGCCTGTCGGGCTGTCATGGAGCGCTACCACCTGAGTTCCAAGCGCGACGCCGTCAACCTGGCCCTGCGCCGTCTCGCCGCTGAGCCGCTCGATCTGGACGACGCTCGCCGCCTGCGGGGCTCGGGATGGGACGGTGACCTCGACCAGATGAGGGCCAGCCGCGCCCGATGATCATCATCGACACCTCGGCCTGGATCGAGTTCCTGCGCGACACCGGATCCAAGGTCTGCAACACCGTCGACGATCTCCTCGGTGCCGACCTCGCGATCTGCGACGCGATCAGCATGGAGGTACTGGCGGGGGCCCGCGACGAACAGCACCTCGCCCAACTACGCGGCCTGCTCGCTCGGGCCACGCTCGTGCCCATCGTCGCCGAGGACTACGACCACGCCGCCGCGCTCTACCGAACATGCCGTCGCAACGGGGAGACCGTACGCAAGCTCATCGACTGCCTGATCGCCGCGGTCGCCGTACGGTCGAATGCGCCGGTCCTCCACGCCGACGCCGACTTCGCAGCCCTGGCCCGGCACACGTCGCTGGCGACACACGCCGACTCGAGCAAGTAGCCCGGCCGATCGACATCCACGGCGAAGCGATCGGCTCGTCCGGGCGCGGCCCCGGCCAGGGGCGATGTTGTGTTTTCGACAACAGTCGTGGACGCGAGAGGACTCGAACCTCCGACCCCCGCCGTGTGAAGGCGGTGCTCTAACCAGCTGAGCTACGCGTCCGGGGCGTCGCACGTTATCCCAGGGCACTCGAACCGCCCAACCCCGTCTGCGGTCCGCCTCACGGGTAGGTGCGCAGCTCCACCACGTTGCCGTCGGGGTCGCGCACGTACAGGCCGGTCCCCCACCCCTGGGCCCCGAACAACGTCCGCGGTGGGCCCAGCACCTCGAACGCACCCGACGCGGCCACGTCGGCCAAATCGGCGTCCTCCACCACCACACACACGTGATCGGCGTTCACGCCGGTGCGCTCGGTCTCGAGCAGGTCGATGATCGTGGTGGCGTCGAGGCGCACCGACAGGAACGGCGCCTCACCCGCCTCCCACTCGGCCAGGCGCACCGGCTCGGCCCCCAACAGTTCCTGCCACCAGGCCAACGACCGCCGGGCATCGGCCACGTTCAACACCACATGGTCGAGGCCCGTCACACGCAGCATCCGCCGAGCCTACGACCGGACCACCGCACCGCTCCGGCCGAGCGCGCCCGACGCGCGAGCGCCTCACCCCGAGCTCTTCAGGCACAACGTGGTGCGATTGTCGTCCAACGGCAACGCCCGGGTGTCGGGCGGACACGGCCGGGGCGTGTCGACGATGGATGACACCACCGCCGAGTTGCCCGTGCCGCAGTTCACCGGCACCGGCTTCGGGCCCGTGTCGAGAGCGGCGACCAATAGGCACGACCCCACCGGGTAGGTGGGCTGGGTCGACGGTGGCGCCGCGTTGGGGCCCGTGCTGTCCTGCACCGTGGCGTAGGCGCTGAACACCAGGATCCCGATGAGTACCACGGCCACCACCACCACCGGCAGCAGCCGGAACCACCACGAATGCACCTGCGGCACAAGAATGCCCGACGGCTCCCAGTCCGGCGGACGACGGGGCGGCCCGCTCGCGGCAGCGGCCGATGCCCCCGACATGCTCGACGTCGAGGAGCGAGGGCGAAGGGACCGGTCGTACTCGGCCCGCCGCTCGGGGTCACGTAACGCGTTCCACGCCGCGTTCGCGGCCTTGATGGTGGCGTCGGCCCGCTCCTTACGCACCGGGTCGTCGGCCTGGCGGCGATCGGGATGGTTGGCCTTCGCCAACCGCACATAGGCCTGGCGGACGTCGTCGACCGGGGCGTCAGGGGCTACTCCCAGCACCTCGTAGTGCGTGCTCAACCCGATCACTCCCCTGCCGGTGCGTGGTCCAACAGTAGGGCGGCCACCCCGGGAGCGCGATACCGGCTCTGGATACATTCTACTTGTTTTCAATTATTTTCTTGCATTCTCGATATCCCCGCGCCACTCTGGGCTCATGGGCGAACGAGTGCGGGTGATCCACGACGGCGAAGGACGACTGGTGGCGGTCAAGACCCCACCTCCCGACGACCCTCACCGCACCCGGCGTGAAGCCACCGTCCTCGACGGGGTCCATCACCCGGGGGTGGTCGAGATCCTCGACCACCACGACACCCCCGACGGGCTCGAGCTGCACACGCGGTGGGTGGGCTCACGCACCGCCGCCGATCTCCCCCAGCCCCTGTCCCCCGACCGGGCCGCCGGCCTGGTGCTGGCCGTCGCCGCCACCCTCGCCGATCTGCACCGCGTCGGCATCGTGCACGGCCACCTCGACGCCTCCCACGTGGTCCTCGACCCCCACGGCCGGCCCGTGCTCTGCGGCTTCGGCGACGCCCGCCGCATGGGCGCCGACACCCCGCACGACGGCCCCGACGCCGAAGGCCCTCGCCCCTCCACCGACGTGGCCGGGCTCGGTGCGCTGCTGGCCGACCTGCTCACCGACCCCATGGGCATCCCGACCGAGCGCCACCGCTGGGGCTCTGTCCCCAGCTTCGGTCGCGGCCGCCGGCGGGCCGACGAACTGCGAGCCCTGCTGGCCGTCGCCGACCATGCCACCAACCCCGACCCCACCTGCCGCCCCGGCCTGCGCTCGTTCGTCGACGCCGTGCGCGCCGCCGCTCCGGCCGCCCTGCTCGGTGGTCCCGACGATCCGCCTGATCCCCGCGCCCAGGCCGAAGTCGCCATCGGCGCCACCACGGCGGGGGCCTCCACCACCGACCCTCTCCTGGCCCTCCTGGGCGACGAGCCGGTCGTCATCCACGCCCCCGTCGCGGCCAGAGCCATCGGCCGCGACGTCGATCTGTACGACCACCTCGCCCGCCTCCGCCCTGCCGACGCCCCGGATCCCGCCGAACGACACCGGCCGCGATGGCTCGGCGCCACGGTGATGATCACCGGGCTGGCCCTCGCCGGGTTCATCGGCGTGTCCACCGTCGCCGGCGACCAGACCATGACCACCACCGACTCGACCGTGGCCGCCCGCCCCGAACCCGCCACCGCCGAGAACCCGGCCCCATCCCCACGCCCGGCTCCGGCGGCCGGTCCGGCCCCCATCGTGACCACGGCCACCGGAAGTGCCGCCTCACCGCCGGGCGACCCACCCGTCGTCGAGCACGCCGGTGCCCGCTACCAGGTCGGCCAGGGCGGCGACCTGGTCGCGGTGGGCGACTGGCGCTGCACCGGCACCCCCGCCCCCGCGCTCTACCGACCGGCCACCGGCTCGGTGTTCGTCTTCGACGGCTGGCCCCGACCCGGCACCAGTCGCGACGCCATCCCCTTCACCACCACCCCCGATGGCACCGGCCTGCGGGCCGACCCGAACAGCACCGACGGCTGCCCGGCGCTCGTCGTCACCCGCAACGACACGCCGATCCTGGTGCTCGGCCCCGAGGACCTGCGATGACCACCCCCGCCCGCCCTGGGCGTTCGATCCAACCCCCCGGTCCCGTGCGCGCCACCAGCTCGATCCACCGGGTCCACCCCGTCGGAGCCACTGGCCGCCAGCAAGAAACCGGGAATCCGGGGCTCGCCGCGCCCCGGCTGCAACTCCTCGCCGGCGCCGTCGGCCTGCTCGTCGTGGGAGCGGTGTTGTGGTGGTCCGGGAAGGCCCTCCCCCCACCCACGGCCCTCGACCACCAGGGCGTCTCCGCCTGGGTCGGCACCACCGACCCGATCGTCGCCGCCTTCGCCGTGGTGCGCGTGGTGGGACTGGCCCTCGTGGTCTGGATCGCCCTCACCGGAGCGGCCGGGGCGCTGGTCCACCTCAGCCGCCTGCGCCGCCGGCGCTGGCTGCGCCGACTCGTCGACCGTCTGTCCCTGCCGGTGGTGCGCCGCCTCGTGCACGGCGCCGCCGGGGTCACCCTCGCCGCCGCCACCCTCGTCCCCGGAACCGCCGGCGCCAGCACCTCCGTCACGACGGCAGTACCCGACATCAACCGTCCCGACATCGCCACCCTCGTCGCCATTTACCCCCCCGAGCGGGCCACCGCCGCCACCGTGCCCATCGGCCCCGACCGCGCAGTGATCATCGCCCTCGACCCCGCTCCTGGGTCGGCGGCTCCCCCGCCGATGCCGACCCCGGCCCCGATGCTCCCACCCACCACCGCGACCCCACCGGCGGCCAAGGCGTCCACCGCCGCCGCACCCACCATCGCTCCCCCACCCGTGACACCGGCACTGGGCCTGTGGCGCATCGAGCCCGGCCAGCACCTCTGGCATGTGGCCGAGGTCACCCTCGTCGCCGCATGGGGCACCGCCCCCTCCGACGACGAGATCGGCCGCTACCTCGACGTCCTCATCGCCGCCAATCGCGATCGCCTGTTGGTGCCCACCAACCCCGACCTCGTCTTCGCCGGCCAAGAGCTCGTCGTGCCCCTGCCCCCGATGCCGGTGCGCTGACACGAGCCCGCGCTCACGTCCCCGCCCGGGGCGGCGAGCGCGAGCACCAGCGCCAGGCCGTCGCCCGACTTCAGCGAAGACGGACAGCGACCTCGTTGGCCAGCAGGCGACCCTCCACCGTGAGGGTCAGCACCCCGTCGTGCTCCTCCACCAGACCGTCGAGCGTCGCTCGGTCCTCGGCGCTCAGTGACTCCGTGGCCACACCGGCCCGGGTGCGCAACGCCAACTGGAGGCCCTCGATACGGCGCCGGTCGGGCTCGAGCTCCTCGTGGGCGGCCTCGGTCGACGCGCCGGTGGTCACCGCGTCGATGTAGCGCTCAGGGGTGCGCACGTTCCACCACCGCCGCCCGCTCCGGTGCGAATGCGCCGCACACCCGAAACCCAGATAGTTGCCCTGCGCCCAGTACAGATCGTTGTGTACGCAACGGTGTCCGGGCCGGGCCCAGTTCGAGATCTCGTACCAGTCGAGCCCCGCCGACCCCAGCAACTCGGTGGCCAGTAGGTACTTGTCGGCCTGGTCGTCGTCATCGGGGTGACGGCTGGCGTCGGCGGCCAGCGGGGTCCCGGCCTCGATGGTGAGGGCATAGGCGCTCACGTGCGGTGGGTCCAGCTCCAGCGCCGCCACCAGGGTGCGGCGCCACTGCTCGAGGGTCTCGCCCGCCCCGCCGTAAATCAGGTCGAGGTTGAAGTTGGTGAACCCCACCGCTCGGGCCGCGGCCACACTCCGCTGCACGTTGGCCGGGTCGTGGGTGCGGCCGAGGGCCACCAGCACCTCGGGAACCATCGATTGCACCCCGAACGACAACCGGTTCACCCCGGCGGCGCCGTAGGTGGCCAACACGTTCTCGTCGACCGTGTCGGGATTGCACTCCACCGTGACCTCGGCCCCCGCCACCAGTGGGATCTCGGCCAGCACCGCCATCAGCTGCGGCGCCGGCACCAGCGACGGCGTGCCCCCACCGAAGAACACCGAGGTGACCGGGCCGAGCCGCCCATCGTCGCGGTGGCGCACCACGTCGGTGACCAGCGCCGTCATGTAGGCGTCGGTGAGGTGGTGACGGTCGGTCCAGGTCGCGAACGCGCAGTAGTCGCAGCGCTTCGAGCAGAACGGGACGTGGACGTAGGCACCGAACGGCGCCAGCGCGTCGGGGGACGCGCCCATCAGGTGGCGCTGTGCCCGAGACCCAGATCGTCGAGGCGGTCGGTGGCCAGGTCGGGACCGACCCCGAGGATGCAGGCGATGGCCCGCAGGTCGTCCTTGCGGATGGTGAGTACCCGGCCGTTGAAGTCCTGGCGCTGCACCTGGATCATGGTGAGGTACCGACTGAGCATGTCGGCCTCGGGGCCGCTGAGGTCCTCGAGCCGCCGCAGGTCGATGGTGAACGAGCGCTGGTCGATCACCCTGGCCACAGCCGGGTTGCCCTCGATGAACCCGGGGCCCTCGTCGGTCGGCAGGAGCTGATCGACCGGCACGTTGTAGAAGTGGGCGAGGCGTTGCAGGCGCGGCACCGAGATCGCCCTCTCGCCACGCTCGTAAGCACCGAGCACCGACGCCTTGAACTCGAGCTCGGACGTGGCCTCGACCTCCTGGAGGCTGAGGCGCTTCTGGCGGCGGATGGCCCGCAAGCGATCGCCGACCTGTCGACTGTAGGTCTCGGTCACCTCGCTGGTCGCCGTCTCACTCATCCCGTGTTCCCCTTCTCTTGCCCTGCGTGCACACTTTCAGCACTCAGTCTGCCCCGAAAACGGCCACGGAGGGTGGTTCTTGACGACCTGAGCTGCTCCCGCCATCCGGTCACCGGGCGCGTGGATCGACCAGGCCGGACCGTAACGCCGCGAAAACCGCCCCGGCGGCGATGGCCGCCGTCTCGGCCCGCAACACCGTCGGGCCCAGCTCGACCAGGGCCGGGAGCCGCCCGCGCTCGGCGTCCGACCAGCCGCCCTCGGGTCCGATCAGCACGAACGGCGACCGAAGCGACGGCGGCGCTCCCCCCCGGTCGGCGGCCACCGCCCCCGGCCGGGCGACGACGTCGGCGAACGAGGTCACGGGCTCGACCACCGAAAGCCAGGTGCGCCGGCTCTGCATGGCCGCCTCCCGGGCGATGCGATCGAGCCGCTCGGCCTGGCGGGTGCCCTTGGCGTCGTCCCAGCGCACCACCGACCGCTCGGCCACGAACGCCACGATACGGTCGACCCCGAGCTCGGTGAGCTTCTGCACCACCAGGTCGGGGCGGGCCCCCTTCACCAGGGCGAAGGCCACCCCCACCGACACCGCCGGGGCCGGGTCCACCACCACCTCGCCCACCACCTCGAGCTCGGCTCCGAATCGACACCAACGCCAACGACCAGCTCCGTCGGTGACGCTCACCGGGTCACCGAGGCGCACCCGCCGCACCCGTTCGAGGTGCCGACGGTCGTGGTCGGTCAACCCCGGCGCGTCGACGTCGCCCACCACCACATGGGGCGCCGTGCCTCCGGGCCGTGACGGCAGCGCCGCCATCGTTACTTGAAGGCCGACTTGAGCCGGGTGAACAGGCCGGACTCGGGCGGGGCGATGGCGTGCCCGCGTAGGTCGGCCAACTGCTGCAACAACGCCGCCTCGGGGTCGGTGAGCTCGGTGGGGGTGTCGACGACGACCTGGACCAACAGATCGCCACGGCCGCGGCCCTGAAGGTGAGGAACGCCCTTGCCCCGCAGCCGCACGGTGCGGCCGGTCTGCGTGCCGGCATCGAGATCGAGGATCTCCTCGCCGTCGAGGGAATCGAACGTGAGGTGCGCCCCCAACGCGGCCTGGGTGACCGGGACGTGCAGGTCGAGGAGGAGATCGTCGCCATGCCGGGTGAAGTGCTCGTCGGCGGCCACCCGCATGTGGACGTACAGGTCACCGGTGGAACCGCCACGCGGGCCCACCGCGCCCCGCCCGGTGAGGCGCAACGTGGCGCCCGTGTCGATGCCCGCCGGCACATCGACGGTGAAGGTGCGCTCGTCGATCACCCGCCCCTCGCCGCGACAGCGCGGGCAGGGCGTCGGGACGACGGTGCCCAACCCGGCGCAACGGGGGCACGGACCGGCGGTGACCATCTGACCCAGGATCGACTGGCGCACCCGCCGCACCTGGCCGGCGCCGTTGCACTCCGAGCAGGTCTCGATCGACGTACCCGGCGCAGCGCCGGTGGCGTCGCAGTCGTCGCACCCGACCGCGGTGCGCACGGTGACGGGCGCCTCGACGCCGAACACGGCATCGACGAAGGCCAGATCGGCCACGACCTCGAGGTCCGAACCCCGCGGCGGCCCTGCGGGCCCGCCTCCCCCGCCCCCACCACCGCCGAAGGGACTACCACCGGAGAAGAACATGTCGAAGATGTCGCCGAGCCCACCGCCCGCGGACGGCGAACCCGCACCCGGGCCGGCCTCACCGTACGTGTCGTACTGCCGGCGCCGCTCGGGGTCCGACAACGTCTCGTAGGCCAGAGCGACCTGCTTGAACCGGGCTTCGGTCGAGGCGTCTCCGGGGTTGGCGTCGGGGTGAAGCTGGCGGGCCAGCCGGCGGTAGGAGCGTTTGATCTCGTCGGCGTCGGCGTGGCGATCGACACCGAGCAGTTCGTAGTAGTCGGCCATGGGTGCGGGTTCAGCCCTCGCTGAGGCGCCGACCGAGGCGGTGGCTGACCACCGCGACCGCGGCCAGCGCCTGGGAGTAGTGCATGCGGGTGGGGCCGAGCACCCCGATCGAACCGGCGGTCTCGCCGTCGACGACGTAGGGCGCGACGACGAGGGAGCAGTCGGCCAGCGCCTCGTTGCCGGTCTCGGTGCCGATGGCCACCGACAGGCCCCGTTCGAGCACGTCCTCGAGCAGGCTCACCACCACGAGCTGCTGTTCGAGGATCCGGAGGATCTCGCTGACCGTGCCCACCGCGTCGAACGCCGCGGCCATGTCGGAGGTGCCACCGATGAACACTTGGTCATCATGGCGGTGTTCGCCCCGCAGCTCGGCGAGCGCGGCCCGCACCACCCGATCGACACCCGCCGCCGGCCCTGCACCCTCGTCACGCCCGGCCGGGTCGAGATCGAGCGACGCGGCGGCGGCGGCGGCCAACGAGTGACCCACGAGCATGGAGCCCAGCCGGACGCTGGCCGCGCCGACGCTCAGCTCGTCCACCCCGTCGCCGGGATCGACCGTGTGCTTCTCGATGGCCCCGTTGGACAGGACCAACACGGCCAGCACCACCCGAGGGGCGAGCGACACCAGCTGTACCGACTTGATGGTGGCCACCTCGTGAGGAGGGCCCACGACCACGGCGGCATAGCGGGTGAGCTGGGACAGCAACCGGGTGGTGTCGGAGAGCATCTCTTCCAGCTCGCCGTGGGTGCGCGAGAAGAACGAACGCACCTGCTGGCTCTCGTTCACCCCGAGCCGGCCCGGACCGCCGAGCTGGTCGACGAAGAAGCGGTAGCCCTTCTCGGTGGGCACCCGCCCGGCACTGGTGTGGGGCTGGGCCAGGTAGCCCTCGGCCTCGAGCGCGGCCATGTCGTTGCGCACGGTCGCCGACGAGACGTTCACCTCGGGGGCCTGAGCCACGTGGCTCGACCCCACCGGCTGGGCGGTCTCGATGTACTCCGTGACCACCGCCCGCAGGACGGTGGCCTTGCGATCGTCGAGCATGAGGATCCGTGGGGTGGCGTCGGAACGTCCGACCGGCCGGTCAGACGTGCTGGCATGGTATCGGTCGGTTCCGGTCGGCAGCAGACCCAGGCCGCGAGTGCCAGCCGGCGGTGAGGCGGCGGAGCGCGGCGCGCCCGGTCAGTCCTCGAGGCGCAGGGCGGAGACGAAGGCTTCCTGGGGCACCTCGACGCGCCCGATGTTCTTCATCCGCTTCTTGCCCGCCTTCTGCTTCTCGAGCAGCTTGCGCTTGCGGCTGATGTCGCCGCCGTAGCACTTGGCCAGCACGTCCTTGCGTTTGGCCTTGACCGTCTCGCGGGCGATGATCCGACCGCCGATGGCCGCCTGGATGGGCACGTCGAAGAGCTGGCGAGGGATCAGCTCCTTCAGCTTCTCGGTCATCCGCAGCCCGTAGCCGTAGGCCTTGTCCTTGTGCACGATCATGCTGAAGGCGTCGACGGGAACGGCGTTGAGGAGGATGTCGACCTTCACCAGGTTCGACGCCCGATAGGCGGAGGGCTCGTAGTCGAGGCTGGCGTAACCCTGGGTGCGGCTCTTCATCTGGTCGAAGAAGTCGGTGACCACCTCGGCCAGCGGGGTCTCGTACACCAGCTCCATGCGCTCCGGCGACAGGTACTCGAGCTTCACCAGCTCGCCGCGCCGCCCCTGACACAGCTCCATCAACGTGCCCGTGTAGGCAGTGGGCGTGAGGATCGTGGTGGTGAGGAACGGCTCCTCGATGTGGTCGACCTCGACGGCTGGTGGCAGTTCGCTCGGGTTGTCGATGGTGATGGTCTCGCCGCTGATCTTGTGCACGATGTACTGCACCGACGGGGCGGTGGCGATGAGCGACAGGTTGAACTCGCGCTCGAGTCGCTCGCGGATGATCTCCATGTGCAAGAGCCCCAGGAAGCCGCAGCGGAACCCGAAGCCCAGCGCGCCCGAGCTCTCGGGCTGGAACGTGTACGACGAGTCATTGAGCCGCAGCTTCTCGAGCGCCTCGCGCAGCGCGGTGAACTCGTCGCCGTCGATCGGGTAGAGGCCGCAGAACACCATCGGCTTGGGCTCGTCGTAGCCCTCGAGCGCAGGGCCGGGGGCCACCAGCGTGGTCACCGTCTCCCCGGAGCGAGCCTCGCCCACGTCCTTGATGCCGGCGATCAGGTACCCCACCTCACCGGCGCCGAGCCCCGGCCGGGGGGTGGGATCAGGGGTGCGCACGCCCACCTCGTCGGCGTCGTGCACTGCTCCGGCCTGCACGAACAGCAACCGGCTGCCGGTCGCGAGCTGGCCGTTCATCACCCGCACCGACGACACCACACCGCGGTACTGGTCGAAGTGGGAGTCGAAGATGAGGGCCTGCAACGGGGCGTCGGGGTCGCCTTCGGGGGCGGGCACCCGTTCGACGACTGCGTCGAGCAGAGCCTCGACTCCCTCACCGGTCTTGGCGCTGATCCGCAGGATCTCGTGGGCAGGGATGCCGAGCACCTTCTCGATCTCGGCCGCGTAGCGGTCGGGGTCGGCGGCGGGGAGGTCGATCTTGTTGAGGGCGGCGACGATCTCGAGGTCGTGCTCGAGGGCCAGGTAGCAGTTGGCCAGCGTCTGGGCCTCGATGCCCTGGGCGGCGTCGACCAGCAGGATCGCCCCCTCACAGGCCGCCAGCGATCGGCTCACCTCGTAGCCGAAGTCGACGTGGCCCGGCGTGTCGATCATGTGGACGACGTGGTCGCGGTGGTCGAGGCGCACGCTCTGCAACTTGATGGTGATGCCCCGCTCGCGCTCGATGTCCATCGAGTCGAGGTACTGCGCCCGCATGTCGCGGGGGTCGACGGCCCCGCACAGCTCGAGCAGGCGGTCCGCCAGGGTGGACTTGCCGTGGTCGATGTGGGCGATGATGCAGACGTTGCGGAAGCGGTCGAGCGTGGCCAACAGAGAACCGGCGATCCTTCGAACGTGACGGGGGCGGGGCGCCCGGCGAGGGCGTGCCCCGGTGGCGAGCCTACCGGGCACCCCCGGGTGTGACGTGAGAGGCCCCGGCCGCTATCATCGTCGTTTCGTGTCCGGCGCCCCGCGCCCGGACGCCTCCGATCCCCCCTTGTACGACTCCCCCGAACGAACGACGAAGGTCTCGACGTGGCCAACATCAAGAGCCAGATCAAGCGCAACAGGCAGAACGAGCGCCTACGCATTCGCAACAAGGCCGTGCGCTCCGAACTCAAGACGCGTACCAAGCGGGCCGTGACGACCGCCGAGCAGGGAACCGACGACTCCGTCGAGGCGCTGCAGGAAGCCCTCAAGCGCATCGACAAGGCCGCCAGCAAGGGCATCATCCACAAGAACCAGGCCGCCCGGCGCAAGAGCCGCCTGGTGAAGCGGGTCAGCGCCCTTCTCGCCGCCGAGTGACCGACGGCCGCCACTGGCGGCCGATCCGAACTCCCCACCGCCACGACCGGGGCATCGACCCCGGTCGTCTCGCGTCCGGACGTCCGTCGAAAGGCGGCGCCGTCAGCGTCGGGCCGCCGCGGCCCGGCTGCGGCCGGCCAGGCGGGCCACGAGCACCTCGACGACCAGTTCGGGCGGCCAGTGCTTGGCCCCGTGCAGGTCGAGATCGGCCTGAGCCAGAAGCGCAGCCAGGTCGGCCAGGCGATCCGAGCCCAGCCGCTGCGCCCCGGTCAGGGCCTTCTTGGCCAGGAACGTGCTGGCCTTGCCCTTGATGCCGAGGACCTCGGCGGCGGCCTTCTCGCCCCTCACGTCGGGGTCGTCGAGGCGCAACATGCGCAGGTAGTGGTTGGTGAGTGTGGCCATCACCTGCAAGGGGTGCCGGCTCCCACCGCTCAGCATCCGCTGGAGCCGCTCGAGGGCCAGAGGCACGTCGCCGGCGTCGATGGCGTCGGTGAGGTCCCACGGGGCCACGTCACCGGCCTCGCCGAGGTAGGGCTCGATGTCGGCGGCGTTGAGCCGGGCCCCCTCGCCGAACACGCCCTCGAAGGTGGACAGCAGACCGGGCAGGCGGCCGGCGGCGTCGCCCACGTGGTTCACCAGCGCGGCACGGGCGCCGCCGTCGAGGGTGACCCCGGCCGCGGCGAGCTGATCGTCGACCCAGGTGGCGCGGCCCTTGCCGCTGCCGGGCGCGGTGTCGACCACCACGCCCCCCGCCGCCGCCACCGCGTCGCCGAGGCTGCGGGGCACCACGCCGAGCTTTCCCTGCTTGTTCGGACGGTTGTCCTTCTCCCACACCAGCACCAGCGCCGTGCTGGCCAGCGGGTCGGTCAGGTACGCCACCAGCGGAGCCACCGCGTCCTTGGTGGTGAAGACCGCGACGTGGCGACCCACCACCACGCGACGGTCGGTCAGGAAGGGTGGGGTCTGGGAGGCGTCGACGAGCGGGGCGATCTCGAGCGCACCCGACCCCGATCCCGAGGCCTCGTAGGTGTCGGCCGTGAGCTCCTCGACCATCAACGACCGGTCGCCATCGCCGACCAGCGCCCGCACCAAACCGGCCACGGCCTCGCTCAGCAGCACCTCGTCGGCCCCCTTCACCAGATAGACGGGGAGGGCGAGGTCGACGATCATGCGGCCGCCAGCACCGCCGCCATGGTGTCGGCCACCCGGCGAGCATTGCGGGCGTCGTGGGACCGCAGCACCCGACACCCGAGGGCGATACCGAGGGCGTGGGCGGCCATCGTGCCCATCTGGGCCTCGGACCGGTCGACTTCGAGCAGCGTCCAGAGGAAACGCTTGTTGGACGCCGAGAGGAACACGGGGTACCCGAGCTCGGCCAGCCGGTCCGACGAGCGCAGCAGCACCACCGACTGTGCTTCGCTCTTGCCGAGGTCGAGGCCGGCGTCGACCATGATGCGTTCGGCGGGGATGCCGGCGGCACGGGCCCGCGCCGCCCGGTCGGCCAGGTACGAGCACACCTCACCCACCAGATCGTCGTACTGCGGGTCGGGGTCGGGCACGCGGGGCGCCAGGCGGATGTGGGTGGCCACCACCGACGCCCCCGCGGTCGCGCACACGTCGAGGTAGTCGGGGTCGGCGAAGCCGCTGATGTCGTTGCCGACCACGGCCCCGGCCGCGAAGCAGGCCCGGGCCACCGAGGACCGCCACGTGTCGACCGACAGGGGCAGCTCGAATCGTGCTCGAAGGGCTTCGACGGCGGGCACGACCCGGTCGAGCTCCTGGGCTTCGGTGACCTCCTCGCCCGGCCCGGCCTTCACCCCGCCGACGTCGAGGAAGTCGGCGCCGTCGTCGACGAGCTGCTCGGCCTTGCGCAGGAAGGCGTCGAACTCGTAGTAGGCGCCCTGGTCGTAGAACGAATCGGGGGTCCGGTTCAAGATACCCATGACCACGGCCCGGTGCGTGATGTCGAAGCGGGTCGAACCGAGGTCGAGGTACACGCCGACGGACCCTACTTCCGAGCCGCGACAGCCTCGCCCTCGGACCGGGCCTCCCGGTCGGTGTCACCCTCCAGCGTCACCCTCCAGCGTCAGCGCCAGGTCGATGCGGGGCGACACCGCCGACACGTCGAGACGCAGACCGGCCAGCACGACCTCCCCCTGATCCGGTGTCGTGGCCCCCGGCACACGGTGCCCGAGCGGCGCCCACACCACGCCGACGGTGACCCGTTGGCGGACCACGGCCAGGGTGTCGGCGGTGCGCGATCCCCCCGACCGCACGACCAGCAGGTCCACCCGTTCGACGCCCGCTTCGCGCAAGCCCCGCAGCAGCGCCGCCGGCGTGCTGGGGGCATCGACGACCACCACGGTCATCGGGTCGGCCCCGGCAGTCGCGTCGGTGCGCCACACCTCGGCCCCGGGCACGGTGCGCCGACCGAAGGCCGGGTCGGCCCGGCTGGCCACCAACGTGGGGGCCAGCAGCGTCGCCACGGCGACGGTCGAGGCCACGACCACCACCCCCACGCGCCCACGGCGGTGGGCGAGCACGAGCAGACCGAGGACGACGGCGAGCGCCACCACCGCCACGAGCCCGATCCGCCCGAGCGGCAGCGAACCGGCCCACCGCGCGACCGACGCGACCCAGCCGATGCCGAGCCCCGTCGGCCACTGCAAAGCCGCCGCCACCGGCCCCCCGAACACCCCGGCCACGAGGCCGGCGCTGCACCCCCACATCATCACCAACCCGGCCACCGGCTCGGCCAACAGGTTGGCGGGGATGGCGGCAACGGGCATGGGGCCGAACACGGGGATCAGCACCGGGGCCACCCCCGCCTGGGCGGCCAAGGTCACCGCGAGGGGGAACACCACGAACCGCGGCCCGGGAAGGGCGCGGGCCAGGGGAGCGGCGAGCAGCAGGATCCCGGCCGACGCCGCCACCGAGAGACGAAAGCCCACCGCGTGCACGAGGAACGGGTCGGCCACCACCAGGGCGGCCACGGCCAACGAGAGCACCCGCAGCCCGCTCGCCGGACGGCCGATGGTGGCACCCAGGCAGGCCAGACCGGCCATCACCGTGGCCCGCAGCACCGAGGGTTCGAAGCGCGTGACCGTGGCGAACAGCAAGAGCAGCGCGGCGGTCGCCACCAGGCGTCCCCGCAACCCGAGGCGACGCAGCAGCGGACCGGCCACCACCATCACGAAAGCGACGTTCTGACCCGAAACCACCAGCAGGTGTTGCAGACCGGCGGCGTCGAAGTCGTCGGCCACTGCCGCGGACTGACCTCGGTCGTCACCGAGTACGAACCCCAGGTAGAGGGCCCGCTGGTCGGCCGGCAGGGGCTCGGCCCCGCGACGCAGCAGCGACCGCACGCCGTTGGCCACTCGCGAGAGCGGCCCGCCGTCGCGCCAAGACCTCACCTCGTCGACCACGAGTCGGCCGACGACGTGACGAACGGTCAACCAGGGAGCTCCCGTCAACGGCTCCACCCGACCGACCACCTCCACCTGCTGGCCGGCCATCCGGTCGGCGAGTCGGGCCCCGGCCGGCCCGCGGGCCCACGCCTCGAAGCGCCGGTCGCCGGCCACGACCTCGACCCGCCACGCCCCCAGCGCGGGCTCGGGGTCGCGGGCCAGGGTCACGGTGCCGACGAACGGCCCCGGAGCCGGTGGGGTCATCTCCGCCCAGGCCGAGGCCGCCAGCGACGACGCCAACATCGCCACGGCGAGCCACACCAACAGCACGCGACGCAACAGCAGCGCCACCCCGACCCCGGCCACGCCGACGGCCACGGGCACGGGCACCGCGGCGAGCGCACCGAGCACCACCAGCACGGCCAGGATCACCGAGCCGACGTCGTCGAGTTGCCCGGGTCGGGCCTGGGCCGCCGACCACGCGCCGGCCCGCCGGATCCGCGCCCTCATCCCACCCGAACGAGGTCGCGGAGGCTCTCGAGCTTGGCCGGGCCGATGCCCCGGACCTCGAGCAGGTCGTCGACCCGGCTGAAGGGACCGTTGGCCTCGCGGTGCCGCACGATGGCGGCGGCGGTGGCCGGGCCGACCCCGGGAAGAACGTCGAGCTCGGCCTCGGTCGCCCGGTTGAGGTCGATCGGGGTGCCGGGAGCTGCACCGGTGCCGCCGCCGCTCCCGGAGCCGGGGGAACCGGCCGCTGACCCCGACGGGCCCACTGCGGGAGCAACAGCCACCTCACCCACGCGGGGTACGTAGACGCGCTCGCCGTCGGTCAGTGGCGCCGCCAGGTTCAGCCGGTCGACGTCGGCCTCCGCGGTCGGGCCACCCGCCACCGCCAGCAGGTCGGCCACCCGCGACCCGGCGGGGAGTCGGTGCACCCCGGGCTGCGACACCGCCCCCGCGGCGTGGACGACCAGCGCCACGGCGGTCGCCCCCGGGCCCGGACCCTGCGCCCCGGCCCCCGTCCCCAGCCCCGGGCCGCCCGCGACCGTCGTCGTGGTGAAGGGCAGGCTCAGCGGGGTGACGGCACCGCTTTGGGACCCCTCGGTCCCGGTGGTCAAAATCCACAGCCCACCCGCCCCGAGCAGGGCCACGACCACCACCGCGAACGCCACGACCGGCACGGGTCGCGCCCGGAGGGCGGGCCATCGCTGGTCGATCGCGTCCCTCAGGCGTTCGAACCAGGCGCCCGGGTCGAAGGCCGCGCCCGACGAGCGATCGTCGAGCTCGGGGGCATGGCGGAGCGAATCGAGGGCGAGACGGGCTCGCTCGTCGACGGGCGCAGGTCGGTCGGGCTCGGGCACAAGTCCCCCGGAACGGCGGGGGCGACCATCAAGCGATGGTTCGCCACGTCATCATCTGGGGGAGGAACGCCCGCCGACCCAGGCCCGGACATCGGCGGCGCCACCGAATGATAGGCGGAGCGGGCCGCCGGGGAAAGGGTCTGTTCCTAGAACAGGCGGGCGGTGAGTTGCTTGCGGTAGGCGCCGGTTCGCGGGTCGTCCGGGCCGAGCAGCTCGAGCAGATCGATGAACTCCTGGCGCGCGGCGTCATCGTCCTTCACCGAGTCGAGCAGCTCCACCAACTTGGCTTCCACCTCGTCGTCGGAGGTGAAGGCGCCGCCGCTGCGGGCCAGGGCCGCCACCCGACGAGTGGCCGGCGTCTCGGGCCCACCGGCGAGGAGCTCGAGTGCCTCCTCTGATCGTTCGTCGCCCACCAGCAGCTCGGCCAGGTCGGCGATCACGTCGGCGTTGGCGGGCTCGAGCTCGAGCGCGGCCCGCAGCGACGCTTCGTCGCCGGCCTCACGAAGCCGGTCGACCTCGGAGGGGGCTCCGGGCGCGTCGAGCTTGTCGACGAAAGCCTGCACCTCGGCCTGGCCCTGCGCGCCGATGAACGAGTCGACCACCTTGCCCTCATGGAGCGCGAACACGGCAGGAATGCTCTGCACCTGGAACGCCTTGGAGGTGGCCGGGTTCTCGTCGACGTTGACCTTCACGAGGGTCACCCGTCCCTCGGTGGCGCCGACGACGTCCTCGAGGATCGGCCCCAGGGTCTTGCACGGGCCGCACCACGGCGCCCACAGGTCGACGACGACCGGGGTCGTCATCGACCGCTCGAGCACGTCGCGTTGGAAGGTCTCGTCGGTCACATCGATCACGGTCACGCCGCCAGGATACGGGTCCGCCCGCCGACTGCGGAATGGGCGGACCCCACCCGGCCCCGCCAGTAGGTTGGGGCGGGCCGGGGAAGCGACTGCGAGGGGAACCCGATGGACACCACCAGTCCGGTCGAGGGCATCGACGCCCGGGCCGTCACCACCTGGCTGGGCGAACGGGTGGACGCCATCGATGGGCCCCTCACGTTCAGCCTCATCGCCGGTGGGCATTCGAACCTCACCTACCTGGTCACCGACGCCGTCGGCCGCCGGTGGGTGTTGCGGCGACCGCCTCTCGGTCTCGTGCTGGCCACCGCTCACGACATGGGACGCGAGCACCGGATCATCACCGCTCTGCACGGTCACGTACCGGTCGCCCCCGTCGTCGGGCTGAGCGCCGACGACTCGGTGAACGGTGCCCCGTTCTACGTGATGGAGTTCGTCGAGGGGACCGTCGTGCGCGACGTCGCCGCCGCCACCGCTCTCACGGTGCCCCGACGTCGGCGCGTCGGTGAGTCGCTCATCGACGTGCTGAACGACATCCACGCCGTCGACATCGACGCCGTCGGGCTCGGCGAGCTGGGCCGACGCGAGGCCTACCTCGAACGCCAGCTCAAGCGGTGGCAAGGCCAGTGGGAGAAGTCGCGCACCCGCGATCTCCCGGTCGTCGACGAGGTGCACCTCCGCCTGGTCGACCTGGCCCCACCCCAGGGCCCGGCCACGATCGTGCACGGCGACTACCGGCTCGACAACTGCATGCTCGCCGACGACGGCTCGGTGGCCGCCGTCCTCGACTGGGAGCTCTGCACCCTCGGTGACCCCCTCGCCGACCTCGGCCTGCTCTGCGTGTACTGGGCCGACCCCGGCGAACCCACCCACTCGGGGATGCCGGCGGCCACCACGGTGGATGGGTTCGCCACCAAGGCCGAGCTGGTGACCCGCTACGCCGAGCTGTCCGGGCGTGACGTCTCGCGGATCGGGTACTACACGGCCTTCGGCTACTGGAAGCTGGCCTGCATCATCCAGGGCGTCTTCGCCCGCTACTCCGCCGGGGCCATGGGCGACCGCGGTGACGTGACCGGTTTCGACGTGTTCGGCGAACAGGTCGAGCTGCTGGCCGAAGCCGCCCGCCACGCCCTCGACACCCTCGACTGACACCCGGTGAGGAGGATGGCCAGCGACAGCGTGCGCTCAGTCGTGGCCGGGTGAGCGGCGTGGCGTCGGTACTGTTCGCCGGGTGATCCCCGTTCTTGCCGTCAGTCTCGCCGTCGCCGTCATCGCCTGCGTGTGGTTGGGGGCCCGGGGGGCCCGGTCGGCCAGCGACCTGCGCGAGAGCCGGGGCCGCGTCGAAACCCTCGAGGCCGAAGTCGCGACCGGCGCCGACGCCCGGGTGGCCCTCGACGCGAAGGCGACCCAGGCGGCCGCCCAGGCCGACACCGCCACCGACCGGGCCGACGCCGCCGACGAGGCACGGAGCGCGGCAGAACAGGACCTGTCGACGGCCCGGGAAGCGGCCGCCGCCGCCGAAGCGCTGGCCGCCGACGCCGAAGCCCGCGCCGAAGCAGCCGACACACGCGCCGAGGAGACCCAGGCCGAGATGGCGCAGATGGCGGCCGCCCAGGCCGACACCGACGAGGGGGCCGCCGAGTGGTCGAGCGGCCCGGGCCCCGAGGTGCTCTGGGGTCTGGAGCTGGCCCGCACCGAGCGCACGTGGCGCACCAGCGTGGCCGCCGACCCCACCGCCGACGCCCCGGAGGCGTCCGCGGACCCTCTCCGATCAGCCGTCGACATCGACTTGGTCGCGCTCCGGGAGGAATCGGGAGTGGACTTCGAGCTGGTGTGGCTCCTGTCCGACAGCCTGCGCCCGGTCGCCTCGCTCGCCGTGCTGCGCTCCGTGCAGGAGCTCGTCGCCGCCGCCACCCCGATGGCCGACGAGGGCCGGGTGGTGGTCAGCGTCGACGGCGCCGACGTGAACGTGGTGATGACCGAGCCCGACGGGGAGATCGGCCGATTCGCCACGGTGTCCGAGACGCTGGCCGGACGCGGGCTCGAGGTAACCCCGGGCGGTGTCCGCATCACCGGCGCCGCGCCCGCACCCGTCGCGTGACGCCGCGTTCCGCCGAGGCCCGGGTGTCGCCGCCCCGTCGGACGCGCGAGGGTTGGGAACAGTGAGCGACCTCTTCGAACTCCGCAGCCGACCCGATCTCGAGGACCCCGTGCTGGTCATGGGCCTCGACGGCTGGGTCGACGCCGGCTTGGCCGCGGCCAACGCCCTCGGCACCGTGCTCGAGGACCTCGACACCGAAACGGTTGCCGTCTTCGACGCCGACCGCCTGCTCGACCACCGGTCGCGCCGGCCGATGATGCACCTGATCGACGGGGTCAACACCGGGCTCACCTGGCCGTCACTCGAACTGCGCGTCGGCGCCGACCTCGACGGTCACGATGTGCTCTTCCTCGTCGGCGCCGAACCCGACCACGTGTGGCGGGCCTTCTCCCGAGCCGTGGTCGATCTCGCCCTCGAGTTCGACTGCCGCCTCGTCCTCGGCCTCGGGGCCTACCCGGCGCCCACCCCCCACACCCGGCCCACCCGTCTGGTGTCCACCGCCACCGACCCCGACCTGGCCCGACAGGTGGGCATGACCCACGGGCGCATCGACGTGCCGGCCGGGGTGCACGCCGCCATCGAACGCCAGTGCACCGAGGTCGGCCTGCCCGCCGCCGGACTCTGGGCCCAGATCCCCCACTACGCCGCGGCCATGCCCTACCCCGGGGGGGCGGAAGCGCTCGTCGACGGGCTCTGGACGATCGGGGGCCTGAGGTTCCCGATGGGCAGCCTCCGCGACGACGCCCTCACCACCCGTGAGCGCCTCGACAGCCTCGTGGCCAACAGCGAAGAACACATCCAGATGGTCCGACAGCTCGAAGGCCAGTTCGACGCCCTCGCCACCGTGGCCGACGGGCCCCTCCCCTCCGGCGACGATCTGGCCGCCGAGGTCGAACGCTTCCTCCGCGACCAGTAGCTCTGGCGGCGCGGCGCGCCGCGGTGTGGCTCAGCCGGCGACGATGTTCACGAGGGACGGCGGGCGGGTGATCACCTTGCGGGGCGGGTTGTCGCCCAGATGGGCCTGCACCTTCTCGCTGCCCAGGGCCAGACACTCGGCCTCGGCGGCGTCGATGCTGCTGGGTACCTCGAGGCGGTCGCGCACCTTGCCGTTCACCTGCACGACCATGGTGACGGTGTCGACCAACAGCATCGCCGGATCGGCCTGCGGCCAGGGCTGCTCGTGCACGTGGCCGCCCCGGCGCCGCTGCCACAGCTCGGCGGTGATGTGGGGAGCCATGGGTGCCATCAGCTCGAGCATCGTGTCGAGGGCGAAGGCCAACGTCTCGGCCCGCGGGCCGTCCGGCGCCTGCACGTAGCGGTACAGGTCGTTGCTGAACTCCATGAACGCCGCGACCGTGGTGTTGTAGGACCACCGCTCGAGGTCCTCGTCGACCTTGGCGATGAGTCGATGGGTGGCGCGGGCGATCTCGAGGTCGTCGGCGGTGACGTCACGCTCGACGGGCGGGCGGCCGGCCTCCCCGGTGGCGAGCCGCCAGACGCGCTGCAGGAAGCGGGCGCAGCCCTCGATACCCACCCCCTCCCAGTCGACGTCGTCCTGCGGTGGACCGACGAACAGGTGGGCGAGGCGCAACGCATCGGCCCCCTCACGGTCGAGGATCTCCTCGGGTGCCACGAGGTTGCCCTTCGACTTCGACATCTTGTCGCCACCGAGGCGGATCATCCCCTGGGTGAACAGGCGGGCGAAGGGCTCACGCAGTTCCTTGGGCGCCACGCCGAGGTCGGCGAGGGCCTTGGTGAAGAAACGGGCGTACATCAGGTGGAGGATGGCGTGCTCCACCCCGCCGATGTACTGGTCGACGGGCAGCCACCCCGACGCCGCCGCGAGCGAGAACGGCTCCTCGGAGTTCCAGGGATCGGCGAAGCGCAGGAAGTACCACGACGAGTCGACGAACGTGTCCATGGTGTCGGTCTCGCGGGTGGCCGGCCCGCCACACGTGGGGCAGGTGGTGTGCAGGAAACCGGGATGGCGGCGAAGCGGCGACTCGCCCGTGGGCAGGAACTCGACGTCATCGGGAGCCAGCACGGGGAGTTGATCGTCGGGGACGGCGACGATGCCGCAGTCGTCGCAGTACACGATCGGGATGGGACAACCCCAGAACCTTTGCCGGCTCACCAACCAGTCTCGGAGGCGGAAGTTGACCTTGCCTTCGCCTAGGCCGTCGCGTTCGAGGAAGTCGATGGCCGACGCAATGGCCTCGGCCTTGCCCATGCCGTCCATCCAGCCGCTGTTGATGTGCGCGCCCTCGCCGGACCACGCCTCTCCCTCCCAGCCGTCAGGAGGCTGGATGGTGCGCACGATCGGGAGGCCGTGGACCTGGGCGAAGTCCCAGTCGCGCTGGTCCTCGGCGGGCACGGCCATGATAGCCCCGGTGCCGTAGCCCATGAGGACGTAGTCGGCGAGATACAGCGGTACCGGCGCCTGGGTGAAGGGGTTCATCACGTACACGCCGGTGAAGACGCCCCGCTTGTCGAGCGAGCCCTCCGACGACATGCGCTCCACGTCGCTGGCCTGGCGGGCGGTGGCGACAAAGGCGTCGACCTCGACGCGCCGGTCGGCGGGCACGATCGATGCCACCAGCGGGTGCTCGGCGGCCATGACGGCGTAGGTCATGCCGAAACTGGTGTCCGGTCGGGTCGTGAAGACCCGGACCTGGGCGCCGCCCGGAGCGGGCACCCCGTCGGCGTCGGTGACGACCAGATCGAACTCGGCCCCCTCGGAACGGCCGATCCAGTTGCGCTGCATCACCTTGACCCGCTCGGGCCAGTCGAGATCGTCGATGTCGTCGAGTAACTGATCGGCGTAGTCGGTGATCTTGAAGAACCACTGCTCGAGGTCGCGCTTGACCACCGGGTCGCCCGAGCGCTCGCAGGTGCCGTCGGCCAGCACCTGCTCGTTGGCCAGCACGGTCTGGCAGCCCGGACACCAGTTGACGGGGGCGTTGCGGCGATAGGCCAGCCCGGCTTCGAGGAAGCGCAGGAAGATCCACTGGGTCCAGCGCTGGTAAGCCGGATCGTGGCTGGTGACCAGCCGACGCCAGTCGTAGACGGCACCGATGCGCATCACCGACTGGCTGAGCTGCTCGATGCGTTCCTCGGTGAACTCACGAGGATGGCGACCGGTCTTGATCGCCGCGTTCTCGGCGGGCAGGCCGAAGCTGTCGAACCCCATGGGCGACAGCACCGCGTAGCCCTTCATGGTGCGCGAGCGCACGATGAGATCGCCGAACGTGTAGTTGCGCACGTGGCCCATGTGGGCGGCGCCGCTCGGGTACGGGTACATGCACAGCGTGTACCAGTGCGGTCGCGGGTCGTCGTTGTCGACCTCGTAGGTGCCGTGCTCGGCCCACCAGGCCTGCCACTTCGCCTCGATCGCCTGGGGGTCGTAGCCGTCAGCCATGGGGGCTGATGCTACGGGATCGTCTGTCCCAGCCCATCCCTACGATTCCAGCCATGTGCCCGATCTGTCAGGATTTTGTCGACCGCGGGGCGGCCGGTATTGTCAGCGACTCCTGCGGGGCTATAGCTCAGTTGGTAGAGCGCTTCCATGGCATGGAAGAGGTCAGGAGTTCGATTCTCCTTAGCTCCACTGCCACCGCGAGACAACTTCCCGGCCCTGGGATGGCTGGTGGGGTCGCGGCGCTCAGTCCTCGGTCAGCCAGTCGACGACGGGCATGTCGCTCCACAGGCGTTCGAGGTCGTAGAACTCGCGCTCGGTATCGAGCAGCACGTGCACCACGAAGTCGCCGTAGTCGAGCAGCACCCACCGGTTGGTGTCGCCGCCTTCGATGCGGCGAGGCTTCGGGCCGCCGGCCTCGGCGACCTTCAACTCCACCTCGGCGACGAGCGCCCGCACCAGCCGGGTGTTCGCCGCACCGGTGATCACGAACCAACCGGTGACCGCCAGCACGGCACCGACGTCGATCACCACCGTCGGTTCGTCGGTCTTTGCTGCCGCCGCTCGAGCGGCGACCTTCACCCACGTGAGCGGGTCCGTCGATGTCGCGTCAGCCACCGGGTCCACCTGTTCCACCTCGGGTCGCACTGGCCCCGGCCGGCGGGGCGATGCCCGGGACACCGATGGCGTCGGCGCCGAGGATGATGGTGATGTCGACGGAACTGCGCTCGGAGCTGCGCACGACCTGACCGACGCCCAACGCCACCCGCAGCCGCTCGGCTTCGGCCCGAGTGGTGTCGTCGAAGTACACGAGCTGGGTGATCGGCTCGTCGAACGAGGCGGCGTTGCCGATGACCTCGACCTGAGCACCAGCGGCCCCGAGACTGACCGCGGCGGTCTCACCGTGATCGAGTCGGCCGGTACCGTCGAGCACCCGCACCGTGGGGCGCATTCCAGGCGGGCCGACCGGGAACGGCACCAGCGCGGCCACCGTGGCCGCCGCGACCGCCGGTGGTGCCCGGTACAGCTCGGGAGGACCGGGACTCGCTTCGGTGACGGGAAGGGTGACGAAGCGCACCTGCCCCTGGCTGAGCGCGACGAGGAACCGTCCGAGGCCCTGGTCGGCGGGCGGGGGCACTGAACTCAACCCGGCGTTGGCGGTCGCGACGAGCCATGCCCTCCAGAACGCCTCGGTGCGGACGAGGCGAGCCACATCGGTCTCCGTGGGTCCCCGCGCCGACAGGTAGGCGGCCACCTGATCGGCCCGAATCTGGATCGAACCCTTCGGGAACACGACCGCCCCAGTGGCATCCACGGCGGCGTCGGGACTACTGATGGTGAGCGGCGACACCGGCGCCACCAACGAGGCCCATTCATCAGTGCGGATCACTTGCGTGCTGGCGAAACTCAACCGGAGCAGCTGGCCCAGTCCGGCCCGGATCCCTTCCTCCTCGGACAAGAACCCGGAGAAGGCCAGGCTGATCTCACCAGCCCCGTCGAGCAAGAAAAGTGTCTCCACCGGCACCTGCAACACGGCACCGCTGTTGTCGCCGCTCAGGATCAGGATGGAGATGCCCTGGAGCTGCTGGCGGGAGTCGAGGAGGAGCACCAGTTCGGTGGGCGTGGGTTCGAGCACGGCCTCCCAGCCGGGAGCCTCGGGATCGGTGACCCGGCGCACGAGCTTGCCGTCGTTGCTGTCGAGCACGACACGGGCACCCGACCAGACCAGTACCGGGATGGCCAGGATCAAGACGACGAGGGCGATCGGGAAACCAAATCGCCACCACGGCGAACGCGACCGGGGGGACCGCCCACGCGGCGGCGGGCCCGACGAACCATCCGAGGCGGGTCCATTCGATCCGGCTCCGGTGCTCCAATGGTCAGCCGACGCCGCCGGAGCAGGGCGGACGGAGGATCGGGTGGAGCTGGTCATGGGCTAACCCAACCATAGAGGCGCCGACCCTCGATGCAGGAGATCACGTCGCGTGGCACGAGAACGTCGAGCGGGCGGCCAGAGGCCACCCGGTCGCGCAACTCGGAACTGGACACATCGAGACGGGGCACCCCGACGTGGACGAACCGCCACCCGGGAGGAGGCGGCGGCGACGGCAGTCCCGGCCGGTCGACGAGCACGAACGTCGCCAGAGCGGCGAGCTCGTCGGCTCGGTCCCATGTGGGGAGCCCGGCGGCGGCATCGGCGCCCAGGATCACGAACCACTCGACCCCGGGTCGGGCGTCGCGAAGCGTGGTCAACGTGTCCACCGTGTACGACGGGCCGCCCCGCTCGATCTCGACGGTCGACGCCCGGAGCCCGGGGAAGTCCGCCACCGCCGCTTCCACCATGGCGAGACGATCGTCGACCGGGCTCACCGGTCGAACTCCCACCTTCTGCCACGGCTCGTTGGCGACGACGAACTGCACCTCGTGGAGCTGCAGGACGTTCTTGACCTCAATTGCGGTGGCCAAGTGGCCGATGTGAGGTGGATCGAAGGTTCCCCCGAGAAGTCCGACCCGGGCCGTGTCCTGGGCCATCCGGGGAGTCTACGGGCGCCGTAAACCCTGGTAGCGACGGTGGTGGCCCCACCGGGCCCGTCCTTTCCTCCACCCCCTGTGCCGCCACCCCTGGTGGGAAGTGACACACGTCACGACTGAAACCCGGAATCTTCGGGTACCAACCAGCGGTTACAACGTTGTCATTTCCCTGCGATTTACCCCTGAGCTGAGAAGCTCGACCATCCCCGAACAACGCCGGTAACGGGCCCCCGTCCCATCCGGATGGAGCAGCAAGCGATGAGTGATTCAGTCGGTCAGTACCTCAACGAAATCGGTCTCGTCCCCCTTCTCACGGCCGAGGAGGAGCGCGAGCTCTCCCAGATCATCGAGAAGGGCCGCGACGCGGCCGTGGCCATGGAGGCCGACGGACCGTCGGCCGAGGGCAAGCGGGCCGTGCGCGCCGCCGCCACGGCCAAGGATCGTTTCATCCGGGCCAACCTGCGCCTCGTGGTGAGCATCGCCCGGCGCTACCCGCTCCCCCCCGGCATGGAGCTGCTCGACCTCATCCAGGAGGGCAATCTCGGGCTCGAGCACGCCGTCGACAAGTTCGACTGGCGCAAGGGCTTCAAGTTCTCCACCTACGCCACCTTCTGGATCCGCCAGGCCATCGGTCGGGCCCTCGACCAGAAGGCCAGCCTCGTCCGCCTCCCCGGCGACCGCTCGGCCAGCCTCCGCGCCGCCCTGCGTCAGGTGAGCGGCGACGGCGACGAGCTCGACGACGAGCACGCCCGCCTGCATCGCCTCACCACCCCCACGTCCCTCGATCGCACCATCGGCGACGACGACTCCAACGAGCTCATCGATCTGCTCCCCGACTCCCTCCCCGGGCCGGAACAGATCGTCATGGACCGCCAGGACGAGGTCATGATCACCGACCTCCTCTCGGTCCTCGACGCTCGGGCCCGGTACGCCGTCGAGCAGCGTTTCGGCCTGCACGACGGGCGCAAGCGCTCCTACCGTGAGGTGGGCGAGGAGCTGGGCGTCACCGCCGAGGCGGCCCGCCGCCTGGTCAAGCGGGCCGTCACCGCGGTGCGCGAGCAGGCCGCCGACAAGATCGACGCCGCCTGACCGCGGCGGGCGCCCGCCCAATGGCTTTGCGCATCACGCCCGCTGTCCGGCAACGTTGAGCACTGTGAGCGCCCCCTGGTCACCGTCGTCGTGGCGCGAGTTCCCGGCTGTCCAACAGCCGGACTGGCCCGATACGGCCGCACTCGACGCCACCATCGAGCAGCTGTTCACCCTGCCGCCGCTGGTGTTCGCCGGCGAAGCCCGCAGCCTCACGGGCGCCATGGCCAAGGTGGCGGAGGGTCGAGCCTTCCTACTCCAAGCCGGCGACTGCGCCGAGTCGTTCGACGCCTTCAGCGCCGACGCCATCCGCGACAAGCTCAAGGTCATCCTGCAGATGGCCGTGGTCCTCACCTACTCGTCGGGCCTGCCGCTGGTGAAGATCGGCCGCATCGCCGGGCAGTTCGCCAAGCCGCGGTCGTCGGGCACCGAGACCATCGACGGGGTCGAGTTGCCGTCGTTCCGCGGCCACATGGTGAACGACATCGCCTTCAGCGCCGCCGCCCGCCACGCCAATCCCGAGCGGCTCCTCACCGCCTACCACCAGAGCGCGGCCACGCTCAACCTGCTGCGGGCCTTCACCAAGGGCGGCTTCGCCGACCTGTCACGGGTGCACGCCTGGAACCTGGAGTTCGTGGCCTCGAGCGCCGAGGGCCGGCGCTACGAAGAGGTGGCCACCGGCATCGACCGCGCCCTGCACTTCATGGCGGCCTGTGGCATCGACACCGAGGCCACCCCGCAGCTGCACACCACCGACATCGCCACCAGCCACGAGGCCCTGATCCTCGGCTACGAGCAGGCCCTCACCCGCCAGGACTCCCTCACCGGCGACTGGTACGACTGTTCGGCGCACATGCTCTGGATCGGTGAGCGCACCCGCCAGCTCGACGGCGCCCACGTGCACTTCCTGTCGGGCGTCCAGAACCCGGTCGGTTGCAAGATCGGCCCGAGCGCCTCTCCCGACGACGTCCTGGCGTTGTGCGAGGCGTTGAACCCCGGCCGGGTTCCTGGTCGGCTCACCCTCATCGCCCGCATGGGCGCCGACCACGTCGAGACCGCCCTTCCACCTCTGCTGCAGGCCGTGGGCGACGAGGGGCATCCGGTGGCGTGGGCGTGCGACCCCATGCACGGCAACACCTACACCGCACCCGGCGGCCGCAAGACCCGCCACCTCGACGCGGTGATGGCCGAGATCGCCGGTTTCTTCCGGGCCCATCGCAGTGTGGGCACCTGGCCCGGGGGTGTCCACATCGAGCTCACCGGCGACGACGTCACCGAGTGCCTGGGCGGCTCCGAGGAGATCTTCGACGCCGACCTCGACACCCGCTACGAGACGATGTGCGACCCGCGTCTCAACGGGCGCCAGTCGCTCGATCTGGCCTTCCGGGTGGCCGAGCTCCTCCGGGCCTGACCCTCGGCCGAGAAACCTGAGCGAACGGGTCGCCTTTCGGCGCCCGGTCGGCTAGATTCCCGACTGCAAGTGTCGGGATTCCTCGATGCCGCAGCAAGGAAAGGGTCGACATGGCCGATCTCACGATCGACGCCGGCACCGCAGCCGACATCGCCAAGTTCGAGGTGCAGCTCGCGCGCTACCTGTCGGGCGATCTGGCCGAGGACGTCTTCCGGGTCTTTCGGCTGAACAACGGCATCTACGGCCAGCGCCAGGGCGGCCACAACCAGATGGTGCGGGTGAAGGCGCCCTGGGGCTACATCACCGCCGAACAGCTCGACCGGCTGGGCGACATCGCCGACCGCTACTCGCGGGGATGGGGCCACCTCACCACCCGCCAGAACGTGCAGTTCCACTACGTGCAGCTCGAAAATATCCCCGACGTCATGCGCGACCTCGCCGCCGTGGGCATGACAACTCGCGAGGCCTGCGGCGACACCGTCCGCAACGTGCAGGGCTGCCACCTGGCCGGCGCCTGCCCGTTCGAGATCCTCGACATCTCCCCCTGGGCCGAGGCCGCCTTCCAGTACTTCCTGCGCAACCCCATCGCCCAGCGCCTCCCCCGCAAGTTCAAGATCAACTTCTCGGGGTGCAGCACCGACTGCGGTCAGGCCATGTTCAACGACGTCGGGGTGATCGCCACCGCCCGCACCCACGACGACGGCACCGTGGAAGCCGGGTTCCGGGTCTACGTCGCCGGTGGCCTGGGCACCACGCCGCATCCGGCGCTGGCCCTCGAGCCGTTCACCAGCCGCGAGGACCTGCTCCCCACCATCGAGGCGCTCCTTCGTGTCTTCGATCAGGCCGGCAACCGCGACAACAAGCTGCGGGCCCGCATGAAGTGGCTGGTCGACAGCCTGGGGTTCGAAGAGCTCCAGCGGCGGGTCTTTGCCAGCCGCCACCTTCTCCTCGCCTCCTCCACCTGGCCCGGCGGGATCCCCGCCGAGGTCGAGAAGAACGGCGACGCCCCGGCCGGGATGGCCGCCGACGTCGTGGCCACCCCGATGGGCCACGGCACCCCGGTGGCCCTGCGCCGTCGTGGTGCCTTCGAGCAGTGGGAGGACGCCAACGTCATGCGCGGCGTCGCCAACGGCACCGTGTCGGCCTACGCCCACGCCCACCTCGGCGACATCACCTCGGCCCAGTTCCGGGGCCTGGCCGCCATCCAACGCGAGCTCGGCGCCGAGGTCCGCATCACCAACCGCCAGAACCTGGTGTTCCGAGCCCTCTCCGAGCGTCAGCTGCCGGTACTGCACTCTCGTCTCGAGGCCATCGGCATGGCCAGTCCCGGTGCCGAGCTCGTGCGCGACGTCGTGGCCTGCCCGGGTGCCGACACCTGCAACATCGCCGTCACCCAGAGTCGCGGTCTGGCCAACGCCATCACCGAGGCTCTCGAGGCCGAGGGCCTCGGTGAGGTCGGCGGCTTGCGCATCAACATCTCCGGCTGCACCAACTCCTGCGGCCAGCACCACGTGGCCGACATCGGGTTCAACGGCGCCGAGCGTCGGGCCCACGGCAAGTCTGCCCCTGGCTACCAGATGCTGCTCGGCGGCTACGTCGGCGACGAGCAGATCCACTTCGGCGAGAAGGCGCTGCGAGTGCCGGCCAAAGCCGCCCCGGAAGCCACCGTGCGCGTGGTCAGGAAGTTCGCCGGCGAACGACAGGCCGGTGAGACCTTCCGCCAGTGGATCGACCGCTCGGGGGGCACCAAGGCCATCGCCGCCGAGCTGAAGGACCTCGACTGGTTCCCCAAGCCCGAAGACGACCCCAGCTTCTTCGTCGACTTCGACGAGACCGGCCCCTTCGTGGCGGCCATCGGTGAGTCCGAGTGCGCCACGTGAGCCTCACCAACCTGTCGGCCCCGGAGCTCTCCGACGCCGCACTGGCCGAGCTCAGCGTGCAGTTCGAGTCCTGGCCGGCGTTGCGCATCATCGAATGGGCGGTCGATTCCTTCGCCCCCCATCTGGCCCTCACCGCGTCGATGACCGACGCCGTGCTGATCGACCTCGCCGTGAAGGTCGACCCGGCCATCGAGGTGGTCTTCATCGACACCGGGTACCACTTCCCCGAGACCCTTCAGACGGTCGAGGACGTGCGCAAGCGCTACGGGCTCAACATGCGCATCATGACCGTGCAGCGCCAGAACGAGCCTCTGTGGGAGGCCGACCCCGAGAACTGCTGCTCGGCGGTGAAGGTCGGCCAGCTCGACCGGGCGCTGGCCGGCAAGGCGGCGTGGATGAGCGGGCTGCGCCGGGCCGAGGCCGACAGTCGGGTCAAGGCCCCCATCGTGGCCCGCGACCTGCGGGGCCTGGTGAAGGTCAATCCCATCGCCATGTGGTCCGACCTCGACGTCACCGGCTACATCGCCGACCACCATGTGATCGTCAATCCCCTGCTCGCCCAGGGGTACCCGTCGATCGGCTGTCAGCCCTGCACCTCGATGCCCACCGACCCCGACGACCCGCGTTCGGGCCGTTGGGCGGGCCGGGCCAAGACGGAGTGCGGCCTGCACATGATGTAGGCCGTTCGGCCTGACTTGGACCATGGGCGGTGGTCGGGGTCAGACGAGGTTGTCGACGAAGCGTTCGAGCTGGCGCATGTTGCGGCACTCGAAGACGCCGTCGCAGTGCACCCCGTACTCCCCCACGATCGAATCGCCGGTGTCCCAGTAGGAGCTCGGTTCGGGGTTCAGCCAGAACACGTGGCGGGCCTTCTTCTGGATCTCCTTCACGACCCAGGCCTGCGACGCGTGGTAGTTGTTACGGGCATCGCCCAGGATCATGACCGTGGTCTTCGGGCCGATCTCGCGCCCGTAGGCGTTCCAGAAAACCTCGAAGGCATGGCCGTAGTCACTGTGCCCGTCGACCCACACCACGTCGGCCTCGGTGTTCACCCGGTGCACGGCATGGGCGATGTCGTCGACGCCCTCGAAGTAGCTGGTCACCTCGTCGAGACCGTCGATGAACACGAACGAGCGCACCTTCGAGAACTGCCCGGCGATGGCGTACACCAGGTGCAGCGTGAAGCGGGCGAAGCTGGCAACCGAACCGGAGATGTCGGCGATCACGAAGATCTCCGGCTTCGACGGCCGGGGGTAGCGGAACTTGGGCTCGACGGGCACACCGCCGAAGCTGAGCGAACGCCGCACCGTGGCCCGGAAGTCGAGCGGGCCCTTGCGGCCATGACGGCGTTTGCGGGCCAGTCGCACCGCCAACTTGCGGGTGAGCGGGAAGATGGCCTTGCGCAACGACACCAGCTCCTCTCGGCTGGCGTGCATGAAGTCGATGTCCTCGGGAAGGGGCTTGCGCAACGTGCGGGCCATGGCCTCGACCCCCCGGTCGGCCACGAGCCGGCGGCGGATCTCGGCCTCGACCTCCTTCTTGAGGCGGTCGATGCGGCTCTCGTACTCGTCGCGCTCGAGGCGCTCCTCGAGGGAGGTCAGCGTCTCCGGGGAGTCCTCGCGGGCGCGGGCCATGAGCTCTTCGAGGGTGTCGTCGAGGCCGAGGTTCCGCAGCGTGCGGTACAGGTAGTAGGTACCCCCGACGGGCCGCCCGGGCTCCATGCCGGCGAAACGCTTGACGGCCTGGCGGGCCAGGGCTCTCAGCAGGGCCTCGTCGCCCTGGAGGAGCGCCTGGAACAGCATCCTCTGCAACTCTTCGGGGGTGAGGCCGTCGCCTCCGCCACCGGCCCCGGGCTGGCCGTTGGCTTCCTGACCCTGGAGGCTCTCGTCGTCGGGGTCGGGCATCTCGCCGTCGCTGACGACGTCGAGGGCGTACTCCTTGCCCCGGATCGAGAAGTAGACCTCGAAGACCGTCTCGAAGGCCCGCCAGTGGGCGTTGTTCTTCACCAACGTCGCCGCCAGCGCGTACTTGAAGGCACCACGGTCCTCGATCGGGATGTGCTTCACCGCCTGCATGGCGTCGAGGTTCTCGGTGAGGCTCACCGGCAGACCGGCGGCGCGCAACTCCCCCATGAACCCCTCGAGCAGGTCGAGCAGCGGCGACGACGCCGGGGGCGGTGTGGCGCCGTTGGCGACCTCGGTGGCCGTCGGCGGGGTCATGTACGGGGCACACCCGGCTTGCGCACACCCTTGTCGCCCGACAGTTCCTTGGTGGCCTTGGCGATGTCGCTCTGGTACTTGAGCAGGATGTGCAGGGTCTCGGTGGCCTCGGCCTCGTTGACCGTGTCGACACCGAGGAGCAGCAGGGTGCGGGCCCAGTCGAGCGTCTCGGACACCGACGGCGCCTTCTTCAGCTCCATCTGGCGGATGGACCGGACGATGCGGGCCACCTGGTCAGCCAGGTTCTCGGTGATGTCGGGGACCTTGGACAGCACGATCTGCTTCTCCCGCTCCATGTCGGGATAGTCGATGTGCAGGAACAGGCACCGCCGCTTGAGGGCCTCGGACAACTCGCGGGTGTTGTTCGAGGTGAGGAACACCATCGGGATCTGCCGAGCCTCGATGGTGCCGAGCTCGGGGATGGACACCTGGTAGTCGGAGAGGATCTCGAGCAGGAGGGCTTCGGTCTCGACCTCGACCCGGTCGACCTCGTCGATGAGCAGCACCACCGGGTCTTCGGCCCGGATGGCTTCGAGCAGGGGGCGGGTGAGAAGGAACTCGTCGGAGAAGATGTCGGTCTCGATGTCCTCCCACGTCGACTCGTTGTTGCGTTCGGCCTGGATGCGCAGCAACTGCTTCTTGTAGTTCCACTCGTACAGCGCCTTGGACTCGTCGAGGCCCTCGTAGCACTGGAGGCGGATGAGGCGGGCGCCGAGGATCTCGGCCACCGACTTGGCCAACTGGGTCTTGCCCGTGCCCGCCGGGCCTTCCACCAGCACCGGCTTGCCCAACCGGTCGGCCAGGAACACCACCCCGGCGATGCCCTCATCGGAGAGGTAGTTCACCTGGCCGAGCGACGAGCGGACGGCGGCGGGGGACTCGAAGCGGTGATCCATGGAGGTCGACCCTATCGGCTTGACCAACCGGTCCAGGCCGGGGAAAACCCCGGTGCGACCCCTCGCTCAGCCCCGTGTCTGGCCGGTGCCGTGCACGATGTACTTGGCGCAGGTGAGCTCGCGCAGACCCATGGGACCACGGGCATGGAGCTTCTGGGTGGAGATGCCGATCTCGGCGCCGAAGCCGAACTCCTCGCCGTCGACGAACCGCGTCGAGGCGTTCACCAGCACCGCGGCGGCGTCGACCTCGGTGGTGAAGCGCTCGGCCGCGACGAACGACCGGGTGACGATGGCCTCGCTGTGCCCGGAGCCGTAACGGGTGATGTGCTCGATGGCCTCGTCGAGGGAGTCGACGACCTTCACGGCCAGGCGCAGGTCGAGGAACTCGGTCGACCAGGCGGCGTCGTCGGCCGGGGCAGCTGCGGGCACGAGGGCACAGGCCCGCTCGTCGCCGAGGAGCTCGACCCCCACGAGGGCGGCGGCGGCGCGGGGCAGGAAGGCCTCGGCGACGGCCGAGTGCACCACCAGCGTCTCGGCGGCGTTGCACACCGACGGTCGATGGGTCTTGGCGTTCACCACGATGTCGAGGGCCATGTCGAGATCGGCGTCGGCGTCGACGTACACGTGGCAGTTGCCGTCGCCATCGATCACGTAGGGCACGGTGGCGTTGTCGAGGATCGACTGGATGAGCGACGGACCACCCCGCGGGATGAGGCAGTCGATCGACTGGCGCTGGCGCATGAACTCGACGGCCGCCTCACGACTGGTGTCGGTGACCAGCACCACTGCATCGGCGGGCAACCCGGCCTTGGCCACCCCGTCGCGCAAGATGTCGGCGATCACCGTGTTCGACGAGATCGCCCCCGACGAGCCGCGCAGAAAGGCGGCGTTGCCCGACTTGAGGCAGAGCCCGGCGGCGTCGGAGGTGACGTTGGGGCGGTTCTCGTAGATGATGGCCACCACCCCGAGCGGAACCCGCACCCGCCGGATCCGCAGCCCGTTGGGCCTCACCCAGCCGTCGAGCACCTCGCCGACCGGATCGGCCAGGGCCGCGACCTGGCGCAGGCCCCCGGCCATCGCCTCGACCCGCGACGGGTCGAGGCGGAGACGATCGATGACCGTACCCGCCACCCCGGCCCCCTCGGCCCGCGCCACATCGGCGGCGTTGGCGTCGAGCACCTCGGCCGTCCGGGCCACCAGGAGGTCGGCCGCGGCGAGAAGAGCATCGTCCTTGGTGGCCGTGGAGGCGGTGGCCACGGCTCGCGAGGCCTGCTTCGCCCGGCGACCGAGTTCGGCGATGGTCGGGGTCGTGACATCGGTGACGGGTGATTCGGCAGGGCCGGCGTCGGTGGGCACAGCTGAAGGTTACCGGCGGGGCACCACCGGGCCGAAGAGCGGGCCGGGTACGTTGTCGTGATGGCCGAACCCTGGGCGTCTCGCCATGGTGCGCCCGGTCGCGGGGATCGATGAGCGGTCTGTCACGGTGGCGCACCCGTCTGGCCGGCGTCCTCCCGCGCCGTTCGGCGTGGCGGATGCGCACCCGCGCCCTCGGCCCGCGGTGGCAGGGGTTCGTGGTCGACGCGGTGGCCGCCGAGGATCGCTATCGGGCGGCCGTCCGCCGGCTCGACCAGGGCCCACTTCAGGACCGGCTCGAGGCCATCGGTGCCGATGTGGCCAATGCGGTCGACGAGACCTGGCGGGTCGCCGCCGCCGGGCAGGATCTCGGCGATGCCCGTGAGGACATCGACGTGGCCGACATCATCGCCGAGCTGAGCCGGGCCGAGTCCACCGGCGGCCCCGGTCTCGATGCCCGCCGCCGCCAGCTCGACATCGCCAAGCGCATCGACCAGCGCCTGGCTGCGACGGAACGCCGGCTGGCCGACCTCGACGCCCGACTCGACGAGATCGTGACCCGGACCCTCGAGATCGGCGCCACCCAGCAGGTGGAGACCCTGGCCCTCATCGGGTCGGCCGTCGACGACGTGGTCGGGGAGCTGCAGGCGTTGTCGGTGGGGCTGGCCGAGCTGCCGGCGACGCCGACCGACGAGGGCGTCGACCCGCAGATGCCCCCGCCGGACGTGCTGTGACCGCCCCCAGCAGCAGTCGCCTCGTGCGCTCGTCGGGGGTGGTGGCCCTCGGCACGGCCATGAGCCGGCTCACGGGGCTGATCCGCACCGTCGTGATCGTGTACGCCTTGGGCACCACGGCGTTGGCCGAGGCCTACAACCTGGCCAACAACACGCCCAACATGCTCTACGACCTGGTCCTGGGCGGGATCCTGGCCGCCACCCTGGTGCCGGTCGTGGTGCAGTACCTCGACCTCGACGACGCCGAGAGCATCAACGCGCTGGCCACCGTCATCACCGTGGTGCTCGGCGTGATGACCGTCCTGGCCATGATCGCGGCGCCACTGATCATCAGGGCCTACGGCCTCACCGAGAGCAGCGCCGACGCCTCCCGCGAGGCCCAGGTGGCGGTGCCGCTGCTGGTGCTGTTCCTCCCCCAGATGTTCTTCTACGGCCTCACCGCGCTGGGCTCGGCGTTGCTGAACGCCCGCCAGTTCTTCGCCGTGCCCGCGTTCGCTCCGGTGCTGAACAACGTGGTCGTGATCTGCCTCTTCCTGGCTCTCCCCCGGCTGGCCGGCGGCGACCAGCCCACCTTCGACCAGGTCAGCTCCGACCGGGGCCTGCAACTGCTCCTCGGCCTCGGCACCACCGCCGGCATCGTGGCCATGACCGCGGTGCTGTGGCCGGCGTTGCGCCACGCCGGCATCCGGCTGCGCTGGCGGTTCGACCTGCGCAACCCGGCCGTGCGTCAGGTCGGCCGGCTCTCGGGGTGGACGCTCGGCTATGTGGTCGCCAACCAGATCGCCTTCTTCACGATGATCGTGCTGGCCAACGGCGTCGACGGCGTCACCGCTTACGCCACCGCCTACATCTTCTTCCAGCTTCCCTACGGGCTGTGGGCGGTCTCGGTGATGACCGCGTTCACCCCCGAGATGGCCGATGCCGCCGTACGGGACGAGCTTCAGCGCCTGCGCGACCGGTTCACCTACGGGCTGCGCCTCATCCTCGTGCTGATGCTGCCCGCCGGGGCCGCCATGGCCCTGCTCGCCGGCCCGGTGGTCGAGATCGTCCTCGAGCACGGGGCGCTCGATGCCGCCGCGGGCGACACCATCGCCGGCACCCTGGCCGCGTTCGCGGTCGGGCTGCCGTTCTTCGCCGCCTACCTGTTCGCCATGCGGGGCTTCTACGCCCAGCGCAACACCCGCACCCCGTTCTGGATCAACGGGGGCCAAAACATCCTCAACGTCGTGCTGGCCGTCGTCCTGGTCGGGCCCTACGGGGTGCAGGGGCTGGCGGCGTCGTTCTCGGCGTCCTACGCGGTGTTCTCGGTGGTGGCCCTGGTGGCGCTGCAGCGCCGGATCGGACCCTGGTTCGACCGGCGCACCGCCGCCGGGCTGCTGCGCCTCGTGGGCGCCACGGCCGCCCTCGTGCTCGTCACCGGGGGCCTGCTGCTCGGGCTCGGTTCGGGGGTGGCCGCCGCCATCACCGCCGGCCTGGCCGGGGCCGTGGTCTACGGGCTCGTGCTGCTGGTGCTGCGGGCCGAGGAGATCCAGCCGGTCGTCAACCGGCTCGGGCGACGCTGACCGTCGCGCCCGGCGGCGCTCCGGCGGTTAACCTACCGGCCATGGCAAACGCACTCACTCGTTGGTGGAAGTACCTCGGAGCCAAGGCCAACTCGTCGCTCGACGAGCGGGCCGACCCGAAGGTGCAGTTGGAACAGGCCATCCGCGAGGCCCAGGATCAGCACCGGCGCCTGCGGGAGCAGGCGGCCAACGTCATCGCCAACCAGAAGCAGGCCGAGATGCGTCTGAACCGGGCGATGGGCGAGTACGAGAAGCTCACCGGCAACGCCCGCCAGGCCCTGATCATGGCCGATCAGGCCACCACCGCCGGCGACAGCGCCAAGGCGGGCGAGTACACCCAGGCCGCCGAGACGTTCGCCAATCGCCTCATCGCGGTGGAGAACGACGTCGAGGACACCAAGACCCTCGTGTTGCAGTCCTCCCAGGCGGCCGAGCAGGCCAAGGCCGCGGTCGCCCAGAACTCCGCCGCCCTGCAACAAAAGCTGGCCGAGCGCCAGAAGCTCCTCGGCCAGCTCGACCAGGCCAAGATGCAGGAGCAGATGAACACGGCCATGGAGTCGCTGTCGGCCACCGTCGGCGAGGACGTGCCCACCTTCGAGCAGGTGCGCGAGAAGATCGAGATCCGCTACGCCAAGGCCAAGGGCGCCCAGGAACTCACCGCGCAGGGCGTGGAAGGCCGGATGCTCGAGGTCGAGAAGGCGGCCATGAACACCGAGGCGGTGGCCCGCCTCGACGTGCTGCGCGAGCAGATGGGCCTGCCGGTGGCGTCACCGGGTGGTCACTCGGCCGCCGAACTGCTGGCCGAGGCCAAGAAGCTCGAAGCCCCCACCTCGACGCCGGCCGACGAGACGCCGGCCGGCTGAGCCGTCCTCCCCTACGGGAGGATCACCAGGTCGTCGGCGTGCACGAGGTGGGCCGGTTGGCCATCGGCCCGGTTGGCGCGGCGAAGCCCGGCCATACCCTCGGCCGTGGTGGCATCGACACGCACCAGGCCCTTGGCGAACACCTGACCGTCGGTGTCGGCGATCTCGACGGCGTCGTCGACGTCGAAGGAGCCGTGCACGCCGGTGACACCGGCGGCGAGCAACGACACGCCCCCTCGTTCGAGGGCCCGGCGGGCGCCGGCGTCGACGACGAGGGTGCCGGAGGACCCCACCGCGAAGGCGATCCAGAGCTTGCGGGCGGGCAGGTCACGTTCGTGGGGCAACACCACGGTGCCGACCCCGGGCACCTCGGCCACGGCGTCGGCCAGCACGCGCTCGCGGGTGGCGGCGGCGATGACGGTGCGCACCCCCGACCATGCCGCGATCTTGGCTGCGGCGAGCTTCGAGGCCATCCCGCCGCTGCCTCCGCTGGAACCGGGGCCACCGGCCAGGGCCTCCATGGCCTGGTCGACCTCGACGATCTCCTCGATGAGCGACGCCGACGGGTCGAATCGGGGGTCGGCCGACAGCAACCCGGGGGTGTCGGTGAGCAGCACCAACAGCTCGGCCCCCACCAGGTGGGCGACGAGCGCGGCGAGCCGGTCGTTGTCACCGAAACGGATCTCGTCGTCGGCGACGGCGTCGTTCTCGTTCACCACCGGCACCGCGCCCAGCTCGAGCAGGCGGCGCAACGTGCCGCGGGCGTGCAGGTACTGGCGGCGCTGCATGAAGTCGAGGGGGGCCAGCAGTACCTGGGCGGCCACCAGACCGTGACCGGAGAGGGCGTCGTCGTACACCTGCATCAGTCGGCTCTGCCCCACCGCCGAGACCGCCTGGAGGGTGACGGCGTCGCGGGGGCGACGGTCGCCGCCCAGGCCGAGGGCGGGCAGACCCGCGCCGATGGCCCCCGAGGTGACGACAACCACCGAGTGCCCGTCGGCGCGCAACGACGCCACCTCGGTGCACAGCTTGGCCACGGCGGCGGCGCTGACATGGCCGTCGGCGTCGGTGACCGACGAGGTCCCGATCTTGGCCACGACGATCATCGCCCACCCCTCGGCGCCGGGTTCATTCGTCCTCGTACTCGAAGCTGAGGCGCCCGATGTGCACCACGTCGCCCTCTCGGGCCCCGGCGCGAGCCAACGCCTTGTCGACGCCGAGCTTCTTGAGGCGGGCGTGGGCGTAGTCGAGGGCCTCGAGGTTGGTGAGGTCCGACAGGGCCACGGCCCGTTCGGCCGAGCGACCCACCACCCGGAAGCTGCCGTCGTCCTCGCGTTCGATGCGCACGCCCTCGGGAAGGGGCCGGTGGACCACGAAGCCCTCGGGCTCGGGCTCCACGACGCGTGCGCCGCGCACGGCGTCGGCCATGCGGCCGATGAGGCGGGGCAGGCCGGCCCCGGTGACGGCGGAGATGCACAGGTCGAGCACCACCCCGTCGCTGGTGACCATGCCTTCGCCCGCTTCGGCGATGGGCAGCACGTCGGGCACCAGGTCGGAGCGCGACCCGACCACGATGCGGGGCCGGTCGACCAGGTCGGGCTGGTACTGGCCCAGCTCGCGCAACAGCACGTCGACCTGTTCGGCCGGAAGGGCGGTGTTGGTGCCGGTGTCGCCCCCCGCCAGATCGATCAACAGCACCAGCACCCGGGCCCGTTCGATGTGGCGCAGGAACCGGTGGCCGAGGCCCCGGCCCTCGCTGGCCCCTTCGATGAGACCGGGGATGTCGGCCACCACGTACTCGAAGCCGTCGTCGAGCAGAACCACGCCGAGGTTGGGTTCGAGGGTGGTGAAGGGGTAGTCGGCGATCTTGGGTTTGGCCGCCGACACCCGCGACACCAGGGTGGATTTGCCCACGTTGGGGAAGCCCACGAGGGCCACGTCGGCCATGAGCTTGAGCTCGAGGTTCAGCCAGCGCTCCTCGCCCACCTCGCCCTGCTCGGCGAACATGGGGGCGCGCCGCTTGTTGGACAGGAACCGGGCGTTGCCCTTGCCCCCCCGCCCCCCGGCCCCGGCCAGCCAGCGGTCGCCGGCCTGTACGAGGTCGGCCAGCACCACGCCGTCACGGTCGAGGACCACGGTGCCTTCGGGCATGGGCACGATCTGGTCGTTGCCTCCGGCGCCGTGCTTCTTCTTGCCCGAGCCGTGGGTGCCGTTGTCGGCCCGGCGGTGGGGGTGGTCGCGGAAGGCCAGCAGCGAGGCCACGTTGCGATCGGCCACGAACCAAACGTCGCCGCCCTTGCCGCCGTCGCCGCCATCGGGGCCGCCCTTGGCCACGTGGGCCTCGCGACGTACGGCCACACAGCCGGCGCCGCCGTCACCACCCCGCACGTTGATCTGACACTCGTCGACGAATCCGGACACGGCTATCGATCCTACGGGGTGGCGGCACGCAGTCCGCCGACGTTGACGGGATCACCGTTGACGGGATCACCGTTGACGGTCGCGATGAGGGGACAGCAGACGAGGCGAACGGCCTCGGTGGTCATGGCCGCCGACCATCGCCCGTCGACACGACCGGCGGCGCTGTCGCTGGCCCTGGCCACACTGATGGCATGCCTCCGATCCACGTCACGCACCGTCAACACCAGTGGGCGGCCACCATGCGCGGTGGGCCTTCAGTGGACGGGGTGGTGACCGCTCACCGCGACGCACCGCCCCCGAGCATCGAGCCGCGCCTGGTGCGGCGAGAGGATCGCGAGGAGGCCGAGCAACGGTGGCTGGCCACCGGGGCCACCCGAGCGTCCGGGGCGGGACGACGGAACCACGACGAAGACGCCGACCCCTTCCGCACCTGCTTCGAACGTGACCGCGATCGCGTGCTGCACGCCCCGGCCTTCCGGCGCCTGGCCGGCAAGACCCAGGTGTTCGTGTTCCCCGCCGACCACCAGCGCACCCGGCTCACCCACGCCCTCGAAGTGGCCCAGGTGGCCACCGCGGTGGCCCGGGCCGTGGGCCTCAACGTGGCCCTCACCGAGGCCATCGCCCTCGGTCACGACTGCGGGCACGGTCCGGGCGGGCACGCCAGCGAGGACGCCTTCGACGACTTCGTGCCCGGCGGGTATCACCACGCCGCATGGGGCGCAGACGTCGTGCTGACCCCGCTCAACCTCTGCCACGAGACGCTCGATGGCATCCGGTGCCACTCCTGGTCGCAGCCCGCACCATCCACCCCCGAAGGGGCGGTCGTCAGCTGGGCCGATCGCTGCGCCTACTGCGCCCACGACCTGGAGGACGCGATCAGCGCCGACATCGTGACCCCGTCGGACCTGCCGCCTCGGGTGCGCGAGGTGCTCGGTGACACCCGTCCTCGCCAGCTGCGCACCCTCATCGACGCGCTGGTCACCACCATCCACACCACCGGGGTGGTGGGCATGGATCCGACCCGCGCCGAGGCGCTGGCCGGCCTGCGGGCGTTCAACTACGAGCGCATCTACAACCGACCGGAGTCCCTGGCCCAGGGCGCGTCGGTGGCCCGTCTGCTCCGGGCGCTGGTGGAGCACCTGGCCCACTCCCCCGAGCTGCTCCCCACGGTCGGCGCGCCCGCCGGCGACCCCGTCCTCGACGCCGTCACCTACGTCGCCGGCATGACCGACCGCTTCGCCTTCGACGCCGCTCGCCGCCTCCTGCACTGGCCGATCGACCAGCTCCCGCGCGGCATAGACAGCCGGCAGTGACCTACGTCCGAGACCCGGCGCCCAGACCCCGGCCGTCGTTCAACGCAGCGAGTCGAGCGGGACCACCCTGGTCGACGGCAACCGATCGATCACGTCGGGGCCCACCCAGCGCATCCCCACGGTGCCCCGTCGGTGCCCGGCGGTGTCGAGCCAGTTCGCCACCCCCGGATCGCGGCCGGCCACCACGAACCGCACGCTCCCGTCGGCTTCGAGTTGCGCCGACTGGCAGTTGAGGGCCGACCGGTGGTTGACGTAGTCGAAAGTCTCCATCCAATGGTTGTGCAGGGCGATCATCCAGTACTCGCACTCGGGCGGAACGACCTCGATCACCAGTGCCTCGTCGTCGTCGAGGTCTTCGAAGTGCCCGTCAGCCGGACCGATGGTGTTGATGAAGCTGTTCACCGACCCCCACCGGTGGGCGATGGTGGCGAGGGCCGCCTCGATCGCCGCGGCGTCGGTGAGGTCGCCGGAGCGCCGGGGTCAGTCGGGCAGGATGTCGACGAGCTTGCGCCCGTTGCGCTGCCCGAACTTGACCTTGCCGTTGGCCGTGGCGAACAGGGTGTCGTCTTTGCCCTTGCCCACGTTCTCGCCCGGATGGATGCGAGTGCCGCGCTGGCGCACGATGATGGTGCCGGAGTTCACGACCTGCCCGTCGAAACGCTTCACGCCGAGGCGCTGGGAGTTGGAGTCGCGGCCGTTGCGGGTGGACCCGCCGCCCTTGGTCTTGGACATGGTCTCAGCCCTTCGTGATGCCGGTGATCTCGATGGTGGCGTACTGCTGGCGGTGGCCCCACCGGCGTCGCTCGTTGGACTTGTTCTTGTAGGTGAAGCCCGTGATCTTGGGACCCTTGGTCTCACCCACGACGCGAGCGGTGACGCTGGCTCCGGACAACTGTGCGGGGGTGGCCAGCACCGCGTCGCCGTCGACGAGCAGGACCGGGGTCAGCGAGACCTCCTCGACGTCACCGAGGCGTTCGACCTCGAGACGCTGCCCTTCTTCGACTCGATACTGCTTGCCACCACTCTGGATCACGGCATACATAGGGATGCGACACTACCCGGGCGAGGCGCGGACTCCAAACCCACCTCGGTCAGGTCAGCAGGTCGGCGTCGATGAGCAGCCCTCGGCCATCGCACTCGGGGCAATGGGTGGAGAACGACTCGAGCAGGCCCTCACCGATGCGCTTGCGGGTCATCTCCACGAGGCCGAGCTCGGAGATGTCGAACACCTGCGTGCGGGTCTTGTCGCGCGCCAGGGCGTCACGGAACACCGTGATGACCTCGTCGCGGTTCTTACGGATCTCCATGTCGATGAAGTCGATGACGATGATCCCGCCGATGTCACGCAGACGGAGCTGCTTGGCGATCTCGACCGCGGCTTCGAGGTTGTTGCGAAACACCGTCTCCTCGAGGCTCGACGACCCGACGTTCTTGCCGGTGTTGACGTCGATCACGGTGAGCGCCTCGGTGTGCTGGATGATCAGCGACCCCCCCGACGGGAGCCAGACCTTGGGGTCGAGCGCCTTGTGGAGCTGCTCGTGGACGTGATGGCGCTCGAAGATGGACAGCGGCTCGACCGATGGGTCGTAGAACTGCACCCGATCGGCGAAGCCCGGCGAGATGCTGGTGACGTAGTCACGGATCTCGGTGTAGAGGGCCTCGTCGTCGATCACGATGCCCCGGTAGTCGTCGTTGAACTCCTCCCGGATGACCCGCACCGCCATGTCGGGTTCGCGATACAGCAGCGCCGGACCCTGGACCTTCGCCGCCAGCTCCTCGATGCGGGTCCACTGCGAGAGCAACCGGGTGACGTCGGCGGAGATCTCCTCGGCGGTGACACCCTCGGCGGCGGTGCGCACGATCACGCCGTGCTGGGGCGGCTTCACCTGGTCGAGGATCGACCGCAGCCGCTTGCGTTCGTTGTCGGCCAGGCGCTTCGAGATGCCGTAGGTCGAGGAGTTCGGGATCAACACCACGAACCGCCCGGGCAGGGACACCTCCTGGGTGAGTCGCGCCCCCTTGTGGGCGATGGGGTTCTTCGTGACCTGACAGACGATGGTCTGCTTGGGCTTCAGGATCTGCTCGATGCGGGCATTGCCACCCTGCTCGATGTCCTCGGCGTCGTACTGGACATCGCCGCGATAGAGCACGGCGTTCTTCGGGGTGGAGATGTCGACGAAGGCCGCCTCCATGCCCGGCAGGACGTTCTGCACCTTGCCCAGGTAGATGTTGCCGTGGATCTGGGCCACGTCGTCGGCGGGACGCGACACGAAGTGCTCGATGAGGTTGCGGCCCTCGAGGACCGCGATCTGGGTGGCCGTCGGCCGCACGCTGACGGTCATGAGGTATCGACCCACCGGCCGGCCGTTGCGCTCGCGACCGCGACGCTTCTCGAGGGTGGCCTCGTCGAGCTCGACCGCGTCGCCGCCCACGATCGCCTCGACCGGTGCCGACCGCGCCGTCGACGACCGGTTCGCGCCCCCGTTGGTACCACCGTTGGCACCCGAACTCTTCCCCCGTCCTCCTCGGCGGCGGCGGCTGCCCGACTTCGCGGTGGAACCGCCCGACTCCGTGCCCGACGAAGCCTTGCCCCTCCCACCTCGGGCACCATCCCGACCGGCGGCGGGCCCGTCCGGCGCATCGAGGCCCTCGGGAGCCGGTCGGCTGTCGCCGATACGCGGGCGCTTGACGAGGGCCCGCTCGGCCACCGCCGGATCCTGGATCTTGCCCTCGATGGGCCGATCGGGCAGCTCGGGCTGGTCGGGCTGGTCGGTGTCGTCGTGACCGGTGGACGGTCCGTCCGCCGTCTCGGCGCCGCCGTCTGCGGCCGGGCCGGTGCTCCGGGCCCGGCTTCGGCCGCCGCGGGACCCACGGCGCCGGCGGGGACGGGTGCCGCCTTCGGTGTCGCTCGGTTTCGCCTTGGTCGTGTCGTCGGTGGGCCCGGTCGAGCTCGCCTCGCGCTCAGGGGCGCCCGCCGGGTCGGCGGAGACCACACGCGTGATCGGTGGGGGGCTGACCGGCGGGGTGATCGGCGATCCGGGGGTGTTCTCGACCGTGGGGTCGGACATGCGGATGATCCCTTCTCATGAGGCGCGCGCTTCGGGTTGCGCCGGAGACGGCGCGCCGAGCGGGGCCAGGGGCTCCCGCGTCGCGCCGTCGTTGGTGATCCATTGATGCGTACGACAGACCCGTCCCTCGGCGAGGGGCGGATCGAAGGCGGCCAGCAGTTCTGCGGGCCGCACCGAACGGGGATGGGTGGCCAGTTCGGCCTCGAGGACGGCCCCGGGCTCGGGGGCGTCAGGAGGGGTGGCGCCCAGCACCGCGAGGTGGAGGATTCCGGGGCGCAGGTCGTCGGTGACCGGCTTCCCCTTGCGCTCGCGCGTGACGAGCAGGGTGGTTCGGGCCAGCAGGGCATCAGTGACAGCCGCCAGCGCGGCCGGGGCGATGTCGGGCACCTCGATGCGCCACGAGGTGGAGGTGACGGCCTCCTGCAACGAGAGATCGCCGCGGTCGATGACAGCGAGCGTTTCGACCTCGATGCCTTCGGGGAGCAGCGGGGTGAGCAGCTCGGGCAGCCCGGCGAGGTCGACGGTCTGGGCTTCGGGCTCGTAGAGGTCGATGTCGAGGTACTCCCCCAACGATTCGTGGCCGGTGGACAGAGCCAGCCCGAAGTGCAGCTTCGGTCTCGGCGAGAACCCTTCGCTGCTGGCAACAGGGAGCTCGGCGCGACGCAGGGCCCGCTCCCAGATACGGGCGACGTCACGGTGACTGGTGAAGCGCACCTTGCCGTGCTTGCGGTAGCGAACCCGGATCCTCATGGGGTGACCCCGGCGGTGGTGCCGGCGGGCTCGGGTCGGCGGGCCAGCAACGAAACCGGGACCGAGCTCGATCGGAGATCCTGGCCGGTGCCCTGCGAGCCTCCGGCGGGAGGCGTGGCCGACGCCACGATGTGCTCGATCGAGTAGCCCGTGCAGGCCCCACAGTCGTAGCACGGGGTCCAGCGGCAGTCGGGCAGGCCCACCTCGGCCAACGAGTCGCGCCAGTCCTGCCAGAGGAAGTCCTTGTGCAGCCCGGCCGAGAGATGATCCCACGGCAAGACCTCGTGCTCGGTGCGGTGACGGTGGGCGTACCAGTCGGGCGAGACGCCGTGGGCGGCCATGGCGTCGAGCCACAGATCGAGGTCGAAGCGCTCGTTCCACTCCTGGAACACACCACCGCGACGCCAGACCTCCTCGAGCACCGGGCCGAGTCGGCGATCGCCGCGGCTCATCACCCCTTCGATCAGGGTGGCCTTGGGGTCGTGCCACTTGAGCTGCACCCCGTGGGATTTGCGGGTGTCGTCGCGCAGGAGGTTGATCTTGCGCCGTAGTTCCTCGACCGTATTCTGGCCGAACCACTGAAACGGCGTGAACGGTTTGGGCACGAAACCGCCCACGGAGACGGTGACGGACGGACTCTTGGTGTGGGCCTTGCCCAGCGCCACGCAGTTGCGGGCCAGCTCGGCGATGCCGAGGGTGTCCTCGTCGGTCTCGGTGGGCAGACCGGTGAGGAAGTAGAGCTTCACCCGCCGCCAGCCGTTCTCGTAGGCCGCCTCGACCGCCTGGTAGAGGTCCTCTTCACGGATCAGCTTGTTGATGACCTGGCGCATACGCCAGGTTCCGGCCTCGGGAGCGAACGTGAGCCCGGTGCGGCGGGCCTTCTGGAGTTGCGTGGCGATCCCCACGCCGAAGGCGTCGACACGGAGGCTCGGCAGCGACACCGACACCGGGGGCCCGTCGTCGGTGGAGCGCACGATGTCGCCGACGAGCTTCTCGATGCCGGAGAAGTCGGCGGTGGAGAGCGAGGTGAGCGCCACCTCGTCGTATCCGGTGCGACGCAGGCCCTCGGCGACCATCGTGCGGACCTGCTCGGCCGGACGTTCGCGCACCGGCCGGGTGATCATGCCGGCCTGGCAGAACCGACAGCCCCGGGTGCAACCCCGGAAGACCTCGACGTTGAGCCGGTCGTGCACGACCTCGGTGAGCGGCACCAACTGGTTCTTCGGGTAGGGCCAGTCGCCCAGATCGGCCAGCGTGCGCTTCTCGACCATCTCGGGGACATCG
>JBDNHK010000089.1:0-115206 GCA_041688815.1 Acidimicrobiales bacterium | reverse complement strand
GTGGGCGGCGGTCTGACCGCAGGCCACCTCGCGGCTGGTGCGGCCGAACGCGGGGCCGACGTCAAGCTCCTCATCCGGCGTGGGCTCCGCGAGTCGATGTTCGACACCGATCCGGGTTGGCTCGGACCGAAGTACCTGAGGGACTTCGAAGGCATCTCCGATCCGGGTGAGCGGCTCCGCGTGTGCCTGGCCGCCCGGGACGGTGGCAGCATGCCTCCCTGGATGACCCGCCGCCTCCGGGCCCTCGGCCAGCAGGGACGTCTCGAGATCGTGGAGGGAACCCCGATCGTCGAAGCCTCGTCGACGGAGGACGCCGTCTGTCTCCGCACGAATGACGCAACGGTGCATCGATTCTCGAACGTGTGGCTCGCGACGGGAAGCCAGCCCGATGTCATGGCCCACCCGCTCACCTCGATGCTGGCCAGATCACACCCCACGACGGTGCTCGAGGGATGGCCCGTCCTCGATCCGGTCTTGCGGTGGCCTGGAACCACCGTGCACCTCCTGGGGCGGCCGGCGATGCTGGCGCTCGGACCCGCGGCCGGCAACTTGTGGGGCGGCCGAATGGGTGGCCGGCTGATCGCCGATCACATAGGGCATTGCCTCACCGAGAAGGCCTCGATGCAGTGACGCCGCCGAGCTGACCCAGGAGCGGCAGGGAGCGAACGATCCGCAGCCGACCCTCTGCCGTCCCCGAGGCGAATGCCGTGCCTGATGGGTGCCATTGCAACGAACGAACTCCGGCACCGACATCGAACACGAGCCTCGGGCCGTTGTCGACATCGCCCCAGAGACAGATGCGCCCGGTGGTGTCTGCGGTGAGCAACTCCGCCCCCGCCGGTGAGAACACCGCCGCAGTGAGCATCTCGTCGTGGCCCCGCAGACAGACCGGCTCGTCGTTGACCGGGTCGACCCCATCGGGCGGAAGGAACCAGAGCGTCGCCTCGTCGCCCGCAGGGACCACCACGACGAGGCCCGATCGGTCCCACTCCACGTGCTCGATCCGATCGGGGTATCCACTCAAACTGACCTCCTCTCCCGACACCAGGTCGGTGAGATGGAGGATCCCGCTCGTGTCGCCGAAGGCGAGACGGTCGCCCTGGGTATCGAGCGCCATCGTGAGCACGGTCCCGTCGGCCCCGTAGTACCGGGCGGGTCGCGACGATTCCTCGCCTACTGATACCCAGCCGACGCCACCCTTCGTCGCCATCACCAGATCACCGGGGCCGTCGGCCCACACGAGATCGTTCACCGCACCCGCCGGTGAAGGGTGCCGGATTACGATTTCAGGGCCCGCGCTCACCACCATCAGCTCGGCCCCTGCGCCCACGGCCAGCAGGTCGCCACGGGGCGACCACGCCAGCGCCGAGACGGGTCCTCCGAGGTCGAGCGTCACGGTGGCAGCGCGGCGGTGGCGCGGACTCCACAACCGCAGACCGCCGGCGAGGTCTCCCACCGCCAGAGCCCCCTGCGGGGACCACGCCAGCGCCGTGACGGCAGCATCGAGCCGGCACCACCATCGCACCGACGGCCCCATCGGGTCATCGGCCAGGACCCCGACCCCTCCATCCAGGCATCCGAACGCCAGTCGATCGCCCCGCGGACACCAGGCGAGGTGCGCCACGACCTCGTACATCTCGTAACCGCCGCGAACCTGGCGCGGTCGATACCGGTGGTCGTCATCGGACCCGCTCACCAGGCTCACGACACCCGACACGCCTCGAGCGTCGAGTGAACCATCTCCTCACTGACGCCAGATCCCGCCAACTGGACCCAGCTGGACCGGTTGTCCGCCCCCCACGGCCGACCGTCGACGACCTCGACCACATGGCCCACCCCCCGGGCGACGAGTCGATTGGGCCCACCCGTGACTGCGAACGATCCATGGAGTCGAAAGACTCGGGCACCTTCCCTCTCGTGACGCTCGTGAAGCTCGGCCAGCCAGAGATCGAGCGAAGCCTCGTCGAGCTCACCGTCCACCTGCACCGTGACCCATGCGCTCTGGTGATGGTGCGCAGATCGCCCCCTGGCCGGGTGACGCTCGATCCCGCTTCCGGCTGGCGACGACCAACGTTGGGGCGAGAAGGCGGCCCGACCGAACACCCGGCTCGACAGACCGCTCGGGTGCTCGACATCAGCATCGACCACGGCCGCAACCGGGTTGGTGGCACGCAGCGCCGCCATGAGCCGCTGCGTCCCTCTGGTCGTGGTCTGACCGAGTCCGTTCACCACCACGACATCGGCAATGGCGAGGTCGACGGCAGCGGTGCCCCGGGCGAGTTCCTCGAAAGCCGCGAGCCGGGCACAAGCACGAGGCGCGTCGACCGTGGCCACGAGTGCATCGAGGTCGGTCGACCTCCGCAGCCATTGATCGGCCAGGAAGGTCTGGGCGGCGACACCGACATCTGCTCCGGCCTCGAGCACGACGACCATGCGCTTCGGACCATGGCGACGATCCGCAAGGAGGCGAGCCACCCGGGTGAGATCGGCGCGAGAGGCGCCCCTCGCTCCGCCGCTTTCCCCGGTGGTGACCTCTCCGTCCACGCGAACGACTTCGACCCCCTCGCCGTCCAGGGGAAGCGCCTCGGGAGCGACAACGGTCAGGCCACGCGGATCGGCCTCGATCAGCTTGGCGACCAGCCCGGTCGCCCCCGGCGCCGAGTCACTGCTGACGATCACTACGGCGCACCTCTCTCCGTCACCCGACGGGGCGGGACCCCTCGGCGCGGGCCCGCTCGTCACTGACTCGGCCGAGGGCTGAGGAACTCGCCTGCATCCTTCACGAGGCGAAGGCTAGGACGTGATTGAGAATGATTCCTAATCCTAGTAGGGTGCTCCCATGTCGAGCATCTGCCAGGTCACGGGACGCAAGCCGTCCTTCGGCAACGCCGTGTCGCATTCTCACCGCCGGACACGCCGTCGCTGGAAGCCGAACATCCAGAAGAAGCGGTACTGGGTCCAGAGCGAGAAGCGATGGATCACCCTCACGCTCAGCGTCAAGGGCATGCGGGTGATCGATGTTCGGGGCATCGAGTCGGTCGTGGCCGAACTCCGGCGCAATGGGGTGCGCGTCTGATGGCCCGCAACGACAAGCGGGTCCTGGTGAAGCTGCGATCAACTGCCGGGACGGGGTACGTGTACACGACCCGCAAGAACAAGGTGAACAACCGCGAACGCCTCGAGCTCCGTAAGTACGACCCCAGGGTCCGCCGGCACGTCGTCTTTCGGGAGGAGCGTTGAAGCGCGAGATCCACCCCGACTACCACCCGGTGGTCTTCGAGGACAGCGGGAACGGCTTTGCGTTCCTGAGCCGCTCGACCCGCACCAGCGAGCAGACCGTCGTCTGGGAGGACGGGCGGACCTACCCCTTGATCAAGGTCGAGGTCTCGAGCGCCAGCCATCCCTTCTACACAGGGCAGATGCGCATCGTCGACACCGCAGGGCGGGTCGAGCGCTTCGAGCGCCGCCATGGGGTTCGGCGCCGGACCACCTCGGAAGGCGATGAAACCAGGGGCTCTGCCGCTCGCAACCGCTGAGTCGTCGGCGGCAGAGCCTCCCGGTACGGGCGGGTATCAGTGCTCGTCGTAGTGATCGTCGTGCGGCGTGTGACGGTGGCCCTCGTGCAGGTAGTCGACATGGTCGCCGTGGGGCACCGCCTCGTGGCCGCAGTCGGGGCCGTGGGTGTGATCGTGGCTGGTGTGGATCACGTGCAACGCCGACGGATCGCACTCGTCCCAGTGGCCCTGGTGGTCGCGATGGGCGTGGCCGTCGTGCAGGTAGTCGACATGGTCGCCGTGCTGGACGGCGACGTGGCCGCAGTCGGGGCCGTGGGCATGATCGTGACCCGGGTGGATCGTGTGTTCGGTGATGGTCATTCGGTTTCCTTCCGTCGTTGATCGGGTGATGGTGGTACTTCGGATTCGGCGGACTCCTGCTCACCGGCATGGGCCACGGCGTCGGCCACGATGTGAGCGACGTGATGGTCCGTCAGCCGGTAGGCCACCTCGCGGCCTCTCGGGGTGCCGACGATCACTCGAGCGGCACGCAGGACCCGGAGGTGCTGAGAAACGAGGGGTTGAGTGACGCCGAGTTCGTCGACGAGTTCGTGGACGCAGCGCTCGCCGGACTCCAACTCGGTGACGATGGCCACCCTGAGGGGGTTGGCCAAGGCCCGCAGCAGCTCGGCGGTGGCGTCGAATCGAGCGGTACCTGGTGTCACATTGCAATACTCGCATGTATTGTCCGTTCGGTCAACCCTTCTCCACAGCCCACCGGCTCGAGTCGGCCGAACCGCCGAAACGGTCAGCGGCAGCGACCACACAGACCCAAGAGGTCGAGCCGGTGATGGACCCCCTGAAAGCCGACCTCGTCGGCAACTGCGGCCAGGGCCGTGTCCACCGCCCGCTCGACGCGGACGGGCAGTACGAAGTCTTCGACCGATCCACAACCAGTACAGAGGAGATGGTGATGGTGCTCGGTGAGGTCCTCGGCCAGCTCGTACCGGGCGAACTCGTCGGTGGCGGCCACCCGGCGCACGACTCCCGCCTGCTCGAGCACCGCCAGGTTGCGGTACACCGAGCTCTGGGCCAGACCATCGTCCTGCGCCAGGACTTCGGCCAGGGCCAAGGGACGATCCGCATCGCCCAGGATCTCGACGAGGGCATGACGGTTCCTCGTGTAGCGCTGGCCTTCGAGGCGCAGACGCTGGGCGGTGATCTCGTGGAGGTCGGTGCGCATGGAACCGAACCCTAGCGATGAGAATGCTTGAGAATGACTCTCGGGTTGACTTGTAACGAGAATCGCTCCCGTTCTAGAGTCGGAACATGCGCCGATACTCCGTCCTCGTCCCTGCGATCCTGGCCCTCTTGGCCGTCACCGCCACTGCGTGCGGTAGCGACAGCGGTAGCGGGCAGGCCTCCGCACCGACGACGGCCGCTGCGGCCCCGACCACGGTTCCCCCCACGACGACACCTCCCGAGGAGACGTGCCCGGTCGCACCCATCCCGGTCGTGGTCTCGGTCGACCAGTGGGGCGACATCGTCGAACAACTGGGTGGTAGCTGCACCGAGGTCACCACCATCATCCAGGGCTCGTCGGCCGACCCCCACGACTACGAACCCACCGCGGCCGACACCGCCAAGTTCAGCAATGCGAGACTCGTCGTCGTGAACGGTGCCGACTACGACCACTGGGCCGGGGACACCGTCAAGACGCTCTCCCCCCAGCCGGCGGTGGTCGACGCCGGCAAGGTCGTCGGGGTGAAAGAGGGCGACAACCCCCACATCTGGTACGGCCCCGACTACGTCACCAAGGTCTCCCAGGCTGTGACCACCGAACTGTCCGCCCTCGAGCCGACGGCCGCCACATACTTCGCCAACCGGGCGACCGAGTGGAACACCGCCCTCGAGCCCTACTTCGCCGAGATCGCCTCGATCAAGGCCACGGCCGCGGGCCAGACGTTCGGTTCCACCGAATCGGTCTTCGACTACATGGCTGCTGCCGTCGGTCTCGTCAACGCCACTCCTCAGGGCTACCAGAACGCCGCCGGCAACCACTCCGACCCCGCACCGGGTGACGTGGCCCGGTTCCAGCAGGCCCTGCGCGACAAGTCGATGGCCGTGCTGATCTACAACACTCAGACCGAGGGCTCGATCCCGGAGCAGATCCGTGATGTGGCGACCGGGTCGAGTGTCCCGGTCGTCGACGTCACCGAGACGGTGCCCCCTGGTGTCGACTCGTTCGTCGCCTGGCAGCTCGCCCAGCTGAACGCGCTGCGGGCGGCGCTTGCCTGACACCCCCACCCCGATCGGGGTCCTCAGCTCCAGACCTGAGAGCCCTGACGACGCCATCCTCCTCGACGACGTCTCGGTGGCGCGCGGCCCGACAGTGATCTGGTCCGAAGGCACCATGACCATCCCGCGTCGCTCGATCGTGGCCGCCATCGGCCCCAACGGGTCAGGGAAGACGACGTTGCTCGAGGCCCTGCTGGGCCTGCTTCCGATCGCGACCGGCCGCATCGAGGTCCTCGGCCGGGCCCCTCGACGAGGCGACGACCGCATCGGGTACGTCCCGCAGAACTACACCGCCACCCTCGGCGAGGCCGTCCGGGCCTGGGACCTGGTGGCCCTGGGCCTGGCCGGTAGGCGCTGGGGCCTCGGTCGGCTCCCCCCGGCCGACCGCCAACGCATCGACACCGCCATCGGCGCCGTCGGGGCCACCCCCTTCGCCACCCGGCGCATGTCGCAGCTGTCCGGCGGCCAGCAACAGCGCGTCGCCATCGCCCAGGCCCTGGTGGGCGACCCCGAGATCCTGTTGCTCGACGAGCCCCTCGCCAACCTCGATCTGCGCAACCAACGCGAGATCGTCGACCTCCTCGCCCGGCTGCGGATCGACCGGGGTGTGACGATCGTGATCGTGGCTCACGACCTCAACCCGCTCCTGTCGGTCCTCGACGGGGCCATCTACCTGCTCGACGGGCACGCCCACTACGGCGCCGTCGGCGAGGTCGTCGACGAGGAACTCCTGACCCACCTCTACGGCACCCAGGTCCGGGTGGTGCGCACCGCCACCGGCGACCTCTTCACCCGAAGCGCGCCGTGACGGCGCTCGGCGCGGTGTCGTTCCAGTCGGACTGGTGGGAAGTCCTCCAGTCCGGCTTCATGCGCAACGCCCTCATCGGTGGGTGCATCGTGGCCGTCGCCGCCGGACTCCTCGGCTACTTCGTGGTGATCCGCCAACACGCCTTCGCCGCTCACGCTCTCGCCCACATCGGCTTCCCCGGGGCCACGGGTGCCATCCTGATCGGGGTACCGGTGACCCTCGGGCTCGCCGTGTTCACCATCGTGGGAGCCTTGGCCATCGGCCTGCTGGGCAAGCGCATGTCCGACCGTGAGATCTCGACCGGCACCATCCTTGCCTTCGCCACCGGTCTCGGCGTGCTCTTCAACTCTCTTGCCACCAAGAGCGCCAACACCATCACCAACGTCCTGTTCGGCAATCTCCTCGCCATCTCCGACGACGAGCTGCTGACGTTCGGGCTCATCGCCGCGGCGATCGTGCTGGCCCTCGCGGTCATCGCCCGACCCCTCACCTTCGCTTCGGTGAACGAGCGGGTCGCCGAAGCCCGGGGCCTGCCCATCCGGGCCCTGGGGATGGCCTTCCTGGTGCTCTTGGCCCTGGTCATCACGATGGCCGTGCAGGTGGTGGGCACCCTGTTGCTCTTCGCGCTCGTCGTCACCCCGTCGGCCACGGCGCTGCGACTCACCGCCCGGCCCGCCATGGTCGCCCTGCTCGGCACCGCCATCGCCCTGGTCGGTGTGGTCACGGGGCTCGTGCTGGCCACGATGTTCAACCTGCCGCCCAGCTTCTTCGTCGTGACCGTCGTGTTCGTGATCTGGCTCACGGTCCTGGCCTTCACCCCCGCGCACCGGCGCTCCGCACCCGACGCTGGGAAACCCCGGTCCCCCGCCCTACCATGACGGGGGTCACATCATGGCGACGGCCCGCAGTGCCGAAAAGACCACGCCACCACAGCGACGACGCGAGGGGAACCCACCATGGCCCGATCCGATGCCGAGATCCTCGGACGCGACGACGTCGACGACCTCGACGCCATCCTCGCCGTCACCAACACTGACCTGACCGAAGCCATCCACACGGTTTCCAACAACGCCGACACCATCTTCACCTGGGACTACGAGCGCAGCCGCGAGCCCCTGGCCAAGCTCTACGAGAAGGCCAAGACCTCGCAGTGGAACGCCGAGACCGACCTCGACTGGTCGACCGACGTCGATCCCGAGAAGCTCGCCCGCAACCACCCGCTCACCCCCACCCTCGAAGGTCTCGCCGCGGTCGGGATCGACCTGAAAGGCACGTCGCTGGCCTCATGGGGGAACGACGAGTGGCTGCAGTTCGGCGTCAACCGCCAGCAGTGGAGCCTCAGCCAGTTCCTGCACGGCGAGCAGGGGGCCCTGGTGTGCACGGCCAAGATCGTCGAGACGGTGCCGTGGATCGACGCCAAGTACTACGCCTCCACCCAGGTGATGGACGAAGCCCGCCACGTCGAGGTGTTCGCCAAGTACCTCGACACCAAGCTCGACGGGCACTACCCGATCAACCACCACCTGAAGATGCTGCTCGACGACATCATCAGCGACAGCCGCTGGGACATGACCTACCTGGGCATGCAGATCATGGTCGAGGGCCTGGCCCTGGCGTCGTTCGGTCTCGCCCAGCAGACCACCCCGTGCCCCCTGCTCAAGCAGCTCCTGCGCTACGTGATGAGCGACGAGGCCCGTCACGTGGCCTTCGGCGTGCTGTCGCTCAAGGAGTACTACGCCGGTCTCACCGACGCCGAGCTCCTCGACCGCCAGGAGTTCGCCTTCGAGGCCGCCGTGCGCATGCGCGACCGGTTCCTGCTCCAGGAGGTGTGGGAACGGCTCGGGGTGGACCCGCGAGAAGCCATCCGCATCTTCAAGCAGGACGACCCCGAGCTGAAGAACCAGGACCCGTTCCAACAGCTTCTGTTCTCCAAGATCGTGCCCAACTGCAAGAAGCTGGGGCTGCTCGACGCCAACAACGGTTGGTTGCGGACCCGGTTCGACACGCTGGGCGTGAGCCAGTTCGAGGACTGGGCCGACACCGGCGAGGAGTACGAGCTGCTCGACGAGGTGGCCAAGGACCGCGCCGAGAGCGCGGCCTGAACCAGCCGTCGCCACCCGACCGGCCGGTCGGGCTGGTACACACGATGGCGTGAGCGACCTCCCACCGCCGCCCGGCGCGCCGATGCCGCCCCCTCCGCCTCCTCCGGTCGGGCCGGGGCCTCGCGACCCCGGCGAGGGTGACGTCAGCGACGAACTCGTCGTCTCCACCCCGCCCGGTTCGCCGGTTCGGCATCTCTCACTGGCCGACCTGCCTCCGGCCCTGGCCGACCGCCTGCGCTTCGGGAAGGCGGCGCCGCGACGGCTGCGCAGCGACCGGCTGCCGGCCGAGGTCCGCGACGAGCTCGAGCATCTGTGGGACGGCATCGTGGCCGACGTCTACGACGAGGTGACCGGCCTGAAGCGCCGCAAGGCCTTCAGCCGCGACCAGGTCGAGCGGGTGCTCGAGCGGGTGGGGTCACGCTTCCTCCAGGCCGAACGGGTGGTGATCGTGGCCGCCGTCCACCACCCCCTCGCCGGTGAGGCCGAGTGGCGCCACGTGGCGATGGGAGGAGCGGGAGGGGCGGCCGCGGCCGCCTCCGAAGAGATTGCCGCCTACGCCACGATGGGCGCCGCCGCCACCACGGCCATCGTGGCCGCCATCGCCGGGGAGGTGCTCGAGACCTATGTCGCCGCGTCGGCACGGGCCCAGCAGTACAACCGGGCCCATCGCTCCCCCGACCCGGGCCTGATCGTCACCGACCTGGCCGAGGCCGCCGGCTACGGCGATGCCGTGGGACGACGGGCCAGCAACCACGTGGCCCGCGATGCGTCGCGGTGGTTGGGCGACGCGTTGCTCAAACGCACCGGGCGCCGATTCGCCCGTACCCTGCTACCCGTGGTGGGCGTGGCCGTCGGGGGCACCATGTCGGCCCTCTCTGTGCGCAAGGTGACCAAGCTGGCGTTGCGCCCACCGGCCGAGGACGAGCTGATCCGCCTGGCCAGCAACCTCCCCGACGGTGACGACGACCGGGAGCTCCGGTGACGCGGCGTGGAATGCGTTGCCTCCCGCTGACCTCGGCCTGAGGCAGATCTCAGCGCAGGGCCACCACGGCGCCGGTGGCGAGCACCAGCAACAACGCGCCACCGAGCAGGGCGAACCAGCGATCCCCGTCGCGGATCCAGTCGACGGTGAGCCAGCCCACCCGCAGGACCGGAGCGGTGACCAACACGGCGATGCAGGCCACCGCCGCCGCGATGCCGACCGGACCGGGCACGAACGTCCCTGCGAGCGCGAGCGCGAACGCCACCACCACTCCGACCCTCAATATCGACGCCAGCACCCGCAGGTCGTTCACGCCCGCACCAACAGCACGACCCCGACCACGGCCAGCAGGCCGGCCAACACCAATCGCACCACCGGGGGCGACAACACCGATTGGAGCCGGGCCCCGATGACCCCGCCCACCAGGCTGGCGCCGGCCACCAAGGCGGCATCCGATGGCACCACCCGACCCTGGGAGGCGAACACGAGCAGGGCGACGGCAGACGTGATCCCGACCGTGAACGTCGTGGTTGCGGCAGCAACCTTCACGGGTACGTGCATGACCTCGGTGGTGACCGGGGTCTTGATGAACCCACCGCTCACCCCGGAGAGGCCGGCGATCAGTCCGGCCGCGCCCATCCCCAACAGCCCGAGCGGAACCCGCTTGGCCTGGTAGGGCACGAACCCGTCGTCGAGGGGATAGACCCCGGCGAGGGTACCCGGCCGCTCGCCCAGATCAGCGGCGCTCAGGGCCGGATCCGGCTTGTTGCGCATGCCCTTGCGCCGGGCGCCGACGACCGCCGCCGCCAGTGCCACCACACCGAGGACGACCGACAAAAGACGCTCGGAGACCACCCCGGACACGACCGCCCCCACCAGCGCCGCCGCCGAAGCCGCGATCTCGAGCGACACGCCGATCCGGTGGTTGACGACGCGGTCGGTGAGTTGTCGGGGGGCGGCGGCGAGTGAACCCGCGGCCACCGAGATGAGCCCGAGGGGCGCGGCCAGCCGAGGCTCGACCCCGGCGACTACGAGCACCGGCACCAACAGCACCGCCCCACCCAGCCCCCCGAGTGACCCGAGGGTCGCCGTGACCAACGCCGCGAAGGCCAACTCGACGGGATTCACGCCTAGACGCTAGCTCTGAGCCCCGGGGTGCCCGGGCGCCATGAACGTCCGGTCGTGCCGGAACGCAAGGAGGACCTCCGCACACTTGGTCGGCGCGTCGGAAGGAAACGGAGAGGACGCTCGCTACGAAGCGGCGGGTGCTTCGTTCTCGTCGGCGGGGATCGGCTCCCACCATTGGCACCACCACTCGCCACCCACGAGGATGCGGATCTGGGGATGCCAGCAGTAGTGGAGGGACTCGTCCGGATCGAGGTAGTAGATGCAGTTGTCGCACTTCTCGTCGCCATGGGGCTGGCCCCGCAGGACCGCCCGCTCCATGAAGCCTTTCAGCACCATCCAGTTCGTCTCGTCGATCGGCTTGGGTTCCGGGGGTGGGATGTCCTCGTAGCTCATGACACTTTCTTAGTCCGCCGGGAGTGGGCCCTGCGTGACCGGCGAACGAACCGGAGCGAAAGCACGTCGATCAGGCCCAGAAGACCTGGAGTTCCGCGGCGTCGACGCCCGCCTGACGACGGCCCATGGCCAAGGCCTCGGGCACGGCCTTGGGATCCATGAGGGTCAACGGGTCCATGTGTTCGGGCCTCCGGAAGAAGACCTCGCTCCCCGACCCCGCCAGGGCGTCGAGCTCCCGGGCGATGCTGCCGGGAGCATTGGTCATCATGCCCTCGGTCACCCCCGCGCCATCGGTGAGCCCCAGCACCACGACCTTGTCGGCTCCCGCCACCACGTCGAGGTGCAGCCCCGTGCCGCTCACGCCGCCGTCCATGCAACGCCGGTCGAGGATGGGCTGGGGGGCGAAGAGGCCGGGCACCGCGCTGCTGGCGGCGACCGCCCGGGTGACAGGCACCCGGCTGTTGCCCGTTGTCACACACCGCTCGCCCGTGTAGGCGTCGACGCACGTCACGTGGAGGGCGGCCGACGGCCACCCCCGTGATGCCAAGATGAGGGCCAGATTCCGGGGCATCACCGCCGGCCCCGGCGTCCGGGCCGCCAGGGCGGCATGGCCGATGGCCCTGATGGTGTCGGGCTCGGCGTCGGCGGCCAGCCCGAACCGCTCGAGAGCCCGCAGCTGACTGGGGTGCAGATCGGCGGCCGGCGCCAAAGCGGCCATCAGCTTGGGCAGCCGGGCCAGCACCCCGACCTCCTTGCGGAGCCGGGAAAGGTTGCCGGCCTCGAGCACCGACGCCACCAGCGAACCCGCCGACGTGCCCACCACCCGTTGGGCCCCGGCCAGATCGATTCCACGGGAAAGCATCTCGGACAGATACGACACCTGCCAGGCCACGAAGAACAGACCGCCACCGCCGAGCGACACGGCCGTGCGCAGGCCGGCGCCGTACCCGGCGTCGAAGTCATGGGGCCAGGCCAACCCGTCGGGCGGGGGCGGTGTTGCGGAGGTGTAGGTGACTGGCCCGTAGCTGACGGTCGAACTGTTGCCAGGCTCGTTCATGCGCCGACGGTACCGGCCCCGCTACCGATGACGACTCGTCCAGTCGTTCGCGTTCCGAAGCAGTCGCCGCCCCGGGAGAAACCTCGGATCAGCCGAGCGTGGCGGCGGCGAAGGCCCGCATCTCGCGCTCGACGTCGGGGCCAGCCGGGGTGTAGAGCACCTCGGTGACCCCGTTGGCCGCCGACGCGGCGACGCGAGCGGCGATGTCGGAAGCATCGCCCACCCAACCGGCGCCGGCCATGGCCTCGGCCGGAGCGGCGTCGAGCACCGGTCGGTCGCGGTCGGTGACCTCGGTGACGTGACCTTCGTGCACGACCAGGTGGCGCTCACCCTCGGGGCGCTCGGCTTCGATGCCGGCCAGCCACACGGCCCCGCCGGGCATGCCCGCCAACACCTCCGGGAACTCGGTCCACACGTAGTGGTAGCTCACGACGTACCACGGCCCGACGGCGTCGCGAACTCGGGGGTCACCGGGCGACTCGCCCGCGTCGAGCACCGTGCCCGACACCATCTGCACGTGCCGCCCGAACGCTCCGGGTGTGCCGGCCACGTCGATGAGACCGTCGACGGTGCCGGCGGCGACCATCTCCTCGGTGATGCCTCGGCCCTTCGGCCCGAGTGCCGACAACAGCAGCGGCGGGTGGAGAGGACGGGGGGCGGCCAGCGCCGGTCGGTGGATCATCTGGGCCCGGGCCCCCTCGACGTCGACGATCTCACCGTTCAACAGACCACGGAGCTGTTCGACGTAGCGACGCAACGACGCCCACGACAGTGCGGGCTGGCCGAGCACCCAACGGGCGGTGAGCCCGGTTCCGAACCCGACGGTGATCCGCCCGGGGGCCATGCGCTCGATGGTGGCGATGGCCGAGGCCGTGGTCATCACGTGCCGCAGGTTGGGGACCAGGACGGCGGTCCCGACGTCGATGGACGTGGCCTGCACGATGTTGGCGAGGTTGACCCAGATGTCCTCGTAGATGGCCGCGGAGTCGTAGAGCCACACTCGCGAGTAACCGAGTTCCTCAGCCAGCTGCGCCCGACGGACGGCATCTGGTCCGGGGACGACACCGATCGAGATCTCCATGACAGCCCCCTTCACCGCGCACGACTCTCGTGACGGCGACGGGACCCTACTCGGGGTCGTCAACCGCGACGCGAGCCACCGGAGGAACCCCCGGAGCGACCGCCGCTGCGCCGCGCCGCCGACGAGCGACCCCCGCCGGCACCGGCACCGGAGGGCCCGCCGCGACCGTTCGACGAGCTCGACGGTCCGCGACCGGAACCGCTGGCGGCAGGACGACCACGTCGCGAACGGGCGCTGGCCGCCTCACCGGTCGCGGTGGGAACCGGACCCCGGCGACGAGAGTTCGGCTGCCCACCCCGCCCACCAGTCGAGGCCGCATCGACCACGGCCAGAGCGGCGGCGACCTCGGCCGCCGAACGGCGCGAGCGCGGACCGGGGGCCAACTCGTCGAGCAGCGGGTGACTCGGGTGAGCCGAGGTGACCGTGGGGTTGATGCCGGCCCTGCGGGCCAGTTGGCGCACGTCGTTGTGCTGGGTCTCGGTGGCCAGTGTGACCACCGTGCCGTCGGCCCCGGCGCGGGCGGTACGCCCTGAACGGTGCAGGTAGGCCTTGTGCTCGACCGGTGGGTCGGCATGGATCACGAGGGTCACGTCGTCGACGTGGATGCCTCGCGCCGCGATGTCGGTGGCCACGAGGGCGGTGGCTCTCCCCTCGGAGAACGCCGCCAGGTTGCGGGTGCGGGCGTTCTGGGCGAGGTTGCCGTGCATCTCGACGGCGGGCACGCCGTGGGCATTCAGTTGCTTGGTCAACTGCTTGGCCCGGTGCTTGGTGCGGGTGAACACCATGGTGCGCCCAGGGGCCGACGTCAGGTTGACGAGCACGGGGAGGCGGTCGGCGGTGCTCACGTGGAGCACGTGGTGGGTCATCGTGGCCACGGGCGACTCGGCCGAGTCGACCGAGTGGGTGACGGGATCGGTGAGGTAACGCTTCACCAACACGTCGATGCCGCCGTCGAGGGTGGCCGAGAAGAGCATGCGCTGCCCCGACTGGGGGGTGCGGTCCATGAGGCGTCGCACCACGGGCAGGAACCCGAGATCGGCCATGTGGTCGGCCTCGTCGAGCACGGTGATCTCGACTCGGTCGAGCGAAACGTGGCCCTGCCCGAGAAGGTCCTCGAGCCGGCCGGGGCAGGCCACGACCACGTCGATGCCTGACCGCATGGCGCTGACCTGGGGGCCCTGGCCCACGCCCCCGAAGATGGTGAGGGTGCGCAGGCCGAAGGCTCGGGCCAACGGGCGCATGGCCTCGTCGATCTGGCTCACGAGCTCACGGGTGGGAGCGAGGATGAGAGCCCGGGGGCGGCCCGGCTTGCGGTCGCGGCGGTCGGCGGCGAGCCGGGTGAGCAGCGGCAGCACGAAGGCGAGGGTCTTGCCCGAGCCGGTGCGACCCCGACCGAGCACGTCGCGTCCGGCCAGCGAGTCGGGCAGGGTGGCGGTCTGGATGGGGAACGGGATGAGGATGCCGGCGCGGGCGAGAACGTCGCACAGCTCCGGGGGGACGCCGAGGTCGGCGAAGGTGACCTCACCGCCGTGCGGAGCCCGCACCGGTGCGGTGGGTTCGGACGGCGTCGTGGGCGCGATCGGGGACGAGGACGTATGGGGGCGACGAGGCGCCATGAGCTTGACTTCCTTGAGTGAGGTCCGCTTGGCGGACCAGGCCTCGCCACCGAAACGGTGGGGCCTCTCAGCTCAGCGGCGCCGCTCCCGAAACGGAACGACTAAAGAAGAGTACCGGTCGACGAGGCGAACCCCACCATCGACCAAGGATCGCAGGGCCGGCACGTCCCCGGCCCGGGTCATCCCGCCATGACGACGTAGCTGAACCACAACGTCGCTTCGTGCATTCGCGACGCCACGGCCGCACCTCCGACATCGTGGTCGATGGCCAGACCGTGAACGTCTACCACTACTCGGCGACGCCCCACGGGAGTAGAAAGGTCGTGATGAGCGACCGCGCCGATGCCAACGCCTACGGCGACCTCCCGCTCGACGAACTCGTCCAGGAAGACCACCAGGAAGAGCTCCGGCAGCGCTACTACGGGCTGCTCCAGGAGCTGCGGGTGCTGCTCCCTGGCGTGCAGGTACTGACGGCGTTCCTGCTCACGGTGCCCTTCGCCTTCGGCTTCGAGCAACTCGACGACTTCGGTCGCCAGCTCTACGGCATGGCCCTGTGGGCGTCGATCATGGCCACCATCAGCTTCGTCAGCCCCACGGTCTTCCACCGGATCGGGGCCCGCCGCCTCCGCGCCGAACGGCTCATCTGGGGCATCCGAACCACCCGAGCGGGCCTGGCCTTCCTGGCCCTGGCTCTGGTGTCGGCGGCCACGCTGGTCACCCGGCTCGTCTTCGAACCGCCGGCGACCTTCGTCTTCGTCACCAGCATCGTCCTCGCCATGGCCGGCTTCTGGGTGCTGATCCCCGTTCGGGCGTCGCTGCGCCACCACGACCGGCCCCCACCCGGGAGGTGACCGTGATCGTGACCTGGACCCACCGATCCTCGGACGCGACGTGACGTCGTTGCTCCCCGAGACTGTGCGCTGGTGGGAGGCACCCGAGCTGACCTCGGTCGGGCGTCTCCCGATGCACGCCGTACCCCACCAGGACCAGCTGGTCCTCGACGGTCTGTGGGCCTTCCAGCTCCTCGAGGCCCCCGACGCCGACACGGGAACCGAGTGGCGAGACATCGAGGTCCCCGGGTGCTGGACGATGCAGGACGTGGGGGACAGGCCCCACTACACGAACATCGCCATGCCCTACGACGGCGTGCCGCCGCAGGTGCCCGACCGGAACCCGACAGGCGTGTACCGCCGAACCGTGACCGTTCCCCCGGGTTGGGCAGGGAAACGGATCGTGCTGCACGTCGGCGCGGCCGAAAGCGCGTTGCTCGTGACCGTGGACGGTTCGGAGGTCGGGCTGTCGAAGGACTCCCACCTCGCCGCCGAGTTCGACATCACCAACTGCGTGGTGCCCGGCGGGTCGGGCACGATCGAGTTGCGGGTCGCGAAGTGGTCCGACGCCAACTACATCGAGGACCAGGACCAGTGGTGGCACGGCGGTATCACCCGCTCGGTGTTCCTCTACGCCACCGAGCGGGTCCACCTGGCCGAAATGGGCCTCACCCCCTCGTTGGCCTCGGACCTCACCATGGGCACCCTCGACGTCGACGTACTGGTGACCGACGCCGACGGACCGCTCGGCGACGGCTGGGAAGTCGAGGTGGAGGTCAAGGGCCTGGTCGAGCCACTGCGGGCCCCGGTGCCGGGCTGGCTGCCGATGGGCCCACTGCGGTTCGACGACGCCGAGCAGAAGGCGGTGATGGCCTGGATCGGTGAAGCGATGCATGCCGGCCGGTCGTTCGAGGACGCGGTGGTGGCGATCGACGCCCCACCGGCCACCCGGCCACTGCTGGCCCGCATCCGTCGCGCCCCCGCCGGACGGGTGCACCTCTCCCTCGAGGTGCGAGACGTCGCGCCGTGGTCGGCGGAGGACCCGAGCCTGAGCCAGGTCACGATCCGCCTCTTGGCTCCCGACGGCCTCGTACACGAGGAAGCGTCGTACCGGGTCGGGTACCGAAGGGTCGAGATCGACGGTCACCGCCTGCTGGTCAACGGCCAACCGATCCTGATCCACGGAGTGAACCGTCACGACTTCCATCCCCGCACCGGTCGGGTGGTGAGCGCCGACGACATCCGCGCCGACCTGGTACTTATGAAGCAGTTCGGCTTCGACGCCGTTCGCACCGCCCACTACCCGAACGACCCGGTGCTCCTCGACCTGTGCGACGAGCTCGGCCTGTACGTCGTGGCCGAAGCGAACATCGAAGCCCACGCCGAGCCCCAGCTGGCGGCCGAGCCCCGCTACCTGCCGGCGTGGCTCGACCGGGTGTCGCGACTGGTGCATCGCGACCGCCACCACCCGTCGGTGATCGTGTGGTCGCTGGGCAACGAAGCCGGCTATGGCCCGAACCACGACGCCGCCGCCGCCTGGGTGCGCCACGCCGACCCCACCCGTCCAGTGCAGTACGAGGGGGTCCTGGCCCACGGTTGGAACGCCGGCGTCGCGGCCAGTGACCTCACTGTGCCCATGTACGCCTCGGTCGAGCAGTTGGTGAGCCATGCAACCAGTGGCGCCCAGACCCGGCCGGTGATCCTGTGCGAGTACTCCCACGCCATGGGCAACAGCAACGGCGGGCTGGCCGATTACTGGGAGGCGTTCGAGAACGTCGACGGCCTCCAGGGTGGCTTCATCTGGGAGTGGTGGGATCACGGCCTCGTACAGCGCTTCGCCGACGGCACCGAGCGGTGGGCCTACGGCGGCGACTTCGGTGACGAGCCCAACGACGGCAACTTCTGCATCGATGGCCTGGTCCTCCCCGACCGCACCCCCAAACCCGCCCTCTACGAGCACCAGGCCCTGGCCGCCCCGGTGACCTTCGAGTGGGAGGACGAGCGGATCGTCGTCACCAACCGGCGCTGGTTCCGGGACCTGGACGACCTCACCACGACGTGGACGGTCGAGGTCGAGGGCGAACCGGTGGCCGATGGAGTGCTGGCCCTGCCCCCGACCGGTCCACGGGAGAGCACGACCTTCGCCCTCGACCTCGACCTCGGCCCGGTCACCGGTGAAGGTGAGGGCTGGCTCACGCTCACCGTCGCCACGACGACCGACACCAACTGGGCCGCGACCGGCCACGTGGTGACCGTGGTGCAGCTCCCGCTGGCCCGGGCCATGGCGCCGTCCCCCCCGGGGGATCGCGCCGCCGACCCCATCGCCCTGCTCCACCGGCCCCGAACCAACGGCACCGATCAGAGCGCCCCGGCGACGGAACTCACCGACCAGGGCCTGCTGGTGGGCCCGGAGCTCTCGGCCTCGCCGGGGCTGTCGTTGTGGCGGGCCCCGACCGACAACGATCACGAACCGGCGCGGGCCTGGCGGCGGTGGGGTGTCGACGAGCTCGAACGCCATCTCGTCGGCATCGAACGTGACGGCGAGCTGGCGGTTGTGAGCACCGAGTGGCGAACGGGGGACGGCACGGTCGTTCCGCAGGTGCAACGCATCACGATGCGGCCGGACGGAACGGTCGTGGTGGAGGAGCAGGTCACGATCCCCGAACGATTCCACGACCTGCCCCGGATCGGCACGGTGCTCGAACTCGTGCCGGGCCTCGACACGGTCACCTGGTACGGGCAGGGCCCCTACGAGACCTACCCGGATCGGCGGCGGGCGGGCTGGATCGGTCGACACTCACACAGCGTCGACGACATGGCCTTCCCGTACCTCCGCCCGCAGGAGACCGGCGGGCGGGCCGACGTGCGCTGGTTCACCGTCACCGACGCCGACGGCCAGGGCCTGCGCATCGATCTCGACCAGCCCCGCCAGGTTTCGGTCACCCGGTTCCGGGCCCACGACCTGGCCGCCGCCACCCACCAAGAGGAGCTGGTGCCGCGCTCCGACGCGGTGGTGCACCTCGACGCCGCCCACCGCGGGCTCGGCACCGCCAGCTGTGGCCCCGACACCGCCGCCCGTCACCTCGTCCGGCCCGGGGTTCACCGATGGGCGTGGTCGTTGCGATCGGTCCGACCGAGAGAGTCGCTCCGACCCGCCCTCTCAGGGGCCGCCGACCACCGTGACCGTCTCACCGAGGGCCATCACCACGTCGCCGATCCGTAGCTGGCGACCTCTTCGGACCTCGATCTCCCCGTTCACGAGCACCTCCTCGCCGAGGAGCAGCATCTTGGCGTCGGAGCCGGAATCGACGATGCCGGCCAGCTGGAGCAGCTGCCCCAGCCGGATGGAATCGTCCCGGATCTCCACGTCGCTCACACCCCATCATCGCCGCGACCTCGAGGTGGAGTGGGTCAGAACGGCAGGCTCGGCGCAGGGCCTAGAGTCGGCGCCGCACCAGTCGAGGTCACCCGGGGGAGCCATGGGCACACAGGAAGCACGCAACAAGCAGGTCGTCGAGCGCTACTGGGATGCCCACTTCCAACGGAAGTGGGGCGAGATGCCAGCCTTCTTCGCCGACACCGCTCACTACACGGACGTGGGCGTCGACCCCAACGGGGCCACCGGTGGCGCCGACATCATTCGTCGGCTCAAGATCGGGATCGAGCCACTGTCGGACTACCTGCACTTCCCGAAGCACATGGTGGCCGAGGGCGACATCGTGGTCACCGAGCACGTCGAGCGCTGGGTGTTCCACACCGGCGAGGTGATCGACCACCCGTTCAGCTCGGTGATGGAGGTGCGCGACGGGTTGATCCAGCGCTGGCACGACTACAGCCATCTCAACAACATCTTCGACAATGCCCCCGCCTGGTGGCTGGAACACATCGCCACGTTCAGCGCGCCCGAGGCCTGAACGGCGCCACCATGCTGGGCGACGGGGCGTTCAGGCCGAGACGAGGCCGCCAACCGGCACATGGACCTCGGCCACGTGGTCGATAACTGCGGCGGAGCGCCCGACGCGCACCTCGTACCGACCGGGATCGATCGTCCAGCCCCGTGCCCATCCGAGGGCCGACGGCGGGCGCACCCACGCCACCTCGGCGGCCAGGCGCCGACCGATGGCCTCGCTCTCGGCGTCGGCGCTCAGCCAGTAGGCGAAGGCTCGGTCGTCCAGGTCCAGGCGCACCGTCGTGGACTCGCCCGGGTCGAGCGTCACCTTGGCGAAGGCCTTGAGCTCCTTGGGCGGGCGGGTCACCCGGGGGTGTGACGGCGCCACGTAGAGCTGGACCACCTCCGAGCCGCGCCGGGCGCCGGTGTTGGTGACCTCGACGTCGACGGTAAGGGTGTCGCCAATCGTGAACAACGCCGTCGAGAGCACCGGGGCCCCGACCGAGAACGACGAGTAGGACAGACCGTGGCCGAACGGGAAGCGCACGGGCAGATGCCGGGCGTCGTACCAGCGGTAGCCGACGAGTACCCCCTCGCCGTAGTTGATCCGGCCGTTCTCGGCGGGAAAGTTTCCGAAAGAAGGATTGTGCTCGAGCCGCACCGGGAACGTGGTGGGGAGGCGCCCCCCGGGCTCGGCGTCGCCGAAGAGGATGTCGACGAGGGCGTCGGCCATCTCCTGACCCCCGAACCAGATCTGCAGGAGGGCGCGAGCCTGGTCGGCCCAGGGGAGCGTGACCGGGGAGCCGGTGTTGAGCACGATCACCGCGTCGGGGGCCACGGCCAGCACCCGTTCGACCAACTCGTCCTGACGGCCGGGGAGGTCCATCGAGGTGCGATCGCGCCCCTCGGTCTCCCAGTCGTTGTCGGTGCCCACGACCACCACCACGGCGTCGGCGTCACGGGCGGCGGCCACGGCCCGCTCGATGCCGTCGAGAGGCGCGGCCGGCCGAACACCCACCTTGGCGCCGGCCAGCAGCCCGCCGTCGACGTTGGTGAACTCGAGCACGAGCTCGACGGGGTGGGCCGGGTCGAGATCGATCTCGGCCGTGAGTTCCTGGCTGCCGAGGCCGAAGAAGTCGTGCCCCGCTGGTGGGGGTGGTCCGGTGCCGTCGAGGACCACGACGCCGTCCACCAAGAGGCGCGACGGCGCCGTCTGCACCAAGGACAACGTGAAGCGACCGGGTCGGTCGGGAGCCAGACGGGCCCGGGCCCGCATGGCGTAGGACGGCCCGACGGCCGGATCGGGGGCACCGAAGAAGACGCCGGTCCCGGTGCTGCGGCGCCCGGTGGCGAGGACCACTCCGCCCAGGTCGTCGGGCGCGAAGAACTCGAGCGTCATCCCCGGTTCGCCATCAGCACCATCCAGCCATTCGGTGGGCACCTCCGGGGTGGTGAGGGCGATGTCGACGCCCGGCTCGTGAACGACCTCGACCCCGGGGCCGAGCCGGTCGACCAGAGCCTCGAGCGGCGACCGCCGGTAGTGAGCCGGCAACTGAGCCGAGCCGCCGCCCATGATCTGGGCCCGCCCGCTGTTGGGTCCGATCACCGCAACACGTCGCAGGGTCTCGGAGGACAGCGGCAACACCCCTTCGTTGACCAGCAGCACCGTCGCCGCGCTGGACGCGTCGCGGGCCAACCGCCGGTGTTCGGAGCGGTCGGCCGAGCCCGGCTCGATGGTGGGGTCGTCGTCGAGGGCACCGATGCGATCGAGAACACCGAGAAGCCGCAGCACGGCCTCGTCCACCAGCGCCTCGTCCACCTCCCCCGCCGTGACCGCCGAGGCCAACGCCGCTCCATAGGCCCGTCCGGTTCCCGGCATCTCGAGATCGAGTCCCGCTTTGATGGCCGGCACCGTCGATGCCAGGGCGTACCAGTCGCTGATCACGAACCCGTCGAAGCCCCACTCGCCCCGCAGCACGTCGTGCACCAGCCACGAGCTGTCGGCGCAGTACTCGCCGTTGAGGCGGTTGTAAGCCGTCATCACCCCGAGGGCGCCACCGTCTCGTACCGCCATCTCGAACGGCAGCAGATACAGCTCTCTGAGGGTTCGCTCGTCCACCACCGAGTCGGCGCTCATGCGGTCGAGCTCGGACTCGTTGCCAGCGAAGTGCTTGACCGTGGTGACCACGCCCTGCGACTGAGCCCCGCGCACGAACGCCGCCGCCAGCCGACCCGCCAGCACGGGGTCCTCGGAGTACGACTCGAAGTTGCGGCCCCCCAACGGCGATCGATGCAGGTTCACCGTCGGAGCCAGCAGCACCCGGGAGACCTTGGTGCGCGTCTCCTCGCCCAGCAACGCCCCCACCCGTTCCACGAGCACGGGGTCCCACGTGGCACCGAGCGCCGCGCCGCAGGGAACGCACACCGAGGTGAGGTGCACCCCCTGGCCGGGCAGAGTGGGCCCTCGGGCCCCGTTGGGGCCATCCGTGACGCGCACCGAGGGCAGACCCAGGCGGGGCACGGCAACCGTCGACCACATGTCGGCCCCGGCCAGCAGCGCCGACTTCTCGTCGAGGGTGAGCTGCTCGATCAGGACGGGAAGATCACGGGGCACGATGCCCTCCAAGCGGTACGTGGAACCCAGTACGCGAGACGGCCGGGACCAGCAAGGCCCCGGCCGTCTCTTCACATCACACTGTCCTCACCAGCGTCAGGCGCTGACGACCTTGCCCTTCATCGACGCGAACTCCTCGTCGCTCAGCTTGCCGGCGTCGTTCAGGTCGGAGAGCTGCTTGAGCTGCTCGGCCACCGTGCCCGATGACGCGGTTTGGCGGATGTAGCTGTCCATCTGAGCCTGCTGGACCTGCATGGCCGCGGCCTGGCGCTGACCCATTCTGCTCCCGTTGACGAGGAGGTAGACGAACACCCCGAGATACGGAGCGATGATGATGACCACCACCCACAGCAACTTCGCCAACCCTCCCATTTCGTGGTTCGAGAAGAGATCGGCGAACACGTAGAACAGCAGCATGATCCAGATGAAGATGAAGAAGAACCACAGCATGCTGATCAGCACCTCACCGGTGCCCCATTCGGCTGCAAACATCGCTAGACCCTTTCGTTGCGCGTCGGGCCTTTACCCGACGAATAAACCGTCACCCTAGGTGGCTCCCCGCCCCGCTCGACGCATCCGCAATGGGTGACCGGCAACAGGTCTCAGTCGCGGGGCCACTCGGGTGGGCGCTTCTGTACGAACGACGCCAAGCCCTCCATCATCTCGGGCGTCATCATCGCCCGGTGGAACATGCCCTGGTCGACGATGGGCAGACGCTGGTTGATGCTCTGCTTCACCTCGACCCGGGCTTTCGGGCCGGTGAGAGCGATCTGGGCGAGTACCCAGTCGACATGGGCGTCGAGCTCCTCGTGGGGTACGACCTTGCCCACCAGGCCCATGGCTTCGGCTTCCGCGGCGGTGATCTCAGCCGCCGTGTAGAGCAGATACCGGGAGCGGGCCAACCCGACCACCTCACCGAGGCGAGCCACCATCACCGGATCGGGGATGCCCCGCAGCAGTTCGGGTACCCGGAACCGGGCCCGATCCGATGCGACCGACACGTCACAGCACAAGGTGAGGTCGAGGCCTCCGGCATGGCACAGACCGTTGACCTTCGCCACCCACAGCTTGCGGCCGCGCTCGATATGGCGGAACGGGAACTGGTCGGTCGCGTCCCATTCCACGGCCAGGCCCTCGGTGTCCTCGGCGTTGCCGGCCATGTCGCCACCGGCGCCGAACCACCGGTCGGTGCCGGTGAGGCACACCGCGTCGAGCTCGGGTTGGGTGTCGGACCAGACCGCCGCCCGCTTCAGGGCGCGATACATGTCCTGGGTGAAGGAGTTGCGACGCTCGGTGCGGTCGATGCGTAGGTGCAGCACCCGACCCCGCACCTCGGCCACGATGAAGCGGGTGCCGAAGTCGGGGGCCACGAGTCCGATGTCGACGATCGGGTTTCCTTCGGTCATGTCAGACGATCCCGTAGAGCGCGGCGGCGTTGCTCCACAGCACCTTGTCGGCAACCTCGTCGGACAGTTGCCCGAGCACGCGATCGGCATAGTCGCGCGGCCGCTGCGCGTGGGTCTGGGGGCCGGGGTGCTGACAGGTCGGATGTGGGTAGTCGGTCTCGAACAGGATGTTGTCGGGGAACTTGGCGATGGCGTCGAGGGCAACCTGCTCCTCGAACCAGAAGCAGCCGAAGATCTGGCGGCGGTAGTACTCGCTCGGCAACAGGTCGTACTCGGGGTGTTCGAGGCGGATGCCGCCGTTGCGCCATTGCCAGTCGAAGGTCTCCATGGCCCCCGGAACCCAACCGACCCCACTCTCGACCGACACGAACTTCAGGTCGGGGAACCGATGGCACACCCCACCGAAGATCAGGTCGGCGATGCAGCGCATGTTGTCGAGGAAGATCAGCGAGCTGACCTTGGCGAAGTTGGTCATCCAGCCCATGCCGGCGTCGTCGTTGAACATGGTGCCCATCGACCCGCCACCCACATGGAAGTTGACCGGGATGCCGGCTTCCTGGGCTCGAGCCCAGATGGGGTCCCAGTGGCTGTGGGCCAACGGCGGCATGCCGTAGTCCTGGGGTTGGTTGCAGAAGTTGATGGCCCGGTGGCCGAGAGCGAGGCACCGGTCGATCTCGGCCAGGGCCAGGTCGAGGTCCCAGAAGGGGAGAGCGGTGATGGCCACCAGCCGGGCCGGGTCGGCGGAGGTCCACTCGGTGAGGAAGTCGTTGTAGGCCCGCACGCACTGGGCCACGAGCTCGCGGTCGCCCAGCCGCAGGAAGTACCCGTTGCCGAAGCCGCCCACGTTCGGGTACAACACCTGGGCGTCGATCCCTTCCCGGTCGAGGAACTCGAGCCGGGCGTGAGGGTCGTACATCGCAGGAGCGATGTCGTCGAAGGTCTCGGGGATCGACGCCGGCATGATGCCGTCGAAGCCGGCCATCGAGTAGTAGCCCGGCGAACCGATTCGTTCGCCGGCACACATCCAGGTGTCACGGCCCTCGATGCGCTCGATGTGGGGCACCTTGTCGTGCAGCGACACCGGGAATGAACGCGTCCACGTGTCCGGCGGCTCGGTGAGGTGGGTGTCGACGTCGATGACCCGATGGCGATCGAACAGGTCGCCGTCGGTCACTGAGGGCTCGGCGGTGAGGGTCACGGGGTTCTCCTGGGATGGGCGATGGGAGGGAGGAAGATCAACGGGGCATGCCTCGGGGCCAGGTGCCGGTGACGCCGGCCGCTTCGAGGTCGTCGAACTCGGCCGGGTCGACACCGAGCTGGTCGACGAGGATCTCACGGGAGTGCTGGCCGAGCAGTGGCGCCGGTTGGCGGATCCACTGCTCGACCCCGGCGAAGCGGAAGGGCACACCCATCACCGGGTGGGTGCCGGCGATGGGGTGGTCGACCATCTCGAACGTTCGCCGGTGGTCGTACTGGGGGTGACGCGAGCTGGCCCTCGGGTCGATCGAGCGGCCGGCGGGCACGCCTGCCGCCACGAGCGCCTCGACCGCCTCGTCACGATCCTGCTCCACGGCCCACGCCGCCACCGCGGTGTCGATGCGATCGAGGGCGAGGCGACGATCAGCGGCCGTGGCCAGGGTCGGGTCGGCGCCGAGGTCAGGGCGGTCGATCACCTTGGTGAGGGCCTGCCAGTGGTCGTCGGTGACCACGGCGAGGGCCAGCCAGCGCTCGGCGCCCGCGCCGGCGTACAAGTTCTGCGGAGCGCCCTCGGGACCACGATTCCCGGCCCGCTCCACGACGTTGCCGTAGGCCGTCCACTCGAGCACCGACTCCGCGGCCACGTTGAGAGCGGCCTCGAACATCGAGGCCTCGACCAGACAGCCCTCGCCGGTGCGATCACGCTCGACCAGGGCCACGAGGGTGGCGAAGGTGGCGTGCACGCCACCGTTGGGATCGCAGGGTCCGCGCTGGATGCGCGGCTGGTCGTCGGGATGGCCCGTCACCCAGGCCAGGCCGGTGATCTGCTCCATGGTCTGAGCGAAACCGGGACGGTCTCGCCACGGCCCGGTGAGCCCGAAAGCGGGCATGCGCACGAGGATGGCGTTCGGGTTGGTGGCGTGCACCACGTCCCAGTCGAGCCGGAACGACTCGAGTACCCGGGGCGTGAAGTTCTCGACCACCACATCGGCCCACTCGATCATCCGCAGGGCCAGGGCCCGGCCCCGCTCGTCGTCGAGGTCGAGGGTGAGGTCGCGCTTGTTGGCGTTGGCCTGCAGGAAGAACGCGCTGCGCTCCCACCATTGGGGGAGGTGATGGAACGCCCCGCCGGTCATGCGCATGCCGTCGAGGCGCCCGGTCGACTCGACGTGCACCACGTCGGCCCCGAGACCGGCGAGCATCGCGGTCGACGAGGGACCGGCCCACCAGGCGGTGAGATCGAGCACCTTGACCCCCGCCAGCGGGAGCTGTCCGGCGCGAGGAACGGGGCTCGTGGGAGACACCGGCGCAAGGGCGGTCCAGCCCTGACCGGCGTGCTCTCCGGCGGACGGGGCCGGACGGGGCGGCGGTGGTGCGACGCCGTCGATGGACCACGGTCGGCGGGGCATGAGGAACGTGTTGGCGGGATCCGGGCCGAACACCTGTCGTTCAACGGCCTGCTCGAGGTCGACCACCGCAGTGGGGTCGCTCACCGGCGCCACGGGGATGCGTAAAAGCGCCGCGGCCTCGACGATCTCGGCGGTGGTGTGCTGCGTGGTCCAGGCCCGGACGATCTCGTTCCACTCCACCCGGCGCTCCACCCGGGTGGCCAACGACGCCCACGTGTCGACGCCGAGGAGATCGGGGCGCTCGATCAACACGAGGAACGCATCGAACTGATCGCGGGTGTTGGTGTTGAAGCCCACATAGCCGTCGGCGGTGGGTTCGATCGAGGGCGTCTCGAACTGTCGAGACGGCTCGGCGGGGTCGAACGGGGGCCGGCCGGCCAACGACTGGAAGAGGTCGTTGAACACGGTGCAGGTGAGGTTGGCGATGTCGAGCCCGGCCACATCGACCAACTCGCCCTCACCGGTACCCAGGGCACGGCGCACCGCCGCCAGGGCCCCGACGGCGGCATAGGCGCCGGTCACCCAGTCGACGATCCGACCGCCCGCCTGGATCGGTGGCCGCTCGGGTCCGCCCCGTATGGAGAGACCTCCGCTCTCGGCCTGGGCGGTGAACTCGGTGCCGGGTCGACCAGCCCACGGGCCGTCGAGCCCGAACGTGGTCGTGGACGCGACCACGAGATCGGGCCGGGCCCTGCGCCATCGGGCGATGTCGCCCAGGTCGTGGGCGTTGGTGTCCCCGGCGCCGCCGACCACCACGATGTGAGCGCCGGCCCGCCAGTGGTCGAGCTCGTCGAGCGGAACGGATCGTTGACCATGACGGAGGTACCGGAACAGCGCGCCGTCGTCGCCCGTCGGAACCTCGGCCCCCCACCGCCAACGCCGCAGGGGGTCACCGCCGCGAGGCTCGACCCGCACCACGTCGGCCCCGGCGTCGCTCAGGAGCTTGGCGCAGTAGGCACCGGCCAGGCCGGCCGAGGCGTCGAGCACGCGCAGACCGACCAACGGCTCTGGTGATCCCTCCGGCGGCGCCCCCACCGGGCGGACGGTAACGACGCGACCCGCAACTGTCCACCCGCGAGGTCGTCAGATCGGCACCGATCTCAGGGCAGGAGCTCGTGCTGCACGGCGGTGCGGGCGGCCAGCAGCGGCGTGACCATCTCGGCGATGACCCGCTGGTGAGCGGGATGATCGCGGTAGGTCTCCCACCCGGCCCGGTCGTCGGTGTCGGCGACCACCGCGATGGTGGCGTTGCCGGGGCTCAGGCCCAGATCGACACCGACGACATAGGAACGCAGCTCCGGGATCTGGGCCGGCAGCGTCCGCAGGTGCACCACGAGCTCCTCCACCTGGGCACCGGTGGTGTCGGGGACGAGGGTCAGCAGGACGATGTGTCGAAAGGCCATCGGCCCAGCGTGGTGCGTGGTCGCTGGCCGGACAAGCTCTGCCGGGCGTCCGCAGGTTGTGCGGGTCGGGTCGTTCGCGGTAGGAAGAGGACCTTGGCGCCGGGGGCCGCTCGAGAACGACCGTTCACAGGTCGGGAATGCGAGGGTCCTCCCCGGTGTCGATCGACAGCAGGATCCCCACCCGTCGCCGAGCACCGGAGCGTGCACCCGACATGATGACCGATACCGCCCTGTTGGGCGTCGTGCTCACCCCCCGCCAGATCTGGGAACTGCTCGACCTCGTACGCGACGTCCCCGGCGACGCCGACGAGGACGTGCTCGATGCCGTGATGGCCAAGCTGCGCGCTCCCCGCCAGTTCACCCGCGCCAGCGCCTCCAAGTACCAGGGGCGTCTGCTCGTGCTGAGCACCGAGGAGCACGCCGCCCTGCTCGACCTGGTGGTCGACGATGTCACGCCCCCCGACGAGGTGATCGAGACGGTCGGTGAGCGCCTGGAGGGGCTGGTTCCCGACCGACGTCGCAACCCCCGTCGCGACAACGAAGGCTGACGCTCCGGCGTGGCCCCGACCGAGCTCGACCCCCACCGGAGCCGAAACCTCGATGCGGTCCGCGGTGCCTTTGCCGGCATCGGAACGGGTGACGCCGCCCGCCAGCTCTCCCACTACACCGACGACCTCGTCATCGAGCTCCCATACGCCTCTCCACCCAAGCGGGTCGAAGGCAAGGACACCGCCCTCGCCTACCTGACCGGTGCGCTCGGCGTCTTCGCCCTCGAACTCGGCATCGACGAGGTCCACGCCGGACTCGATCCCGACGAACTGATCATCGAGTTCTCGGCGACGGGCACCTACCGGCCCACCGGTGCGCCCTACGCCAACCGGTACATAGCCGTGTTCGGTTTCCGCGACGGCCTCATCTGCCGCCAGCGCGAGTACTACAACCCGGCGGCCAGCCCCACCGGCGGCACGAGCCCGAGCTGACGGGCCGACGAGCCCACGGGCGGGACGTCAGCGCGTCGGGAGCGCCCGCTTGAAGGCACGAAGCTCGTCGACGAACCCCTCCGGACGCTCGAAGGCGGCGAAGTGGCCGCCCCTTTCCTGTTCACCCCAGTAGACGAGTTCGTAGGCCTTCTCGGCCCACGCCCGCGGGGTCTGCAACAGCTCGTAGGGGTAGACGGTGTGACCGCTCGGCACCTCGACGCGACCCCCGACCGGGTCCATCGGTGACGTCGCGCCCCGGGCCGATTCGGCGTACAGGCGCGCCGCCGACCCGGCGGTGTTGGTGACCCAGTAGGCCATCAGGTTGTCGAGCAGCCGATCCCAACCGAACGTGGTGGCGATGCCGCCCTCGTCGAGATCGCTCCACGCGTTGAACTTCTCGAGGATCCACGCGGCCAGGCCCACGGGCGAATCGGTGAGGCCGTAGGCCAGGGTCTGGGGTCGGGTGCTCTGGATGGCCATGTAGCCGGTGCCGTCGGCGATGCGCTCGCCGGCGGTGGCGAAGCGGGCCAGGTCGGCCTCGGTCACCCCGTCCATCGAGTTGGGGTCGTCCTTGGCGGGGAAGGCGAACATCATGTTGACGTGCAGGCCGATGAGTCGCGACGCATGGTCGAGGCCCAACCAGCGCGTGACCACCGCCCCCCAGTCGCCGCCCTGGGCCACGAACCGGTCGTACCCGAGTTGGGTCATCACGTCGGCCAGCGCCGAAGCCACCCGTCGCGAATCGAAACCGGGCGTGCGGGTGGGGCCGGAGAAGCCGTACCCGGGCATGGACGGCACCACCACGTGGAAGGCATCGGCGGCCGAGCCCCCGTGGGCCTCGGGGTCGGTGAGCGGACCGATGACGTCGAGGAACTCGACGAACGACCCGGGCCAGCCGTGGGTGAGCAGCATCGGCACCGCGTCCTCGTGCGGCGAACGCACGTGCAGGAAATGGACCTGCTCACCCTCGGCCTCGGTGAGGAACTGCGGCCAACGGTTCATGGCCGCCTCACGAGCACGCCAGTCGTAGTGGTGCCGCCAGTGGTCGACGGCGGCCTGCACCTCGGAGACGGGGATGCCGAACGACCACGGGTCGCCCGGGGCCTGGTCGGGCCAGCGGGCGTGGTCGAGCCGGCGGTGGAGGTCGTCGAGCACCTCATCGGGTACAGCGATGGTGAACGGTTGCATGGCGAAGTTCCTCTCGGCGGGGTTGGCGCGAACTGATCGGCTACTGGATGGGCCGGCCGGCGGTGATACCGCCGTCGACGTAGAGCACCTGGCCGTTGACGTAACGGGCATCATCGCTGCAAAGGAACGAAACCACGTCGGCGATGTCGGCCGGGGTGCCGGTGCGACCGAGGGGCACGCCCTTGGCCCGCTCGACGCCCTGCTCGCCCTGGAAGTTGGCGGCGGTGCCGTCGCTCACGATGAGACCGGGCCCGATGGCGTTGGCCCGGATACCGAAAGGGCCGAGTTCGAGGGCCATGGTGCGGGTGAGCGACTCGACCGCGCTCTTGGTGGCCGGGTACATGCCGAGGCCGGGCGAATTCGTGTAGGCGGCCCCCGACGACAGGTTCACGATGCTGCCCGAGCCTCCCGCCTTCATCAGGGGCACGAAGGCCTGAGCGCACCACACGATGCCGAGCACGTTCACGTCGATCACGGCGTGGGCGTCGGCGGGGCTCATGTCGAGGATCGAGTGGAACTTCCAGATGCCGGCGTTGTTGACGAGGACATCGCAGCCTTCGAGCGTGGCGGCGACGGCGAGCACGGTGTCGCGGTCGGTGACGTCGCACTGGTGGGCCTCACCTCCCACGAGGGCCGCCGTTTCGGCGGCCCGGTCGGCGTCGCGGTCGAGAGCCACGACGTGATGGCCATCGCGGGCCAGTCGTTCCGCAGTGGCCCGCCCGAGACCCTGACCCGCTCCGGTCACGACAGCGATCCCCATGTGTGGCCTTCCCCTCTCGCCCATCGCGCTGATGGTTCCGGTAGATCGTGCCAGAGTGAGCGGATGGGTCGCCTCCTCGCCGTGGTCGCCGGGGGGGCGGCGGTGTTCGCCGGGGTCAACCTCGTCCTCACCGCCACCCGGACGATGCCGGCCACCGAGAACGGCGCCGCGCTCGCCGCCTCCGTCGCGAAAATGCCGTCGACGAGCGCGGCCGTGACGCCGGCACCGACTGTTCCCCGACCGGTGCCGGCCACCACACCAACCACCTCGCCCCCGGCGCCGCCACCGCCGCCCCTGCCCGCTGGCCCACCACCCCCCGAGCCCTACATCGGTGCGTCGCCAGCCGATCCGACACCTGGCGTGCCCTTCTTCACCGTGGCGGTGGCCCCGAAGGGCATCGGGTGCGCGGGCGAGCCCTTCGCCACCGCCTTCGCCATCAGCGGCTTCACCCCGGGGGAGGTCGACGTGACCAGCTGCGAGATCGTGAACGACATCCCCGGGGCCCGCCCCGAGGACCAGGTGTGCGCACAGGTGAGCGGGCCGGGCGGCTCGCGCAGCATCCACGTCGCCCAGCGCACGATCGATGGCGACTGCCGGCGCGACGCCATCGGCGTCACGGTGCACGAGATCGGCCACGCCTGGCACCTCGCCGAACCGGCACGGTTCTGGAGGGTGATCGACACGTTCGGACTCGACCGGAGGGCCGAGGCTTCGCTCGAGGTCGTCGCCGAGTGCTTCGTGGAGGCGGTCGGCCACCTCGACACGGCGTGCAGCCCTCAGGGGGCGGGCTACGTACGTGACGAGATCGCGGCGGGACGTCGAACCCCCTGAGTGAGGCGGTCGGGCCCGGCGGTCAGCGCGCGTTGGTCAGGCCGGGCTCTCGACCCCGTCCGCGCCGGGTGAGCGGGCCAACCCCCACCGACATCAACGGGAGATACGACATACCGGAATAGGGCGCGTGAAGTAGCGTCGTTTCCCGTGATCGACTGGGCGACAGACATAATCGAACAGATCGGGCTGGCCGGGGTGGCCCTGCTCGTGGCCCTCGAGAGCGTCTTTCCCCCGATCCCCTCGGAACTGGTGCTCCTGCTCACCGGCTTCAACGTCAACGAGGGCCGATTCGGTCTCGTCCCCGCCATCATCCTGGCCACCGTCGGCTCGGTCGTCGGGGCGCTGATCCTCTACGCCTTCGGTGCCTGGATCAGCGAGGAGCGCCTCGAGCGGTTCCTCGGGTCGGCCGGAAGATTCATCGGCCTCACCCGCGGTGACGTCGACCGAGGCTTTCGATGGTTCGAGCGCCACGGACCCAAGGTCGTGTTCTTCGGCCGCCTCATCCCACTGGTGCGGTCGGTCGTCAGCATCCCCGCCGGCGCCGACCGCATGCCCCTCGGCCGTTTCACCCTCCTCACCGCCGCCGGCAGCCTGCTCTGGAACACCGTGTGGATCCTCATCGGCCGCCAACTCGGCGACCAGTGGCAGAAGGCCGAGCGATGGAGCGACCTCATCGAACGAGGGCTGATCGCCGTGGTGCTGGTGGTCCTCGTCGTCCTCATCGTCCGCAATCGCCGCCGCCGTCGACACGAGCAGACGGCTGTCGAGGCCAACGCCGCCGCCGCCGAGAACAACGAGACGCCCTGACGCTCTCGCCACCGGTCGAGACCGACGACCCCTCGGTCCCCGGGGTCGACGAGCGGGCCGACGGCCACCGGTAGGGTGGCCCAACGCCCCCACCGCTCACGAGAGGGACACCATGGAGCAGATCCTCGACCGCAACGAGGCCCCCGAGACCGAACCGGTCCTCGACGCCGATGCCGAGCTCGCCGACGAAGAACTGCTCGTCGAGGAAATCTCGATCGACGGCATGTGCGGCGTCTACTGAGCCCGCCTCGCTGTTCACCGGTCGCGTCCCCGCTACCGGTGAGGGCTTCGCCATGAGCACCGCGACCATCGCCTTCGACGCCGACCGGGCCTGGCGTCTCCATGACCGAGTCGCCCTGCGCCCTGAACCATTCGGCGCCCTCGCCTATCACTACGGCAACCGGCGGCTCACGTTCCTGCGCTCCCCCGACCTCGTCGCCGTCGTCGAGAGCCTGGCCGACGCCCCGAGCGCCCGGGCCGCCTTCGACGGCTCCGGAGTCGACGCGCGACGCTGGCCCTCGTTCGAGAAAGCCCTGACCTCGCTCGTCGCCGGCGAGTTCCTCGTCCCGAAAGACACCCCATGACTCAGCTCACCGACCAGTTGACCCTCGGGCTCAACGCGCCGATCTGCCTCACCTGGGAGTGGACCTACGCCTGCGACCTGCAGTGCGTGCACTGCCTGTCGAGCTCCGGGCGCCGCGACCCCCACGAGCTGACCACGCCGGAGATGAAGGACGTCGTCGACCAGCTCGCCGCCATGCAGGTCTTCTACGTGAACATCGGCGGCGGCGAGCCCATGCTGCGACCCGACTTCTTCGAGATCATCGAGTACTGCGTGAGCCGGGGCGTGGGCGTGAAGTTCTCCACCAACGGCGGACGCATCAACGCCGAGAACGCCCGACGGCTGGCCGCCCTGGACTACGTCGACGTCCAGATCTCCCTCGACGGCATCGACGAGGCGACCAACGACGCCATCCGAGGTGAGGGCACCCACGCCCGGGTGCGCCGGGCCATGGACCATCTCCGTGACGCCGACTTCGGGTCGTTCAAGCTCAGCGTGGTGATGACCCGGGAGAACGTCGGGCAGGTCGATGCCTACGAAGCCCTCGCCGCCGAGTACGGCGCCGAGCTGCGCCTCACCCGCTTCCGCCCGTCGGGCCGGGGCATCGACACGTGGCACGACCTGCACCCCACGTCACAGCAACAGGTCGATCTCTACCATTGGCTGCTGGCCCGGCCCCACGTGCTCACCGGTGACTCGTTCTTCCATCTCTCGGCGCTGGGCGAACCCCTTCCCGGGCTCAACCTGTGCGGCGCCGGCCGGGTGGTCTGCCTCATCGACCCGGTGGGCGACGTGTACGCCTGCCCGTTCGTGCTCCACGACGAGTTCAAGGCCGGCACCATCCGCGGTGAGGGCGGGTTCGCCGCCGTGTGGCAGTCGAGCGACCTGTTCACCTCGCTGCGCGAGCCGTCGTCGCCCGGGGCCTGCGGCTCGTGCGGCAGCTACGACGTCTGCGGCGGCGGCTGCATGGCCGCCAAGTTCTTCACCGGCCTGCCCCTCGACGCCCCCGACCCCGAGTGCGTGTTCGGCCACGGCGAGGACGCACTGGCTGCCCTGGCCGCCAACGGTGGGGCCGTGCGTCCCTCGATGACCGCCGACCACTCCAAGCCCCTCGGCGTGGGCCGCCGCCGGATTCCCGTCACCGCCCTGTAGCCGGCTACGCGCCGACGCGCCCACGCTCTTGGGGCCCCGACGCTGCTACTTGTCGCCGAGGGTGAGGAAGAAGTCCTTGGGCACGACGATGTCGTCGGCCGACAGCTCCCCGATGCTGGCCTTGCCCAGGCCGAGCAGGCAGGCGTCGATGCCGCCGCGGAAGATGTCGAACACGTTCTCCACGCCGGCCTGACCGTTGGCGGCCAGGCCCCACAGGTAGGCCCGACCGATCATCACGGCCTTGGCCCCGAAAGCCACGGCCTTCACCACGTCGGACCCCCGGCGCACGCCACCGTCGAGCACGACCTCGATCTCGTCGCCGACGGCGTCGACGATCGACGGGAGCACCCGGATGGGCGAGGGGGTGCCGTCGAGGTTGTTGCCACCGTGATTCGACACCGAAAGGGCACTGCACCCGGCGTCACGGACCCGCTTGGCGTCGTCGACCCGACACACGCCCTTGACCATGAACGGCCCCTCCCACTGGGCCCGCAACCAGGCGATGTCGTCCCAGCTCGGCGGGGGCATCTGCATCCACTCGTAGTAAGCGCCGAAGAACGTGGGCGGCTTCTCGCCGGGGGCGGCCATGTTGGGGGTGCTGAGGTCGGGGATGAACCCCTGGCGCAGGTAACTGGCGAACCAGGCCGGACGGGACAGCGCCTGGGGAGCCAGCTTGATGGCGCTCTTCAGGTCGATCTTCTCGGGAATGAACGGGCTGCCCCAGTCGCGCCCGTTCGAGAAGGTCCAGTCGAGGGTGAGGATGATGCCCTTGGCCCCGGCCGCCTTGGCCCGCTCGAGGCGCTGCACCATGACGTCACGGCCACCGGACCAGTACATCTGGAAGAGGGTCTGGGCGTTGGCCTCGCAGACCTCCTCGATCGACTTGCTGCCGAACGAGCTGAGCCCCATGGGGATGCCCCGGTTGGTGGCGGCGCGGGCCACGGCGAGCTCGCCGTCGGGGTGCACGGCCTGCACCCCCGTGGGCGACACGATCAGCGGCATCGACAGCGCGAGCCCCATCACCCGGGTCTCCATGGACCGTTCGGCGTGCAGACCGGCCACGTGGGGCGCGAACCCGAGCTGGTCGAACACGGACTGGTTCGAGTGGAGCGACAGGCCTTTCTCGGCCCCGCCGATGATGGCGTTGTAGACCGACGACGGAACTCGACGCTTGGCCCGCTTCTGGGCCACCGCCACCGTTTCGAACCACACACCAGCCATCGAACACCCTCCTCAGAAGGCAGAACTCTACTGCCGGCCCCCCCACGGCCCCAAAGGCAGGGGCATCTGCGATGCTGCCAGGTGAACGACGACGACCGGGGGGTCGAATGGGAATGCAGGAGACAGGCGACGCGTCAGCGGCGGCGATGGAGGAGCTGGCCGAGCTGATCACGGCCATCAACACTGACTCCGAGCATCCGCGTTGGAAGTTCGCCGGTGAGCAGGACCGGGCGTCATACCGGGAGTTCACCCTGCACTCCCTGCACCACGCCCTGCAGTTCTGGCTCGAGGCCGACCCGGCACGACCGCGGTTCAACCGCTGGTTCACGCCCACCAAGAAGCTGCTCGGCGACAACCCCGACACCGTCTACTACGGCACCGTCGTCGACCCCACCCGGTCGTACCGTCTGCGGGGGAACATCGCCGACGCCGGCTACACGTCGTTCACCGTCGAACTGGGCACCGCCGGCGGCCACATGTCGCAGCGCCTGGGCCACACGCTCAACGACGACGAGTTCGAGGTCGACGCCGCCGGCAACTACGAGCTCGTGGTGAGCCCCGACGACCCGGGCGACGGTCGCAACTGGCTGCGCCTCGACGCCGAGGCCGGCTCCATCACCACCCGTCACTACTTCGAGTGGAAACGCTGTGCGGCGCTCGACCCCTCGCTGCATGTTCCCCTGTCGATCGTGCCCATCGACGACCCCGGCCCTCCCGCGGTGCCCGACGACGACGCCACCGCGGCCAACATCCGCCGGGCCATCACCTTCCTGCGCTCGGTCACCGTCGACTGGGGTCACAATCCGCTGCCCCCTGGCGCCATCCCCTGGGTGTCGGCCGAACCCAACGTGTTCACCAACCCCCCCGCCCACGACGGCAACCTCGGCATCGGGTACGCCGCGACCGACAACGTGTACCGCAGCGCCCGCTGGCTCCTTGAACCCGACGAGGCGCTGGTCATCCGGGGGCGGTTTCCGCGCTGCCGGTTCGCCAACATCGTGCTGTTCAACAACCACATGCAGACGCTCCCCTACGACCGGCGTCGGGTCTCGCTCAACCGGGTGCAGACCACCTACGAGCCCGACGGGTCGTTCCGCATGGTGCTCGCTCACCACGATCCCGGGGTGGCCAACTGGCTCGACACCCGGGGTCTCCCCCACGGCACCATGTTCTGGCGGTTCCTGTTGCCCGAGGAACCGATCGCCGATCTCACCACCGAACTCGTGGCGTTCGACGACGTGGGGAGCTGATCAGGCTTTCAGATCGACGAACTTCACGACCTCGGCCACCGGGGTCTCGATGGGGCCCTCGGGCAGGAAGAAGCGCCAGAAGACCGTGCCCAGGGCACGCCCCTCGGTGTCGATCCAGTTGGGGAGGCCCGGATCGGTGTGGGCCAGGATCATCCGGAAGCCGCCGTCGGACTCGAGGGTGGTGTTGGAACGGTTCAGGCTCACCGGGCGGTTCACGTAGTCGTACATCTGGCTCCACCGGTTCCAGAGGCACACGTTGGCGAAGCGGCACTCGGGCCAGCGACCGGTGATCACCAGGGCTTCGTCGAGGCCGATCAGATAAGGCGCCATCGAGTACGCGGCGTCCGCAGCGGCGAAGGCCATGTCGCCGGGGGTCTGCGGCGTGGGGAACTGGTTGGGCACGGTGGACACGAACGGGATGGAGCCCACGTCGTCGCGGGGCGGCTGACCGACGGTCTTGTCGTAGACGTGGCGGTTGACCCGACGAATGGCCGCTGCCACCCGCTCGTCGTTCCACCGGGGCGGCGCAAGCGGCGGGTCGAGGACCTCGATGCTGATGGGCACGTGCAGGGTCTGCGACGCGGAGGCCGAATGGGGCCACTCGAAGTAGTGACGGGTGGTGATGCGACCGCCGTTCTCCCCGATGTCCATCCAGTTGCGCTCGGCCGGCTCGCCACCGAGGCGGATCTCGTAGTTGCCGTCGGGGTCGATGTCGATCTGGTCGTCGTTCAGCACACCGGAGTTGTGGGTGGCGTAGGCCCCGTCGGCGGCGCCCGCTTCCATCGTGAACGACGTGTACACCGCGCCAGCCAGGTTGCCCCGCACGATGTAGGTGCGGCCCGGGGCGACAGGGGTCTCGTAGTACACGGCGTCGCTGTTGTCGCCGGTGAAACTGCGGGTGGGAGACACGATGCGGTGAAAGACCGGTCGGTCGGGGTCGAACTCCTGGTGGGAGTACAGACCGCTCTGCAGGATGTGGGTGAGGTTGCGGAAGCCCTCGGCCACGTCGGCGTCATCCATGGCCGGGCCGGGCACCACCCACGTGTCGGCGGCGGCCCGCAGCGTCTCGAGCAGTTCGTCGAACGCGGCGCGCGAGTGCAACTCGGTCATCAGTCCCCCCAGGGATCGGTTCGTGGTCGGGTCATCCTCGCGGATCCTCGGGCGCGGTGCTGACGCCCTCGGGACTACCGTCGCCGACAGGCACTGGGCCTGGCAAGAGGGGATCACACCGATGAACGACGACCGGCTGGCGGAGGCACTCGACGAGCTGGCGGTGCGACGCCTGCACCACGCCTACGCCGACATCGTGACTCGACGTGAGTGGGCCGAACTGCACAACGTCATGCGGCCCACGTGCACCCTCGACCTCGATCTGGGCGATCGCACCATGCGCTTCGACGGACCCGCCGCCATCGGCGAGTTCATCGGCACCGAACTGCGACGCTTCTCGTTCTTCGAGTTCGTGATCCTCAACAGCGTCGTGCGGGTCGACGTGGCCGCCGGCACGGCAGGGGCCCGCCTGTACATGCAGGAACTGCGCCAGAACGTCGACGACGGCCGGCGGACCGACGCCTACGGCGTGTACCACGACCACTTCGAACGCGACGCCGACCAACGCTGGTGGATCGCCCGTCGCCGCTACGGCAGCTTCTCGCGCACCGCCGAACCGGGCTCCGACGTCGACCAGGACGTGTTCCCGCTCCCGATCTTCCCGCTCGACCAGCTCTGAACCGGGGTCCAGGCCCCTCGCCGCCGCTCAGGCGTCGCCGAGCTCGAGGCGCAACTCGAGGCCCACAGCCACGGGATCACCGCTGGCATCGACAGCGGTGATCCGCCGAGGCTTCTTCGGGGCGCCGCCCGCGCCCACCATCGTGGCGACCTCGAAGGCCACGGTCATGGCGTCGGTGCCCGGGGGATGGCGGTGGGTCGAGCCCTCACCGTCCTCGTCGAGGTCCCAGCCCCGCCGATCGAGGGCCTCGTGCACGTTGTTGGTACGCGACTTCGAAAGACCGGCATAGCGAACCCCGAGCACCACATGACCGCCCGGCATGGCGGTGATCGTGAGACGGTGCCAACCGTCGGGAGCGGCCACCGTGGCCGTGGCCGCGATGGCGGTGCCCATCACGTGACCTCGCAGCGCCAACACCACGTCGTTGAGCACCCCGACCCCGTCGGCGTCGTTGAGATCGAGGACGACGTACATGGGCGCGGTCATGTCCCCAGCCTGCCAGCCAATCGAGGGTTGATCCGCAACCGACTCGGCGCCTGCTCACACCCGACCGCCAACCGTGGCGGCCCGGCCTCGGTCACGTCCACGGTCAGCCTCCTTCCAGCCGAGCGACGAGGTCGGGCGATGGTGGGGGTGGCCGCCGGGCCGATCAGCCGGCTTCGAGCCACTCGAGGAGATCCGGGGCGGGCGTCGGACAGCGGCGGTGGCGGCGGACGAGGTCGACGGCTCGGGTCCGGACTCGGCGCGCCGTCTCGATGTCATTCGGTTCGATGCCGGTGGACTGGGGCTGGCTGGACCGAGAGCCCGTTTCCGTTCCCGCGTCTGTGCCTGTGTCGGTACCTGTGCCCGAAGGGTGAGGATCCGCCATCGGGTGGTGGGGGAAGGTGGGGATGAGGCCGTGCGTGTGGGGGTGGTGCAGAGGCGGCACGGGTGGGGGGTGGTGTCTCGGGGGTGGGCTGGTGAGCACGGTGGCGTCGGGTCGGGTGAACACGAGGGTGCCGTCGGGTTGCAGGTGGAGGTCCCACTCGTGGCGGTGGACGACACCATGGTGGGTGGCGCAGAGCCCGGCGAGGTTGGCGAGGTCGGTTTCCCCGCCGTGGTTCCAGTGGGTGAGGTGGTGGGCGTGGACCCAGGCCGTGGGGGCGTCGCAGTGGGGGAACCGGCAGCCGCGGTCGCGTACGAGCATGGCGTCGCGCAGGTTGGGTGATGCCAGGCGGAGGGTGCGGCCGCGGTCGATGAGTTGCCCGTCGACGATCAACAGCCGGTGAAGGAGGGTGCCTTCGGTGAACAATCGGGCCAGGCTGCCTGCGGTCAGCGGGTGGTGGTCGTGGTCGACGGGGGTGCCGGGGTGGTGGGCGAGGGCGTCGCGGTACAGCCCCTCTTCGAAGATGCTCACCGGTCGGGCGGCCAGTAGCCGTTCCAGGTCCTTCGCGGTCTGGATCCCGAGGCCCCGTAGCGACCCGGCGATCATGTCGGCGGGGTCGATGGTGACGGCGACGTGGGGGTGTTGCCGGCCGGGGCGGTCGCCAGGGGTGGCGGCGTGGTCGCAGAAGAACCGCATGACCTGCCCGAGGGCGTCACCGCGCCGTTCGGCCGCGGTGCGAAATCCGCCCGCGGGGTCAGGATCGTCGGCGCCGGCGATGCGCAGGGCGGTCTCGGTGACCGCGGCGGTGTCGGGGTCCAGGGTGGCGTCGAGGATTGCCCGTCCGTCGAGGGTGCGCGACAGGTGCGCGGTCGACCCGGGCCCATCAGCGTCGACAGCGCCACCGGCCACGACCGCTTCGGCGCGGGTCACCCAGTGCTGCACCGCCCGTTTGGTGTCGGCGGCGGACAGGCCGACCAGCAGCGGGGAGATCTCGGTGTCGTGGTCGGCGAACAGCTCCACCAGACCCTTGGGGATCATCCCGACGGTCAGGTCGATCTGGGCGCCTGACAGTTCCCCGGTGAACCACAACCGGGCCAACTCGGGCCACGCCGCCAGACGCGACACCCGCACCGCCAACCGTTGGGCGTCGCGTTCACCGACCCCGTGGGCCCGCAGCCAGCCCGCCGTCGAACCCCACCCGTCGACCCGATGGCCACCCCGTGCGACGAACCCCACCAGGGCCTCACACACCTTGGCCTCGAGCCGATCACGGGCCACCAACAGCTCGGCCACCACCGCCGCACACGGGGCCGGGTTCACCGCTTCGATCGTTGCGGCAAGTCCCGAATCCATGCCCGAACCCTACCAGAACATACGTACGAGCACAAGCAGAAACCCGAGGACTTTCTTGGTGGATTCGTTCAAGAACGAGGCCTGTGAGCGCGCTGGTTGTTATGGCCCGGCCGTAGCGGTCACCACTGAGATGACGCCGGACTCCCATCACTCCCGCAGGGTGCGGTCGTCCCGGACCCGGCCCAGCTTGAACGGGCAGCCACCCTCACCGACTGCGGACTGGGCGCACTTTTACCGGGTGGATGCGCCTTGGGCGGGTTCGCCCGTCGGGGCACTCCGGGAGCCCGATTCGAACTGAAACAAGAACCGCGGACGGCCTTGGGCTCTCAGACCAATGGGTGGTACCCCGGCACGTCCAGCGAATGCGTGTCGAGGTACACCTTCGCCTCAGGTGAGCCATGGAACCGACCATGACTCCAACGGATCTCAACGTGTCCCTTCACAACCCTGTCCAGACCAGAAGCACGATCACGCACTTCTCCTGCCCAGCCAACCTCAGGCTGGCCAGCAAACCGAGGATGCACTTCGAAGGATCGGAGCTCGAACCGTTGCATCCAATCCCATGAGGAACCCAAGCGAAGCCGAAGCGACGAAGACGCATCGGCACCCAGCACGAAGTATGGGGCGTCCCCAATTCGAAGGAGGCGCCAGAGCATCCGGAGTCGACGCCGACGATCATTCAGATTCGTCCGCCATCGTTCTGCTGAAGCCAGTGAGACGGCTTGACAGAGCTCCGACCACGGGCCCTGAAGGTCGGTCGGGAGCCGACGATCCCGTAGTACCTCCCGCAGCGCATCACGATCTACCCGACCGAGGTCCGCCACGTTCTCTGGCAGCACATTGGGCGAGCGCTCTCGAGCAACCGAGTAGAACTCCTGATATTCCGTGGGCGCCACGACGGAGAACCAATCCTGAACTGAACGCTCATCACCGACGAGCAGCCGATCAAACAGGCGGGCCGGACCCGCGTTGACGGTGATCCGGGACAGGTACTTGCAACTCACCTGGTACACGTGATCGATACGCAGATCCGCTGGAACCACGTCGTCTCCGGGCGGACGGTGTGGGCCCTTCCACTCCACAAGCCGCGGGCGTCTACCCCTAAGTCCATCCTTGGCATGGAGCAGAGCGCAGCCATTGGCGAAGGCGGTCTCGAAGGCGGTCGCATGCGTGCCTTCGTCCTCTGCCCGCACCACCCTGTCCCATGCTTCGTCCGGCACGTGGAGTAGCTCGCGTGGCCGGGACCGGAGACCGATTCTGAGGTCATCGGCCAGCGTCCCGAGCGCTGTTGCCAACTCCGTTATATCTGTCAGAAGACCGGGCACGACAAAGAAGTCTGTTCAGTTCCGCCGCTCGACCGGCCGGGCCTCGAGCTCGGACTCTGTCCAGAACCCGGGGAGGGGTCGATCGGCGTGACCCCCGGCGGCGTAGGACTCGAGCCGGACCAGCCCCTCGGCAGAGAGCATCTCTACAGCATCGAAGAACACCGACCGGCCAGCCGCACGCAGTGCCGTATCGCCTTCACTGGTCCGCTTCGGCAGATGACTCGTTAGAAACACGACGGGGATGGGTTCATCCTCGTCGGCCGTAACCGATCGGAGCACCGCCGCACGGCCGAGCGACTTCCACACCGTGTCGGTGCGGAGAAGACCACCTCGATGGCTGGTGAACGCACCCGAGACGTCGAAGAACCACGTTCGGCCGTCATGGTCCTCGCCCACGAAGTTCACCACCACACCCGTACGGCGGATCCGAAGGTTCCGGTCAATCAACCTGAATCCAGCCGTCTGAAGTACCTCCTCGGCAAGCTTCTGTGCGGCCTTCCCCTCCCGGCTCGCGCGACTCTGAAAGTCCTCACCACCAAGCACCTGTCCGGCCGCGAGCGGTTCCAGCACCCGAGGCGGCTCCAAGTCATCAGGTGCCCCACCGTCCCCGCCCCCCGAAGGCGGCGCGCTGAGCTCCTCGGCCACCCGGCGCCGGGCCAGTTCGGCGTACTCGGGGTCGAGGTCGTACCCCACGTAGCGTCGCCCCAGGCGAGCGGCCGCGACCAAAGAGGAGCCGCTGCCCATGAACGGGTCGAGCACGAGGTCGTCTTCGAACGTGTACAGACGGATGAGCTGCTCCGGGAGCTCCACGGGAAAGGGGGCCGGGTGCCCGACTCTCCGGGCGCTCTCCGGCGGAATGGACCACACGTCGAGGGTGAGGGCCATGAAGTCGTCGGTGCCGATGGTGCTCACGTGCGGCAAGCCGGCGGCGGCCCGCTTCTTCACCGGGACAGCCCGATCGAACCGGCCCTTGCTGGCGATGACGATCCGCTCGGTGATGTCGCGCAGCACGGGGTTGCTGGGGCTGCGGAAGGAACCCCAGGCACACGACCCGCTGGCCCCCTCGGCCTTCTGCCAGATAACCTCGCCCCGCAACAGCAGACCGAGGTCGTCCTGGAGGATGCCGATGACATCGGCCGACAGACTCCGGTAGGGCTTGCGACCGAGGTTGGCCACGTTCACGGCGATGCGCCCACCCGGCTCGAGCACCCGGATGCACTCGCGGAACACCTCGCGCAACATGTCGAGGTACTCGAGGTACGACGCAGGAACGCCCTCTCGCTCGAGCTCCTCCTCATACTGTTTGCCGGCGAAGTAAGGAGGGGACGTGACGACGAGCGCGACCGAGCCATCGGAGACCGCACTCATGTTCCGTGCATCACCGACGACGAACGGGTTCTCGACGGGCTCGGGTACGGCCACGGTCGCATCCGCACTCAGCTCCGGCGCCCGGAAGCGCTCGTAGAACCCGGACGAATCGTGGCTTTCGCGCTTCGACACCCCGAAGTTCGACGTCGTCGTCCCCTGACGACGTGCAGGCCCGTCCTTCTTCGCTCTCACAGCCACGAGGCGAGGGTATCTCATCGAACGTACGCGCGACCTCACAGCCCGAAGACATCCACGGCTCCGGTCACCGGCCCGGGACCAGCGCCGTAGGATCACCGCTGATGGCCCCCACCCCCACCGCCACGGCGAAGGCGCCATCCTGTCCACCCGGACCCGGCGATCGTCCGGTGTCCCCATGAGCGGCGGAGACAACACCCCGGTGGCCGTGATCACCGGGGGCGCCCGGGGGATGGGGGCGGCCACCGGCCTTCGCCTCGTCGCTGCCGGATGGCGGGTGGCCCTGCTCGATCTCGGAGCCGCCTCCGATGCCGCCGGCGCCAGCGATCTGCCCGGGCCGTACCGTCCGGCCACCGAAGCCCAACTCGAGGCCACCGTCGCCGAGTGCGGACCGACCGCCGAGGGGCATGTCGTCGACGTGCGTGACCACGTCGCGCTCACCGACGTCATCAACGGCATCGTCGACCGTCACGGGCGCCTCGACGCGGTCGTGGCCGCCTCCGGCGCGGTGGCCGGCGGGCCTCCGACCTGGGAGACGAGCGACGACGCCTGGCACACCATGATCGACGTCAACCTCACCGGTGTCTTCCACCTGGCGAGAGCCACCGTCCCCCACCTGCTCGCCCGGCCCGAGCCCCGACGGGGTCGTTTCGTCGCCGTGGCATCGAGCGCGGCCCACCACGGTCTGCCGAGCTTGGCGGCCTACAGCGCGGCCAAGCACGGCGTGGCCGGCCTGGTGAAGGCGCTCGCGGCCGAGCTCGGACCGACCGGGGTCACCGCCAACGCCGTTGCCCCCGGATCCACGACGACGCCGATGCTCGACGCCAGCGCGGCGATCTACGGTCTCGCCGAACCGGGCTCGTTCGCCCGCCAGACCCGCATCCAGCGGGCGATCGACCCCGACGAGATCGCCCAGACCATCGCCTGGTTGTGCACCGACGCGCCGGGCGCGCTCACCGGCGCCGTGCTCGACGTCGACGGCGGCTTCCGGCCGTGACCGACTCGACCGACCCCCACTCGGGCCTGGACCTGACCCCAGCCGTCGTGGATGCACTCGACGAGGCCCTCGTGGGCCGCCGCAACGAGATCGAGGTGGTCCTGGCGGCGCTGGCCGCCCACCGCCACGTGCTGCTCGAAGGGCCGCCCGGAACGGGCAAGTCCACGCTCCTGCGCAGCCTGGCCGTCGTCGCCGGCGTGGAGCTGGTCTTCGTCGAGGGCAACGCCGAGCTGACGCCCGCCCGCCTCACCGGCACGTTCGACCCGGCCCGCGTGCTCGCCGACGGCTACTCGCCCGACGTGTTCCTCGACGGACCGCTGGTCGAGGCCATGCGCGCCGGCGCACTGCTCTACCTCGAGGAGATCAACCGCGTCCCCGAGGAGACGCTGAACGTGGTGATCACCGCCATGAGCGAAGGGGAACTGCACATCCCCCGATTGGGCAAGGTGGAGGCCGAGCCGGGCTTCCGGGTGGTGGCCGCCATGAACCCGTTCGACACCATCGGCACCGCCCGCATCTCCTCCGCCGTCTACGACCGGGTCTGCCGCGTGGCCATGGGCTACCAGGACGAGGTCGCCGAGCGCGAGATCGTGAACCGGGCGGATCCCTCGGCCGACGCCGCCCTGGTGCGCCGCTCGGTGCGGGTGGTGCGCGCCACCCGCCAACACCCCGACGTCCGAGTGGGCTCGTCGGTCCGTGGCGCCATCGACCTCGTCACCGTGGCCCACCAACTCGCTCTGCTGCGGGCCACCACCGCGGGCGACGACGCCACCGGCCTCGATGCCGCCCTCGCCGCTCTCTCCGGGCGGGTCCGCATGCGCGAAGGCGGTGGGCGCACCGCGGAGGAGCTGATCCGTGAGCTTTGGTCCATGCTCGCCCTCGACCCCGCCGATCCGGCCGCCGACGACGGTGGCGCCCCGACCGCCCCACCGATGGGCGCCGCGGGAAAAGCCTGACCCCCCGTCCGGGGGGCAACGACCGGACGGAAGAGGACGACCACATCGATGAAGGCGACGCCGCCCGAGCCGCCATCGACGAAGGCCGACGGCGCACCAGCTCGCGCCGGGATCTGGGCCGCCACCCCCATTTCGAAGAGGTCTCCCCCGACGTGGGCACCATCGACGAGGCGGCGCTCGACGAAGCCCTCGGCGCCGATGCCGACGATGCTCTCCGGCTGCTCGCCGAACTGACGGGCGCGACCGACGAGCGCCTCCGAGCCCTGGCCCGCCAGCTGGCCGGCCGACTGGTGGTCGACCTGGGCCGCGCCGGCACGGCTCGTCGTCGGGGGATCGGACGGATGCGAGAGGTCGCCGCCGATCGCACCCTCGCCGAGGTCGACCTCGACCGTTCCCTCGACGCCCTCCTCGCCGCTCGCGGTCGCGACGAGACCCCCCACCTCGAGAACCTCCGAGCCCGCGAATGGGGCCGACCCGACATGGCGGTGTGTCTTGTCGTCGACCGCTCCGGATCGATGGGTGGGAAACGCCTCGCCACCGCCGCCATGGCCGCCGCCGCCTGCACCTGGCGGGCCCCGCAGGACGTCTCGGTCCTGGCCTTCTCCGACCGGGTGATCGTGCTGTCACCACAGGGATCATCCCGACCGATCGAATCGATCGTCGACGACCTCTTCTGCCTCCGAGGGCACGGGCCGACCGACCTCGCTCGGGCCCTGCGCGCCGCCCGACAGCAGCTCGAACGATCGGCGGCCAGGAGGCGAGTGACCGTCCTGCTCTCCGACGCCCGCTCCACCTGCGGCGCCGATCCGATCGCCGCGGCCGCCGCCCTCGACGAGCTCATCCTCATCGCCCCCGACGACGACGTCGACGATGCCGCTCGCCTGGCTCGGGCCGTCGGCGCCCGATGGCTCCCCATCACCGGCCCGAGCGCCGTGCCCGACGCCCTCACGCAGGCCTTCAGCGGCTGAAGCAAAGAAACGGGCGGCGGACGGCGAGGAAACGCCGGCTCCATCCGGCCTCGGCGGCGAGCGCGAGACTGCAGGACGATGTCGTCTCCCCCGTGGTCGGTGGCCGACCAGACCTGGATCGAGCTCGATGCCGTCGCGTCCAACTCGGTGCTGCTGATCCCGTTCGGCAGCACCGAGCAGCACGGGCCTCATCTCCCCCTCGACACCGACACCCGCATCGCGTGCGCCGTGGCCGCGACCGTGGCCCAACGGCGCGCTGACACCCTCGTCGCGCCACCGGTGCCCTACGGATCGAGTGGGGAGCACGCCGGCTTCGCCGGCACGTTGTCGATCGGGCACGCGGCCCTCGAGTTGCTGTTGACCGAGCTCGTGCGGTCCGCCGACGTCTTCCGGGCGGTCGTGCTGGTGTGTGGCCACGGTGGCAATGCCGAGGCGATGCAACGGGCCACCGCCACCCTGACGGCGGAGGGGCGGTCGACCAGGGCCTGGTTCGCATCCATCCCCGACGGCGATGCCCACGCCGGCCACACCGAGACGTCGCTCATGCTGGCCGTGGCCCCCGACACCGTGCGCCTCGATCAGGCCGTCGCCGGCGCCACCGCTCCCCTCTCTGAGCTGATGCCCGACCTGCGCCGGGCGGGAGTGCTCGCCGTTTCTCCCAACGGAGTCCTGGGCGATCCGACCGGCGCATCCGCGTCGGCAGGCCACCAGTTCCTGGCCCGACTCAGCGCCGACCTCGACCGTCTGGTCGACGACCTCGTCACCCCGTGAGCGACGCACCGGCCGCCTTCCCGGTTCCGCTCCCCCGGGACGACCTGGCCGGGGTCACCGTTGCCCTCGACGCCTCCACGAGCCTCGTCGACAACGCCACCGTGATGATCGGCGGGTCTCCCCTCCGGATCGCCCGACTCACTGGCGCGGGAGGGGCTCTCGTCAAGAAGCTCGTGACCGGTGAGCCCGTCCCCCGCGGAGGTCAGGCCACGGCGCTCACCCGCCGGCTGCTCGACGGGGGCCTGGTCCACCCCGATGGTCTGGCACCGGTGAACCCATCCCTCGCGGTGACGGTGGTGGTCCCGGTTCGGGGATCACTGGGCGACGGACTGACGGCCGCGCTGGAGGCTCTGCCCGACGGTCTGCGGATCGTGGTGGTGGACGACGCCAGCCCGGCCCCGGTCACGACGACCAGTCGCCGGATCGAGATCGTTCGCCGACCGGTGAACGGTGGACCAGCCGCGGCCCGCAACACCGGCCTCGGTGAGGTCTCGACCACCTACACCGCCTTCGTCGATGCCGACTGCGAGCCCGATCCCGGTTGGATCGAGGGCCTGCTCGTCCACTTCGCCGACCCCCTCGTGGCCGCCGTGGGCCCCCGTATCGTGGGCCCGGCCGGGCCGACAGGCTCCGTCCTGGCCCGGTACGAGAACGCCCGTGCCCCCCTCGACCTCGGGGCTCGACCAGCCCGAGTGCGAGCCCGCAGTCGGGTGTCGTACCTGCCTTCGGCCGCTCTGGTGGTGCGTACCGACGTGGTCCGCGGGTTGGGGGGGTTCGACGAGGCGATGCCGGTCGGTGAGGACGTCGATCTCGTGTGGCGGCTCGACGAGGCCGGGTGGACGGTTCGCTACGAACCCGGCGTGCGAGTCATGCACCGGCATCGCACCGAGCTCTGGGCATGGGCCCGGCGCCGCTACGACTACGGAACGTCGGCCGGGCCGCTGGCCGCCCGGCACCCGGGAGCTCTGGCGCCCGTCGAGGCATCGGCCTCGAGCGTCGCCCTGTGGGCTCTTCTGGCCACGGGCCACCCTCTGGCCGCCCTGGCCACCGGCGCCGTCACCGTCGACCTCCTGGCCCGCCGTCTGGCCGCCCTCCAGCACCCGTTCCCAGTGGCGGCCCGACTCGCCGCCCAGGGCCACCTCAGCGCCGGCAAGCTCCTCGCCGAATCGATGCTGCGCCCGTGGTGGCCCCTGACGTTCGCCGCCGCGCTGACCAGCCGGCGGGCCCGACGGGTCATTCTCGCCGCAGTCGTCCTCCCGCCCCTGTGGGAGTGGGTCCGCGACCGACCTCCGCTCGACCCGGTGCGGTGGGTCGTGTGCCGAGTGAGCGACCAGATCGCCTACGGAACCGGGGTCTGGGCCGGCGCGTGGAAGGTCCGAACGGTGGATCCGCTGCGACCGGAGCTCACGAGCTGGCCCCGCCCCGGGCGCTACACCCGGTGGCGCTCGACACTCAGCCGACGTTGACGAGGTCGACGACGAACACCAGCGTCTCTCCGCCCTTGATGACACCACCAGCACCCTGGGCGCCATAACCCTTGTGGGCGGGGATGGTGAGACGACGACGGCCGCCCACCTTCATGCCTCGTACGCCCTCGTCCCAACCGGCGATCACCTGACCGGCGCCGAGGCGGAACTCGAAGGTGTCTTGTCGGTCCCAGGAGGCATCGAACTGCTGACCGGTGCTCCACGCCACCCCGACGTAGTGGACGGTCACGTCGGCGCCGGCCGCGGCCTCGACGCCGTCACCGACCTCGAGATCCTCGACGAGGAGCTCGGCGGGCGGGGCGCCTTCGGGGATGGACACGGCGGGCTTGGAGGGATCATCCATGGGGCGACGATAGTGGAGCGATCCAGGAGGGCCGTCAGCGTCGGGTCAAACCCGGCGCCGGAGGACGAGAACCCGCCAGTCGCCGTCGGCCCCCGTGCCCACCGGCACCGCTCCCGCGACGCCGACCGCTTCGGTCACCGCCTCGACCTGGCCCGCCAGCAGGCCACTGAGCACCAGGGTGCCGCCCGGTTCGGTGTGCGCGACCAGCTCGGGGGCGAGGGCCACGAGAGTGCCCACGCCGATGTTGCTCACCACGACGGGAAAGCAACCGACCACTTCGTCCAACGGCGTCAGTGATGCCTGCACCTCGGTCGAGACGCCGTTGCGCGCCGCGTTCGCCGTCGTGGCCCGCACCGCCTCGAGATCGATGTCGATCGCGTCGACGCGGCCGGAGCCGAGCCGAGCCGCAGCCACCGCCAGGACACCACTGCCGCAGCCGACGTCGAGGACCCTGTCACCGGGGCCGACGCGGGCCTCGAGCTCGGCCAGGCCCAGCCGGGTGGTGGCGTGCGCCCCGCTGCCGAAGGCGCGCCCCGGGTCGAGGAAGATCGGGGTGTCGTCCGGGCCGATCCAGTCCGGGGGGTCCTGCCAGGCGGGTACCACGACCAGCCGGCCACCGGCCCGCCACGGCCGAGCCCACTGCTGCCAACGATCCATCCAGTCGTCCTCGTCAACCGGCTCGACGGCAACGGACCAACGGTCGCGAAGAGCCGCTGCGGCGGTGGCCGAACCGGCGGCAGATACGCCCGCCAGCAACTCCACCATGTCGGAGGCTGCCGAACCAGGAGCTCGCTCCTCGATTCCGGCGACGCCTGCCTCCCACAGCAGGCCGGCCACCAGATCGGCGTCGTCACGCGGAACCACCGCTCGCAATGTCACCCACTGCGCACCGGCTCCGTCGACCACTCGCTGAGGGTAGGCCGACCAGCGATCGAAGGGCGAACCGGCCGTCCTCGGGGACCCCATGGTCAGCAGATGTCGGGCCACCAGGGTTCGGGCCAAGCCCGCAACGCCAACAACTGGACGATTCCAGCGTGGTCGATCGACCCGCCGTTGTCGTAGCGGCCGATGCCACCCCGGTCGAACGCCCCCGTCGTTGGATCGCGCCCGTGCTCCCACACCGCCGCCAGGTACCGGTCGAGGGCACCCATCAGCTCCGGCACTTCCCGCACAGCGTGCAGGGCCAACAGGTTGCGGAACCAGATCGCCACGAACACCGGGGGGTGGGCCCACAGCGTCGGCGTGTCGAAGTGACGGAGCGACGCGGCAGCGGTGGCCGCCGCCCGGTCGAGCCTCGCCTCGTCACCCTCGAGCCGCCACCAGAGCACGTCGGCTCCTACCGGCGTGCCCTGGTTGTAGGCCCACAGGGCGTGATCGACCCGTCCGTCACGCTCGACGTGATCGGCGTACAGGTGATCGTCACGCCGCAGCTGTCGCGACAGCGCGTCGTCGGCCGAGGCGGCGAACGCCCTCAGCCCCGCCCTTCCCGGCCCCTCATCGATGAGGGCCAGCCGCAACGCAAGTTGGATGGCCGGCGCCGTGGCGCAGGTGTTGACCGGGCTGTCGGGGGCTTCGCGCCACCGCACCCCGCCGGCCCGGACCTGTCCGGCCGCGACCACCTCCAGGGTTCGCCGGGCCTGATCGGCGAAGGCGTTCGAGGCCTCGGTCGCGCCGCCCCACAGGAGCGCGGCCTGTACCTGATCGAGCCCCACCCATGCGTTGTCGTCGAAGTAGAGCGGCCCCTGGCCCGGGAACGGAAGGTAGCCGTCGCCGCGCCGGACCCGGTGCTGCTCCAGGACCGCGAACAACGCCGACGACACCGTGGCGTCGCCGGTCAACCGCCCGACGTGCAACCCCGCAGCGATGACCTGACTGAGCGGCCACAGCGCGGCCACCGGTGAAAATCGTCCCGTGCCCTCACGGAGCTTGACCCGGCCGGCCCGCCCCTGATCGAGGTACAGCTCGACCAGCGCCTGCCACGCCGCCACCGCCGGCTCCGGCGACACCGGGTTCAGTTCCCGCCGCTCCCGCGGATCAGGGCCAGGGTCTGCTTGCACGCCTCGCACACCGGGTACTGCTCGGGATCGCGGGTGGGGATGAACCGGGTGCCGCACAACGCCGTGACCTCTTCACCCATCACGTACCCGCGCATCTGGTCGCCCTTGCGGATGATGTGGGCGACCTTGCCCTGTTCCAGGTCGGGGTCCGACGGTCGGGTCTCGGGGCGCTCGATGACCTCGCTGCTCACGACCTCACCTTACCGACCGACCGACGACCCGGCCACGCCGGCCAGCACTAACCGCCCGTCGTCGACCAGTGCCAGGGTTCGCTCGGTAGGTTGCGGAACCCGAACGCACCGGCGTTGGCCGCCAGCCAGGCGAAACCGGGATCGCTGCGACTGGTGATGAACCGGCCGTTGGCGGTGAAGTCGACGGCCAGGCCCTGCTCGTGCAGGGACGCACCGGGGCGAGCCGTGGGGGGACTGCACTGGTCGGGTGACATCTCCCAGATGGCGAAGTCGGAGGGGCCGCAGTTCTGGCGCCGGAGAGCGATCTGGGCGTTGATGTCGCGGTAGCCGGATCCTCCGAGCACGATGCCGTCGGCCCGGGCCGCAACGAGGAGGCCGGCGAGACGGTCGGCGATGGCGGCGTTGACGGTGATCCCGCCGACCGTGCGCAACGGAGGGGTGGGCGGTCGGGGAATCGGTCGCGGCGGTGTGGTCGGGGTGGGACCGGGAGTCGGGTCGCCGCCACCCCCGCCGCCACCAGTGCCACCACCCGGCGACGGCTCACCGCTCGGTCGTGGCGCCGGGGCCACTCGGGCCACTGCGGCCGCGACCGCGGCCTCCTCGGCCATGATCCGCTGGGCCAGGCCGGCGTCGAGCGACGCCAGGGCGGCCGCGTCGGACAATCGCGAGTCGAGGCGCTGGCGGACCTGGACGGCGAAGGCCTGCTGGTCGGACCGAGCCGCACCGAGCGACGACACCGTGGCAACTGCCTTCTCCCGTGCCTGCTCGGCCGCCACCCTGGCGGCCTCGGCCCGACGCACCTCGTCCTCCAAGCGCCGTTGCGTCACCCGGACCTGGTCGATCACGTCGACGTCGCGACCGGACCGCATCGACATGAAGGCCCGGCGGGTGGCGTCCTCCTGGGCCGAACCGGCCTCGAAGCGCCGCAGCAGGTCCTCGCCCGGCGGGTCGACGTAAGCCGAGACCGCCAGGCGCGTGAGTCGGGACCGCAGTTCGGCCAGCTCTGCGGCACTGGCCTCGGCCGCCCGTCGTGCCGTTTCGGCTTCCGCGGCGCTGGTCTCGGCGGAGCGGGTGGCGTCGGCGGCCGCCTGCTCCTGTGCCCTCACGTTGACGTCGATGGTCGTCAGCGCTTCGGTCACCCGGGCCTGATCGGCCTGGAGAGCATCGACCTGGGAGGCCACCTGGGCGCGCTCGGACTGGACCCGGAACCGCTCCTGGCGGGCATCCTGGGCTCCTCCAGGTGCAGGGGTGGCCAGCACCGACCCCGAAACCACGAGCGCGCCAACGACGACGATCGGGAGGACTCGACTGGGGAAGACAACCGCGAAGCGCATAAAACCTCCATCGCACCGATCAAGGATCGATGACAAGAGAAGGCCCGCACTCCGCCCGGAGCCCGCCCACCATACCGCGCCGGGGACCGACCGCACCAGGGTCTTGTCACACCGCTACGGTCAGGCCATGACGACGGCGTCCTCGAACTCGGCTCCGGAGACCTCCCATGGACCAGAGCCCGACGCCCTTCTCGAGAAGTTCGAGGTCCTGGCGGCAGCACGCCGGTCGAGCTTGCGGGTCGATCCCGATCGTGACGTTCCGGTCGAGCTCGTCGAGCGGTTGTGCCGGCTGGCGTCGTGGGCCCCGAATCATCACCGCACCCTCCCGTGGCGGTTCTGCGCCGTCACCGGCGATGGCCGGCGAGCCCTCGGCGAGGCATTGGCCCGTGACGTCGCGAAGGCCGGGGAGGACAACCCTGCGAAGATCGCGAAGGCCCGCACCAAGTACACCCGCGCCCCCGTCGTGCTCGTCGTGGCCGCGGCGGCCGGACCGGACCCCATCACCACACTCGAGAATCGCGACGCCGTGGCGGCGGCCATCCAGACGCTCCTTCTGGGGGCGACGGCCGCCGGACTGGCGACGCTGTGGTCGAGCGGGGCCGCCACCCGATCGGCGCGGGTCGCCGGGATCTGCGGTTTCGACCCCGCCGACGCCGTCGTCGGTCTCGTGTACGTGGGCTGGCCCATCGCCGAGGTGCGCGTCTCCGAACGACCGAGCCCCGTGGTGGGCCGCCTCACCAGCAACCCCGGCCCCGGCGGGCACTGATCCAGATGCCCTCAGCCCCAACCGCCGCCAGTCGCGCCGCCCCGGCGCGAGCCCGCGCCCGTCGGGTGTACTCCACCGTGCTCTGGTGGGTCTTCGTGGCCATCTTCGTCTACAACGCCATCGTCATCGGGCAGGCCATCTTCTGGTTGCCCACGCTGCTGTTCGGAATGGCGACCATCGCCACCACGCGGCTCGCCCTGTCGGGCCGGGCCCCCGAACGCTTCACCCTCGGCCCCGAAGCCCTACTTCAAGCCCGCAAGGGGACGACCGCGTCGACTCCAGCACACTGGGTGGCACCAGGCGACGGCCGCCCCGGCACCTCGCGAGCGGGGACGCTGCTGATGACCGACGGCCGGCTCTCCTTCGCCACCGCCGACGGTGAGACGGGCTTCGATGTCGGGGTGAAGAAGATCAGTCTGGCCACGGCGCCCGGGTTCCTGCGTCCCCAACTCGACCTCGACCTCGGCACGGGCATCCACACCATTCGGTTCTTCCCGATGTGGGATCTCGGCGCGACCTTCGTCGGCCCGGTCGTCGCCGGTGAGTGGTACCGCCAACTGCGGTCTCTCGGGGCGTCCTGAGCGGCTGGCGGTCTCGGTGAGCGATCCCTCCGACCCGGACCTGAGCGACCCCAACCCGGCGCGGAGCCGAGGCCGGCGGCGGCGACGCCTCCAGCTCATCGCCTGGTGGCTGGCCGTCGGAGCCCTGCTGGCCGCCCTCCTCGGTGGCGGCCCCTGGTACCTCATCATCCCGCTGGGTGTTCTCGGGGCGCTGGTGGTGGCCAACACCGTGGCGCTGGTGAACCATCGCGGGCCGGAGGAGCAGGCCCTGAGCCCCGGTCGACTCGTCCGGGCGACGATCGCGCACGATGCGGTGTCGGTCACCGCCACGTGGGCGCCTCGGCCGAGGGCCAAGGACCGCCAACGGCACGAGGGTCGTTTGACCTGGGCCGGCGGTCGCCTCACGTTCACCGCGCAACCGACCTCGACTCGGGGAGAGGGCGCTCCCCGGGCGCTCATCGGGCTCGGACTGCTCGACGCCGACCCGACCGAACTCCGACTGGGTTCGCGGCCCACGCTGTGGCACCCCGACCTCGTGGTGGTGCAGGGCGAGACGACCCACGTCCTCGACCTGCGCCCCGGGTGGGACATCGCCAGCATCGGCGTAGGGGTTCTGGTCGCCGACGAGTGGTACCGCCAGCTCGTCGAGGTGGGGGTCACCCCCAGCTGAGGCCCCGGGTGGCGGCCACGACGGAGAGGGCGTCGACCAGCGCCTGTGGTTCCCCATGGCAGGCCTCGAGGGCGTCGCGATCGAGGAGCACCAGATGGGACCGCGAGGCCGAACCGTCGTCGACTTCCGCCACCACGCACGGGGTACACCCGTCCGTCGCGACCGAGATCTCCGGACTGCGCTCGTCGAGGTGCACGTTGGTGAAGGGAACGGGAAGCGCCAGCCGGCACTGCTCGAACTCGGCTTTCGGCCGGAACAGCCCGTGGGTGATGTCACACAGCGCGCAATGGGCCCGACCCAACCGGGCCCCCACCCAGTAGGAGACCTCCCCGGTCAGCGTGCCCTTGGCGTGGTAGACGCCGACGAGGGCAACGATGCGACCCCGATCGGCAGAGGAATCGTCGATCGTCTCTGCGCTCCTCGCCGGTTGCCCCTCGGGCCGGCCGACGGGCGCGGTGCTGTCGTCAGGCGGTGGCACGGAACCTCACCGGGAGCGACTCCAGGCCCCGGAGGACGAGCCGACCGTTCCAGTCCGGGCGGTCGGTGGCCAGGGTCAGATCGGAGAAACGCCGGATGAGCCCGCCGATGGCCTCGGCTCCCTCCAAGCGGGCCAGCGCGGCACCGAGGCAGTAGTGGGTACCGCTGCCGAACGAGAGGTGCTGGGACGCCGCGGGCCGACCGAGATCGAGCTCGTCGGCGTCGGCCCCGAAGACGGCCCGGTCGCGATTGGCGCTGCCCAGACAGGTCATCACGAACAACCCCGGTGCGACGGTGCGCTCACCCAGCGTCAACGGCGCAAGGGCGATACGTCGCGAGAACTGCACCGGGGAGTCGAAGCGCAACAACTCGTGCACGGCGTTCGCATCGAGTGACGGGTCGTCGCGCCAGCGTTCGAGCTGGTCCCGATGCCGCAGGAGGGCCAAGGTGCCGTTGCCGATGAGGTTCACCGTGGTCTCGTGGCCGGCGATGAAGAGCAGCATGATCTGATCGACGAGCTCGTGCTCGGACAGAACGTCGCCCTCGTCCTCGGCGGTGATCAACGCCGTCAGCAGGTCATCGTCCGGGCGAGTGCGCTTCCAGGCGACCGCGTCGGCCACGTGCGCCCGCATCCGCTCGGCGGCGATGACCCCTGCACGGGCCTCGTCGGCGCTGATCGTGATGTCGAGGAGCTGCACCACGGCATGGGACCACTGCCGCAGCTGATCGCGATCGGCGTCGGGCATGCCCAGCATCTCGCTGATGACCACGAACGGCAGAGGGAAGGCCAGGTCAGCGATCACGTCCATCTGCCCCTCGCGGGCGGCGGCGTCGAGGTGCTGGTCGACGAGCGCCCGTACCGCGGGTCGCAGATCCTCGATACGACGCGGGGTGAAGACCTTGGACACCAACCGGCGCAGACGGGTGTGGTCCGGCGGATCGATGTTCAGGATCGACGTGTCCTCGCGTCGCTCCCGGCCAGGAAAGAGCCCGTCGAGCAGTTCGTCGCGTCGCCGCCGCTGGAGAGGATTGACCTCGATGGCCTTGCCGACCTCCACGCTGAGCGTCGAGTCGCGCAAGACTCTCGCCGAGGAGGCATGATCGAACACGATCCAGGGACCGAGAGGACTCGGATGGACAGGCTCGGCGTCTCGGAGCCGGGCGTACGCCGGGTACGGATCGTCGAAGAACCCCGGCTCGAACGGGTTGAACACCATCGCGGTGGTGTCGTCGAGCGGTGCTGCGTCGGCCATGGCTCTCTCCTCGTGAACGCCCAACGTTACGGGCGTGCGACGATGACCGGATGACCGAACCTCTGCCTCCGGTCGACCGGGCTCTTCTCGACGAAGCCGTCATCCTGTGCCGGTCAGCCGGCGCATCCACCCTGAAGTGGTTCACCTCGGCCGAGCTGGTCGTCGACGAGAAGGGCGACGGCACCCCGGTCACCCAGGCCGATCGGGAAGCCGAGCGGCTGGTGCGCCGCCATCTCGCCGAGAACCATCCCGAGGACACCGTGCTCGGGGAAGAAGAGGACGATGTCACCGGCCGGTCCGGGCTCACCTGGATCGTGGACCCCATCGACGGGACCAAGGCCTTCACGCGCGGGGTGCCCCTCTACTCGAGCCTGCTGGCCATCGTCGACGAGCACGGCCCGGCCGTGGGGGTCATCGATCTCCCCGCCCTCGGCCACACCGTCTGGGCCGGCCGTGGCCTCGGGTGCTTCTTCGACGGGCGTCCGGCCCGGGTGTCGACCCGACCCGGGCCACCCGACGCGGTGTTGTCGTCGAGCGACTTCGCCCACTGGGACGACACCCACCTGCTGGCCGTGAAGCAGGACGGCTTCCAGCTGCGCACCTGGGGTGACGGCTACGGCTACGCCCTCGTCGCCACCGGTGCCATCGAGGCGATGGTCGACCCCGAAGTGTCGCTCTGGGACATCGCCCCGATGCCGGTCATTCTGGCCGAGGCCGGCGGCCGCTTCACCGGCACCGACGGGTCCGAGCCGGCGCTGGTCCCCGGCGCCCAGGCCTCGGGGGTGGCCAGCAACGGCCTCGTGCACGAACGGGTCCTCCGGTGCCTGAACCCCGAGACATCGTCACCGTCCGACTCGAGTTCAGCCTGACGTCAGGGGACGACGGGGACCATCACCCCTTCATGGGCGAACATGGAGTCATGACCCCGGCGCCAGCCATCGTGACAGCAAGGCGCGACCGGCGGTGGCGGCGACTCGGCGGCAGCTTCGTCACGGTGACGATGGTGGTCCTCGCCACCCTCGTCATGCTGGCCACTCCGGCTTCGGCCCACGCCTCGGTGCTGGCCACCACGCCGACCGACGGCCAATCCGTGCCGGAGTCGCCCCCGTTCTTCTCCGTCACCTTCAGCGAGGCGGTCAGCATCGAGTTGGGCGGGCTGAGCGTGCTGAACCGATCCGGATCCCGGGTGGAGGACGGCGACACCATCAGCGCAGAGGGCGGGAAGGTGCTGCGGGTCGCCCTCGATCCGGACCTCGCCGACGGAACCTACGTCGGAACGTGGCGGGTCGTCTCGGTCGACGGACATGCCATCTCGGGTTCTGCCCTGTTCGCGGTGGGAACCCCGGTCGACGCCAGCGCCGTGAGCGGGCTCAGCGCCAGGACCGACCCCACGTGGGAGGTCATCGGAGCCATCTCACGATTCGTGACGTTCGTGGCTTCGCTGCTGGCCGCGGGGCTGGCGTTCTTCCTCGCCTTCCTGCACGACCAGCGACGGGACCGCTGGAGGATCGCCCCCGTGGTCCGACTCGCCACCATCCTCGCCATGCTCGGCATCCTGGCGTCCGTCGCCGCCCAGGCCGCTCTGGCCACCGGCGAAGGGTTGGGCGCGGCCACCGACGTCGTCGTCCTGCGCGCAGTACTGACCGAATCGTTGGGCTGGTCGGCCGTCGTCTTGCTCGTCGGGCTGGCGCTGGTCCACCTCTCGACCGACACGAGCCGCCTGCTGCTGGCTCAGGGCTGCGCCTTCTACGGCGGCCTCACGGTCAGCCTCTCGTTCGTCCTCTGGGGCCATGCCACCGAAGCGCCGTACCGCTGGCTGTCGGTGGTGTCGGACGGGACCCACGTGGCCGCCGCCGCCGTGTGGTTCGGCGGTCTGGTCGGTCTGGCCATGACGTTGCGCCACCGATCCCCCGGGCTGTCGGGCGCCGCTCCCGAACGCGACCCCGAGCTCCGCGGTCGAGAAGACTCCGCGCTCAGCCCGACCACGGCGATGGAAGAACCGGCGGCGGTCGGGCCGGTGGCCCTTTCCACCCGACCCACCGTCGACGCCGACACCGAGACGTCGGTCGAACGGCGGACCGAGATCCTGGCCTCGACCGCGACGGTGCTGGGGCGGTTCTCCACGGCCGCGGCCGCCGGCGTGGTAGTGCTGCTGCTCAGCGGCGTGGCCATGACCTGGATCCAGTCGGGGGGTTCGCTCTCGGCGCTGTGGTCGACGACGTACGGCCGCCTCGTGCTGACCAAGGTCGCCCTGGTGGTCGCGGTGCTCGCCCTCGCGGCCCACAACCGCCAGCGCCTCGTCCCCTCGTTGGTCACGCTGGCCGACGCCCCAGGAGGGCTGGGCCAGGACCCTGATTCGGACCGGGCGGTCGCCGCTCAGGGATGGTGCCACCTCCGTCGCAATGTGCTCGTCGAGATCGGCGTCCTCGTCGTCGCGCTGGCCGTCACTGCGGTGCTCGTCAACGTCATTCCCGCCCGCACCGCGACGGAGATCAGGGCGTCGGTCGTCGAGATGACCACGGCCGCTGGCGACGGGAGCGTCACCCTCGCCGTCACTCCTGTTGCGGCCGGGGTGAACACCCTCCGTGTCCAGTACCTCGACGCCGCTGGCGAACCGGTCGACGTGGCCAACAGCCTCCGGGCAGAATTCACCCTGCCCTCGGCTCAGCTCGGCCCGATGACCCGGGAGGTCGTCAAGATCGGCCCCGGGAGCTTCGTGATCCAGGGTTCCGAGCTCTCGATACCGGGTGACTGGACCGTCGCCCTCGTCGTTCGACCCGCGGACTTCCGAGAGACCCGCTCCACGTTCACCATCCCCATCCCCATCCGCTGACTCGCGACGAAAGAGCAGGCCCATGACCCCCCGATCCTCCAAGAGAACCTCGTACCGAGCGTGGTCACGGGTCGCCTTCGTCGCTGCGGTCGCGGGCATCGGCCTCGCCGTCTTCACCGCATCGGCCGGCGCCCACGTCACCGGGTCCGACGAACCAGTCGCCTCCGGGGGGTCGACCCCGGTGACCTTCGCCTTCGACCACGGCTGCAACGGCGAGCCCACCACCTACCTCCGAGTCCAACTCCCTGCCGGTGTCACCGACGTGGAACCCCAGAACCCTCCCGGCTGGACCTCGACAGTGACCGCCGACGAGGTCCGCTGGGACGGTGGATCGATCCCCGACCAGCAGAAGGCCACCTTCGTGGCCGTGATGACCATCACCCAGCCCGAAGGGGCCGTGGTGATCTTCCCGACCATCCAGGGTTGCCCCACCCGCGAGTCGACCTGGATCGAGATCGCCGACCCCACCAACCCCGATCCCCGCTACCCCGCCCCCCAGATCATCGTGGGCGCCGGTTCCGATGCCGCCCTCGGCGCCGAACCACCACCGCGGGCCCAGGACGCCGGGGCCACCACCATCGCCCCGCTGAGCACTCGCGTGCCTCTTCAGGACACGCCGATCACGCCGGCGGGCAGCGAGCAGAGCGGCGCCGGCCTGGTGGTGTTCATCGTGGTCGTGGCCATCATCGCCGGAGGGGCGACCGTGCTGTTCCTGCGCAACCGCTCACCCAAGAGCGATTAGGCACATGGGCTCTCAGCCCTGTGGGACCAGGCCGGGACGAGCGCCGAAACGGGACTGCCACCTGGAAGACGATGTGCCTCACGAGGGGGAGTTGCGCCTCCACCAATCTCGTCATGGCCGAGTCGAACTCTGCCTTCACCTCCCGCACGACGCCTCCTGGGATCGGTGACCGAACCGCGAGCGATCAGGCCACCTTCGGGCCCGACCCCTGACCCTCGAACACCGCGGCGCGCACCCCGCGTCGGGCCAATTCGGCGAGAAACGGCAACGGTTCGACCAGTTCGGCCAGACCCGCAGCACCCGTGCGGCGCAGACGCCCATCGAGAGCCCACTGGGCCGCCAGCGCCGCCACTGCCCCGGTCGCGACTGCAGGACGATCCATGGCGCCGACCACCGAGATCGCCGTCGCTCCGTCTCGTTCCCCGCGGACCTCTACCCGAATCGCTCCCGGGCCGCCCTCCGGATGGGTGGGCCACAGCATCGGCAGTCGCGCCGTGAGCCGGTCCCGTCGAGTCGCCGCGACCCGGGCCGTGACCCGATCGACACCGGGAAAAGCCGGAACCAGGACCAGCGCGTCGGGGAGTGCTCCCCGGTAACAGTCCTGCGCACCGATCGGGTCGGGGAACCAGCACAGCTCACGCCCTGACCCACCAGGACGCTGCACCCAACCGCCATCACGCCAGTCGACGGCGGCCCGCCCCAACGCCCGTTGGTGCTGCCGGGCGCAAGCCGGACCCCCTGTGCCCATCTTGGCCACGTGGACCTCGTGCACCTCGTCGAACCACGCCGACGCGTGAGCGGCGAGCACGCAGGTGAGGCCCGGCGCAAAGCCGGCACCGACGACGATGCTGGTGCCCCGCTCCCGTGCCTCGTGATCGAAGGCGAGGAGCGCTCTCACCTCGTCGATGTCGTCGCTCGTCGACACGACCGAGGCCCCCGCTCGCAGAAATGACGCCGTCGCCGGGGCGTGCGTACCGGCCGGACCGGCCAACACCACAACCGCCGCGTCGATGGGATCGGTGAACGCCCCCCGATCGGCGACGGCGCCCTCGCCCAGACTCTCGGCGACCGCCGCCAGTCGCTCGGGCAGTTCGTCGCGCAGAATCACCTCGTCGATGCCGGTCGAGAGGAGCTGACGGGCCAAGCGAGCCCCGACCGCACCCACCCCCAGGATCCCGACGCGGGTCACGTCAGCTCAACTCGGGTCCGGAGAGCTCGCGCCACCCACCGGCCTGCGGTGGGGTGCCCCCATTGCCCCGCAACCGGAGCGCGACGGCGACCAAGCTCGCGAAGCCCAAGGCCATGACAGCACGCCGAATCATTTTCATCGTGGGGCTAGCTGGAATCGAACCAGCGACCTCACCCTTATCAGGGGTGCGCTCTAACCAACTGAGCTATAGCCCCGGGGGCCAGCGGGCACGATAACGGATGGCCTCCGGGGGAACCAAAGGAACAGCACCGAGCACCACCGGTGCGCTCGGTGCTCGGGCTCACGGGCGATGCCGCCCCACTCGGCGCGCAGTCTCGAGCTCGATCACCGTCGCCCGCACGCCCCCGGTGAGCCCGGCGATCAGGTTGAACAGCACACTGAACGTGACCGCGAGCACGGCCCCGGTGATCACCAGCACCAACCCGACGACCAGCGAGCCCCGGAAGATCTGCATCCCGTCGATCACGAAGCTGTCCTCGGCCAGTAACGACGCCACGAAGTTCTCGAACTTACCGATGGTGCCCGTGGCCACGGCCACCCGCCACAACACGATCCCGGCGACCACCAGGATCAACCACAGCGACAGCGACAGCAGCAACGAGACCTTGAGCACCGACCACGGATCGATCCGGGTGAGGATGCGCTGCACCTGCCGGGCCTCGATCCGTCGCCGCCCGCGAGGTGAGCCGGCCGCCGGGGGTTGAGGGCGCTCCGCTCCCTGGGGGACGGGCACCGGGGACGCCGGTGGCGGGGCCTCTGAGGCCAGTACGGGGACGACCATCGCCGGAGAGGTGACAACCGGCGCGGAGATCTGGGCGGTGGGCGGATCCGGCTGCCCTACCGGCGCTGGTTCCTCCTCACCCCCTCGGGGAGGGGTGTCGGTCCGGGGGTCGAGCGACATCGGGTCGATTGTACGCACGAACGACCGCTGCCCCCCGCCGCCTCACCACTTCAACCGGGCCCGGGCCACCGCCTCGGCCGCACCCACCCGAACCCTCACCTCCACCTCGTCGAGCCGACGGTCGAACGCCACCACCGAAGCACCGTTCTCGATGGCGATCGCCACCGCCGCCTCGCGACCCTCGACCACCCCGGCCAGCGCGGCGGCATCGGCGGCGGTGTGCGCTCGTGCCCGTTCGGCCATGACCACCCCGAGACGCGCCACACCCAACGCCAGCACGACGGCGGCGATGAGGACCACGCCGATCAGGGGAAGGACCTGCCCAGCATCACCCTGGGCACGACGCCGGCTCGGCCGAGACCCCGGGAGAGTGGACAGCGACGTTGGACGACTCGGACGGACAGCGGCCATGGCGGCCTCCTCGGATGTACCGGCACGGCGGCCGGTCGGTGAACGGGGCGGGGTCGTCCCGCGAGGAGGCCGCGGCGCGGCGAGGTGAGAGGGTGCTCAGTCGTCGGCGCCGAGGACCGGGGCCACCGAGGCAACGATCTGGTCCGCATCGAGGTTCATGACCCGAACACCGGTGGCGTCACGGCCCTGCGACGAGATGTCGCGCACGCCCATCCGGATGACCACGCCCCCACTGGCCACGATGAAGATCTCGTCGTCGATACCCACCATGAAGGCGGCCACCACGAAGCCCTTACGGGCCGTCAGCTTGATGCCCCGAACCCCCTGGCCGCCGCGACCCTGAGCGTTGAACCGGTCGAGTTGCGTGCGCTTGCCGAACCCGGCGTCGGTGACGATGAGGATCGCCACGTCGTCTCGGGCCACGTCGCACGAAACCACCTCGTCGTCGGCGCGCAGCTTCATGCCCCGCACCCCGGCCGCGGCGCGGCCCATGGACCTCACGTCGTCCTCGGAGAATCGGATCGTCATGCCGGCTCGCGACACCATGAAGATGTCGTCGCCCCCGTTGGTGGGGATCACCCGAACCAACTCGTCGCCGTCCCGCAGATTGATGGCGATGAGTCCCGCCCGCAGCGACGAGTCGTACTCGGTGAACTTGGTCTTCTTGACCTGACCCTTCTTGGTGGCAAAGAACAGGTAGCGGTTCGTCTCGTAGTCTCGGGTGTCGATGATGGCCTGGACGGTCTCACCCGGCTGGAGCGGCAGGAGGTTGACCATGGCGGTGCCGCGAGCGGTGCGCTCCTTCATGGGTATCTCGTGGGCCTTGAGGCGGTAGACCCGGCCCCGATTCGAGAAGAAGAGCAGGTAGGCGTGGGCCGTGGTGTGGATGATGTGGTTCACCCAGTCCTCGTCCTTGAGCTTGGCCCCGGCCACGCCCCGCCCACCGCGGCCCTGCACCCGGAAGGTGTCGGCAGCAACGGTCTTGATGTAACCCTTGTGGCTCATGGTGACGACGAGGTCCTCGTCGTCGATGAGGTCCTCGATGTCGAGATCGCCCACGTCGTAGGTGATCTGGCTGCGCCGCGGCTGAGCGTACGCGGCCTTGATCTCGGCGAGCTCCTCGCTGATGACACTGCTGAGCTTGCCCTCATCGGCGAGGATGGCCTCGAGCTCGGAAATGGTGGAGAGCAGCCCGGCGAGTTCCTCTTCGAGATTCGCCCGACCCAAGCGGGTGAGCCGGCTGAGCTGCATGTCGAGGATGTGCTCGGCTTGGACCTCGGAGAAGGCGAACGGCTCGGCCATGAGCGCCTCACGGGCCGCGGCCTTGTCCTCGCTGGCCCGGATGGCGGCGATGATCTCGTCGATCAGGTCGAGGGCCTTGATGAGCCCTTCGACGATGTGGGCCCGGTCGCGGGCCCGGTCGAGGCGGTGCTGAGAGCGGCGACGGATGACGACCTTCTGGTGGTCGACGTAGGCCACCAGGGCGTCACGGAGGTTGAGGGTGCGGGGAATGCCGTCGACCAGGGCGACCGTGTTGACCGAGAAGTTGGTCTGCAGTGGCGTGCGCTTGTACAGGTTGTTCAGGATCACCAGCGCCGGCGCATCGCGCTTGAGCCGCAGCACCAGGCGCATCTTGCCCTTGGCCGACTCGTCGTTGAGCTCGGCGATGCCGTCGAGCTCACGGTTGTCGACCAGTTCCTTGACCTTCACGATGAACTGGTTGGGGCTCACCTGATAGGGCAACTCGGTGATCACGATGTGGTCGGCCTTCTGGCCTTCCTCGATCTCGGCCTTACCCCGCAGCTTGATGGAGCCGCGACCGGTGCGACAAGCATCCATGATCCCCTGGCGACCCATGATGAAGGCCCCGGTAGGGAAATCGGGCCCCTTGACGAAGGCCATGAGGTCGTCGGGAGTGGCCCCGGGGTTGGCCAGCAGGTGTCCGACGGCGTCGATCACCTCGGCCAGGTTGTGAGGCGGAATGTTGGTGGCCATGCCGACGGCGATGCCTTGGGAACCGTTGACGAGCAGGTTCGGGAACCGGCTGGGCAACACCTCCGGTTCCTGGAACTCACCGGAGTAGTTGTCGACGAAATCGACGGTGTCCTCGTCGATGCCGGCCAGCATGTCCATGGCGATGGGGGCCAGGCGACATTCTGTGTAGCGAGCAGCAGCCGCGGGCTCGTCGAGCGAACCGAAGTTGCCCTTCGGGTGGATGAGCGGATGGCGGAGGCTGAAGTTCTGGCCCATGCGTACGAGGGCGTCGTAGATGGCCGAGTCGCCGTGGGGGTGGTACTTGCCCATCACCTCACCGGTGACCCGCGCGCACTTCATGGTGGGCCGGTCGGGATAGGCCCGGAGCTGATCCATGCCCCACAGGATCCGGCGGTGCACCGGCTTCAGACCATCGCGGGCGTCGGGCAGGGCGCGCGACACGATGACCGACATGGCGTAGTCGAGGAAGGAGCGCTCCATCTCCTCCTGGATCTCGATGGGCTCGATGCCGGCGGTCCCGGTCGTCGTTCCCTCACCGTCGTCGGGTGGCATGACGTCGCTCATGAGTGCGGTGGTTCCTCAACTCTTCGATGGCTCATCACTTCGACGAGCCGACTGGTGCGTGGTGGGGGAGAACGGGTGGCTGACCTCAGATGTCGAGGAAGCGCACATCCTTGGCGTTGGTCTGGATGAAGTGCTTTCGGGCCTCGACGTCGTCGCCCATGAGCACCGAGAAGATCTCGTCGGCGATGGCCGCCTGTTCGACCGAGACCTTCAAGAGGGTGCGCCGGGAGGCGTCCATGGTGGTGTCACCCAGCTCGTCGAAGTCCATCTCGCCCAGGCCCTTCAGACGTTGGAAATCCTTCTTGTGGTTGGGGTGCTCGGCCAGGAAGGCGTTCTTGGCCGTGTCGTCCTTCAGGTAGGTCTTCTCCTTGCCGACCACCGTGGAGTACAGCGGTGGCTGGGCGATGTACACGTACTCACGCTCCATGAGCTCACGCATCTGGCGGAAGAAGAAGGTGAGGAGCAGGGTGCGGATGTGGGAGCCGTCGACGTCGGCGTCGGCCATGAGGATGATCTTGTGGTACCGGATCTTGGTGACGTCGAACTCTTCGCCGACACCGGCGCCGATGGCCGAGATGAGAGCCTGGATCTCGTTGTTCTTCAGCATGCGGTCGAGGCGGGCCCGCTCGACGTTGAGGATCTTGCCCCGGATGGGGAGGATGGCCTGCGTACGGGGGTCGCGTGCGGCCACGGCCGAGCCGCCGGCGGAGTCGCCCTCGACGATGAACAGTTCGCTCTCGGCGGGGTCGCGGCTCGAGCAGTCCTTCAGCTTCTCGGGCATGCCTGCACCCTCGAGGGCCGACTTGCGTCGGGTGGCGTCGCGGGCCGAGCGCGCCGCCAGCCGGGCGCGGGCGGCATTGGTGGACTTGGCCACCACCTTTCGGGCCTCGGCCGGGTTCTCCTCGAACCAGTCGGCCAGCTTCTCGTTGGTGGTGCGCTCGACCAGCGAGCGCATGCTCACGTTGCCCAACTTGCCCTTGGTCTGGCCCTCGAACTGGGGATCACGCAGCCGCACGGAGATGATGGCGGTCAGGCCCTCGCGGATGTCCTCGCCCTGGAGGTTCTCTTCCTTCTCCTTGAGGAGGCCCTTGGCTCGGGCGTACTTGTTGACCACGTTGGTGAGGGACTTGCGGAATCCCTCCTCGTGCATGCCCCCCTCGATGGTGGCGATGCCGTTGGCGAAGCTGTGCAGACCGTCGGAGTTGAACCCGGTGTTCCACTGGAAGGCGATCTCCACCTCCTGGTCGGTCTCGGCCTGCTCGAAGTACCCGACCCGTTTGAACAAGGCCTCCTTGGAGGAGTTGAGGTGACTCACGAAATCGATGATGCCGCCGGCGTACTGGTAAGAAACGGGTTCGCGGTGGGTGGCGTCAGGGCGCTGGTCGACGAAGCGGATCTCGAGGCCCTTGTTGAGGAACGCCATCATCTGGAAGCGTTCGAGCAACGTGCGGGCCGAGAAGTTGATCTCGTCGAAGATGGTGGGATCGGGCCAGAACCGCACGGTGGTACCGGTGCGGTTCTGAGGTGCCTCACCGGTCGCAGCGAGCCGGGTGGCCAGCTTCCCGCCCTTCTCGAAGTCCATGTAGTGACGATCGCCGGCGCGGTCGATCTCGACCTCGACCCGCGCGGAGAGCGCGTTGACCACAGAGATACCGACCCCGTGCAACCCGCCCGACACCTTGTAGCCGCTGCCTCCGAACTTCCCCCCGGCGTGCAGCACCGTGAGCACGACCTCGGCGGCCGACAATCCCTTCATCTTCGGATCGGGGTGGGTGTCGGTGGGGATGCCCCGCCCGTCGTCGACGACCTCACATCCCCCATCGGCGAGCAGGGTGACGTCGATCCGGGTGGCATGCCCGGCCATGGCCTCGTCGACGGCGTTGTCGACCACCTCGTAGACGAGGTGGTGCAGACCGGCGGGGCCGGTGGAGCCGATGTACATACCGGGGCGCTTGCGCACCGCTTCGAGGCCTTCGAGGACGGTGATGTCCTTCGCCCCGTAGGTTTCGGTGGTCTGGGCCACGCGCGGGCAACCTCTTTCGCTGACGGAGTGAATGACGGGGATGCGGCGCCGAGAAGCGTGAAGCGCCGGAGCGGGCCGGCGGAACACTCCACCAGCGAGAACGTCGGCGGCCGGTTCGAGGCCCACATAGCGAGAATCACAGCCTACCAGTGGGGTGGGACGGTCCTCGGCATTTCGGAGGCGTCGTCGTCACTGCCGTGACCGTGATGTCGCGGGCTCGAATCAGCGGCTCGGGACCGCTCTGAAAAGGGATTTCAGGGTCTCTCGGGCGGCCTGACCCTGACCTCGACCTCGGTCACTTCGGCGCCTCCGAGGCCGCCCCGGAAACGCTCGAGCAGGGTCGGGGCCAGGAACCGGACCTGGGTGGCCCAAGCCGGGTCGTCGACCGCGATGACGAGGACCCCGCCTCGAAGGGACAGGGGCCGGGAATGGGGCGCGAGGCGGACCCCGGCCAGATCATCCCAGTTGCGGTAGAGACGGGTCAACGCATCGGCCGACGGGCCACCCAGGTGCCCCACCACCCGATCGAGTGTCGACCCGAGAGGAGCCGGTTCCTCGTCACCGTCGGTGGGGAGCGGTAACCAGGGCATTGCGACGACTCTATGACACCAACAACCGATCGGGTGTTGCTCAGCCGACCCGGGTGACCTGAGTGCCGGCCACACGGAACACCACGTCCGGGCTGGCCCCAGCGGGAAGACCGGCCGCGCTGGTCAGCAGGGTCTGGCCCGGTGGGAGTTGTTCGAGCAGCGCCGCCGAGCGAACCGGATCGAGCTCGGAGAAGACGTCGTCGAGCAGAAGAACCGGCGACGAACCCGACGCGGTGGTCACCACCTCGTGAGCGGCGAGGCGAAGGGCCAAGGCCAGCGAGCGTTGCTCCCCCTGAGAGGCGTGGGTCCGCGACGGCAGCCCAGCGATGGTCAGGTCGAGATCGTCACGATGAGGGCCGACGAGGCTCACGCCTCGACGTAGCTCGTCACGTCGAGCCGCCGCCAATGCCGAAGCCAGACCCTGGTCTCGCCACGGGGCCACGTAGGTGAGGACCACGTCCTCCCCCCGATGGGCGACTCGCTCGTACGACTGCGCCAGCACCGGGGCCAACCGGTCGACCAGGTGCTGACGCTCGGCGCCCAACGCCTCTCCCACCTCGATCAGTTTCGTGTCCCAGACCTGCAACGTGAGCTCGATGTCGTCGCTCGATCGACCTCCGGCCTGACGCAGCAGGGCATTGCGCTGTCGCAGCACCCGCTCGAGATCGCGGCGGAGACCGTCGAGACGCGGTTCGGTGGCCACCAACGCGTCATCTAGGTACCGCCGACGCTCAGCCGGGCCGCCTTTCACCAGCTCGAGATCGTCGGGAGCGAACACGCTCACGCGCAATGCCCCGAGCAGATCCCTCCCCCGAGCCAGTCGTTGCCGATTCACCTGAACCCGGCCCCGTCCGCTCGGAGAGATCTCGGCCTCGATGAGAAGGGAACGCCCATCGCGCTCACCCTCGGCCCGCACCACCGCCTGATCCGCGCCCCGTCGAACCAGGGCCTCGTTCGGTGCGCCCCGAAACGACGTCAGAGTCGCCAGGTAACCAACGGCCTCGAGCAGGTTCGTCTTCCCTTGCCCGTTGTCACCGAGTAGCACCGTGAGCCCGGGTCCCAGCTCGAGTTCGACCGACGGATACGACCGGAAATCGGTCAACCACAGGGTCTGGACCAACACGTGGGAGCGGGATCCGGACGATGGTCAGGACACACGCACGGGCATCAGCAGATACAGGAAATCGGGCGTGTCGACCGCACGAATGAGCGCTGGCTTCAGCGCATCGATGGTCTCCAGCGTGATTTCGTCGCCCGGGGTGACATCGATACCGGCGATGAGGTATTCGGGGTTGAAGGCCACCGTGAGCTCAGTGCCCGTGTACTGGGCGTCGAGTTCTTCGCGGGCCTGACCGACGTCCTGGGTGATGGCCAGCAGCTCCAGGGTGTCGCTCGTCATCACCAGCCTTACAGGAGTAGCTTCGCGGGCCAGGAGACGCACGCGGCGAAGAGCCTCCAAGAGGGCTTCGCGTCCGATCCGCAACTGGTTCGGTTGACTGGCGGGTATCAGCCCGCGGTAGTTCGGGAAGTCCCCCTCGATCAGGCGACTGGTCACCCGAACGTCGCCGACCTCGAAAGCGACGTCGCGCTCGCCGAGACGCAACGTCACCGATTCGGCGGCTCCGAGCAAGCGAGAGAGCTCCCGCAGCGCGGTGGACGGAACGAGCACTTGCTGACCCTCGTCGAGCACCGACGTTCCTGGAAGATCGCGCACGGCCAGGCGATAGCTGTCGGTGGCAACGAGACGGAGGCCGTCGGCCTCGGCCGCCAACAAGACACCAGTGAGGATCGGACGGGACTCGTCGTTACTGGCCGCCGACACGACCTCACGTAACGCGTTGGCCAGGGCCGTCGCATCAAGACTCACCGAGCGTTCAGCCGGCTCCGGGAACTGTGGGAACTCCTGCGCCGGGATGGTGCGTACGGCGAACTGTGAACGGCCGGAGCTGATACGCGCCTCGTCGTCGGCGATCTCGACCGTGACCGCGCCCGGTGGCAACGACCGTGCGATGTCGGAGATCAGCTTGGACGGCACGACCGCCACTCCATCGGCTTCACCGCTGACCGCGGTGCGCACCGAGATCGTCAGATCGAGATCACTGCCGGTGACCGACAGTTGGTCACCCTTCAACTCCATGCGCAGACCGGACAACACCGGCAGCGAACTCCCCCGACTCGTCACCGCTCGGCCGGCGGTATTGAGGGCATCCACCAATGGATCACGCTCACATCGAAACTTCACACCGGCTCACTTTCTCGTACTCTCCTACTAGAAGAAGATCTTTTGATTAGTTGTAGTAGTAGGGCCTGTGGATCGTGGACAACTGCATGTTTTTCCTGCTCAGGGGGCATTTTGTTGTGCGGTCGATGTCCACAGCGGTGCACAGGCGACGTGGTGGTTCGAACGAGGCAGGGGACGACACCGAATTAGTCCACCGGTCCGGCGCGTCTCGGCGCGATGTCGTCCACGGGGTTGTCCCCAGGTGTGGGGGAGGTGAAGTCGGTCATCCGGCTTTGATCCTCTGGATCAGTTCTGTGACCTGGTCGTAGATCTGCCGGCGTTCCTTCATCAGGCCACCGATCTTCTCGACGGCATGGATCACCGTGGTGTGGTCGCGGCCTCCGAACTCTCGGGCGATGGCCGGGTAGCTGAGGTCGGTGAGTTCCCGGAACACGTACATGCTGATCTGGCGAGCGGTGACGAGCGGTCGCCGACGGCTCCTGCCCTGGATCTCCTCGACCGGATAGTTGAACAGCTCCGAGGTCCGCTCAAGGATCAGAGCCGGGGTGATGGGGCGGGGTTGGGTGTCGGAGAGGATGTCGTCGAGCACTTCTTGTACGAGGGGGACCGACAGGTTCTGGCGGGTGAGGCTGCCGTAGGCACACACGCGGATGAGCGCCCCTTCGAGCTCACGGATGTTGTTGGTGATGTGCGTGGCGATGAACTCGAGGACGTCGGGCGGCGGGGCGACGGGTTCGCGTTCGGCCTTCTTGCGGAGGATGGCCAGACGGGTCTCGAGTTCCGGAGGGTTGATCTCGGTCGTGAGGCCCATCTTGAACCGGCTGCGGAGGCGGTCCTCGAGCGTCGAGATCGCGTCGGGGGGCCGATCGGATGACAGCACGACCTGACGATCGGCTTGATGGAGCGACTCGAAGGTGTGGAAGAGCTCCTCTTGGAGTTGTTCTTTGCCTTCGATGAACTGGATGTCGTCGAGCAGAAGTACGTCGACGGCCCGGTAGTGCTCTTTGAACTCGGCCATCCGGCTGCGGCCGAGGCGCATGGCGTCGACGAACTGGTTCAGGAACTGCTCGGTTGAGACGTACCGCACGCGATAGTTGGGGTAGTTGACGGCCACGTAGTTGGCGATGGCTTGCAACAGGTGGGTCTTGCCGAGTCCGGCGTCGCCGTAGATGAAGAGTGGGTTGTAGGAACGGGCCGGGGTCTCGGCCACGCTCAACGCCGCGGCGTGGGCGAAACGGTTCGACGTGCCCGTCACGAAGGCCTCGAAGGTATAACGGCTGTTGACCGGCTGGCCGGGTAGCGCGGCAGAACCCGGTTCGTGCTCGTTCCCGCTCGACCTGGTGTCGGTGCTGGTTCGGTCCTCGGGGGCGGGGCCGGGTCGTAGCAGTTCATCGTCGAACGAGCTGGGGATGAAGCTGTGGAGATCCTTCGGTTCGATCACCGTGTTGTCGGCCGCGGCGGTGTGGACCTGGACGTCGAGACGGATCCCGGGTCGGCCGACGTCGGCCAGCGCCCCTTCCACGAGGGTCAGGTACCGATGCTCGATACGGTCCTTCACGACCGAGCTCGGTACGGCGAGGAGTAGGCGCCCATCGTGAAGGCCCAACGGGGCAACGGACGAGAATGTCGTGAGCCAGACTGCTTCAGAGACCTGTCCACGCAGCACATCGGCACATGCTGTCCACAGTGGTTCGGCCTGGTCCACCTGCACAAACGCCTTCAATCGACGAACGTCGGTCCACAGCCACGCCCACACTGTGTGGACAACGTCCGAAGCGAAGCGACGGCCGTCGGTCAGGGCTGGAGGACACCGGGACTGCCCGCCGACCGGATGGTCGACGAACGGGTGCCGGACCGTAGCACTCCGTCGATGTTGCCGCATCGGGGCCGCGACCTCTAGCGTGAGGAGGAGCCGGTTCCGGGCCATCCGCTTCGACGCGGTGAAATTTCGGTCGGCACCCATCGTGACAGACCTCGGCCTGAGGGCCGTGTGAATCGAGGAGGCAGGACGTGAAGCGCACCTATCAGCCCAACACCCGGCGCCGAGCCAAGCGGCACGGGTTCCGTCACCGCATGGCGACCCGAGCGGGGCGCAATGTGCTGCGGGCCCGTCGTCTAAAGGGCCGTCAGCGCCTGTCAGCCTGATCTGGCGTATCCGTGATCGGCAAACGTTCCTCGATCTGCGTCGGCGCGGCCGGCGCGCCCGGCGAGGGCCGGTCACGGTGATTTATCTCGTCGACACCAACGTCCCGATCCTCGAGCATCAACGGATCGCGTTCTCGGTACCACGAAAAGTGGGAAACGCGGTGCAGCGGAACCGGCTTCGGCGGGTCGTTCGGGCTCGATTGACCAACCGGATGACCGATCGCGAGCCGCGTGTCGGACCCGGGGCCTACCTGATCGCCGTCCGCCCTGGCGCCGATCCTCTGGAACCTCGGGTGGTGGCCGATCTGGTGGAGGGCTGCCTCGACGACCTGTGGGTGAGGCGGTGAACACGGTGGGTACTCCGTCGACGTCGGGGGCCGCCCGCGCCGTGGTTGGCCTGGTTCGCGGGTATCAATGGCTGTTCGCGTGGCGCGTCTCGCCCTGTCGATACGTCCCGTCGTGTTCCTCCTACGCGCTGGAAGCGCTCGAAGGACACGGTTTCGTTCGTGGTTCGTGGTTGTCGGTTCGGCGAGTCGGTCGTTGTCATCCGTGGGGCTCCCACGGGTTTGACCCTGTTCCCCCCCGGAAGGTGTAGTCCATGCAGATGTTTTTCGAGGCCTTCGCGGCTGTCCTCGCCTTCTTCTATGACCTGGTGCCCAACTACGCCTTCGCCATCGTGATGCTCACCCTGGCGGTGATGATCGTGGTGACGCCGCTGACCCTCAAGGGCACGCGTTCCATGATGATGATGCAGCAACTTCAGCCCGAGATGCGCAAGATTCAGACGCGTTACAAGGACGACCGCCAGAAGCTCAACGAGGAGCTCCTCAAGTTCTACAAGGAGAACAGCATCAACCCTCTCGGGGGTTGTTTGCCGCTCCTGGTGCAGATGCCGGTGTTCCTGGTGCTCTATCAGGTGCTTCACGGGCTCACTCGCCGGGTCAGCGACGTCGGTTACAACGTCGGCTGGTCCGTGAACGAGTTCACGGCCAGTCTTCCGTTCACCGAGCCTCCTTCGATCGACCGTGTGTTCGATCCGGCGTTCGTCAAGCCCACGACGAGCCTCTACGAGAGCCTGTCCAACTCGCCCAACATGCCGGCGCTGGGTCTGGACCTCAGCGAGAGCGCCAGCCAGGCGCTTCAGCAGGGCATCGTTCACGCCCTCCCCTACCTGATGCTGATCGTCATCGTCGGCGTCACCGGTTTCATCCAGCAACGCCAGATCCAGGGTCGCAATCCCGGCGCCTCGATCAACCCTCAACAGCAGATGATCATGAAGATCATGCCCATCTTCCTGCCGGTGATCTCCTTCACCCTCCCGTCGGGGCTGGTCATCTACTTCGCCGTCTCCAACCTCTACCGGATCGGTCAGCAGGCCTTCATCTCTCGGAGCATCTACGGGATGAAGAACGGCAAGCTGCCCGAAGGTTCGGCACCGGCCGAGCCGGTACCCCAACAGTCTTTCCGCGAGATGTTCGGGTTGGCCAAGAAGAACGCGGCAGTGGCGGCCGAGACCAAGACGACGTCCAAGAAGAAGGTCCCGGCGACCAGTGGCGCCCCGGCCCGGGCGACCAAGGCCAAGACATCAGCCAAGGCTGCTCCGAAGCCGGCAACCAAGATGAATCCGAAGACGTCGGGCAACGGGGTAGCCAAGGCTCCATCCAAGGGGAGGGGCACCAGCCCCCCGGGGAACGCTCGCAAGCCAGCTTCGAAGGCCATCGACAGAGCGACCTCCGCCCCGTCCAGCCCGTCGAGCAGCGCCGGCTCGGGACCGCCGAAGCTGCAGCCTCGGGCCCGTAAGAACAAGAAGGGTTAGGGAGCACCGTGGAGTGGGTAGAGACGACAGGAAAGACCCTCGACGAAGCCAAGGACGCGGCCCTCGACCAACTCGGGGTAGCCGAAGAGGACACGGAGTTCGAGGTACTGGGCGAGCCGAAGGCCGGGCTCTTCGGGCGAACGCGCGGAGAAGCCCGGGTGCGGGCTCGGATCCGACCGACCCAGCCCCGACCCAAGGTGGAGCGGCGGGATCGCCGCCGCCGAGGCACGAAGGGCGAAGCCGATGCGGGGCCCGCGACCGAAGAGGCCAACGGCACCGCCGCGCCGTCGGCGGAGGCCGAGCAGGCCAGCACACCGATCATCACGACCGAGGAACGGCCGTCGCGTGGTGGCCGTTCCACCCGACGGGATTCCCCGCCGCCGACCGACAACCAGCAGGGAGCTCCCGTGAGCGATACCGATCAGAACGTCGACCTCGACGCCCACATCTCGATCGTGACCGAGTTCGTCACCGGGTTGGTGGCGGCATTCGGGTACGACGCGACGGTGGAACCCGAGAAGCTCGACGACGAGAATGCTGAGATCCGGGTCAACGGCCCCGACCTCGGCCTCCTGGTGGGTCCCAAGGGCGCAACGCTGGCCGCGGTGCAGGAACTGTCACGCACGGTCGTGCACCGGCAGGTGCCGGGGACGGCCGAGGGGCGGGTGCGGGTTGACGTGGCCGGCTACCGGCAACGACGGCGCGAAGCGTTGGAACACTTCGTGGTGCAGGTCGCGGAGCAGGTCCGGCAGAGCGGCGTGGCCAAGGCACTCGAACCCATGTCGCCGCCGGATCGCAAGGTCGTCCACGACACGGTCAATGACATCGAGGGTGTGGGCACGCTCTCTGAGGGCGAAGAACCTCGCCGTCGCGTGGTGGTCGTCCCCAGCTGACCTCCCTCGCTCCGGGTGACGACGGGTCCGTCCTTCGGGGCGGGCCCATCGTCGTTCGGGGGGATGTTTCACGTGGAACATCCCCGTCAGAACAAGGGCCGTTTGGTCGGCATGCCGTCGCGTCGCGGATATCGAGGATCCCCCTCGCCCGTGGCGGTGAGCACCTGGATCCCGGCGAGACGCTCACCAAGCTCGAACCCGAGGATGGCGAGCGGGGCGGTCGGCCATCGGGCCGTCGCTTCCGGAGGCTCGCTCACCAGGAGGCGCCCACCTCGCACCAGGAAACCGACGGCGCACTCGGCGACGACGGCCGGGGGTCCGAACGAACGGGCCGTGACGGCGTTGTATTCACCGTGGAGATCGTCGAGCCGGGCGAGCGTCTCGGCCCGACCGTGCCGCGCGTCCACCTGGCCATCAAGGAAGAGCCGCGCGATGGCGTCGTCGAGGAACGACACGCGCCGAGCTTGGGCATCGATGAGGGTGAGATGCAGATCGGGCCGGGCGGCCGCGATGACGAACCCGGGGATCCCGCCTCCGGACCCGAGATCCAGGACCCGTCCGTGGACCCCCACCAGTGCATCGATGAATCCTTGGGCGTGGGCCACGTGATCTTCGACCGGTCCAGGACCGAGGGCGCCGAGCTGGCGGGCTTCTTCGAGCACCTGGAGGAGGTCGGCACGTGAGGTCATCGAGGCACAATGCCGAATCGGCCGGGCGTTGTCCAGCTCGAACGCACCCGTGTTTCACATGAAACACTCTCGAGGTCCTTGACCTGGTTCGGTTGGGGAGCGAGGATGACTGCGATCTCTCCCTCGGGGAGATGGTCGTCCGGCGCCGGCGTCGTCCCGGCGAAAGCCTCCGCTTCTGAGTGGTGTATGGATCCTCTGGAACCACCGATTATTCCGACGGTCGTCATGCCCGACCCCGAGAATCCTGCCCCTGCGACCGAACCCGAGGGACTCCACGTGCCGCTCGACAGGCCCGCCGAGGTGATCGAAGCCGGGACCCCGATCTCCCACCAGCGCCCCTTCCCTCGGGTCATCGCCGTCGCCAACCAGAAGGGCGGCGTGGGCAAGACGACCACCGCCGTCAATCTCGGCGCCTGCCTGGCTGAGCTCGGCTATCGCACGCTCGTGGTCGATCTCGATCCTCAGGGGAACGCCTCGACCGGGCTCGGGATCAACGTCCGGGCCCTCGACTCCTCGATGTACGACGTGTTGTTGGCCGACACACCGCTGGAGGACTGCATCGAGGGGAGCTCGGTTCGAAACCTCTTCGTGGCCCCGGCCAGCCTCGACCTGGCCGGCGCCGAGATCGAATTGGTGCCGGCCTTCAGTCGCGAGCTGAAGCTGCGTAATGCCCTGGCCACGGTGCACGACCAGTACGACTTCGTCCTCATCGACTGTCCACCATCGTTGGGTCTGCTCACCGTGAACGCCCTGGCCGCCGCTTCCGAGGTGCTTGTCCCCATCCAGTGTGAGTACTACGCCCTCGAGGGCCTCGGGCAACTTCTTCGCAACGTCGAACTGGTGCAGAAGAATCTGAATCCCGCATTGGAGGTCAGTGCCATCGTTCTGGTGATGTACGACGCCCGGACCAAGTTGGCCGACCAGGTGGCGCTGGAAGTACGCGAGCACTTCGGGGAGAAGGTGTGTCGCCAGATCGTGCCGCGGACGGTCCGTCTGTCCGAGGCTCCCTCCTTCGGTCAGCCGATCATCACGTTCGATCCGAGCAGTCGGGGGTCCATCGCCTACCGACAGTTGGCCAAGGAGGTGAGTGGTGGCGCGCCGAAGCGGATTGGGTAAGGGACTGGGGGCGCTGATCCCCACGGCGGACACGCCGGTCGACGAGGCCGCCCAACTCCAGGACCTGCTGATCACCCAGATCGAGCCGAATCCGTGGCAGCCCCGACGCACTTTCGACGACGAGCAACTGGTGAGTCTGGCCGCGTCGATTCGTGCGGTGGGAGTGCTGCAGCCGGTTCTGGTTCGCCCCTCGGGGCCTGATCGCTATGAGTTGATCGCCGGGGAGCGTCGGTGGCGAGCCGCTCAACGAGCCGGCTTGGATGTCATTCCCGCGGTGGTTCGGCGTACCGACGATGCCGGAGCGCTGGAGCAGGCCCTCGTCGAGAACCTTCATCGGGCCGACCTCAACCCCCTCGAGGAGGCCGCGGCCTATCAACAGCTGATCTCCGACTTCGACCACACTCAGGAGGAGGTTGCCGTCCGGGTGGGAAAGAGTCGCTCCGCGGTCGCCAACACCCTGCGGCTGTTGCACCTCTCGCCGGCGGTGCAACGGTTGGTGCAGCACGGACAGCTTTCGGCCGGTCATGCCCGGGCCCTGCTCGGTTCCACTGACTCGTCCTTTCAGGAGTCGCTGGCCGGCCGGGTCGTCAGTGAAGGCCTGACCGTCAGGGAAGTGGAGGAAGCCGTTCGCCGTCAGCAGGACAAGGGGACTCCGTCGAAGGCTTCGTCCCGCCCGCCGGGCCTGGCCCCAGTGCGGCCGGCGGCGGTGCTCGAGCTCGAGGATCTTCTTTCGAATGTCCTCGACACCCGTGTGCAGGTCTCCCTCGGCGCCAAGCGGGGCAAGCTCGTGGTGGAGTTCGCCACCCTCGAGGACCTGGAGCGGATCTCTCGAGTGATCTCTCAGGGCTCATCGGTCGAGCATGGCTCCGAGGCCTGAAGCTCGAGTCTCGGCAACGGTCAAGAGTTCTCCACAGCCTGTGGTAAAGGCTGTGGTCAACGTCAACTGTCGGGTTGGGCCCGGGTGTCGGTCGTCACGTCTCGACGGGCGCATCGAGCCATCGGCGGATCGCCTCGACGATCGCCGTGGCCACTGAAGCGGTGCGCTCGACGACGACCGGGGCTGGACCGAGAAAGCAGACGACGGCGGGCATTCGGGTTTCGCGCAGGACCGGGAGACGAAGGCCTGCGGTCTCGCCGGACCCCGTCCCCATCGCTGGAGACAGGTCTTGGGCAAGGAGTGCTGCCAGTGTGGCCCCGCCACTGGAGCGGAATCCCTCGGTGGAGTAGTAGGCCATGCGGCAGCTCACCGCCATGGTGATCTCGAGTCCGATGTACAGCTCGGCGTCGAAGGCGTTCGCTTCGCGGGCGTGGGTCGACGGATCGGGGTGATGCAGGGCGGCGACGGTGGCGCCCTCGTCGTTGAGGAGTCGGGTGACGGTCGTGGCCAGGACGTCGAGGCCGCCGTGCTGACCAACGACGATCCGGCGATCGTGAAGCCCGGGAGGGGAGGAGCGCAGACGCTCGCGCTCGCGGACGCCGGCGACCGTGTCGCTCGTCGTCCGGCCCCCGAGCCGGGCCAGGGCATCACAGACCTCGTTACCGCATACGGCGTCGGTGGCCAGTCCGACGTTGCGCTGGAACTGACGCAGCGCCTGTTCGGTCTGCGGGCCGAAGATGCCATCGACACGCCCGGCGTCGAACCCGAGTGCCCCCAGGCCCAGTTGAAGGGACGAGACGTCGTCACCACGCTGCATCGGTGACCGGAGGTAGAGCAGGCGATCGCCGAGCTGGTAGCCCGATTCGACCAGCGCATGCCAGGTCGGTTGGTCGCACTCACCGGTGACGAGTAGACCCCGTTCGGCCTGGAAGGCCTCGACGGCAGAGCGGGTGGTGGTTCCGAAGCGGCCCAGCTCGCCGCGGTCGATGGGAAAACCCGCCTGGGTCAGGCGCTGTTGGACATCGGCGACGGCGGCGCCTGCGTCACCGACGAGAAGGGGGAGCTGGTCGAGAGCGATGGGATCGAATCCTGCCACCAGGTCGTGGTGCGACCTAGAGGAAAGGTCGAAGGTCCTCGAGCAGCTGACCCTTGCCCTTGGCCCCGACGATGCGGGCCGCTTCCTGCCCATCTTTGAAAACGATCATGGTTGGGATACTCATCACTCCGAAGCGCATCGCCGTGTTGGGGTTGTCGTCGACGTTGAGCTTGGAGACGGTGAGCTTGCCCGACTGCTCGGTGGCGATCTCCTCGAGGATCGGGGCGATCATCTTGCAGGGCCCGCACCACTCGGCCCAGAAGTCGACGATGACCGGCTTGCTGGCCGCGCCGATCTGCTCGTCGAAGGTGGCGTCGGAGAGAGTGGAGATGACGTTGGACATGGCTGACCTCTTGGTGTCGGGCGCTGGGGTTTGGTGGGTTCGGTGCCCGTCTCAACCCTTTACGCTAGCGCCCCGGTGGGGACTTCTCGCGGGTTCAGTGCGCCGGCTGTGCTTCCAGCCAGCGCTCGGCGTCGATCGCAGCCATGCAGCCCGAACCGGCGGCGGTGATGGCCTGTCGGTAGACGTGATCCTGGACATCTCCGCATGCGAACACGCCTTCGACGTCGGTCAGGCTGCCGGCGTGGGTGACGAGGTAGCCGCTGTCCTCCATGCGGAGCTGGCCCTTGAAGAGGTTGGTGTTGGGTTTGTGGCCGATGGCCACGAAGACACCTGACACGACCAGGCGGCTCTCCTCGCCGGTCACCGTGTCGCGCAGCCGGATGCCCTCGACGGTGGTGTCGCCGTCGATGCCGATGACCGTGGCGTTCCAGTGGAATCGGATCTTGTCGTTGGCTCGGGCCCGGTCCTGCATGATCTTCGATGCCCGAAGTTCGTCGCGCCGATGCACGAGCGTCACCGAGCGGGCGAACTTGGTGAGGAACAGGGCCTCCTCGAGGGCGGAATCGCCGCCACCGATCACGGCGATGTCGTGATCGCGGAAGAAGAAGCCGTCGCAGGTCGCGCACGTCGAGAGACCGTGCCCGATAAGGCGCGTTTCCTCGGGCAGTCCCAGCATCAGGGACTGGGCGCCGGTGGAGACGATCACCGATCGGCCGCGATAGGTGGGCTCGGCGGCTTCGGGATCGCCGACCCAGATGCCGAACGGGCGACTCGACAGGTCGACGCGGGTGACCTTCTCGGTGCGTACCTCCGTACCGAAGCGCACGGCCTGCTCACGGAACCGCATCATCAGTTCCGGGCCCATGATGCCGTCGGGCCAGCCCGGAAAGTTCTCGACCTCGGTGGTCAGCATCAGCTGCCCGCCCGGTTGGTCGCTCGTCGAGGACGGTTCGCCTTCGAGCATGAGAGGTTCCAGGTTCGCCCGGGCCGTGTAGATGGCTGCAGTGAGCCCGGCGGGGCCGGAACCGATGATGATCACGTCTCGGGTGGTGTCGGGCATGGGGGGTCTCCGGGTCGAAGGACGTCTACCGGCCGGGTATGGGTCAACGAGGGATCACCCGTGGTCATTCCCGGCCGTGTTCAGGGAGGGCCGGGGGCGCGGCGGCGGCGAAAGACCAAGGCGCCGGCCAGCAGGAAGACTGCCGCCAGCCCGAGATAGGCCAGCCACACTCCGGACGGGAGGGCCTCATCGGCCAGACGCACCACGCCGATGAGCATGAGGACGAGAACGGTGATGGCGATCATCGCCAGGAACACGCCGAAGACGACGGCGCGAGCGGCGGTGGTGATCGGCCCGGTGGTCTTGTCGCGGACGGCACCGATGGCGTCGACGATCGTGTCGGTGGCCTTGGCCGGCCAGTCGCCCCCGGTGATCGCGCCCGACGATCCTGTGGTGCGCAGCGAGTCTTCGATGGCCAGGCGGGTCGTCTCGTTGGCCGGGGTCGGAACGGGCTCGGAACTGGTCACAGGGGCGTCGACCCGGCGAGCCTCGGGACTGGGGTCCGACCCCGGCTCGGGAGGGTTGTCGTCACCGGTCGTGTCCATGTGGGCCGATCCTACTCGTGGGCCGTGCCGTGGGGTCCGGAACGTGGCGTCAACGGAACGTTTGTCGGGTCACGGTGCAGGCCGTGGGTTCGATGATCCAGATGGTCTCGGCCTCGCCCGCGGTCGCGGTGACGAAGATGATCCGTTCCTCCCCTTGCACCGAACCCGAGCCGATGATCGTGAGGATGGCCCCGGTGGGAACGACGGACCGGCAGCGCTCGTCGGTGGGGGCGACGCTGGCTCCGGCGGCGGCTGTTGCTCGATCCGAGAAAGCGGGAGGGTTGGTGAGCAGGGCTCGGGCCCGGTCGAGCAGCACCTCGTCGGCGGGAGCCTCGCCCAGGAAGGCCATGGTGGTGGCGGATGCGGGCGCGGTCGCTTCCAGTGGCCCGGCCGTGGGGTCGGATTCGGTGCCGGCGTCGGCGCCCGAGGGAGCGGACGCAGCGTCCGTGCCCGTCGTGGACGCCACGCTGCTCGCCGTGTTGGAACTCGTTCGGTTGGCGGCGAGACGGGGGACGGTGACGGCACCGAGGGCCACGATCAGCACGAGCGCCGCCGCGACGAGCCACCGGGTGGGAGCGGCGCGCGTGGGCTCGGCACCGGCGTCGGTCGCCGACAGGGCCGTGGAGATCATCCGGTTCACGATCGCCGGATCGAGCTCGGGGGGAGGCTCGGCGAGCTGAGCTCGCAGCCCGCGGGTGTGCTCGACGCGCGCGCACAGCGCCGGATCGTTCGCCATCCGTTCCCGCTCGCCGGGCGACGCGGTGTCCTCGACGAGGGCGTCGACGAGGGCGTCGACGTCGAGGGGGGGCGTGGGCTCAGTCATGGTGGTTCGCCTCTTCGACGTCGGTCGGTCGCGTCCAGTTCCCTGCCGCGGGTCCTTCTATCGGTTGGGGCAGTGCTCGGGCCAGGGCGGCGCGTCCCCGAGAGATGCGGGAGCGAACGGTTCCGGCGGGGATGCCCAGGACGGAGGCGATCTCGGCGTAGTCGAGACCGAGCAGGTCGCGAAGCACCACCGGGGCGCGGAAGTCCAAAGGGAGTTGTTGGAGGGCACGGTCGAGGTCCACGCAGTCACTCACCCGGTTGGCGGGGTCGTCACCGAGGGCGTTGGCTCGATGCCGGGCCGCTGAGGCCCGGTCCGATTCAGTATCGACGACCGCCACGGGTCGACGGCCGCGGCGGCGTACCTCGTCGAGAGCGGCGTTGGTCGCGACTCGGTACACCCAGGTGGAGAAGGCGGATCGGCCGTCGAAGCGGGGGAGGCCCTTGACGATGGCGATGAGGGCGTCCTGGGTCGCATCGGCGGCGTCGGTGTCGTTGCCGGTGATGCGGCGGCACACGGCGTGGATCGCCGGTTGTTGGTGGCGAAGGAGTGCCTCGAGCGCGTCGCGTTCGCCGCGTTGGGCTGCGGCGAGCACGGCGGCGTCGGTGACGGGCGGATCGATCTCAGCCCTCCAGGATCACGTCGGTCACCGTCATGCGGTACGGCGGACCGGCCCCGAGATCGGTGAACCGGAAGAGCAGTTCCGAGGTGGTTGGGGGGCCGACGGTGATCACAGCGGTGGTCGGTGCGGCGGCGTCGAACAGTTGCCGTCCGAAGCGGGTGGACGAAACCAGGAGCGCCACGATGACGAGAGCGGTGGTGATCAGGAGGGCGATCACGACGCCGGTCGTCGAGCGCCGGCGCGTCGCCACTCGAGGCGCTTCCAGCGGGGCCCGGTTCTGGATCGGGAACGATGAGGGGATCGGGTCGAGCGTCACGACGATCGTGGGATCGCCGCACGGTGCTTCGAGGGCCATGGTCTGCAGGGTGGCCCGCAGTTCATCGGCCCCGTCGAATCGGTCGGCGGGGCGGGTGGCCAGGGCCCGCATGATGGGCGCGTCGAGCGACGCGGAAACCCCTGCCGTCCGCTGCGATGGGCGCTGAGGCACCTGGTTCAGGCGCGCCAGTGCCGTCGCGGCCGGTGAGTCACGGAGGAACGGTGGGACCCCGGCCAGGCATTCGTAGAGGACGGCGCCGACGGCGTACACGTCGGTGCGGGCATCGACGGAGAGGCCGTCGACTTGTTCTGGAGCGACGTACTTGACCGTACCGAGCAGGTTCGAAGAGGTGGTCCTGTCGGCACCGTCGAGGATCTTCGCGATGCCGAAGTCGGTGACAAGCACCCGTCCGTCATCGGAGAGAAGAATGTTTGCCGGCTTTACATCTCGGTGGATCACCCCGGCCCGGTGCGCACAGTCGAGGGCGGCGGCAACTTGGATGCCGATGTGGACGACTTCGACGGGCTCGAGCCGATGGCGCTCGTCGAGAAAGTCGCGAAGGGTTCGCCCGCGGACGAGTTCCATCACGATGGCGTCGGCGCCGTCGTCCCGACAGGTGTCGTAGATGGCGACGATGTTGGGGTGCACGAGGCGGGCGACGGCGACGGCTTCGCGCCGGAAGCGGTCCCTGAACTCGACGTCGCCGGCCAGGTGGGGGTGGAGCATCTTGACTGCAACCGCCCGACCGAGGGTCTGGTCGATGGCCTGCCACACCTCGGCCATGCCTCCCCGGGCGAGGAGGACGTCGAGGCGGTAGCGACCACCAACCAGTCGCCCCGGTTCGAGGCCGGTGCTCACCCGTCGCCCGAGGCCGCGACCGTCACGGTCTCAGGAAGCAGATCCCGATGACGCCGGGCCCACCGTGGGCGCCGATGACGGCGCCGATCTTGCCCTGTCTGATGGTGTCACGCGGGTAGCGGTCGGAGATCATGTCGAGGAACTCGTCGTAGTCGTCGGCTTCGCCGTGCAGTACCGAGAGGGACTCGACGTCCCCGGCCTCGTAGAGCCGGTCCCGGAGGGTCTCCAGTTCGCGTTTGCGGGTGCGGGGCTTGCCGGCCTCTTCGACGGCGCCGTCGACGATCCGGATCAGAGGCTTGACCGACAGCAGAGAGCCGAGCATGGCCTGGGCGCCCCCGATGCGCCCACCCTTCTTCAGGTTGTCGAGCGTGTTGAGGGCCCCGTACACGTCGGTTCGGGAGATCATCGCCTCGACCAGCGCGACGATCGCGTCGGCGTCGGCACCGTCGGCGGCGGCCTCGGCCGCGGTGATCACCATGGTGCCCAGTCCTCCGGTGATCGAGCGACTGTCGATGACGCGTACGTCGATCTCTCCCTCGAGGGACCGGGCGGCAGCCTGCGCCGACTGCATCGTGGCCGACAGCGCGCTGGAGATGTTGATGCACACCACTGCGTCGGCTCCGGCTGTGGCGGCGGCGCGGAACTCCTGTTCGAAACGACCGGGTGATGGCGCCGCCGTCTCGGGGAGGACCCCGGTGGAGGCCATGAGTGAGTAGAACCGCTCGACGCTCAGCTCCTCACGGTCGACGTACTCGTCGTCGCCGAACCGGATGCTGAGCGGCACGACTCCGATCCCGAACCTGGTGGTGTCTTCTTCGCTCAGATCACATGAGCTGTCGGTGACGATGTGAACCCCGGCCATAGCCCCCCGTTTCAGTCGATGTGTGCGGGAGCGTACCCCTCGGCATCCTCGGTGGCGGTGGCAGGGGCGTGGCCCGACAGGGTCGGATGGCTGGAGTCGACGAGCTTCTGGGCCCGGCGGGCTTTGCGGAAGTGGCGAGCCCACCACACGAGGAGGAAGAGTCCCGCCCCGATCGAGAGGACCAGACCCGCACCGGAGATTGCGGTGGATCGCACCGTGAAGCGGGTGGTGGCCACCTCGAGGACGTCGTCGGGGGACCGCACCGAGACCTCGAGCGGGAATGCCCCGGATGCCCGGGTGGTGACCTGGACGTCGAGGCGGGTGGTGGTGGCGGCCGGGAGCACGGTGTCGATCACGTCGCCGTCGGGGAACTCGAGCTTGGGGCTGGCCAGCATCACGTGGACGCGTACCGGGAGCGCCGATCGGTTCTCGAGGTTGAGGGGGATCTTGCCTGACCGCGACGTGAGGGTCACGAACTGCTGGAGTGGGGCGACGATCTCGTCGGTCACCGACTCGATCCGGGTGTCGACCTGAGCGAGGATCCCTTTGCGTTCCTCGGCGCTGAGATCGGCGGCGTCCGCGAGCAAGAGCATGCGGTCGAGGCCGTCGGCCGATCCGGGCATCGGCTCGGTGAGCGACCGGAACCCCTCCACGTCGCGGGCGATGGAACGTCGGCGGGCGGGGTAGGCGCCGAGGGGCGCCGGTGGGGCCGAGAGGTACGCGCGGGTGAGGGTCGTGGTTCGCCCCCGGGTGACCGTCGTGGCCGTTTCGGTGGTGCGGAACAGATCGTCCAGCGTGACCGGGCTGACGATCGCCCGGGCATCGGATCCCGTTGGGGTGCGTACCGTGAAGGCGGCCATCAGCACTTCGAGGGTGGCCGGCGGGAGATCGGAACCGACGGCGAGCGCGACACCCCGGCTGATGCCGGGCTCGTCGTTGTAGAGCACCGCGAGGTCGGCCAGCACCCGGTGACCGTTGAGCACGGGGTCCTCGGTGGCTCGGAGTCGGGCGGCCAGGGCCTGATCGGCAGTGATGCCTCGGATCGCCTGACCGCTGCTGTCGGTGATGTCGAACTGCTCGGTGAAGGTGACGGTCTGCTGGTCGGGCAGCGGACCGAGTTGGTCGGTGGGAATCACCAGCCGATCCAGACCGAGGGCCCGGAGGCGGGCGAGGGCCTCTGGGGTCAGGGTGGGGTCGGCGACGCCGAAGCGTCCATCGGCGGTGGTGCCGAGGGCCGCGCTGACGACCAGCGACCCGGCGGCGAGCTGGTCGTCGAGCTCTGGTTCCAGTCCGGCATTGACCCAGGCACCGGTGTCGACCTTGGCGTAGGAGGTGCCGAGCACCTGGCGGCCGGCCAGGTGGGACCGCAACGAGGCGACGTCGGGTCGTGACGCGGGGTCGGCGTCGAGGGCGGCGATCACTGCCGGCTTGGGATCGATGGTGAGCCCCACGGCCGGCCATGTGCTCAGGGCGTCGATCTGGGTGGTCGCCCGTTCGGTGTCGTCGGCCGACAGGGTGGGGATGCCGTCGGGCGTCGGTCGCACCTGGCCGTCGAACGCGACGATGGTGCCCACCGCCAGCGACGGCCCGGTGGTGTCGGTCGTGGGGAGGCGAATGAGGTGGGTGATGAGACGGGTGAGCTCGGAGCCGTCGGGGCCGATCGCGCTCACCATGACCGGGTGGACCCCGGGGCCGGTGAGCACCACCCCTCCTTCGGGCGCGGGGGCGGACCGGCTGACCGGAACCACGATCTGTACGGACCCGTCGGTCAGGATCGAGGCGTCGGCCAGGGCGAACGGGGCCGGGCCCGGGCGCAGCGGGGAGCTGAGACCCTCGCCGCGCAGAGAGCGTTCGAAGCGGATGCGACCGTCGACCTCCGGGTAGATCTGGGTTCGAATGACGGCGGTGGAAGCGACCGCCGAGGGCTTTATCCGCAGGACCAGTTCACCGTTGGGCGCCACCCAGGCGCTCTGGGTCACGAGGGTCAACGTGGGGCCGGCCCGACCCTCGTTCGAGCCCACCGGGGCGGGCGACGATTGAGCGAGCGCTACCGATCCGGCCATGGTGATGCCGATGGCGAGGATGCTCGACCACACGGCGAGCAACCTGATCGACGGCCGTTCGCGCCGCCTCGATCTCATCCGGCCGGCTCGGACGACGCCCCATCGAGGGGGTGCTCGAGGACCGCCAACCCGTGGAGTTCGGGCCGGAACCCGAGGTGTACGTAGAGCTGCATCGCCCGGTCGTTGGTCTCCTGGGTGTTGACCATGACCGAGGTGCACCCTCGACGACGCGACCAGCCGAGGGAGTCACCGATGAGCGCCGTTCCTACTCCCTCACCGTGGAGGTCTGGCCGCACGGCCAGGCGCTGGAGGTAGCCGAGTGCCCCGCCCCGACCGGTGACGTGGTAGCCGACGATGTTCCCGTCAGCGGTGGCCACCCGGAAACGGTGGGTGGGCGTGGCGCCTCGGGCGTCGGCCAGTCCGGCGCGGTCGAATCGCCAGAACTGGTCGAAGGCCTGACCGTCGACGTCGAGCACGGCGGCGGCGTCGCGGTGTCGCCCGCGTCTCAGGCGTACCCGGGGGTGACGGACCGATGGGATCTCGACCAGGGGGTGGCGCAGGAGGTGGAGGTGTTCGTGGACGGTGAAGCCGTGGGTGAGGAAGGGCTGCTGCTCGATGACGGTGAGCGCAGGGGTCAACACGGCCCGGTAGCCCCGTGCCTGCATCTCGACGATGGCGCGATCGAGAGAGGCCTGCGTCGGAGTGACGCCGGGGTTCGGGCTCAGCATCGCCACGCTGTGGTCGCCCCTCCAGGGGCCCGAACGCAGCCGGTCCGCGCCGGAGGAGAGGGTGTCGAGTCGTCGCATGGTCGCTTCCGGGCTTCACGATACGACCGATGCGGCTCGGGGTTCTCGCACCCCGGATCGGTAACGTCTCGGGCGTGACCATCCTCGTGGCCTCGCACCCGCAGTTCCTGCTCCACGACACCGGCCACGGTCATCCGGAGCGACCCGAGCGTCTGACCGCCGTGATGGAGGGCATCGAGGCGGCCGGCATCAGGGATGCGCTGGTCGCCTTCGAGCCCGAGCCGGCCCCGTGGGCCGCCATCGAGCGGGTCCACCCGGGCCGGTATCTGCTGGCGCTCGAGGAGTTCGCGTCGGCCGGAGGCGGGCACCTCGACGCCGACACCGTGCTGGGTGAGGACTCGTTCGCGGCGCTGCTGCGGGCCGCCGGGGCCGGTCTCGACGCGGTGAGGCGTCTCGACGCCGGTGATGGCGACGTGGCGTTCTGTGCGGTGCGCCCACCCGGTCATCACGCCACCCCGCGCCGACCGATGGGGTTCTGCCTCGTCAACAACGTGGCCGTCACCGCCGCGGCCCTGGCCGACCGGGGGGAACGGGTCCTGATCGTCGACTACGACGCCCACCACGGCAACGGCACCCAGGACGCGTTCTTCGCCGACTCGCGGGTGGTCTACGTGTCGTTCCACGAGTACCCGCTCTACCCGGGGACGGGCGCCCTCGACGAGACGGGCTGGGGTGACGGGGCCGGTTCGACGATCAACTTCCCGCTGCCGCGAGGCGCGACGGGCGACGTGATGCGGGCCGGACTCGACGAGGTCGTCCGGCCTCTCGTCGAGCGCTGGCAGCCGACATGGCTTCTCGTGTCGGCGGGCTTCGATGCCCACCGGCGTGACCCGCTCACCGGACTGGCGCTGTCGGCGGGGGACTACGCCGACCTCACCGCCGAGCTCGTGTCGATGGTGCCGGTCGGGCGCTGCATCGTGTACCTGGAAGGCGGCTACGACCTCGAGGCGCTGGCCATGTCGAGCGGGGCGGCTCTCAGTGCCCTCGTCGGGGGTTCTTACCGGCCCGAGACCGCGACGGCCGGGGGACCGGGCGCCACCGTGGTCGACGCGGTGGTGCGGATGCGGGCCGCCGCCGGCTTCACTTGACTCTGGTTCGACCGGCACCAGCTCGGGGGCAACGCCGCCGCCGGTAGCCTCGGTGGCCGTGATCCCCGATCGTCTCCAGCCCGTGCTCGATCGGGTCTCACCTCTCGCTGCGCTGTTCGCCGACGAGGGGTTCGCGATCTACCTGGTGGGCGGGGTCGTTCGCGACCTGCTGCTCGGCCAGGACCTCGAAGGAGGCCGCGACATCGATCTCACCACCGACGCCCGTCCGGAGGACACCAAGCGGTTGGTGCAGGGCTGGGCCGACTCGGTGTGGGCCCAGGGTGAACGGTTCGGCACCATCGGTTGTCGTCGCGACGGATGGGACTACGAGATCACCACCCACCGGGCCGAGGCGTACTCGCCCGATTCGCGCCAGCCCGAGGTGGTGTTCTCCGGGGTGGTCGACGCCGACCTGTCACGGCGTGACTTCACGGTCAACGCCATGGCGTTGGCGCTGCCCGAGCCGAAACTGATCGACCCGTTCGACGGCGTCGCCGACCTGGCCGCCCGCCGATTGCGGACACCGTTGGAGCCCGAGATCTCCTTCTCCGACGACCCCTTGCGCATGCTGCGGGCTGCTCGCTTCATCGCCGGGTACGGGTTGGTGGCCGACCCGGCCCTCGTGTCGGCGGTGTCGTCGATGGCCGAACGTCTCTCGATCGTGTCGGCCGAACGGATCCGTGACGAGTTCGACAAGCTCATCGTCGTGCCGGACCCGGCACCGGGCCTGTGGTTCCTCGTCGAGACCGGGCTGATCGATCGCTTCCTGCCCGAGCTGTCGAAGATGCGCCTGGAACAGGATCCGATCCATCGGCACAAGGACGTTCTCACCCACACCATCGCCGTGGTCGGCAACACCCAGCCGGAGCGCATCGTGCGGCTCTCGGCGCTGTACCACGACGTCGGCAAACCCCGAACCCGATCGTTCGAGCAGGGCAAGGTGTCGTTCCACCACCACGAGGTGGTGGGCGCTCGCATGACCCGCGAGCGCATGAAGGCGCTGAAGTATTCGAGCGACGACGTCGAGACCGTGTCGCGACTGGTCTTTCTCCACCTCCGCTTCCACACCTACAAGATGGGTTGGACCGATTCCGCGGTGCGGCGATTCGTTCGCGACGCCGGTCCCCTCCTGCCCCAGCTCATCGAGTTGACCCGTTGTGACTGCACCACTCGCAACGAACGCAAGGCCCGCATGCTCGCGCAGCGGATGGACGACCTCGAGGAACGCATCGCCGAGCTCGCCGCCCGGGAGGAACTGGACGCCATCCGCCCCGAACTCGATGGCAACCAGGTGATGGCCCACCTCGGGCTGGGTCCGGGTCGCGATGTCGGCCAGGCCCTCGATTTCCTTCTCGAGCTGCGCCTCGAGGAGGGGCCGCTCGGTGAGATGGAAGCCACGAGGCGCCTCGATGCCTGGTGGGTGGCCCGCGCCGAGGCCGGCTGATCTGCTTCTCGGCCGGTCGGGCTCAGTTGCCCTCTTTGCGGGCGCGGATGACGAGGGTGGCCGGCACTCGGCGCATGGCCTCGCTCCAGTGGGGTCCCTGCCGGTCGCGCTCTTCGAGGCCCGGTTCCAGCAGGGCGTCGATCCGGAAGTTGGCGCGGGCGAACGAGCCGAAGATCTCCGCGATCGATCGCGGGAACACCACCCCGTCGTTCTCGGCTCGGCCGGCCCGGTCGAGGTAGCGATGGACGACGCGGAAGGGGTCGTCGGCGGCGGGATCGAGCATCAAGTAGGCGGGATGGGGGAACGAACACACGAAGGCACTGCCGGTGCGCAGCACCCGGTGCACCTGGCGCAGCACCCGGTCGAGATCGCTCTGGCGACCCAGCTCGTACACCGACAGGGCGAGGTCGACGGTGTCGGCGCGGATGAAGGCCAGCTCGGCCAGGTCGGCTTGGTGGAGCTCGAGGCGGCACTCGTGCTGTTCGGCGCGACCGCGAGCTGCATCGAGGGCACGATGGTCGTTGTCGACCACGATGACGTGCGCCCCGCTGCGGGCGAGAACCACCGGGGCCCGACCGCCTCCTGACCCGAGCACCAGGACCCGTTTGCGGTCGGGGGTGCCGAGCAGGCGGAGCTCTCGTTCGTCGTTGATCTCGGGGCCGTAGCTGACCGTGTCGTCGGGGAGCTCGGGATCGCTGTTGGGGAAACCGGTGGCAGCGCTGAGCGGTGGCATCCCCGAAGTCTCCCAGAAGGCCCGGTCCGGTCGGCGGACGCCGGTCTTGCGGCCTTTCCACCCGGCGCGCTGGGTACCCTCTCCAGCCGTGAGCTTCACGAGGGGTTCGATCAAGGGAGCGGTGTCTCCCGGAGAGATCGACTACCGCCTCGCGCGCCAACACCTGGTCTCGGAGTATCGCAAGGGGCGCCTGGCCCGACACGAGGTGTGCGACGCCCACCCCGAACTGGTGCGCGCCGCACGCGAGGTGGGCGAGCCCTGTCGTCTCGACTGCCCGATCTGCGAAGCCGACAAGTTGGTGTTGGTCTCGTATGTGTTCGGTCCGCGCCTTCCGAGCCACGGTCGTTGCATCACCTCGGCTTCCGAATTGAAGGGTTTCGCCCGGCGGTCGGGGGAGTTCTCGTGCTATGTCGTCGAGGTGTGCCGGAACTGCCGTTGGAATCACCTCGCCCGGACCTTCGTGCTGACTCCGGCTCGTTCGGCGTGAGGGGCTAGTGGTCACCGAGAAGTCGGCATCGGCCCCTGTGGGTCGGCCTACGAGTCGGCGACGGCGACGGCAGCGGCGATCGGAGAAGGGAACCATCGTCTGGCGCTGGCGTCGCGCCTGGTTCCTGCTGGCCCTGCTGTTCGTGCTGGGTGTCTCCGGGGTGGGGTACCTGTTCACCCAGGTTCCGCTGCCCGACAAGGATCCTCGGCTCGACCAGACGACCTTCGTCTGCGCCTCCGATGTCACCACCGGTTGCAATCAGGACAACTCGATCGCTCAGCTGAGCGGGGCGGTCGACCGGGTCAACGTGACCTACGACCGGTTGCCGCCGGTGCTGATCGACGCCGTGCTCGCCGCCGAGGATCGCGACTTCTACAACCACGCCGGCGTCGACCCGATCGGTATCGGTCGGGCCTTGTGGGCCAACTTGCGGAATCAGGGCGAGCAACAGGGTGGGTCCACCATCACCCAGCAGTACGTGAAGAACGTCTATCTCACCCAGGAGCGCACCTACACCCGCAAGCTGAAGGAAGCGGCGCTGGCAGTGAAGCTCGAACGGGAGCTGCCCAAACAGGAGATCCTCCTGCGCTACCTCAACACCATCTACTTCGGTCGCGGGGCCTACGGCGTGGAGGCGGCGTCGCGCACGTATTTCTCGAAGCCCGTCGAGCAGCTGACGCTCCCCGAGGCGGCGTACCTGGCCGGGCTCATCCGGGCTCCGGAGACCGCGGACGCCAACCGCGGGCCCGAGGATCGCAACGCCGTCGCGAATCTCGCCACCGCCGTCAATCGGCGCAACTCGGTCCTCGACGCCATGCTGGTCGTGGGGTCGATCACCCAGACGGAGTACGGCGCCGCGAAAGCGACCAAGTTCGAGACCGTCGGGCCCCGTACCGTGCAACGCAACTACGGTGATGTCGCCAACCCCCAATGGGGTACCGAGTACTTCGTCGATCACGTTCGCCAGTGGTTGGTGCGGGAGGGCGGCTTCACCGATGCCGACGCGTTCGGCGGCGGGCTGCGGGTCTACACCACCATCGACATGGGCATGCAGGAAGCCGCAGCCGACGCCGTCACCTCCACTCTCGACCGTCCGGACGATCCGGCGGGGGCCCTCGTCGCCATCGACGAGCTCGGCGCGGTTCGGGCCATGTACGGCGGCAACGACTTCGACAACAACAAGGTGAACCTGGCCACCGGCACTCTGGGTGGTGGCGGTGGGCGCCAGCCCGGCTCGTCGTTCAAGCCATTCGCCCTGGCCGAGGCGGTGGCGCAGGGGATCCCCCTCACCAAGACCTACAACGCCCCGGCCAAGCTCGTCATCCCCGGGGCCAACGACGGCCAGGACTGGGAGGTCGGCAACTACGGCGACGCCGGCCTCGGCCGCCTCGATCTGGTCTCGGCCACCGCCAAGTCGTCGAACACCGCTTATGCGCAGTTGATGCTCGAGGTCGGCCCGGAGAACGTGGTGGCGATGGCCAAGCGGCTGGGCATCACCAGCCCGCTCGATCCCTTCCCGGCGACGGTCCTCGGAACCGAGGAGGTGTCGGTCCTCGACATGGCTTCGGCCTACTCGACCTTCGCCGACAACGGTGTCCACATCGACCCTTACGTCGTCACGCGGGTCACCGACGCCCGCGGCATGGTGCTCTACGAGAACGAGGTGACTCGCGACGAGGTGCTCGATCCCGAGCAGGCCAAGCAGGTGAACTGGGCGCTCAACCAGGTGGTCGAGGGCGGCACGGGCAAGGGCGCACAGTTCGGTCAACCGGCGGCCGGCAAGACCGGCACCACCGACGAGTACAAGGACGCCTGGTTCGTGGGCTATACGTGTCGGCTCACCGCCGCGGTGTGGGTGGGTTACCCGGGCACCGAGTCGAGGTTGATGAAGAACGTGCACGGCATCGAGGTCACCGGTGGTTCTCTGCCGGCCACGATCTGGCGCAAGTTCATGACCTCGGCGACTCGCGAACTCGACGCGTGCGCCTTCGAGCGGCCCGAACGCAGCACCGAGGTCGCCCCCGACGCCACCACGCCGTCGCCGCCGTCGCCGACGTCGTCGACACCGACGGGCACGACGCCTCCGATAGAACCGCCGATCACTCCGACGACCCGGCCGCCGACCACCACGACACCACCCACCACCGCGCCACCTCCGTCGAGTACCACCATCGCCCCCGGCCCGGGTTGACCCCCTCTCGAAGGGGCGGGAACTGCTTCCCCCGCACCGGCCCTGGTGCCGGTGGTGGCTGTGCCGCCTGTCATGTGGCGGTCGGCGCCCGAACGTGGTTAGCGTTGAGCTACCGCCGGCAGCCGAGGGGCGCTGGACGGACAACTGGAGGCTCCGATGAGCTCACGTGTCACCGTGCCCGCGGTCCAGGCCCGAAAGGCCGGACGGGGTGCCGAACCGCTGGTGATGGTGACGGCCTACGACGCCCCCGGGGCGCGTATGGTCGACGAAGCGGGGGTCGACCTGATCCTCGTCGGTGACTCGGTGGCGATGGTCGTCCTCGGTTACGACGACACCCTGTCGGTGACGGTGGCCGACATGGCCCATCACACCGCCGCCGTGGCCCGGGCCCGACCGTCGGCCCTGGTGGTGGCCGATCTGCCGTGGATGAGCTACCACGTGTCGGTCACCGACACCGTGGTCAACGCAGCCACCCTGATCCGCGCCGGGGCCCAGGCGGTGAAGCTCGAGGGGGGGCGCAAGCGAGTCCCGATGATCGAGGCGCTGGTCGACGCCGAGATCCCGGTGATGGGCCACATCGGGCTCACCCCGCAGTCCGTCAACGCCATGGGTGGGTTCAAGGTGCAGGGCCGTCGGCACGAGGCCGCGCTGGCCCTCGTCGACGACGCCAAGGCGCTGGCCCACGCGGGCTGCTTCGCCATCGTGGTCGAGGGCATCCCCGACGAGGTGGCGCGGATGGTGACCGACGCCGTCGACGTACCCACGATCGGGATCGGGGCCGGGGCGTACTGCGACGGCCAGGTTCTGGTGCTGCACGATCTGCTGGGCATCGAGGACCGGATCACCCCCAAGTTCGTTCGCCGGTACGCGTCGCTCAAGGCCGACGCCGTGAGCGCCATCGGCGCGTTCGCGGCCGACGTCCGGTCGGGCCGGTTCCCGAGCCCCGAGGAGAGCTACCACCTCTCGGCCGACACCGCGGAAAGCCTCGGGTTGTACGGGAGCACGGCTCACACGGCGTGACCCCCGCGGTGGCGATGCGTCGAGCGACCCACGGCCGGGTCTCGTCAGCCCTGCTGGTGCTCGTCGTCCTGCTGCTCGTTGCCGCCTGCTCCGGTGGTGGTGACTCCGGGTCGACGGCCGCGTCCACCACCTCGGTCTCCAGGGGAGTGGGCCCCTCGGGGTTCAGCGCGACGACCCTGATCGTGACCGATCCCGACGGGTCGACCCGCGAATGGTGCGTGTGGCTGGCCGATGACGCCGTCGAGCGGTCCCGAGGGCTGATGGAGGTCACCGACCCGGGTCTGGGCGGGGCCGACGGGATGGCCTTCGTCTGGCCGACCGACACCACCGGCAGCTTCTTCATGCGCAACACCCGCATCCCCCTGTCCATCGTGTTCGTGGACGCCGACGGGACGGTGGTGTCGGACACCGACATGGACCCGTGCCCCGACGAGGTCGAGAACTGTCCCGTGTATCCCGCAACTGGGCCCTACCGGTGGGCGCTCGAGGTGCCGGCCGGTGCGTTGGCCGACCTCGACATCGACGCCGACAGCACGCTCCGACTGGGCGGGGACTGTGTTCCGAGCTCGGGTACAGGGCCGAGAGGTTCGGCCCAGGTCAGCGGGGCGTGAGCTCCACCGGCAGTTCGCGAGGGCCGTTCGCCCAGAACACGGGGGTCTTCGTCCACGTGTAGCCCGCGGTGAAGATGGCCGTGCCGACCAGGTCGAGGAACACCTCGAGCGCCACTCGGGCCTCGAGGCGGGCCAGGCTGGCCCCGGGGCAGATGTGGGGGCCGCCGCCGAAGGCCACGTGGTCGCGGACGTTGTGACGGCCCACCACGAACTGTCCGGGCTCGGCGAACACGCCCTCGTCCCGGTTCGCCGACGCCAGGCCGAACACGATCTTCTCGCCCGGTTGCATGGACGGGCCGAACACGTCGGTGGCCTGGGCGCAGTCACGGATGAGCAGGTGGCGCGGGGGGTCGATGCGAAGGGACTCCTCGACGGCCATCTCGATCAGGCTCCGGTCGCCGGCCAGCAACTCGAACAGGGCGCGATCGGCGATCACCCGCCCGATCAGGTTGCCGATGAGGTGCCGGGTGGTCTCGTTGCCGGAGATGATGAGGAAGACGAGTTGCGTGCGGATCTCGACGTCGGTGAGGCGATGCCCGTCGATCTCGGTCTCGACGAGGCGGGTGACGAGGTCGTCGGGGCGGTCGGGGTCGGTGCGGCGTCGGGTGACGAGGGCGTCGATGTAGGCGGTGAACTCCGGGTGGGCGCCGGCGAGGCCTTCACCCCGTTCGTTGCGGTGCTTGGTGGGGTAGGTCCCCTCGACCACCTCGTCGGACCAGGTCCGGAACCGGACCCAGTCGGCGCGGGGCACGCCGATGAGGTGGGCGATGACGTTGATGGGGACCGGGGCGATGAACTCCGCGACCAGTTCTCCGTGACCACGCGCCACCACCGGGGTGAGGTGGTCGACGCACAGTTGATGGACGAATGGTTCGGTGTGCATCGACTTGTGGTGGGCCACAGTGGCGTTGATGATCCGCCGCACCTGGCCGTGGCGGGGCTCGGCGATCTCGGAGACGAGCTTCTCTTCCTCGGGGACGTCGACGCCGGGCTCACGGAAACTCGAGACGAACACGTCGACAGCCTTGGTGGCCCGTGCACGTCGTCGCGGGTGGCGAGGTACCAGCCGGTGGGGGTGCGAGCGACGGGGCACGTACGCCGCAGCTCGGCGAACTGATCGTGGGGGATGTCGTCTCGGGCCGCGAACGGATCGAAGTCGGCGAGGCTCATGGGGACGGTCTAGTGGAACCGTCACGGCGGGGGGAGTGTCACACCCTCGGTGCACACTGTGCTCATCACATCGGGCCTTTGGGAAACGGGCTCCTGGTCCAGTAGGGTCCCAGGGTCCAATTGAAGCCCTGCCCCGTGCTGACGGGGCCCCGGGGTCCCTACGAGGGCCCCCGGGTCCAGAGGGAGGTGTTTGCTCGTTATGCGGGCCTACGAACTCATGATCATCTTCGACGGCGACATCGACGATGCCGCCGTCGCCGAACACCTGAAGTCGGTCGACACCGCTGTTGAGGCTGGTGGCGGCCGAATCGCCAAACGCGACTTGTGGGGTCGTCGGCGTTTCGCTTACGAGATCAACCACAAATGGGAGGGCATCTACGTCGTGCTCGAGATCGTGACCGAAGGTCGTGATCTGCACGAGGTCGAGCGCCAGCTCCATCTCGCGGACACCGTCGTCCGCCACAAGGCACTGCGCCTCCCCGACCGTGAAGCGGCCCGTCGCGGGCTCGTCGGCGAGGCGACCCCGGTCGCCGAGGCCGGCTGAGTCAGGAGGCTCATTTCCATGGCAGACGCACAGACGACGATGGTCGGGAACTGCACCCGAGACCCCGAGTTGCGGTTCACCGCCTCGGGTATGCAGGTCACCAAGATGGGTCTGGCGGTCAACTACCGCCGCCAGGACAAGCAGAGTGGCGAGATGATCGAGGAGGCGTCGTTCGTCGACGTCACCTGCTTCGGGCAGATGGCCGAGAACGTGGCCGAGACCTGCACCAAGGGCAGCCGGGTGCTGGTCACCGGCCGGCTGTCGGTGCGTACCTACGAGAAGCGTGACGGCGGCACCGGTGTGTCCGTCGAGGTCGTGGCCGACGAGATCGGCCCCAGCCTGCGCTGGGCCACCGCCCAGATCACCCGCAACGAACGCCGCGAGGGCGGCTACGACAGCGGCCAGGGTGGCGCCAGCGCCCCCCGCGCCCAGCCGAGCGCCGCTCCGGCCGCCGGATACGACACGGACGAGGAGCCGTTCTGATGGCCAAGACCACCGCACCCAAGCGTGGCAAGAACAAGGACAACGCGCGTCGCAGCAAGAAGAAGATCAGTGTCCTGAACCAAGAGAAGATCGACTACGTCGATTACAAGGACATCAATCTGCTGCGTCGGTTCATGTCCGACCGCGCCAAGATCCGGGCCCGCCGGGTCACGGGCAACGATTCCCAGCAGCAGCGCGAGATCGCCCGGGCCATCAAGAACGCCCGGGAGATGGCGATGCTCCCCTACGCCACCAAGGTCACCACCCAGCGCGGCGGTCGAGACCGTGGTGACCGGGGTGACCGGGGTGACCGGGGTGACCGTGGTGACCGTGGTGACCGTGGGCCTCGTCCCGAGGCCGCAGCCGTCGTTGCGGCCGACGTAGAGATCATCGCGGTCGAAGGTGTGACCGTCGATGGCGTCGAGGCCATCGAGGTCGTGGCGATCGCCGAGGTCGAGACCGTGGAGGAGGCCGAATGAAGCTCCTGCTGCGCTCCGACGTCCAGGGCGTCGGCAAGAAGGGCGACCTCGTCGAGGTCGCCGACGGCTACGGGCGCAACTTCCTGCTCCCCAAGGGCTTTGCCGTCACCGCCACCGCCGGCGTCGAGCACCAGGCCGCGGCGATGCGTCGCAGCCGGGACCTCAAGGATGCCGCCGATCGGGCGGGGGCCGAGGAGATCGCCAAGGCGCTCGTGCCGGCGATCATCGCTTTCACCGAGCGGGCCTCGGCCGAGGGCAGGCTCTTCGGGTCCGTCTCGGCCCACGATGTGCTCGTCGCCGTCGCCGACCAGACCGGCGTGCAACTCGAGCGCCGTCACCTGCTCCTCGACGAGTCCATCAAGACCACCGGCACGCACCCCGTGCCGGTGCGTCTGCACAGTGATGTGGAGTTCCAGATCACGGTCGAGGTCACCGCCAGCTGAAGCGGGTCTCCACTGAGCGAAGAGCGCGAAGGGCCGGCGGTCATGCCGGCCCTTCGGCGTTCCAGGCCTTCTAGCTGGAGGTTCGGCGTTGCTGTGACGATTGGCACTGACTGTGGCCAAGGAACGCTCGCTGCCGGTCCGCCGGAGTCGGTGAGCAGTGACGCTTCTCCACAGATTGTGCCGCTGTTGCACAGGGTTCACTGTCGCGAGGGGTGCCTACGGTGATCCCATGTGGCACACGGACTCATCTGACCTGCGTCTGCACGCGATGCCCACAGAGAGCCTCGGTTGTCCACAGTCCGTCCACAGGGTTGTGCCGCGAAAATCCCAGGGTTGTCCGTCTAGCGATGCACAGCCTCGATGAGCGAGGGTGGCTACGCCATGACCTTCACCGACGAAGACCGTTCCTCCCGCCCCGCCCGCCCGCCACGGGTCGCGCCCCACAACCTTCAGGCCGAGGAGTCGCTCCTGGGGGCGATGCTGCTGTCGAAGGACGCCATCGCGGTGGCGTCCGAGAAACTCGAGGCCGAGAACTTCTACAAGCCGGCGCACGGGCACATCTTCGACGCCATCACCTCGTTGAGTGCGGCCGGTGAGCCCGCCGACCCGGTCACGGTGGCCGACGAGCTGCGTCGGGCCGGTCTGCTCGACGCCATCGGGGGTACGGCGACGCTGGTGACGCTCCAGGCGGCCACGCCCGCCATCTCCAATGCCGGCCGCTACGCCAAGATCATCGAGGAGCACGCTCTGCTGCGTCGTCTCATCGGTGTCGCCGGCGAAATCGCAGAGATGGGGTACAACCTGCCCGACGACGTCACCAAGACCATCGACACCGCCGAGTCGATGGTCTTCGAGGTGGCCCAGCGGCGGGTCACCGACTCGATGGCCCCGATCCACGAGCTGCTCAACGAGAACCTCGACCGGCTCGAGAGCCTGTACGACAAGGGCGACGCGATCACCGGTCTGCCCACGGGCTTCCTCGACCTCGACGACCTGCTCTCCGGTCTCCAGCCCAACGCCCTGTTGGTCCTGGGCGCCCGGCCTTCGATGGGCAAGACCGCGCTGGCCCTGGGCATCGCCACCCACGCCGCCATCGAGGCGCGGCGGCCGGTGCTGGTGTTCAGCCTCGAGATGGGTCAGCTCGAGCTCACGCAGCGCATGTTGTGCGCCGAGGCCCGGGTCGACTCCAAGAAGGTGCGCAATGGCATGTTGGGTGAGTCCGACTGGGGCAAGATCGCCCACGCCACAGGCCGCCTGGCCGAGGCGCCCATCTGGATCGACGACAACCCCAACCTCACCATCATGGAGATCCGTTCCAAGGCCCGGCGTCTGCGCAGTCGCCTCGGTGATCTCGGACTGGTGGTCGTCGACTACCTCCAACTCATGACCGGCCGCTCCAACGCCGAGAACCGCCAGGTCGAGGTGTCGGAGATCTCCCGTGGTCTGAAGATCCTGGCCCGCGAGCTCGAGTGCCCGGTGCTGGCGCTGTCCCAGTTGTCGCGTGGTCTCGAGATGCGCGCCGACAAGCGCCCGATGCTCGCCGATCTTCGTGAGTCCGGCTGCCTCACCGCCGACACGCTCATCACGCGCGCCGACACCGGCGCTTCGGTCCCGATCGGCCAGCTCTACTCGGACGGAGCCACCGACGTTCCGGTGTGGACGCTCGACGAGCGCTACAAGCTGGTGCCGGGAGTGATGACGAACGTCTTTGCGAGCGGGGTCAAAGAGACGTACGAACTCGTCCTCCGTTCGGGTCGCACGGTCAAGGCCAGCGGCAATCATCCGTTCCTCCAGCTCGACGGATGGAAGCCGCTCGACGATCTCGTCGTCGGCGACCGGATCGCCGTGCCCCGACGACTGCCCTGCCCCGACGTCGTCAGTGAGTGGCCTGACGATCGCCTCGTCGTGCTCGGTCATCTTCTCGGTGACGGCTGCCATCTCGCCCGCCACGCCGTGCAGTACACGACCACTGACGCCGCGAACGTCGATGCCGTGGTCGGCGCCGCCCGTCGGGCGTTCGACGTCCGTCCGCGTGTCGTCGCGGAGCGAACATGGACGCAGGTCTACCTCCCGGCCGTCGCCCACTTGACCCACGGGGTTCGCAACCCGATCGCCGCCTGGCTGGATGAATTGGGTCTCTGGGACAAGCGCTCGTGGGAGAAGTTCGTGCCCGAGGCGCTGTTCGGTCTCTCCGACAGGCAGATCTCCCTGTTCCTCCATCACCTGTGGGCCACCGACGGCTGTGTCTGGACCGACAGCTCCGAAGTCCGGGCGCCGGCCGTCTACTACGCCACGACGTCCCGACGTCTGGCGCTCGACGTGCAGTCGCTTCTGCTTCGCCTCGAGATCCGCTCCCGCGTGCGCTCGGTGGGGCAAGGGAAGCACCGCACCGCCCATCACGTCATCGTTCAAGGAGCGTCCGATCAGGCGCGCTTCGCCGAGGTGGTCGGCGTACACGGTGAGCGCGCCCGCCACCTGGCTCCCCTGCTGACGTGGCACCGTGAGCGGAGGCCCAACCCGAACCTCGATTGCGTTCCCGCCGCGGTGTGGGATCACGTTCGGGCCAAGGCCCTGGCGGAGCACGACATGACCACTCGTCAACTCGCCGCCGAGTTGGGTATGCAGTACTGCGGTTCGACGCTCTACAAGCACGGGGTGTCGCGGGCACGCATGCAACGGCTGGTCGCTGCTCTTCCCCGCGATCAGTGGTTGGCCGACCTGGCCGAGTCCGACGTCCTGTGGGACGAGATCGTCGACATCGTCCCGTTGGGTTCCCAGCCGGTGTTCGACGCCACCGTGGAGGGCACACACAACTTCCTCGCCGATGGCATCGTCGTTCACAACAGCATCGAACAGGACGCGGACGTGGTGATGTTCATCTACCGCGACGACGTCTACAACCTCGACTCACCGGACAGGGGCACGGCCGAGATCCTGGTGTCGAAGCATCGCAACGGGCCCACGGGCATGGTGCGGTTGGCCTTCCTCGATCACTACACCAAGTTCGCCAACATGGCCCGAGGGTCCTGACCGTGGCGTCGTGGTTCCGACTCAAGAGATGTTGACTCAAGATATCTTGAGTGAGATGCTCGGCCGATGTCGATGACCCTGGGGCTCGATCTGCGGGCGGCGCGTCATGCCGCCCTCGGCGATTCGATGCGGTTGGCCATCGTCGATGAGCTCTTCACCTCGGATCGTGCCCCCATCGAGCTGCGTCGCCGGCTCGGCCTCGAGTCCAACCTGCTGGCTCATCACCTCGATGTGCTCGAGCGGGTGGGCCTGGTCGAGCGGTCCCGTTCGAGTGGTGACGGCCGTCGCCGGTACGTGCACCTCCGTTCGGGAGTGATCGACTCTTTGGGGGCGGGGCCCGACCTCGCCCCGGCGCCCGCCCTCTTCGTCTGTACGGCCAACTCCGCTCGTTCCCAGCTGGCGGCCGCCCTCTGGTGTGACCTCACCGGAGAGCCGGCGCTGTCGGCGGGCACTCACCCTGCCGCTCGCGTCCATCCCGGGGCCGCGGCCGCGGCCCGACGGGCCGGGCTCGATCTTCGTTCGGCTGTTCCCCGTACGTTGGCCGACATCGGGCCCACGCCGCCGTTGGTCGTCACGGTCTGTGACCGCGCCCACGAGGAGCTCAGCCCGCCGGTCGAGTGGTGGCACTGGTCGGTTCCGGACCCGGTGGAGGCGGACCGTCCCGAGGCCTTCGACGCCGTGGTGGCCGACCTCACCAGCCGGATCGAGCGCGTCGCCGGGCTGGCGGAGGCGGCGTGAGCGACGACGTCCTTCCCAGCCAGGCCGCCCTCTCCGCCGAGGTCCAGACCGGCACCGGCGCCCTTCGTCTCGACCTGGTCCGTCGCCTCGCCGCCGAGGGGCTCGGCACGGCCCTGCTCATCGTCGCCGTCATCGGGTCGGGGATCATGGCCCAGCGGCTCTCGGGCGGTGATGTCGGGCTCCAACTCCTCGAGAACGCCTTGGCCACCGCCGGTGCGCTGGTGGGGTTGATCTTGATGTTCGGGGCCGTGTCGGGAGCCCACTTCAACCCGGTGGTGAGCATCCTCGACCGCCTACTGGGCACGGCCAGCACTCGCGACGCCGGCCTCTACACGGTCGCCCAGGTCGTCGGCGGGTGTCTCGGGGCGATGTTGGCCAACGTGATGTTCGAACTGTCGGCGGTGAACCTCTCGACCAAGGAGCGGTCGTCACCGGCGCTGTGGTTGTCGGAGATCGTCGCCACGGTGACCCTGCTCCTCGTGATCCAGGGATGCGTGCGCTCGGGCCGGGCCAACGTGGTGCCTTTCGCCGTCGGCGCCTGGATCGGCGGGGCCTACTGGTTCACCTCGTCGACCAGTTTCGCCAATCCCGCCGTCACCATCGCCCGCACGTTGTCGGACACGTTCGCCGGCATCGCCCCGTCGTCGGCGCCGATGTTCATCGTCATGCAGTTCGTCGGCTTGGTCATCGCCTTCGGCCTCGTACGTCTCTTCTATCCCCGCCCCCACCTTCGAGCGGAGGACCCTGATGAGTGACGAGCGCACCGAAGTCCTCTTCGTCTGCGTGCACAACGCCGGCCGTTCGCAGATGGCGGCGGCCCTGCTCGCCCACCACGGCGGCGATCGGGTGGTGGTCCGCTCCGCGGGCACGGCCCCCGCCGACACCATCAATCCCGCCGTGGTCGAAGCCATGGCCGAGATGGGCATCGATCTCGGCGCCACGGGTGCGTCCCCGAAGAAGTTGGAGGACGTCGCCGTCCGGGCTTCGGACGTGGTGATCACCATGGGTTGTGGCGACGAGTGTCCGTTCTATCCGGGAAAGCGCTACCTCGACTGGGAGCTCGATGACCCCGCTGGGCAGGGTCTCGACGCCGTGCGCCCGATTCGCGACGAGATCGACCGCCGCGTCCAGGAGCTCGTGGTCGAACTGCTTCGAACAACTGCCCTTTGAGACTCAGGCCCTGATCGGGGCGGTCGTCAGGGAGGCCCGAAGTTCGGCGAGGCGGTCCGGTGCGATGCGGTACCAGGCCCACCGACCCCGCTTCTCGCGTTCGAGCAGCCCGGCCTCGACGAGGAGGGACAGGTGGTGCGACACGGTCGGCTGCGAGCGTCCGAGCGGTTCCACCAGATCGCAGGCACAGGCCTCGCCTCCCGGCGCAGTGGCCACCATCGAGAGCAGCCGGACTCGTGCCGGGTCGGCCAGGGCCTTGAAGACATGGGCCAGGTCAGTGGCGGCGTCCTCGTCGAGGGCCCCTCCACCCCGGGGCGGGCAGCAGGCGATGGGCAGCGTTGTGGTCACGGGGGGCTCTCCTTGCTGACAACGTATTGACATCGGTCGATGAGTGTGTAGAGTGCGGCTCATCGACGAACGTCGATCAGTCTAGCCCCGGAGGCCCTACCCATGTCTCGTGTCCAGCTCGCCCTCGACGTCGCCGATCTCGAAGCATCGGTGGCCTTCTACACCGCGCTTTTCGGGGTCGAGCCGGCCAAGCGCAAGCCCGGCTATGCCAACTTCGCCATCGCCGATCCGCCGCTCAAGCTCGTCCTCTTCGAATCGGCGGTTGGCGGTCGCCTCAATCACCTGGGTGTCGAGACCGACGGTGCGGCGGAGGTCGAGGCGGCTGAGGCCCGCCTCACCGGGGACGGCCTCGAGACCACCGGGATCGACGACACCATCTGCTGCTACGCCACCAAGGTCGAGACGTGGGTGACCGATCCCGACGGGGCCAAGTGGGAGTGGTACGTGAAGACCGGCGATTCTGACCAGCTCCCCAACCAGATCGTCGGCGGCGACGATGGTGCCGCCGCCATGTGCTGTGCCCCGACCGCGGTCGAGCCGGTCACGCTCGGACGAACGGCGGACGCGTCGACCTCCAACTGCTGCTGAACCGAGAACCCCGCCGGTGCCGTATCTCCTCGGAGGGGCCGTGAGTACGGCTCCCTATCCTTCACCTGTGGTCGCTGCGATCGATGACGCCGGCATCTGCCCTCGGGTCGAGCAGGCCATCGCCGTGGCGTCCTTCTGCTCAGCGGTCGCGGCATCGACGCCGGGAACCGCACGGTGATGTTCGAAACGAAGCGTCACCGGATGCGCCGGGAGCGCTACGAGGCCGGCTTTCGACCCGAGTGGCGCGATCTCCTGGACGCCAAGCTGGGCCACTGGAACCTGTTGTCGGTCGACGAGGAGGAGCGGCTCGAGGCGTTGGCGTTGGCCCTGATCGCCGACAAGATCTGGGAGGCGGCCCACGGCTTCGAGATCACCGACGAGATGATGGTCATCATCGCCGCGCAGGCGGCGTTGCTGATCCTCGGCCTGCCCGACGACTCGTACCGCGACGTCGGCTCGATTCTCGTGCACCCCACGACGGTGGTGGTGACCGGACCGCGTTCCCAGGGCGGTGGGCTCGTTTCGGACGACCCGATGGCCATCCTCGGTCAGGCGTCCTTTCAAGGGCCGGTGGTCATCGTGTGGGACACCGCCCTCGACGAGGCCCGTCACCCTGGTCGCGGACACAACGTGGTGTTCCACGAGTTCGCCCACAAGCTCGACATGCTCGACGGAACCGTCGACGGCACCCCGCCTCTCGCCGACCAGGCCCAGTTCGACCGTTGGGTGCGGGTCTGCACCGAGGTCTACGAGCGGGTGGTGGTGGGCGAAGGAGGACACACCCTGCGCTCCTATGCGGGCGTGAACCCGGGGGAGTTCTTCGCCGTGGCGACGGAGGTGTTCTTCGACGCGCCGGCCGCGCTGCGCGGTGAGCATCTCGAGCTCTATGACGTGCTCTCCGACTTCTACCGCCAGGACCCCGCCCGGCGGGCGGAGCCGTTGGGTCGCTGACCGGCGAGGTCGGGTCGTCCGACTCTGGAACCGCGGTGGGTGCCGGTGGTACAGACTGAGGAGTGAGCGACGGAGCGTCGCCCACCGTTGGGCCCGGGATCCTCCCCCGGGACGGCCATCACCTCGACGAGACGGGAACACTCGTGAACGACGCACAGTTCGAGAAGGTCAAGACCGGCAGCGGCTTCATCGCCGCCCTCGACCAGAGCGGGGGGAGCACGCCCAAGGCCCTCGGGCTCTACGGCGTCGAGGAGACCGCCTACTCCGGTGATGCCGAGATGTTCGATCGCATCCACGAAATGCGTAGCCGGATCATCACCAGCCCATCGTTCAATGGCGACCGGATCCTCGGAGCGATCCTCTTCGAGATGACCATGGAGCGCTCGATCGACGGGAAGGGCACCGCCGAGTTCCTGTGGGACGACAAGGGTGTCGTTCCGTTCCTGAAGGTCGACAAGGGCCTGGCCGACGAGGTGGACGGCGCCCAGGTCATGAAGCCCATCCCTGACCTCGACGAGCTGTTGGCCCGCGCCAACGGCCACGGGGTGTTCGGCACCAAGATGCGCTCGGTCATCAAGCTCGGCCACGCCGACGGCGTCGATGCGGTGGTCGGGCAGCAGTTCGAGGTCGGTAGCCAGATCCTCGACGCCGGCCTCGTGCCCATCATCGAGCCCGAGGTCGACATCCACAGCCCGCAGAAGGCCGAAGCCGAGGTCCTGTTGAAGGCCGCCATCCTGGCCGAGCTCGGCGCCCTCGGGTCCGACCGCCACGTCATGCTGAAGCTCACCCTCCCCGAGACCGACGGCTTCTACACCGAGCTGGTCGAGCACCCCAACGTCCTGCGCGTGGTGGCGTTGTCGGGTGGTTACACCCGCGACGACGCCAACGCCCGCCTGGCCCGCAACCACGGGGTCGTCGCCAGCTTCTCCCGCGCCCTCACCGAGGGTCTCTCGGCCCAGCAGTCCGAGGCCGAGTTCGACGCCGCCCTCGACGCCTCGATCGGCAGCATCTACGCCGCGTCCGTCACCTGAGCCGGCGGCGCCAGGCGGCCTAGGGTCGCCCTGTGCCGCTCTCGTCCCACCACCGGCTGTCGGGCACCCTGCCCTACGCCGTGGCTCTCACCGCCGTCGCCGGCTTCGCCGACACCCACGTCTTCTTGTTCCTGACCCGGGTGTTCATCGCCAACATGAGCGGAAACCTGGTGCTGTTCGGGATCGCCCTGGGTGAGGGCCGGTGGACGCCCAGCGCCCGGTTCTTCACCGCCATCGTGGCGTTCGTCGTCGGGATCGGCGTGGCCAGCCTCGTCCACGACCAGCGCCGGCGGGCCGGGAAGCGTCTCCGCCCCGACGTGTTGCTGGCGGTGGCCACCACTTTTGCTTCCGGTTCGGTGGCCCGGTTCGGCTCCGAGGGCGCCCTGGCCCTGGGGGCCACCGCCGCCACGGAAGCTTCACTTCACCTCCGGGCGGTACGGGTTTTGGGAGCGTTGATCGTGGCCTACGTGGCGGGGGCGGCGGTGGCCGCCTTCCTGGGTCGCTCGCCCGGATGGCTCCTGGTGCCGGTCGCCACCCTGCTGGTGCTCGCCGTGCTGAACCACCGGCGGTTGGAGCGCATCGAGACGGCGCGGATGTCGGGTGAGGTCGACCCTGATCCTGACCGCGGCTGGACTCACCCGGCGTCGGATCCATAGGAAGCTCCTACAGGGGAGGCAGCTCTTGTTCGAGCCCGACGAGCGGCGCCAGAGGATCGCCGCCGGCGGTGAGGCGGTCGTCGATGGTGGTGAGGGTCCAACGGTCGGGCGTCAGGTCGGGATCGTCGAGCTCGTCCCAGGTGATCGGAACGGAGACGGGGGCGCCGATCCCCGCCCTCGTGCTCCACGGGGCCACGAGGGTCTTGTTGACGGCGTTCTGGGTGTAGTCGAGCCTCGCCCGGCCGCCGCGAGCGGACGTGCTCCAGCGCGGTGCGGTGGAGGCGAGCCAGCACCAACAGTTCGTCGAACGTGGTGGTGGTTCCGGGGTCGAGGTCGATGAGGGCCCACGTCGGTTGGTGGGGGTGGGCGGCGGTCGACGTCCACGGGTGGAGCTCGACGGCCCCGTAGTTCGCCATCCACTTCATCGCCGCCGGGCTGTCGATCACGAAGTACCACCGGGTGTCGCCCGAGCGAGCGCTCTCGTAGTGCCAGCGGGTGAGCCAGTCGGGCGCGTGGTCCGGCACGGCCTTGTGCCAGAACCCCGGTTCGGTGACGCCGGCGGGGAAGCGGTGGAGGTTCACGGGGCGGTCGTGGAGATAGGGCAGGGCCAGCGGTGCCACGGTGGCGTCGTATCGAACGAGGTCGCGTTTGGTCACCGCGGGGCCACCGTCGCGGCCGGGGAACAGCACCTTGTCGAGGTTGGTGAGCTTCAGCTCGGTGCCTTGGAGTTCCCAGATGCCAGCCCGACCGAGGGCGTCGAGGGCCGCCAGTTCATCGACGGTGGGCGGAGCCCATCGATCCGATGACGAGGTCTCGGTCACGGTGCCGGATCGCCGCGTGGCGGCGCGAGATCGGTGGGCGTCACCGCCTCGTCGGCCTCGTCGGCCTCGTCGGTCACAGGACTGTCGCTCGGCTCCGGGGTGTTCGCGACTTCGACTTCGACTTCGGCTGCAGTTGCGGCGCGTTGGGCGCCTCGGCGAGCCCGGACGGTCAGGACGCGAGCGGTGACCGGGTCGGCGAAGCGGGTGAGGATCGGGCCGATCACCGCCAGGATGAGGACGTAGCCGATGGCCAGCGCGGCCAGCCCGTCCTGCACCGCGAACGCGGTGGCCAGCCCCGCGATCACGATGGAGAACTCGCCGCGGGCGATGAGCACGGTCCCGGCGCGTACCTGGCCGCGCGTGGCGACACCGAAGCTCCGGGCGGCCCATACGCCGGTTGCGGTCTTGGTCGCCGCGGTGAGCACCGCGAGAAGGATCGCCACCGGGAGCGCGTCGACGATCTCACCGGGTTCGATGGTGAAGGTGAAGAACACGAAGAAGACCCCGGCGAACAGGTCGCGCAGTGGGGCGAGCAGGGTCGCTCCCCTCCTCGCGACGGTGCCCGACACGGCGATGCCCACCAGGAACGCGCCGACCGCAGCCGACACGTTCAGCCGTTCGGCCGCTCCGGCCACGACGAGGGCCAGACCCAGCAGGCTCCACAGCAGAACTTCGTCGGACCGGTTGAACAACAGCTTGCCGAGGAGGTGTTCGTGGCGCACGGCCAGGAAGAGCGTCAGCCCCACCACGGCGACGGCGATCACGACGGACAGCGCCACCCCGGCCAGCGCCCCGCCGATGGCCAGGCCGGTGACTATCGGCAGGTAGAGGGCCATGACCAGGTCCTCCATGACGAGGATGGCCAGGACCGACGGCGTCTCTCGGTTGCCCATGCGTCCCAGGTCGTTGAGGAGCTTGGCGACGATGCCCGACGACGAGATGTAGGTGATCCCGCCGAGAAACGCCGCCCCGAGTGGCGACCAGCCGAGGAGGAGCCCGACCGCCACACCCGGCGCAGCGTTCATCAGGAGATCCACCGCCCCGGCACGCGCCGAGCTGCGCAACGAACCCATGAGCTCGGCGGGCGTGTACTCCAGCCCGAGGAGTAGGAGCAGAAGCACGATGCCGATCTGGGAGCCCACCTCGAGGAACTCGTCGGTGGCCGTCAGGTCGAACAGTCCGCCGTCGCGCAACAGGAGCCCGACGAGCAGGAACGCCGGGATGGCCGAGAGGCCCAATCGCGAGGCGGTTCGACTGAGCACGGCGAGGAGCAGGAAGACGATCCCGAGCTCGAGGAGGATCGTGGTGGCCGATCCGCCACTGGCCCCGAGGACCGCCGCCGCCGCCGGTGCGGGCACGGCGATCAGCGCCCCAGCAGGTCGCTGGCCGCGGCGATGCCGTCCTTGGTGCCGACGAGTACCACGGTGTCGCCGCTCTTCAGGATGTCCTCGGGTCCGGGTGCGGGAACGGCGGTGCCGTCACGGATGATGGCGATGACGGAGGAGCCGGTCCGGGTGCGCATGGCCGTGTCGGCGATGGTGAGAGGCGTGAACCTCGGGCCGAGGGGCACCCAGTCGATGAAGAGGCCCTCGATCTCGGCCGAGAGCGCGGCGAGCTGGGCGGTCACGCGGGTGCCTCCGAGCAGCTCGGCCAGGGCTGCCCCCTCGCCCGGCGTCAGGTCGATGCGGGTGGCCACGGCGTCGGGGTCGTCTTCGGCGTAGAGCACGACTTCCCGGCGTCCCGAGTGGCGGGAGATCACACCGAGGTGGTCCCCGCACTCGGAGGTGAAGTCGAACTCGATGCCGACGCCGGGAAGCTTGGTCTCGCGAATCTCGGGCATGCCCCATTGTGGGTCATGGCCTCGCGTCGAGGCGTCCGACACGGCTCCGGTGGGTCTGTCGTTAGCCTTCACCAACGTGATGGATCGTCCGGTGCCCCAGCCTGCGGCCGCCGGCGGGTGGATCCGTCGGCTGGCGCCGTTCCTCGGGGCTCATCGCCGCAACGTGGGGATCGCCCTCGGTGCTTCCGTCGTCGGTCAGGGGCTGGCCGCTCTGGCCCCGCTGTTGCAGAAGGTCGTGATCGATGACGGGCTGGTGGCTGGCACCCGGCCCATCGGTCCGTGGCTGGTGGCGTTGGCCGTTGTCGGGCTCGTGTCGTTCGGGTCGGCGGTGGTGCGGCGGTGGGTGGGCGGTCGGGTCAGCCTCGACGTGCAGTACGACCTGCGCAACGCCATCTACGAGCGCCTCCAGCGGCTCGACTTCGCCGGCCACGACCAGCTCCAGACCGGGCAACTGGTGTCGCGGGCCTCGTCGGACCTGGGCCTCATCCAGGGGCTCCTCGCTTTCCTGCCCATCATGTTGGGCAATCTGGTCATGGTCGTGCTGTCGCTGGCGATCATGCTGATCCTGTCGCCGGCGCTCACCTTGGTGATGGTCGTCGCCCTGCCGTTGCTGGCCGTCGTCGCCCTGCGTCTGCGGCGCAAGGTCTTCCCGGCCACGTGGGATGCCCAGCAGCGGGCCGGTGAAGTGGCCGGGGTGGTCGACGAGGCCGTTTCCGGGGTGCGTGTCGTCAAGGGGTTCGGCCAGGAAGATCGTGAGCTGGCTCACCTTGCTGACTCGGCGCAGGACCTCTACGCCTCCCGGGTGCGGTTGGTCCGCCTCCAGGCCCGTTTCACCTCGACGCTCCAGGCCATTCCGTCGTTGGCCCAGGTGGCGGTGCTGGCCCTCGGCGGTTGGCTGGCCATCGACGGGCAACTGACCCTCGGCACCTTCCTCGCCTTCTCGGCTTACCTGGTGCAGCTCGCGTCGCCGGTGCGGATGCTGGCCGGGCTGTTCACGGTGGGCCAGCAGGCCCGGGCCGGGGCCGAGCGAATTCTCGACGTCCTCGACGCCAACGCCCTGGTCACCGAGGCCCCCGACGCCCACGTGCTGCCCGCGGTACGGGGTGAGGTGCGCTTCGAGGGCGTGACCTTCGGGTACACCCGCCGCGAGCCGGTGCTCGACGGTTTCGACCTGCACGTGGCTCCCGGAGAGGTGGTGGCTCTCGTCGGCACCAGCGGTTCGGGCAAGTCCACGGTCACCGCGCTTTTGCCCCGCTTCTACGACGTGGCCGAGGGGCGGGTCACGATCGACGGCCACGACGTGCGCGACCTCACCCTCGAATCGCTACGAGGTCAGATCGGCATCGTGTTCGAGGATGCCTTTCTGTTCTCCGCCACGGTGCGGGCCAACATCGCCTACGGCCGTCCGGAGGCCAGCGACGCTGATGTGCGGGCGGCGGCCGCCGCCGCCGGAGCGTCGGGGTTCGTGGAAGCGCTCCCCGACGGCTACGACACGATGGTCGGTGAGCGGGGCATGTCGTTGTCGGGTGGTCAGCGCCAGCGCCTGGCCCTGGCCCGGGCGATCCTGACCGACCCCCGCATCCTCGTCCTCGACGACGCCACCTCGGCGGTCGACGTCACCACCGAGGAGGCCATCCACGCCACCCTGCGCATCCTCATGCAGGAGCGCACCACCATCCTCATCGCCCACCGCCGGTCCACCCTGCGCTTGGCTCACCGCATCGTGGTGCTCGACGCCGGCCGGGTGGTCGCCGAGGGCAGCCACGAGGAGCTGCTGGTGGCCAGCGCCGTCTACCGCGACCTCTTCGCCGGCCCCGACGACGAGATCGAGGGCCTGGTCGAGGAAGGAAGCGTCGATCCGATCGACCTGGAGATCGCTGGGGAGCTGCTGTCGGTGGGCGTCACCGAGGCGGCGTGGCCGGCCGAAGCGGCCGGTGGACCCCGGGCGATGGCGACGTCGGCGGGTCCGGCTGGCAGCCCCGGTCCGGGTGGCGGCCAGATGGCCGGCATGGCCCTGACCGCCACGCCGGAGATGATGGCCGCCCTCGACCGCCTGCCCCCGGCCACCGACAGGCCCGATGTCGACCTCGTCGCGGTGAACGCGGTCGAGTCCGGACCGTTTCGCATCCGTCGCTTCGTACGCCCGTGGATGGCCGCGCTGGGCGTGGGCCTGGTGCTCGTCATCATCGACACCCTCCTCACCCTTCTGGGCCCGGTGTTCGTGAGCCGGGGCATCGACGAAGGCATCACGCCGGGCAACTCCGGGGCCCTGCTCGCCGCCGCGGCGATGTTCCTGACCGCGGTGGTCATCGACTGGGGGGTGGTGTGGATCTACACGGCGGTCACCGGTCGCACCGCCGAGCGCATGCTCTACGCCCTGCGGGTGAAGATCTTCGGCCACCTCCAGCGCATGTCGCTCGACTACTACGACTCCGAGCTCGACGGTCGGCTGATGACGCGCATGACGACCGACGTCGAGGCGTTGGCGCAGCTCGTGCAGACCGGTCTCATCAGTGCCGTGGTCGGCGTCTTCACCTGCCTGGGGGTGTTCGTGTTCCTCGTGGTGTTGTCGCCCCCGTTGGCCGCGGTCACTGCGCTGGTGCTGCCTCCGCTGGCTCTGGCCACGTGGTGGTACCGGCGCCGCTCGACCCGCTCGTACCAACAGGCCCGTGAAGCCATCGCCGACGTCAACGCCAACCTCCAGGAGAGCCTCTCGGGCGTGCGGGTGTCGCAGGCCTACGCCCGTGAGGACGAGAACATCACCGACTTCCGATCGGTGAACCGCCGCTACTTCCGCCATCGCCTGGGCGCCCAGCGCCTGGTGGCCCTGTACTTCCCGTTCATCTTGTTGTTGTCGGACCTGGGGGCGGTGCTGGTGCTCGGTGCGGGTTCGATGCTCGAAGCGCGTGGCCTGGTGACCACCGGCGTGGTGATCGCCTTCCTGCTCTATCTCAACCAGTTCTTCTCCCCGCTCCAGCAGCTCTCCCAGGTGCTCGACACCTGGCAGCAGGCCACGGCGTCGGTGGTGAAGATCGAGCAACTCCTGGCCACGCCATCGAGTACCCCACCGCCGCATGATCCGGTGGATCCCGGGCGCCTGCGCGGTGATCTGCGCTTGCACGACGTGCATTTCCGCTACGCGGCGATCGACAGTCCGGTGTCCGATGGCGACGAAACCGTCCTCGGCCCGAAAACGGAAGCCGGCGAAGCATTGGCCGGTGTCGACCTGCACGTCGCCGTTGGTGAGACGGTCGCGCTCGTGGGCGAGACCGGCGCCGGCAAGTCGACCATCGTGAAGCTCCTGGCCCGCTTCTACGACCCCACCGCGGGTCGGGTGACAGTGGACGGCATCGATCTTCGCCACATCGACCTCGGGGCCTTCCGCCGCCAACTGGGGGTGGTGCCCCAGGAGGCATTCCTGTTCACGGGCACCGTGCGCGACAACATCTCCTATGGGCGCCCCGATGCCAGCGACGCCGAGGTCGAGGCGGCTGCTCGGGCCGTGGGGGCCCACGAGTTCGTGGCGTCGCTGCCCCGCGGCTACCTGACCGGGGTCAGTGAGCGGGGCCGGTCGTTGTCGTCGGGGCAGCGCCAGCTCATCGCCCTGGCCCGGGCCCGGTTGGTCGATCCGGCTGTGCTGTTGCTCGACGAGGCCACCTCCCAGCTCGATCTGGCCAGTGAGGCCCGGGTGCAGCGGGCCATGACTGCGGTCGCCGACGGCCGCACGACGGTGGTGGTCGCCCATCGGCTGCCCACCGCCCGTCAGGCCGATCGCATCGTGGTGATGGGCGACGGGCGGATCGTGGAGGAGGGAACCCACGACGAGCTCATCGCCGCCGACGGCACCTACGCATCGATGTGGACGGCGTTCGCCGAGACCACGGGCGAGGCCGCGGTGGCCGCCCGCTGACCGTGGCGCGCTGGCGGAGAGGTCAGATCAGGCCGAGCTCGGAGTGGGTCACGAGCTCCTCGCCCATCCATCCCCGCAACGTGTTCTTGAGCTTGGTCTGCTGGATGAACAGGTCGTGCTCGGCCGGTACGGGCGTGGCGGCCTGCGGGCTCTTGAAGTAGAAGCTGAGCCATTCCTGCACGCCGCTCTGACCGGCGCGATGGGCCAGGTCCATGAACAGGGCCAGGTCGAGCACGATGGGGGCGGCGAGGATGGAGTCGCGGCACAAGAAGTTGACCTTGATCTGCATCGGGTAGCCCATCCACCCGAAGATGTCGATGTTGTCCCAGCCCTCCTTGTTGTCGCCGCGGGGCGGGTAGTAGTTGATGCGCACCACGTGGTCGATCTCGCCGTACAACTCGGGGTAGGTCTCGGGCTGGAGGATCGAGTCGATGACGCCGAGCTTCGACACCTCCTTGGTCTTGAAGTTCTCCGGGTCGTCGAGCACCTCGCCGTCGCGGTTGCCGAGGATGTTGGTCGAGTACCAACCGCGCAGGCCGAGCATGCGGGCCTTGAGGCCCGGGGCCAGAAGCGTCTTCATCCACGTCTGGCCGGTCTTGAAGTCCTTGCCGGCGATCGGGACCCCTTCGCGAGCGGCCAGCTCGCGCATGCACGGCAGGTCGACGGAGAGGTTGGGGGCGCCGTTGGCGAACGGCACGTTGGAGATGAGGGCGGCGTAGGCGTAGATCTGGCTGGGAGCGATGTTCTCGTCGCCGGCCCGCAATCCGGCTTCGAAGCTCTCGATGGTCATGTGCACGGCGCTGGCTTCCTGGTAGGCCTCGGTGCTGCCGCACCACACCATGACCATCCGCTCGCAGTCGTTCTCGACCCGGAAGCGTTCGATGTCGGCGATGAGGGCCTCGGCCTGGGCCCACTTGTCGGTGGTGGCCTTCACCCGGGTGCCGTCGAGGCGCTTCACCCAGCGCTGGTCGAACACGGCCTCCATGGCCACGACGCCTTCGAGCTCGGCGGAGATGGGGTTCAGGTCGCGGTCCTCGAGGACCCCGGCGGTGCGGGCCGCCTCGAGGACGTTGGCGCTGATGGGGTCCCAACCGCCGAAGACCAGGTCGTCGAGCTCGGCCAGCGGCACGAACTCGCGGATCAGCGGGTTGCGGTTCTCGTCGCGGCGCCCGAGGCGGATGTGGGCGAGCTGGCTGAGCGAGCCCACGGGCACCGCGGTGCCGGCCCGGGTGGCCAGGACGCCGGCGATGAAGGTGGAGGCCACGGCGCCCATTCCGGGGGTGAGGACCCCGAGGCGGCCGGTGGCGGGAGCGATGGTGGTTGCGGTCATGTCCCGACACTATGGATGTCCGGGGCGCTCCGCCCCTTTCGGTCGCGGCGCCGCACCCCTCGCTGCGGGCTGTCCCGGGATGGTCTGGCAGTACGGTCGGGTCGATGACCGAAGCCGAGCCCGATGCGCCCCGCACCGGTCGTCCGGTGCCCCGGCGGGTGGCGATCCTGCTCGTCGGCCTGGTCGGATTGGTGGTAGCGGGCGGGGGTGTGGCCTGGTGGCTCGATCGGGAGAACGTGGGGCGCAGCAGCGGGGCGGAGGCGGCGGAGCGTTTCGTGCAGTCCGCCGAACGGGGCCTCGACGCCACGTATCGCCTCGAGGGTGACTTCACCCGGACCCTGGTCGACGGGCGAGAGCTCACGTCGGGCCTGCTCGTCGTGCAGCGGGTCCCGGACCGCCTGCAGCGCTCGCTCGGCAGCACCGCGGGGGTGGTGGGGGGGCGCAGCGTGAACTGCGGTGTGCCCGTGGCCGGTGGTCGCTACACCTGCGCCCCTGGGGCCGAGGCCGAGCCGTGGCTGGATCGCCGGTCCGAGCAGGTTCGCGCCCTACAGGAGTACGTGCTGGGTGACGACCTGGTGTACGTGGTGACCGAGACCGGCAACGACTGCTTCGCCCTGGTGCCCCGACGCCCCGACGTCGACGCCACCTACGGCGCGCGGGCCGAGCTGTGCTTCGACCGGCCCACCGGTGCCCTGCGCCGCCTGGAGGTGGAACGCGAAGGCGGCGCGGTCGACGTGCTGGCCGGGTCGTCGGTGATCGGCCAGGTCGACAACGCCGACTTCGACCTGTCCGCCGACGACACCTACGATCCGCAGGGCCCCGACGGGGGTTGAGGTGAGCCGGCGTCGCGCCGGCCCGGTGCACAAGGAGTCGTGCTCGTGTTCCTCGGAGAGAATCTGTTGGCCTGGTTGGTGCTGGCCATCGGTGGCGCGCTCGCGGTCGGTACCGGTCTCGCTCTCGCCCGCCCCCGTCAGGACCCGCAGGGCAACGACCTGGCCCGGCCCCCGCTGGCCCGCAGCCTGGTCATGATCGTGGTGGGCGCGGTGGCCGCGGCGTGGGGCCTGGCCAGCCTGATCGCATGAGCTCGACGCCTCCGCCCCCGCCTCCACCGGTGCCGCCGCGCCGCGGAAGCCCTCGCCGCCCGTCACGGTGTGCCCTTCCGGTCGGTGGCCGGCGGTCTCGACGGTCCGGCCCGGGCCGCCCAGGAGGTGGCGATGGCCGACGTTCTCGGCGAGCTGGCGCCGGATCTGGTGGTGCTGGCCCGGTACATGCGCATCCTCCCTGCGCCCATGACCGAGGCGTGGGCGGGCCGGATGATCAACATCCACCACTCGTTCCTGCCCGCGTTCGCCGGCGCCCGGCCCTACCACCGGGCCCACGATCGGGGGGTGAAGGTGATCGGGGCGACGGCGCACTACGTGACCGCCGAGCTCGACGCCGGGCCGATCATCGCCCAGCGGGTGGCCACGGTCACCCATCGCGACGAGGTGGAGGACCTGGTGCGCAAGGGCCGCGACGTCGAACGCCAGACCCTGGCCG
>JBDNHK010000088.1:0-12680 GCA_041688815.1 Acidimicrobiales bacterium | reverse complement strand
GCCTCCCTGTCGAGATCGGAGCCGAAGCCCAGATACGATTGGAGGACGAGTACACGGTGGTGCGGGTGTGCCGGAGCGAGGTGACCGAACGCCCGGACGTGGCTCGCTACGGCGTGGAGTTCGTTTCCCGGGAGTCGGCCCTGCAGTCCTACCTGTTCCGGACCCTCGGCGAGGGCCGCCCCCAACAGGACTACTGGCGCCACTTCAATTCCTGATACCCGGACCGCAGGGGAGCGACCCCCGCCGAGGCCTGCCCCCAAAGATGACGAATGGGACGTCGGGCCGCCTCTGCGCCATCATGCGTCCGGCATGGGGGAACGACTGCGGTGGTGATCGAAGCAGAACCCGTCGCGGGTAGCCCTCCAGCCGTCGCCGGGACGTCGTTGCGCGAACGGCCCTTCGTCATCGTGGTGGTGTTGCAGTTCGCCATGATCATCGCCATGGGCTCGGCCGGCATCGCCCTGCCCGCGGTGCAAGAGGGCCTCGGAGCCAGCGATGGGGCGATCCAATGGTTCGCCGCACTTTTCATGCTCGGCTTCGCCCTGGTCCTGGTGCTCGGTGGTCGCCTCGGCGACATCTACGGCAGCCGCCGGCTGCTCCTTCTCGGCTTCGGCGGCTTCGTCCTGGCCACGCTCCTCGGTGCCCTCGCCCCCACCGTCGGCGTGGTGCTGATCGCCCGCTTGCTGCAAGGAGTGGCCGGCGGCATCGCCTCACCGCAACTCCTGGCCACGATCCAGCGCACCTACCGCGACCACGCTCGCAATCGGGCTCTTGCCGTGTTCATGACCATCGCCGCATTCGCCTTCATGGTCGGTCAGCTCGTCACCGGAGCGCTCATCAGCATCGACGCGCTCGGCCTCGGATGGAGGTGGACCTTCCTCGTCTTCATGCCCCTCGGGCTCGTGGCCTGGCCGGTGGCGGCCCGGCTCCTGCCGTCCCCTCCCCAGCCGATGGGTGGGCGCGTCGACGGCCTGGGGGCAGGGCTCCTGGCCGTGACCAGCCTGTTGATCCTGTTCCCCCTCATCCAGGGGCAGGATGCCGGCTGGCCGGCGTGGATGCTGGCCATGCTCGTGACCTCGGTTCCGATGGCGATGGTGTTCGTCGCCGTCGAGCGACGGCTGGTACGTCGGGGCCAGCAGCCGCTGGTGAACCCCAGCCTCTTCACGATCAAGACCTTTCGCGTTGGCAACATCATCGGCGTGGTCACCGGTCTGCTCTCGTTCGCGGGGGTCGTGTTCGTGACCCTCACCCTCCAGAACGGCTTCGACCGCACCGCCCTGCAGGCGGCACTGCTCACCGCACCGATCCCCTTCGCCAACATGTTCGGCTCCCTCGTGGCCGCGCCACTGCTGCGCTCGGTGGGCCGGTTCAGCATCGCGGTCGGAGCGATCCTGACCGCGGCCGCCGCCGGCATGCTGCTCGCAGTCATCGAGCTCGGCCCCTCGTCGCTCGAACCCATCCACCTCGTGCCCGGGCTGGTCCTCCTGGGCTTCGCGCTCGGAATCTCGATCTCGGCGTCCATCGCCATCACGCTGGGCGAGATCCCCGGGGCCGAGGCTGGCAGCGCGGCGGGGGTGCAGTCCACCGTCTTGCAGTTGGCCAGTGCGGTGGGTATCGCCGTTTTCGGCATGGTGTTCTTCGGGACGATCGGAGGCTCCGACACCGAAGCCGCCTACGTGGACGGCTTGGCCGCCACCCTCTGGCTGAGCCTCGGCCTCTGCGCCCTGCAGTTCGGCCTCTACCTGTTCCTCCCCCGCCACAGCCGAACCGCTCTCCACCCCATACCGGTCGCTGATCCCGAGAACATCGTGATGCCCGACCTCCGCTCCGATCGGCCCAGATCACGTTCGGTCTCAACCGACTGACGGGTGCGACTCGGTCCGAGTCGATCGGGAAGACGACGAGATGCCGAGGAGTAACGTTCCGCCTGCATGAATCCTGGAACCGTCGTCATGGCCGAGATCATGTGGAGCACCGTCGCGGTCTGGGTGCTCCTCGTTCCCCCCGGCGGTGTCGCGGTCACCTGGGTGGCCGGAAGGCTCCTCGGCACGGCGCGGGGCTGGGTCGCCATGGTGCTCTCGGGACTCGTCGGTTTTGCCCTCGCCGTCGTTTTCGCCGGCTTGGTGACCGAGTGGGACTGGCGCACGTGGGCGATGGTCGGGCTCACGCTCGTCTTCGGCACGATCCTGACCATGGTCGTTGCCGTGGGCATCGATCTGCTGCGCCCGCCCGGCACTCTCTCCAGGGGCACCGCCGCCGGACTCATCGGCCTCCGCCGCGGGGCCGGCGTGACCGATGCCCTGTCACCGGTGAGCCGATACCGTGAGTTGCTCGGGCTGGCCCGGGCCAATGGTCTGCTCTCTCGTCGCTGGGACCTCGCCGACCCGCTCTCGGTGACAGAGTTCGGACCCCGCCTCCGCTCCACCCTCGAACAGGCCGGAGGCCTCTTCGTGAAGCTGGGGCAGGTGGCCTCGACCCGATCCGACCTTCTACCGGTCGCGCTGTGCGACGAGCTCGCCCTGCTGCGGTCAGCGGCTTTGCCCGCCGACGAGACGGACGTTCGCCGCCTGGTCGAGGCGGAGTTGGGATGTCCCGTTCACGAGGTCTTCTCGGAGTTCGACTGGGACCCGATCGCCAGCGCCTCGATCGCCCAGGTCTACGCCGTCACCACGGCCGACGGCCGACGGGCGGTGGTCAAGGCCCAGCGACCAGGGCTCGACCGACTCATCGAACGCGACAGCGCCGCCCTGTTGCAACTCGCAGGGCTGGCCGAACGGCGTACCACGATCGGAACGCGCCTGAGCCCCACCGACCTCGCGGAGGAGTTCCTCGACGGCATCCGCGAGGAGCTCGACTTCGGACGCGAGGCAGCCAACGCCGCCCTGCTCGCCGCGGCCACCCCACCCGACTCAGGCGTGAGGATCCCCTGGATCGACCACCAACACACCTCGTCGAAGCTGCTCGTGGAAGAACGCGTCGACGGAGTCCCGATCAGTGACGTCGCGGGAATCGTCGCGTCGGGCCATGACCCGGTCGAGGTGGCACAGCGCCTCCTGAGAGTGACGCTTCAGCATCTCTTCCGGGCCGGGGTGTTCCACGCCGACCCTCACCCGGGGAACATCCTGGTGGAAAAAGACAGCACGATCGTGCTGATCGACCTCGGTGCCGTGGGTCGACTCAGCAAGCAGCAGCGGTCCGTGGTCATGCAGGTGATGGTGGGCGCGACATCCGGTGACGCTTCGTTGCTGCGGCAATCGCTGGAGCCGGCTGGCATCATCACTGATGGCATCGACGCCGCCGCCCTCGATCGCGCCATCGACCAGTTCCTCACTCAGCACACGACGACGGCGGGTGGAATCGACGCCTCGATGTTCGAGGACCTGATCAGCATCCTCGCCGACTTCGGTCTGCGACCCCCACGATGGATGGCGAGCCTCGGTCGGATGCTCGTCACCCTCGAAGGAACCCTCGGGGCCATCGACCCGGACTTCTCCCTGGTCGACGCGGCCATGGCCGAAGCCAAGAACCTCGTGGGCCCGGACCTCACGGACGGGTCGCTCCGGGAGGCGGCTGAGGCCGAGGCGATGCTGCAGCTTCCGCGTCTTCGCCGCATCCCCCAGCGCCTCGACGAGCTCATGGGCCAGGCCACGCAGGGTCGCTTGTCCTTCCGTATGTCGCTGCTCAGCAACCAGGACGACGTCGACACGATCACCACCCTGGTGAACCGGGCCGTGCTGGCCCTTCTGGCTGCGTCCCTCGGCATCGGTTCGGTGCTGTTGTTGCGGTCCGGCGCCGATGGCCGGGAGGTGACCGTCGACGAGGTCCTCGGCTACATCGGACTGGCAGTCTCGGCGGTGTTCACGCTGCGGATCGTGGCTGGCGTGGTCCGCGACGGGCGCAGTTGAATCTCGGCGTCACGGCACCTCAACACCTGCGGCTCGGGCCAACTCGATCACGGCCCGGGCCGAGGGATTCACCACGACCGTTCCATCGACGTCGACCGTGGGCACCGTCTCGTTCCCCCGGGCATGACTCCGCACGAACGCCGCGGCCTGCGGGTCCTCCCAGATGTTGATCTCCACCGTCGGCAGCGCGGCCTTCTGGAGCCGGCGACGCAGCACCGAGCAGGACCCGCACCCGGGACGCCAGTAGACGGTCACGGTGGGTCCGGTGGGCGATGGGGCCTCCAGGTCTGTCATGCCCGAAGTGCAACCGCCACAGTCACGGTTTCGTTCCCCGGGGAGCCGATCTCAGGTCGAGGTGCGGTAGTCGCCGAACTTTTCGTCGCGCTCGCTCAGGGCGGCGGTGAGACCCTTCTCGCGTGAGGCGCCGACGAACTCGGCCATGGCCTTGGTGTGCGTGCCCAATCCGCACAACTCGGTACCGGCGCGAATGCCCGCTCGCATGCCCATGTGGTCCATCTGGCGGTGGACCACCCGCTTGTTGAGCTGCACGACCTCCGGTGGCAGCGCGGCGATGCGCTCCGCCATCTTGAGGGTCTGGGCGTCGAGTTGATCGGCCGGGAACGCCCGGTTGGCCCAACCTTCGGCGACGGCTTCGACGCCGGTCACCGAGTCCCCCGTCACCATCATCTCCATCGCCCGACGCATGCCGAGGAACCAGGCGTGGAAGTGCATGTCCGGCACGCCGAAGCGCACCGCCGGGTAGCCCATCTGGGCATCCTCGGCGATGTACACGAGGTCGCAGCCGGTAGCGAGCTCACTGCCGCCGGCGAGGCAGAAGCCGTGCACCTGGGCGATCACCGGCTTGGCCAGGTCCCAGATGCCCATCCAGCCCTCGGTGACGTGACGGGGCCACTGGCCTTCGCCCCCGGGCGTGTAGAAGGGATACTCATAGCCCTCGTTGCCGTTGGCGAGGTCGTAGCCGGCCGAGAAGGACGGGCCGGCACCCCGGATGATCTGCACGTGGACATCGTCGTCCCGGTCCCCTGCGTACAGGGCTTCGAGGATGGCGCCCCGCAACGGGTGGTTCAGCGCGTTGCGCTTCTCGGGACGGTTCATGGTGATGCGCTTGACGTGCGGCGCGGGCTGGTCGATCAGCACCCAATCGGTCATGTGTTGCTCTCCCCCATCGGGCGCCTCGGACGACGCACTCGTGGTCGCATGATGCCAGTCGCGACCATCCACGTGCGAAAGACCTCCCGGCCCGCGCCGGTCACGACGGCGACCTTGCCGTCGACCAGTCGGATGGGATCGGTGGGGACACGGAAGTAGCCCTTCCCCTCGCGATTCCCCTCGCGATTTTGACACGTGCGTCAGCCCCGTGTCGGCGGGCCAAAGCAGCCGGCCGGCCCGATGAGTTGAACCCCGACACCGCTCTGCAGAGTGAGCGACGTGAGGCGGGAATCGCGGACCCTGAAGGGATGACAGGATCAGGGCCCCGGGCGGCCGTGGGCACGCCAGCTACCCGAGCTACCCCGAGCTACCCCGAGCTACCCAGCTACGCAGCTACGCAGCTACCCCATGACACAGGAGAACCCTCTGATGACCGAACCGCTGGTGCTCGTCGAGACCCGAGGCCCGATCCTCGTGATCACCATCAACCGACCCGAGAAGAAGAACGCCGCCAACGCCGAGGTGCTGTGCCGCCTCTACGACGCCTGGGTGCAACTCGACACCGACGACGACCTACGGGTCGCGGTGCTCACCGGCAAGGGCGACACGTTCTGCGCCGGCATGGACCTCGCCGAGATCGGCCGTCTCCGCTCCGGTGTGGTCGACAACGAGTGGTTGCAACGCTTCAAGGACCAGCCCGAGGTCATCCTCGGCGGTTGGCTCAAGACCTACCGCCCCACCAAGCCAGTGATCCTGGCCGCCGAGGGCTACGCCCGGGCCGGCGGCACCGAGATCCTCCAGGGCACCGACATCCGCGTCGCCGGCGAGTCGGCGGTGTTCGGGGTGACCGAGGTGCAGCGGGGCCTGTTCCCGATGGCCGGTTCGGCGGTGAGGCTGCGTCGCCAGGTCGGTTACGCCATCGCCGCCGAGATGCTGCTCACCGGCGAGGACATCTCCGCACCCAGGGCTCGGGAACTCGGCCTCATCAACCATGTCGTCCCCGACGGTGAGGCGCTGACCAAGGCGCTCGAGATCGCCGACCGCATCGCCCGCAACGGCCCCCTGGCGGTCAAGGGCATCCTGGCCACGCTGCGCAACACCGAGGCCATGCCCGAAGCCGAGGCGTTCTCCATCGAGATGGCCGAGGGCGGCAAGGTGATGGTCTCCTCCGACGCCGCCGAAGGTCCGCGCGCCTTCCTGGAGAAGCGCGACCCCGTCTTCACCGGCACCTGAGGCCGGGTGGCCGTCATCCAGCAAGCGCCTCGTCGATGCGGTCGAGCATGTCGCGGTCAAGGGCATCGAGCACCTCGAGGGCCTTCAGGTTCTCGTGCACCTGCTCGACCCGGCTGGCACCGAGGATGACAGTGGAGACGTTGGGATTGGCGGCGCACCAGGCGATGGCCAGCTGGGCCAGGCTGCAGCCCAGCTCGTCCGCGATCGCCACCAGGCGCCGAACCTTGGCGTTGCGCCCCTCGTCGGTGAGCATGCCCGCGAGCCACTCGTAGCCGGGGAGGGCCGCACGGCTGTCGGCGGGCACGCCGTCGAGGTACTTGCCGGTGAGCAGGCCCGAGGCGAGCGGGCTCCAGGTGGTGAGCCCGAGACCGATGTCGTCGTAGAGACGGGCGTACTCGACCTCGACCCTCCGACGCTCGAGCAGATTGTACTGCGGCTGCTCCATCACCGGCTTGTGCAGGTGATGACGCTCGGCGATCTCCCATGCGGCTCGGATCTCGTCGGCCGACCACTCGGAGGTGCCCCAGTAGAGAGCCTGGCCCCGCTCGATGATGTCGTGCATCGCCCAGACCGTCTCCTCGATGGGGGTGTCGGGATCGGCGCGGTGGCAGAACAGCAGGTCGACGAAATCGAGCTGCAGGCGTTCGAGGCTGCTCTCGACGGCCTGCAGCAGGTACTTGCGGTTGAGGGTGTTGCGCATGTTGGGGCCATCGTGGATGCCCCAGAACACCTTGGTGCTGATCACGTACGACCAGCGGGGCCAGCCCAGCTCGGCGATGGCGGCGCCCATGATCGACTCCGACTCGCCGCCGGCGTAGGACTCGGCGTTGTCGAAGAAGTTGACCCCACCGTCGCGAGCCGCGGTGAGGCACTCCTTGGCCAGGCTGGTGTCGACCTGGGTACCGAAGGTGACCCACGAACCGAACGACAGGGCGCTGACCTGGAGGCCGGAGCGGCCGAGGCGGCGGTAGGGCATGAGCGGCTGATCGTCCATGGCTGGGCAGCCTACGAAACCAACGGGTACTCGGCAGACCGAGACCGGTACGGGGGGGTCAGCGGGTACCGACCTCGAAGACGTCGAGGTCCGGCTCGGAGACCTGGTCGCGGAACATCCACATCGAGTGCGGGTACTGGGTGACCATCCGACCCGACTCGCTCAGGTAGTAGTGGCTGCACCCGGCCTTCCACACCTCGACGGCGGCCAGGTCAGCCTGGAGGGTGTCGTTGTAGGCGTCCATCGAGTCACGGCGCACGTCGACCCAGTCCACGCCGGCTTCGTCCATGACCTCGAGCATCTTCGCCACGTACTGGGCCTGAAACTCGATCATGGGGATGAGTGAGCCTGCGTTCGTGTTCGGTCCGTAGAGCATGAACAGGTTCGGGAACCCCGACGTGGTGATGCCGAGGTAGGCCTGGGCGCCGTCGGCCCAGGCCTCGTCGAGCGAGAGGCCACCCCGCCCGGTGATCGGGATGCGCGACGCGAACTTGTGGACCACGTAACCGGTGGCGAACACGATGACGTCGACCTCGCGCTCGGTGCCATCAGCGGTGACGACACCTGTCGGGGTGATCCGCTCGATGCCGTCGGTCACCAGCTCCACGTCGGGTCGGTTGAACGCCGGGTAGTAGTGGTTCGAGAACAGCGGCCGCATGCACCCCCACGGCGTGTCGGGGGTGAGCTTCTGGCGGACCTCGGGGTCCTCGACCACCTCGATGGCGCAGGCCGCGACCCACTCGGCGGCGCCGTTGATCTCGGGGTTGCCGAACGGAATGCTCGGGCCGATGAACGACATGATCCCGTCGTGGTAGGCCTGCAGCGTCTCGGGGTCACGGTGGAACTCCTCGAGCTGCTCGGGCGTGTGCTCGACGTCCTCCTTGGGTAGCACCCAGTTGGCCGAGCGTTGGAACACGTGGACCTGCCCCGCCACCTTCGCGATCTCGGGGATCGACTGCACCGCGCTGGCTGCGCTGCCGATCACCGCCACCCGTTTGCCGGCCAGCTCGACCGACTCGTCCCACACTCCGGTGTGCATGGCGACACCCTCGAAGGAATCACGACCCTCGATGTCGGGGTACTTCAGCTCGCCGAACATGCCCTGACCGCTGACCAACGCGTCGGCCTCGATCTCCTCACCGGCATCGGTGGTGAGGACCCAGGTGGAGGTGTCATCGTTCCAGCGGGCCGAGGCCACGCCGGTGTTCAGGCGGATGTAGGGCCACAGGTCGAGGTCGGCGACGGTCTGGCGGATGTAGGCCAGGATCTCGGGCTGGGTGGCGTAGGAGCGGGTCCAGCCCGGGTTGAGGCTGAAGGTGAACGCGTAGACATGGCTCCACACGTCGCAGGCCAGACCCGGATAGCGGTTGCGCTGCCAGGTGCCGCCCACGTCGCTCTGGCGCTCGAGCACGGTGATGTTCGTGTGGCCCGCCTCGCGCAAGTAGTACGCCGAGCTGATACCGCCTGGTCCGGCCCCGATGATCACGACCCGTCGGTCCTTCACGTCTTGATTCCCCTCGCTCTCGACGATCCCGAATCGACATTCTGTACTAACGACAGCGCCCGGGCCTCAGCCGGTGGCCGGGATGGCGGGAAGGACCTCTCGGTGGTCACTCAGCTCGTGTCGGGGAACAGCGTCCTGGGTTCTCTTGCCAGCAACCCTGGTGAGGACGTTCGAGCAACCGCCGTGGCCGCCACCTGGTTGTCGGTCGGCGGCGGCACCATCGGTCCGGCGCGCGCTGATGCCGGTATCACACCGCTGGAGTCGGCGGCGTTCCACAGCTCGACCGAAGCAGCGGATGTCCTGGTCGCTCACGGGCTTCACCGGCCGAGCCTGTGGCTCGCCGCCGCGACCGGTCAGACGGCGGAACTCGCATCGTGGATCGATCGCTACGGCGCATTGACCCGACCCGCGGGTCCGTACCGTCCCGACTTCGCCGATGTGGGTCGCCCCGCGGGTCGACCGCCGGGCGACGACGAGGCTGAGATCCTGAGTGAGGCGTTGGTGCTCGCCGCTGCCAACAACCGGATCGAGGCGGTCGACTTCCTGCTCGACGTAGGCGTCGACATCGACTTCCGCCCGTACTGCAACACCACCGGGTTGCACCTAGCCGTCCAGTTCCACCGGCCCGAGATGGTTGAACACCTCCTCGCACGAGGGGCAGACCCGACGATCGAGGACGACAACCACAACAGCACTACGAAAGGCTGGGCGGAAGCTTCCGACGACGGCTCGGACGCTGCGGCGAGGGTTCGGACGCTCCTCTCATCCCGGTGAGCCGTCCCAGAGCGATCAACGTGTCGTCAGCCGCGTCGAGTCCTACATCGACCAACTCTCACCGCTGGCTCGAACGCCGTACCTGTTGCTGGCGATCGGGTTCGACTTCGTGCGACCTGTGCCGCGTCTGGTCGAACTGCTCAACCGCTGGAACGATTCCAGCTTCGTGCGCACCGGCGTCTGGCTCGTCAACGCAGGCCTCGATGACTACCTCGACCTCGTCTCGCACCATCGCAGCACCCTGCCGACGATCTCGCTCGACCCGAATCCGTACTGGTCAGGGTTCTATGCCTCGCGCCCGATCCTCAAGTCGACTTGCCAGGATCTCGGTCGGCGCCTCGTCAGCGACGACAACGAACGGACTCGGGCCGACGTGGTCGACTCGAGCGGCTCTGACACCGCACGCCGTCCGGTGTCAGAGCAGGTCACCACGCGGCGTGGTGGACAGCCGTCCCCTCGAACCACCACGACTTCGTGACCGGACCGGCACCGAACCGCGTCGCCAACGGCGAACAGTCCCCAGCTCCGCGAACCTGCGGTGTGGAGTCGAGCCGGTCAGGCGGTCAGGGCTTGGCCCAGAGGATCCAGATGACGAGGCAGAACAACGGCACCAAGAAGTCCGCGACAAGGATCGGCCCTGCGTTGCTGATCGAGAAGTTCTTGTCCTTGATCACGCCGCGGACGTGACCGATCCCGGCGACCCACAGGAACCCCATGGCGACCAAGATCACCGCTAGCCAGTAGTCCGGCTGGAACGAGCTGGCCCAGACGCCCGCGATGCCGATGCCCAGGCTGGCGCCGCCGACCTCCCACTGGAACGGGCTCGGCTGCCACCCGATGGACTCGGCGATCGGGGGACCGAAGAACATGTGACCGATCCCGGCGCCCAGGGCCTGAGCGCCGATCAGATAGGTCACCGAGTTCATCACCAGAATCTGCTGCCAGTTGTCGCTCCCCTTCGTCGCGAACTGGATCGCTTCGGCGATGAGAAGGAGGATGAGCCCGATGAACGGGAAGACGGCGAAGGCACGGGTCGACGGCCTGTCTGGCATTTGGCGACCTTACATCGTTTTCATCCTACGGTCGGGCCTCACCAGATCCGGTGATTCAGGCGCCACTACCTGCTCACCGGGCTCATGCACTGCGAGCTCGGCAGTCGACGAATGCAGGGCCAGTGGAACCACGGTCGCGCGTTCCACCACTGCAAGTTCCCGGCGAACTACCCCGACCCGGAATCGATCGTACCCTTGCAGCATCTACGTCAAGAAGAAGCAGTCACCCCAGGACTCGACCGCTGGCTCGCTCAACCCTTCGACGATGATCACATCGACCAGACGTGCAACACCCTCGCCGGCATCTCCGAACCCGACCCGGCAGCGATCGAACGGGACAAGCGACTCACCGCGGGGATCACCGAAGCTCAACGCGAATGCGAGGGTCTCGGGGCCCAGCTCGGCGAGAACATCCCCGGCGAGCAACTCAGATCGAGCCAGGTCAAAGCGCTCGTGACCGGCCTCGCGACATCGTCGCTGCCCTCGCAGCCGCCGAGCCGGCGGACGGGACTGCTGCACGGTTTGGTGACATCTGATCTGTGGTGCCGAGAGGTGCTGCTGGAAGGATGTTCACCATGCCCAGGCCCTACCCCAAAGAGTTCCGTGAGGACGTGATCCGAGTCGCCCGGAGTCGCGACTCGGGCGTCCTCCTCAAGGACGTCGCCGCTGATTTCGGGATCTCGGAGTCGTGTCTGAATCCTCGGGCTCAAAGCCGCGGATGTCGAGGACGGTCTCAAGCCCGGCACGACCGCCGCAGTGAACGCCGAGCTGCGTGAGGCGAAGAAACGGATCCGGTTGCTCGAGCAGGAGGACGAAGTCCTGCGCCGAGCGGCTGCGTATCTGTCGCAGGCGAATCTGCCGGGAAAATGATGTACCCGCTCGTCCGAGAGCTCGCTGCTGACGGAATCCCCGTCACGGTGACGTGCCGGGTCCTGAAGATCGCCCGCCAGCCCTACTCCCGGTGGCTCAAGGAGCCGGTCACCGAACGCGGAGCTCAACGCGGCGCATCTGGCGAACGCGGTGTTCGACGCGCATCGTGACGATCCTGAGTTCGGCTACCGGTTCCTCACCGACGAAGTCCGCGACGCCGGCCACGTCGCGTGCGAACGGACCGTGTGGAAGACCTGTCGGGACAACGCCTGGTGGTCGAGCTTCGGCAAGAAGAAGAGCTCGAAGCGTTCCAAGCCAGGGCCACCAGCGCACGATGATCTGGTGCGCCGGGTGTTCACCGCTGAGGAGCCGAACCAGTTGTGGCTGACCGACATCACCGAACACCCCACCGTGGAGTTGACCCGCGATCTTGGACACCTGATTCTGGGATGGAACCCAGAGGAGGGAGGCCCGGATGGGTCGTCCAGGAAAGTACCCGGAGGAGTTCCGACGTGAAGCAGTCGAGTTGTACCGCAGCTCGGATCCGGAACCCCGTGACGTGGTAGGACAACCGCCCGTCGACGTTCAGTCCGTGCCGCGACGATCGAATTCAGCTCGCGCCCGGTCGCAGAACGCTTCGACCTCAGCGACGTCGTGTTCAGCGCTGCGGGCGAACACCATCGGCGCTTGTGCCACACCAACCGGGCCCCGGAGCGGGTCTCGACGTGCACGATCACCGGTCCGGCGGGCTCGTCGACTGCGCCGAGGACGGTCACGTCTCCGAGACCGACGAGGAGTTCACACACGCGCGTAGGGTCAACGATCACAGGGGCTCTCCGGCACCTGATTGGCTTCGACACCGTCAGATTCGCAGGGCCCCTGTGCCATGCCAGAGACCATCAACCCGCGATCAGTTCCCCCTCAGATCCGACGAGCCGCTAACGCGACGGTCGACCGCCCCTTACACCACACCAACATCGTGCTCATCGGCGGCGACCCCAGCCGACTCACCCAAGCCACCACAGGCAAGGGGGTCAAGCCTCTGGCTGACTGAACCCCGGGCAGTTCTGTTGGCCAACACCGGGCAGTTCTACTGTCCGCCGCCGGGCAGGACGCACTGACCGTTGACAGTCCTCGCCCGCATGGCCTGCGGACTCAAGAAACCCGAGAACCTCATC
>JBDNHK010000087.1:0-35560 GCA_041688815.1 Acidimicrobiales bacterium | reverse complement strand
GTCTCCTCGGTGACACCCTGGATGCCGGCGGCCACGCCGTGCCACAGTTCCGGCTCCTCGGCCACGGTGCGACGCAGCACTTCGAGGACCACGGCCCATTCCTCGGAGTCGTCGTCGGAGTCGGCGGGTACCACGCCGGTGCGCTCGTACTCGACGCCCTTGTGGACGAGCATGGTGGCATCGCCGCCGTCGTCGAGGATCATGTTGGGACCCTGGCCCTCGGGCCAACGCAGGATCTGCTCGGTGCACCACCAGTACTCCTCGAGCGACTCGCCCTTCCACGCGAACACCGGCACGCCCTTCGGCCGGTCGACGGTGCCCTCGGGACCCACCACCGTTGCCGCGGCGGCGTGGTCCTGGGTGGAGAAGATGTTGCAGCTGGCCCAACGCACGTCGGCGCCCAGGGCGGTGAGGGTCTCGATGAGCACCGCGGTCTGGATGGTCATGTGCAGCGAGCCGGTGATGCGGGCCCCGGCCAGGGGCTGGGCGTCGGTGTACTCGGCCCGCAACGCCATGAGGCCGGGCATCTCGTGCTCGGCGAGCTGGATCTCCTTGCGGCCGAAGGCGGCGAGGGAGAGGTCGGCCACGCGGTAGTCGAGCCCGTTGTCGGTGAACAGGGGGGTGAGGGTCATTCGTCGCTCTCTGGGTTCTTGGGTCCCGATGGCGCGGCAAGGCTGCCGCGGCGGTGACCCGACGGAGATGGGCTGGGGCCGTCTGACCCGCACTTCTCAGCCCGGAGGACAACGAGCCTACTCAGCCCGGGTCGGCCAGCCGTTGCTTCACCTCGTCGAGGACCGGTACCGGCCCCGGATCGATGCCCTGCTCGGCGGCGGCGTACAGCGAGGCCACGTCGCCGAACAGGGCCAGGTCGAAGAACTGCGCCAGCGGACCCTCGCCCTCGGCGACGACGGTGTGCACCTCGCCCATCACCTCGTCGAGGAACTCGACCACGAGGTCGAAGCGACGCGACACCTGCGGGTGCTCGAAGTCGTGGCGCAGGAGCACCAGTTGCATGACCTGTCGGGTCACGTCACCGTGCTGGCCCCACCCGGCGATCTCGTTGTGGGTGGCCTCGGGCAGCTGGCTGGAGAAGGCCGGGACCTTGGCGTTCTCGTTGAACTGGGTCTTCCACCGCAATGCGGCCAGGCCGCCGAGACCGTTACCGCCATAGATCAGGGGGAAGGCCCGCCCGAGGCGGTGGGCGAGGCGATGGGCGGGGTTGGCCTCGGCGATGAGCTGATCGCGTCGGCGTTGGAGCTGGGCCACCGACGCGTCGATCCACGACGACCCGCCGGGGAAGAACCCGACCTGTTCGAGCACGAGCAGTGGGGGGATGGCCAGCGCGCCGAGCGCGGCGCGGGGCATCGGGATCCCGTGGGCCACCGTCACATGGGGCACCTGCCATTCGTCGGCCAGCGCGGCCAGCCGTCCGCCGTTGGACACCGTGACGATGTGAGCACCGGCGACGAACGCATCGGAGACCGACTCGACCGTCTCCTCGGTGTCGCCCGAGAAGGAGACGGCGATGACGAGCGTGGTGGGATCGACGAAGTTGGGGACGCCGTAGCCCTTGTGGACCACAACAGGCACCGCCATGAGCGGACCCGCGACCTCGCGCGCGACGTCACCGGCGATGCCGCTGCCGCCCATGCCCACGACCACCACATGCTGGATGTCGTCGTGCGCCGGCAGGGCCACCTCGGCCAGAGCGGCGCGCGTGGACGCCGCGGCCACCGCCACCTGTTCGGGCATCGCCGCGACGGCGTCGAACATCCCGAGGCTGTCGAGCAGCACGACTCAGGCCTCGAACGTGGGTTGCACCCCGTCGGCCGCCGCTTTGGCCAGCAGGCGCTCGTGCTCGTCGTCGTCGACGGTGGTCGCCTCGTCGATGAGCATGATGGGGATGTCGTCACGCACGTCGTACCGGCGCTTCAGGCGCGGGTTGTAGAGCGTGTCCTCATCGGCGAAGTACAGCAGCGGACCCTTGTCATCGGGGCAGGCGAGGATCTCGAGCAGTTGGGAATCGAGGGCCATGGTTCTCCTTGTGGGGACGGTCGCTCGCCGGTCAGTGGCCGGCGGCGGCGATGAGGGTACGGACCTCGGCGACGTGGCGGGCGCACGCCTCGCGGGTCGAGGCCTCGAGGTTGAGGCGAAGCAGCGGTTCGGTGTTGGAGGGCCGCAGGTTGAACCACCAAGGATCGGCCGGGTCGGCCGCCGCTCCGAGCGTGAGGTCGACGGTCAGACCGTCGAGGCGGTCCTGATCGGCGTCGGCGTAGTGGGCCGCGACCGTGTCGATCACGGCGCGGGGATCGGACACCACCGTGTTGATCTCGCCGGAGTCGACGTAGCGCTCGTAGGGCACCCGCAGCTCGGAGAGGGGAACGCCGGCCCGTGACAGCACGCCGAGGACGACCACGGCGGCGATGATGCCCGAGTCGGCCCGGAAGTTGTCGCGGAAGTAGTAGTGACCCGAGTGCTCGCCACCGAAGGCGGCGCCCGTCTCGGCCATGACCTGCTTGATGAACGAGTGACCCACCCGCGTGCGCACCGGGGTGCCGCCGTGCTCGACGATGACCTCCGGTACGGCCTTCGAGCAGATCAGGTTGTGCAGGATGGTGGCACCGGGGTGCTGGTCGAGCATCGCCGCGGCCACGATGGCCGTGGTGAGCGACCCCGAGACGAGCTGTCCCTCGTCGTCGACGAGGAACACCCGGTCGGCGTCGCCGTCGAAGGCCAGGCCGATGTCGGCGCCGGTGGCGAGCACCCGGGCCTGGAGGTCGACGAGGTTCTCGGATTGGATCGGATCAGCCGGGTGATTGGGAAAGGTGCCGTCGAGCTCGCCGTAGAGCATGTCGAGGGTGACGGGCAGGCCGGCGAAGATGGCCGGCGCGGTGAGACCGCCCATACCGTTGGCGGCGTCGGCCACGACACGGAACGGGGCCAGGCCGTCGATGTCGACGAACGAGTGCACGTGCTCGGCGAAGGCGGCGAGGGTGTCGTTGCGACTCGACTCCGAGCCGGTGGAGGGGGCGGGCGACAGGCCGGTGAGCACGGCGGCCTTGATCTGTTGCAGGCCCGTGTCCTCGCCCACCGGCTTGGCCCCGGCCAGGCAGAGCTTGATGCCGTTGTACTGCGCCGGGTTGTGGGAGGCGGTGAGCATGGCCCCGGGGGCGTCATAGTGCCCGGCGGCCCAGAACAGCAGGTCGGTGGAGGCGAGCCCGAGGTGCACGACGTCGAGGCCCTGGCCGGTGACCCCTCGGGCGAACGCGGCGGCGAACTCGGGTCCCGAGGGGCGCATGTCGTGGGCCACGAGCACGTGGCCGGCCCCGCTGGTGTCGGTCGCGAAGCGGGCGAAGGCGGCGCCCACCCGCTCGACGAGCTCGGCGTCGAGTTGCTCGGGCACGACACCGCGGATGTCGTAAGCCTTGAAGATGACGTCGAGGGTGGCGGCGTCGGCGGTGGCCATGGCGGTGACCCTAGTGGAGGGCCTCATCGGCTCCGGCGGGGCTGACGGGGTCACCGGCGGCCAGGAGATCGTCGCCGGTGAGGTCGTAGCGACCCTCCGCGGCCCACTGGCGCACCCGGAAGAGGTCGCGCACCAATCGCAGGGCGTCGCGGGCCACGTGCACCGACGAGCGGCTCGAGTTGGCGATGGTGACGGGCACCTCGGCCAGCGACAGGTGGTAGCGCTCGACGAGGTGGAACACCTCGACATCGAAGGCGAAACCGTCCACCCGGGTGCGGGCGAAGATGAGCCGCGCCGAGTCGGAACGAAAGGCCTTGAGCCCACACTGCGTGTCACGGTACTGGCCGAGCAACACGGCCCGGGTGAGCAGGTTGATGGCCCGACCGCCGATCTCACGCAACCGCCGGGCCCGCACCAAGGTGGTGGTGTCGGTGTGGCGGCGGCTGCCGACCACGACGTCCCAACCCTCCTCGACGAGGGCGACGAGACCGGGGATCTGGTCGGGCGAATAAGCCAGGTCGGCGTCGGTGAACACCACCGTTCGGCCCTGGGCGGCCAGCACCCCGGTACGCACCGCCGCGCCCTTGCCGCGGTTGTGGTCATGGCGCACCACGTGATCGGCCCCGGCGCGTCGGGCGGCCTCTGCGGTGGCGTCGACCGACCCGTCGTCGACGACCACGATCTCCACGCCGCCGTAGGCGGCCAGAGTGTCGAGGGCGCGACGCAACTCCCCCACCGTGGCGGCGATCGACTCGGCCTCCTGGTAGGCGGGCACCACCACACTGAGACGCCGCTCCCCCCGAGGCTCACCCCGGTCGCGACGACGTTCCAGATCGGCCCGCAACGGAGAAAGGCCCCGCTGCCAACGCCGCAGAGCCACCACGGTCAGGACACTGCTGAGCATGGCAACGGCGGCGATGCGCAGCGCAGGACGGGTCACCGTTCGGGGGGCGGGCCCGGAGTCGGATCCGTGACGGGTGGCGCGTACGGCTCCGGTTCCGAGGAGGTCGCGACCCCGCTGAGCACGGCCGCAACCGGGTCGAAATCGGTGGCCTCGTCATCGGCTACGTCGTCGGGCTCACGCGGCCGGCGCCACGGGCGGGGGTCGGCCATCGCCCGCGGGCCGGCGCGGATCAGCAGGACCAGCCCCACCAGGCCGAGGGCGGAGAGGGCCCAGCCGAGCCAGTCGATCGTCGTCATCCCGTAGGACATCGACACCTCGTTGGTGGTGGGAACGACGACCATGAGGTTGGGGCTGATCCTCCACGGGCCCTCGGCGCCGTCGACCTTCCAGTTCGGGAAGTACGAGGTCTTGACCAAGACCGGCGTGCCGGGCTGGCTGACGCGGAACGAGATGGTGTCGGTGCCCGTCTCGATGTCGGTGACGGCCACCGGTGGGGTGGACACCTCGGCGGGAGCGGTGCCCGGTTCGATGCGTTGCCAGTCGTCGGGGCCGTCGTCGGCCAGGAACACCGACCACTGCGGGGGGTCCTCGAACCAGGGCACCATCGTTTCGAGCCAGTCGCGGGCGGGATGTACCCCGGTGACCACCGCCGGCTGGTTGTCGAGAGCCACGACGGTCTCGCTGGCGCTCACCGTGAAGACCACCCACGGCCCCGAGGTGGCGACCTCCTCGAGGCCGGGGTTGGCCCGGCCCTTCTCGATCATCGGGTCGGAGATCGCCATGTAGTAACCGACACCGAGGAGCTTCATGTGCTGCACCCCGATGTCGAACTCCGCTTGTGACGGCGCCCCCGGAGAGTACGGCAGGTCGCGCTGGGCGTTGGAGGGCCCGGTCGACAGTTCGTCCTGCATGAGGAAGTGGTACGGCGTGGTGGACGACGACTCGAAGAACAGCCCCTCCATCGAGCCGATGCAGCCGTCGGTCCAGAAGGGCAGGAGCATGAGGGCCATCGGCGTGCCGTAGCGGTCGTGCTGCTCCTCGTGCTCCCACATGGCCCGACCGCAGCCCTGCGTCTGGCCGAGGCCGGCCATGGTCGACACGATGGCCTCATACTCGGGGTAGGCGGGCTTGTTCTCGTAGCCGGTGAAGTTCCAGCGGGCCCACGAGCTCACGAAGCTGCTCTCGGTGGTGGACAGGAACGCCCACTGGTACGACCCGTCGGGTTGCACGCTGCCGCCGGGCATGGCCCGCAGCGGCATCGCCAGCGAAGTGATGACGACGATCCACGCCGCCACGGCCGTGCCGATGGTGACGAGGCGCGCCGGTCGATCGGGGTCTCGCGCCAGGAGGGTGGCGATGGTGCGGCCCAGTTCGGCGATACCCAGGGCGGCCAGGAGATAGAGGGTGAGGTAGAAGAACGGCAGGAGCCGGGCGTTCCACAGGCGGGTCTGGGGGATGAGCCAGAAGGTGATGGCCACGCCCATGGCGGTGAGGATCAGGAACCCACCGACCCGCCGCTTCCACGCGATGCTCATCACCACACCCAGTAACGCCAGCAGCAGGACCCACTCGATGCGAGGGGAGTCGACGAGGCCGGAATCGAGGGTCTCGCGACGGAAGAGCAGGTCGAGGAAGTTGGTCTTCTTCTCCCAGCCCATGTCGTTCATGTAGCCGTGCTGGAGATAGAAGGGCACGAGCCAGAAGCCGGTGAGCGCCACGCCCACCGGGCCGGCACCGAGCAACCACCACAGCCGGGTGCGCATCCCCGACCGGCGGGCCAGCGACACGACGAACCACACCACTGCGGCGCCGATGACGAAGAGGAACGGGATCAGGTGGCACAGCCCGGTGAGGGCGAGCAGCACCGCCGCCCAGGCCCGGTGCTTGCCGTTCTCCATGCCCCGGCCGACGACGCCGAGGAACAGCAGAGCGAAGCTGAGCGAGATGGAGAAGGCGAACTCGCCGGCCATCGTGGAGGCGATGTTGCCGCCGAGGATGGAGAACGACCGGTCGAACAGGAAGGCGGTGGCCCCGACGGCGAAGAGAGCCGGACCGGGGAAGGGCAGGCGGGCCAGCTTGCCGAAGGCCCAGGCGCACACCGGCAACGACACCAGCCCGCTGACGGCGATGAGCTTGAAGGCGATGCCGTAGGGGATGACGAAGCTGAGCAGGGCGATCGCCAGTGACGGAAGCACCATGTAGAACTGGTAGGCGGGGAAGCCGGCGTACCAGTCGGGGCTCCAGCCGGTGAGGCGGAACGACGGCAGCAGGTGGTCGCGCATGAACGCGGGCCCCCACACGTGCGCGCCCATGTCGCCGCCGGCCGGGGTGGTGTCGCGGAAGATGTTGTTGGGCCCGAGCTGCAGGAACACGAAGACCATGCAGGCGCCCACCACGATCGCCGACACCCACGCTTCGGGTGACCAGTCGGCGACGCTGCGCACGACGTGCCCGAGCGAGGCGACGAACCGCTGCGCCCGCCCCGGGGGGTCGATGGCCCGGGCGAGGTCGTCGACGACGGGATCGGGCGTGGACCTCGAGAAGGCGTCGATCCGGTCGGACCCGGGCGCGTCGAAGCGAAGGACGTCGTCGTCACTGCGCGCCACCGGGGGGCCCTGATCGCTCGTCGTCATTAACCCACCATCGTGGCATCAGCGCGCCCCCTCATCGGAGCGCGCAGAACAAGGGCCGCAACCACCCGAGGTGCGTTCAGCCGAAGCCGAGGTTCCAGACCAGGGTGATGGCGGCGACGATGTTGAAACCCACGTGGGCCCAGAGTGCGGGACCGAGGCGCTGGAAACGCACCGTGAGCACCCCGAGGATGACGCCGAACACCAGCAGCGCCGGGAACTGGAGCGGCTGGAAGTGGGTGGCCGCAAAGAAGGCCGCCGAGGCGACGATGGCCCATCGGGCCCGCAGCTTGCGCCGGAAGATCGGCAACGCCATGCCCCGGAAATAGATCTCCTCGGCCACTGGGGCACCGATGCCGACGATCAGGAACAAGAGCAGCACCGACACGGGGCTCGTGGCCCGGTCGGTGAGTGTTCGAGCCTGAGCCGAAACGTCTTGCACGCCGATGGCCTTGAACACCACCCAGTAGAGCGCCGGCACCATGATCAACTGGCACGCCACACCGATGGCCAGACCCAGCGGCACGTCACGGGCCTTCATCCGCAACCCGAGATCGGCGATGATCCCCCGACCCCGCTTGGTCGCGAACCAGCACGGCCCGATGATGAGCGCCGCCCACAGCGGGAGCTGCAACAGGGTGCTCAACCACAACGGCACCGGCGGGGCGATGACGATCGCCTGGTCGCCGCCGAACTGGTCGGCGGCCCGACCGACGGCGCCACCCAGACCCGTGACCGCCCGGGGGTCGTACTCGGTGTTCGGGATCACCAGGGCATAGGCCAGCGAAGCCAGCACCTGGGCGCCGAGGAACACGAGGAGGATGGCGCCGGCGCCGTAGCGACGGCCGTCAGCCGGTACGGGCCGGCCGACGGGCTCCTGCTCGTCGTCGGCCGCCGCTGCGGCCACCGGCAGGGGGCGGGGTGGGAGCAGTCGACCGAAGAAGCTGGTCGAGCGGGCCGGGGCGGCCGCCTGGGGCAGCCGACCCTTGCGTGGCGTTGCGTCCGCCGCCTCGACCGCGTCGGGTACGACGACCTCGGCCTTCGCCTTCGGAGCCTTGGTCGTGTCCGACGTGCCCTTCGACCCCTTCGTCGGCGGCGCCGCCTTTGCCGACTTCGAGCCCCTCCGTCCGGAAGCGGCGGCCTCCTCGGCCAGTTGCTTCTTGGAGGGTGTGACCCGCGACGGACGACGATCGGCTGGAGCCACGACGGCGCAGGCTACCGGTCCCCGGAGGGGAGGTCGTCGGCGGGTACGGTCAGCACCATGACCCGTTCCTGCGCGCGCCCCGGGTGCGGCGAGGCGGCCTCGGCGACGTTCGGCTACGAGTACGCCAGTCGCACGGTCTGGCTGGACGACCTGGCCCACGAGCCCCACCCCGCAATGTACGACGTCTGCGGACGCCACGCCGACTCCCTCTCGGTGCCGAACGGCTGGCAGCTCGTCGACCGACGCCGCCAGGCCATGGCGTCCTGAAACTGCTCCCCCCTGTCGGGGTTTTTCGCCGTCCCCATCTAGGCTTTCGGCTATGAGTCCCGACAGCACCCCTCCTCCCTCCGGCGAGGGCAGCTCCCCGGGCGGGCGCTTCGGCAACGACAAGGGCTGGCCGCGTTGGACCATCTGGATCCTTCTCGCCGTCATCGCCGGGGCGTTGTTCCTGCCCAGCCTGTTCAGCACCAGCCCGGGGAACGCCATCACCTACGGCGACTTCCTCGAGGACCTGCGCACCGACCAGGTCCAGTCGTCGACCTTCGACAACACCAACGGCAACGTCGCCGGCACCCTCGACGACAACACCAAGTTCACCACCACCGGCCCGCTGCAGCCATCCGACGCCGACCAGGCCCTGATGACCGAGAAGGGCGTCAAGTTCGAGACGCCCACCCAGAGCATCTGGGGCTCGTTGATCCCCCTGCTCCTGCCCGTCGCCCTGCTCATCGGCTTCTTCGTGTGGATGCAGCGCAAGGCCCAGGGCCAGATGGGCGGCATCATGTCCATCGGCCGCAGCAAGGCCAAGACCTACGACGCCGAACGACCCGCCACCACCTTCGCCGACGTGGCCGGCTACGAAACGGTGAAGAAGGACATCACCGAGGTCGTCGACTTCCTCAAGTACCCCGAGAAGTTCGGTGAGATCGGCGCCCGCATCCCCAAGGGGATCCTGCTGGTCGGCCCCCCCGGCACCGGCAAGACCCTCATCGCCCGGGCCGTCGCCGGCGAAGCAGGCGTTCCGTTCCTGTCGGTCACCGGGTCGGACTTCATGGAGATGTTCGTCGGTGTCGGTGCCAGCCGTGTGCGTGACCTGTTCCAGAACGCTCGCAAGATGGGTCGGGCCATCATCTTCGTCGACGAGATCGACTCCATCGGCCGCAAGCGCGGCGCCGGCCTCGGCGGCGGCCACGACGAACGCGAGCAGACCCTCAACCAGATGCTGGCCGAGATGGACGGCTTCGAGGTCACCACCGGCATCGTGATGATCGCCGCCACCAACCGCCCGGACATCCTCGACCCCGCCCTGCTGCGCCCCGGCCGCTTCGACCGCCAGGTCGTCGTGCCCCTTCCCGAGCTCGACGACCGTCGCAAGATCCTCACCGTGCATGTCCACGGCAAGCACATCGCCGCCGACGTCGACCTCGACCTCGTGGCCCGCGGCACCCCCGGCATGAGTGGTGCCGACCTCTCCAACCTCGTCAACGAGTCGGCGCTGTTCGCCGTGCGTCGGGGCAGCAACGAAATCGCCAAACGCGACTTCGAGGAGGCCCGCGACCGCATCCTGATGGGCCAGAGGCGCGACTCCATGGTGCTGAGTGACCTCGAGAAGGAAACGATCGCCTACCACGAGGCCGGGCACGCCGTCTGTGCGGCGGTGCTCCCCACCGCCGACCCGCTGCACAAGGTCACCATCATCCCCTCGGGCATGGCCCTCGGGGTCACCATGCAGCTCCCACTCGAGGAGCGCCACATCTACCGCCAGGACTACATCGAGGACTCGCTCGTCGTCCGTATGGGGGGACGCATAGCCGAGAACCTGGTCTTCGGGGTCGTGTCCACCGGCGCCAACAACGACCTCGTCGGCGCCACCGAACTGGCCCGCAAGATGGTTCGCGAGTGGGGTATGAGCACACGTGTCGGCCCGATGGCCTGGGGCAGTCAGGGGCAAGTGTTCCTCGGCGACGACCTCATGCACACCCGTGACTACAGCGACGACACCGCCCGAGTCATCGACGAGGAGGTCGAGCGGATCCTGCGCCTCCAACAGGACCGCTGCCGCGAGGTTCTCACCATCAACCGCAACGGCCTCGACCTGGTGGCCCGAGCACTCCTCGAGCACGAGACCATCGACGGCACCGAAGTCACCCGCCTGCTCGAGCTGGCCAGCCCCGGGGCCACGGCCGGAAACCCTCACAGCGTGCTCATCAACGCCAACGCCAACGCCAACGGCAGCAGCGGCAGCAGCGGCAGCAGCGGCACCAACGGCCACGACGCTCCCGCCCCGCCCGACCCACCGGTTTCGGACTCACCCGTTCAGGACTGACCCGACCCGGCGGTGCAGTCGCCTCGGGTCAGGGCCGCCGTCGCCCGACGGTCAGGCGTGGTCGACACAGCCCGGTGGCGTGGAACCCGGTTCGCGCGCCTCGGCCACGGCGGCCCACAGATCGGTGGCGGTGACCGGTCCCAGGAAGTGGCGCACCACCACCCCCTCGGTGTCGACGATCAACACCAGAGGCACGGCATCGACCCCGTAGCGGCGGTGGAGCCCGGGCTCCGCCGTGACCTCGACCTCCTGCACCGCCACCGGACCGCGACCATCGGCATCGAGTTGGCGGGCTTTGTCCCACACCCCGCCGCAGCTGTCGCAGGTACGCGATGTGAAGACCGTGACGAGCCAAGGGGCATCCCGGCGGGCGAAGTCGGACCGGTCGACCTGCACGGGCACCGAGAACTGCGGTCGGGTGGGGCCGTCGGGTGAGCGGCGCTGGAGCACCAGGGCCACGGCCACGGCCACGGCCACCAGGCCCAGGGCCAGAAGGACACGATCCACCTCAGCCTCCTGTCGCCGACGTGGTCGACGCCGTCGATGCCGTCGATGCCGTCGATGCCGGAGGGATGGTCGCGGCCGACGGATCGATGGTGGTGAGGACATCCTCGGGGGCGTCGGTCGACGGTCCGGCCGCGGGAGCGTCGACCAGGAAGTCCTCCGGGCGGGCCAGCCCCACCGGCAGCGATTCGGTGCCGAACACGGCGCTGGCGAGGCTCGACGCAAACCCCGACGGGGCGAAGACGAAGGTTCGCGACACCACGACCGGGCTGTCGGCGCTCACCACGACCGCCAGGCCCTCCAGGCCCGACCCGTCGGCCCCGAGGGACACCACCACCTGCGCACCGGCCGGAACCACCACCCGGCCCGAACCGGGGAGATCTCGGGTGACCCCGCCGGCGTGGGCCCGCAGCGTCACCACGGCGGACCCCGAACCCGACGGGTTGACGATCACCAGTCGTGAGGACTCGAGCGACGAGGCGGTGGCCACCGGCACGAGCCACTCGGTGGCCACGATGGGTGTACCGATGGTGGCGGCCAACCCCGCGGACTCGGCGGCCGTCGTCCCGCCTTCGAGGCGTTCGGCCACCACCGGAACCCCGTTGGTGCTGCGGACGAGCATCCAGCTCCCGACCCCAGGGGGGATACGTCCGTCGGCGAACAGATCGACGGTGCGGGCCTGCTTCGGGCCGACCGTGAGGGCGAACGGCTCGACGGTGCCGTTGGCGGCGGGATCGTCGAGGAACACCTGGACCTCGACCGAGGCCTCCACCTCGCCGGGATTGAGTACCGAGACCGACGCCGTTCGACCGGGACCCGGGGCGGCGTTGTCGGGGAAGGTCCAGTCGGTGGCCGGGGCCGGAGCACCGAGCACCGACGTGAGACCCGTGGGGGAACCATCGGTGCCGTCGCCGATGAGGACCTGCTCGGCGATGATCCGGCCGTTGCGGGCCCGCACGGTCGTGGCGATCTCCTGGCGCAGGGTGACGACCGCCCCCACGTCGACGACCGTGACCCGACCCCCGGGGAGGACCAGGCCCTGGAACTGCTGAGGGGTGCGGGTGCCGTCCTCGGTCTCGAAGGAGAGGTCGACGGACGCCTCACCCGGAAACGGATTGAACAGGGCGAGCAGCATCGTCGTGCCCGCCCGCGTCGAGCCCGCCGGGAAGTACCAGGTGGACGACGGATGCGACGCACAAGGACCGACCGAGCGACCCCCCGGTCCGCTGACGGCGTGCTCGACCGCCACCTGACCACCCGCGAGCTCGACCACCGCCGAGGCCCACGGCGCCTTCACCACATCGGCCAGAGCGACTTCGGTGCGTGCGTTGGGCGCGACCTCGACCGGTCGACGCACCGTTTCGCCCTCCACCGGGACGGCGGTGAGCACCCCGGCGACGACCTGGTCGGACAGATTGACGATGATCACGGTCTGGTCGGCCCGGCCGGCGCCCTCCCCCGATGCGACCCCGGTGGCCGAACCGGCGGCGCAGTACCAGGTGGAGCCGGACGCGTCGGCCGATGGCGCTCCAGGAGCCAACCGGTCGACCCGAACGGGGATCGAGTCGGGTGTGTCGTTTCGCGACACCATGACGGCCCCGAGCAACAGCAGTGGCAGCAGCAGGAGCATCGGCCAACGCCACGGGCGCCGGGTCATCGGGCGTGCCTCCCGCCCCGGCGGCGCCCCCGACGCGACGACTGGTCATCGATGTCCGAGGCCGGCGGAGCGATCTCTCCGTCCGAATCATCAGCCGGATCATCATCAGCCGACTCATCAGCCCCTGGCGCCGCGGGTCCGACCACGATGGGAACGGCCATCGTGGGCAGCTCGGCCGGCGGTGGGGCCGGTGCTTCGGGGGCGTCATGGGTGGCGGCGGTGGGCGACAGCGCATCACCGAGCACCACATGGGCGGGCGCCAGCGGCGCCATGTCGGCGGCGAGCGTGTCGGGCTCGTCCTCCACCACCCGCACCCGGAGCAGGTACACGATGGCCAGAATCCACAGGCCGATCTGGCCGCCCAGAGTCAGCCACCGGGTGGCCGGCGTGGAGTACGTGAGCTCGGCCGCTCCACCACGCTCGACGGCGAAGGAGCTCGCCCACCCGAAGGCATCGCTACGGGGAATGTCGTCCCCGTCGACCGAGAGCGACCAGCGGTCGCCACCCCCCGAGGCCAGGTAGAACACGGAAGGTGTGGCGATCGAGCCCGAATGGTCGGTGACGCCGTCGCCGTCGGAGAGGGCCACGGGTGCTCCGACGAGCTCCGGCAGCGTCCGCCCGGTGACCCCGGGCCCGCCATCTCCGATGGCTGTCCCGGGCGGCAGAAGGGCGCGGCGGGGGCCCCATGCGGCGTTGCGGTACACCCGCACCCCCGGGTTGACGGTGATGCCATCGAGGTCGAGCTGACCCTCCAACATCGCCAGGAGGTCCCGCGGGTCGTAGCGCCGTCCCTCGGCGTAAGGATCCGGGGCGGGCCCCAACGGAACGACGACGTAGCGCACGCCCATCGGGGCGAGGATGGCTCCGAGACGCGACGTGTCGCCCGCTGCGGCCGACCGCACGGCGTCGGCCACGAGCGGTGTGGCCCCGTCGGCAGTACCCGGCCAGTGCTCGGCCACGGTGGGCACTCCGCTCTCGGAGGTCAGAGAGGCCAGCCGACGGTCGGGCCCGAGATCGTCGATGCCCGGAGCGTCGAGCGCCCACCCGACACCGGGCAGCACCCCGGCATCGCCGAGCCACAAGGCTCTCGACGGTTCGGCCTCGGCCTCGGTGCGCATGAACGACAGCGAACGCTCGAAGTCGCCCCGCGGGAGTTCCCAACGACCCGAGACCACCGTCGACCAGGTCGGGATGATTGCGACGACGAAGGCCACGCCCGCCAGCAACGAGAGGATCTGTCGCCAGCCGAAGTGGTAGTCGGGGAGATCGACCTCGAACGCGACCATGCCCAGGCCGACGGCGAGCGCCAGCCCGGCCGCAGCCGGCGCCAAGAGGAGCTCGGGGGCGGGGAGGTCGAACGACCATCCGCCCCGGCCCACGAGCCAGGCCAGACCGAACCCGGTCGCGGCGACCGCCCAGGCCCGCACCGCCCACCCGACGCGCCACCGACGGCCGGTGAACAACGGCAGGGCGGCGGCGACGAGGAGAAGCCACCCCGTGGCGCCACTACCGAACGGCCCGGTGTCGAACCCGAGGACGGCACCGAGCCCGAGCGACTGGCCGGCGGTGGAGGTGGGGACCACGATCGCCGCCCACCCGTCGGCGAACGACAAACTCCAGGGCAGGTGCAACACCAGCGCCGCCAGGGTGCCGCCAACCGTCACTGCCAGCACCCGCAGGACACCCCCGGCCTGGCCGGCGAGCAGGCCACCGACGACGAGGGCCACACCACAGATCGGCAGCACGAGGAGGAGAGAGGGGTCGACGATGGCGGCGAGAGCGGTGATGAGTCCCAGCGTCACGATGCGGGTGAGGAGGGGCCGATGGCGCACACCGGGTCCGGCCGAGCCGCCGAGCGGGCCGTAGGGCGCCACCCCGCTGGACCGGGCGAGGGCGGAGAGAACCCACGGCGCCAGCCCGTAGGCCACGATGCCGGCCCAACGGCCCGTCGACAAGGCGTTGGTGGCCACGGGCACGGCGGTGTAGGTGACCACCGCCACCAGCCGGGAGCGGGTCGAGCCGATGGGCCGTACGAGATGAGCCATCCCCAGCACGCCGACCAGCAGCGGCGCCAGGATCGCCAGCGAGCGGAGCACACCGGTGGCGCCGAGAAGCACCACACCCAGTCCCCCGAACGCACCGAGCCCGGTGGCATTCGGGGCCGACGCCCCCAGCCCCGTGGCATCGAAGCCGCTCCGCCAACGCGCCAACATGTCCCCGGCGGAGTCGAACGGGGCGAGCTGGCCGATGGCGGGCACCGGCCCCCACAGCAGCTCTCGGCTCCCGATGAGCAGGAAGACCGCCACGATGGTCCAGACCACCACGCTGGTGGTGGTGCGGGCGTCGCGAAGGCTGGACACCACGTCTCGAGGGTCGGTCGAACCGTCGCCCCGGTACTGGCCACGGAGGTACCCCGACAGTCGGGCGCTCCCCTGAGCCTGCCGCGCCCGCACTTCGCGGTCGGGGACCTGGCGAACGGCGGCGAGGAGCCGACGGCGGGCACGGGTTCCCGACGCATGGCTGATGTTCCACGACCACGCCGACGCCACATCGCGGGCATGACGGAACCGTCCGAGCACAACCGAATGCAGAACCTCGAGGAGGGCCAGGACGAAGGCCACCGGCACCGTCCGCAAGCGCGTGCCGAGGGTGTCGGCCACGCGCAGGGCCCGCAGACGGTGCCGGGCCTGGAGCCGACGACGGTCGTCGACCGGGCGCCGCACACCGAGCGCCTCGAGATGGGCGACACGGGCAGCCGGGGCGACCACGACCCTGGCGCCGGCAACGTGGGCCCGCCAACCGAGATCGAGGTCGTCGCCGAGGAAGGTGATGGCCGGGTCGAAGCCGTGGAGGGCTTCGAACAGATCGGCGCGCACCAGAGTGGCGGCTCCAGGGATGAAGAAGGCATCGCGCACGGCGTCGTGCTGAGACTGGTCGAGGTCGCCGCGCTCCACGTACGGCGAGGCCTGACCGAAGCGATCGGCGCCCATACCCACCTGGAGCAGCCGATCGGCGTGGTGCCAGTCGACCAGCTTCGGACCGACGATGCCGGCATTGGACCGGAACGCCTCCTCCACCAACACCTGGATGACATCGGGCTCGAGGCGGACGTCATCGTGGCAGAACAGGAGGAACGCGGCGCCCTGCACGGACCGCAACGCCTCGTTGGCGGCGGCGCCGAAGCCCACCCCCTCCTCGAGGCGGCGCAGATGAGCCCCCGGGAGCACAGCCGCGACCCGCACTCGAAGACCCTCGGCATCGCTGCTGGCCGCATCGACCACCAGGACGCTGGTGTTGGCGTAGTGCTGGGCGGCGATGCTGGCGAGCGTCTCCTCGAACCACCATCCGGGGTCATGGGCGACCACCACCACCACCACCGGCGGCGCCACGGCGGGTTGCTCGACGACAGGCATCGGACGAGGCTCGGCGATGGCGTCGGCGGGCGCGGGGACGAGATCGGGGGGATCTTCCGGGACAGTCACGACGGATTTCGAGGGTACTCGTCCCACCCCGTCCGCCGGTTCACCCCAGGTACGCTCGGAAGATGGCACCCGACCCGCTCGACGACGTGCGCCACGCCGCCACCAACACCCTGTACGTCGGCGTCGGCCTGAGCCTGATGGCCGCGCAGGCCCTCCAGGTGCGCCGACGCGAGCTGGAGCGCGGGCTGGGCCTCAGCGGCCCCCCTTCGCCGGCCGAGGTGCGGCGACTGCTGGCTCGGGTCACGGGTCGAACCTGACGCCGGTGCGTCTCGCCCTCGACGCCACCTCGCTGCTGGGTCCGCGGACCGGTGTGGGGACATTCACCGCGCAAGTGCTCGATCAGCTCTCCTCCGACCTCCCGTCCGTCGGGCTGGCCGAGATCATCGCGTTCGGGGTGTCGTGGAACGGACGGCACCAACTCGGCGAACACGTCCCACCGGGAGTGACGGTGATACGCCGGCCCATGGCCGCCCGGCCGATGAGGGAGATGTGGCGCCGCGCCGACTTTCCCCCGATCGAGTGGTGGACCGGTGCGGTCGACGTGGTGCACGGCCCGAACTTCGTGGTCCCGCCGAGCCGTCGAGCCGCCCGGATCGTCACCGTGCACGACCTGACCTGTGTCCGCTTCCCGGAGATGTGCACGCGTGATGCTCTCCAGTACCCCGCGCTGTTGCGGCGCGAGATCCGGACCGGTGCCTGGGTGCACGCGGTGTCCCGGTTCGTGGCCGACGAGATCATCGAGCGCTTCGACGTCGCCGCCGAACGGATACGGGTGGTCCCGAACGGCGCCCCGGCCCCCGTCGACCAGGAGATCCTGGACCGACTCGCGCCCCTCGGTCACCGACTCGGGGGCGGCGACCGTTTCATCCTGGCCCTCGGCACGCTCGAACCCCGCAAGGACCTCCCCACCCTCGTGGCGGCTTTCGACCGCCTCGCCACCGAGGATCCCGGACTGCGACTGGTGGTCGCCGGACCCGACGGGTGGGGTGCGGCGGCGGTCACCGCCGCCATCGCCCGGGCGCACCACGGCGACCGCATCGTCCGACTCGGCTGGGTGAGTACCGCTGATCGCGACGCCCTGCTGGCCGGCGCCACCGTGTTCGCCTACCCATCTCGGTACGAGGGTTTCGGCCTGCCACCGCTGGAGGCGGCCGCCCATCGGTGCCCCGTCGTCGCCACCACGGTCGGCGCCCTCCCCGAGGTACTGGGCGACGCCGCCGAATGGGCCCCGCCGGGGCAGGCCGACGCCCTCGCCGACAGCCTGGCCCGCGTCACCGGCGACCCCGGCCGAGCCGACGAGCTCGTCGCCCGGGGGCTCGAGCGACTGGGGCTCTACTCGTGGCGCCGCACCGCCACGGAGCTGGCACAGCTCTATCGAGACGCGGCCCACGGATAGGGTTTCGAAGAATGATCCCAACGATGGGATCGCCGATCGGGAGTGGCTGAGAAGCGATGAAGGTACTCGTCACCGGGGCCGCCGGTTTCGTAGGTCGCCACCTCACCGCGCACCTCGAAGACCACGGCGACGAAGTCGTGGGCGTCGACCGCGTCGACGGACCCGATCTGCTCGACGCCCCCGCGCTGGTCGAGGTCTTGCGCCATGTCGCGCCCGACGCCGTGTACCACCTCGGAGGGTGGAGCGACGTCGGGGCTTCGTGGGAGGAACCGCTCGAGGCGTTCCGGGCCAATGCCGAGGGCACCCTCAACCTGTTGCAGGCCTGTGTAGGATCGGGGTCACCCCGGGTGCTCGTCGTGTCGAGTGCCGACATCTACGGACCCGTTGCGCCCGCCCAGCTTCCCATCTGCGAGACGGCCGAGCTGTGCCCCATCACCCCGTATGCCGCCAGCAAGGTGGCCGCCGACTACCTGGCCGTGCAGGCGTTCCGGGGCTACGGCCTGCCCACGATCAGGGCCCGGGCGTTCAACCACCTCGGACCGGGCCAGACGACCCGCTTCGTGGCCCCGGCCATCGCCGATCGGATCGTCACCAACGAAGTGAGTGGCGCCGACGACGTGCCGGTCGGGAACCTGACCCCGCGCCGCGACTTCACCGACGTGCGCGACGTCGTTCACGCCTACCGGCTCCTGATGGAGCACGGCGAGGCCGGCCAGGCCTACAACGTGTGCCGCGGTGTCGACATGGCCATCGCCGACCTGGCCGAGCGTCTGGTGAGCATGGCCCGGCGGCCGATGCGACTGGTTCCCGACCCCGCCCTCCAGCGTCCGGTCGAGACCCCGGTTCTGCGAGGGGACGCCTCGAAGCTTCGAGCCGCCACCGGCTGGGAGCCGCTGATCGGGCTCGACCAGACGCTGGCCGACATCCTCGAGGAACGGCGAGCGGCCGGCGCCCTTCCCGCCGAAGAACGGTGACGCTCGTCCCGACTCCAAGACCCCTTCGCGTGACGGGCCCCGTCCGCCCTCGCCGTAGACTCGGGGGTCCGACGTGCCGACCTCCTCGGCACCCGATCGTCAGGGCTGTCCGCAAGTGACCAACCGTGCGCTCATCACCGGTATCACCGGCCAGGACGGGTCCTACCTGGCCGAACTGCTGCTGACCAAGGGCTACGAGGTCGTGGGCATGATGCGCCGCAGCTCGACGCTCAACTTCGAACGGATCGGGCACCTCCAGGACGACCTCGAGCTGATCTCGGGCGACCTGCTCGACGAGGCCTCGATGATCCAGGTGCTGCGCCAGCACCGGCCCCTCGAGGTCTACAACCTGGCCGCCCAGTCCTTCGTACAGACTTCGTTCAGCCAGCCGGTCCTGACCGGCGAGACCACCGCCCTCGGGGTGACCCGCCTCCTCGACGCGGTGCGGATGGTCGACCCCGGGATCCGCTTCTACCAGGCCTCATCGAGCGAGATGTTCGGCAAGGTGGTCGAGGTACCGCAGCGCGAGAGCACGCCGTTCCACCCCCGTAGCCCCTACGGGGTGGCCAAGGTCTACGGCCACTGGATCACCGTGAACTACCGCGAGAGCTACGACATGCACGCCAACTCCGGGGTGCTGTTCAACCACGAGTCCCCCCGCCGGGGCCTCGAGTTCGTCACCCGCAAGATCGCCAACGGCGTGGCCCGCATCAAGCTCGGCCTCGACACGTCGATCGCCCTCGGCAACCTCGACGCCCAACGGGACTGGGGCTTCGCCGGCGACTACGTCGACGCCATGTGGCGCATGCTCCAACAGCCGCTTCCCGGCGACTTCGTCGTCGCCACCGGCGAGACCCATTCGGTCCGCGAGTTCTGCGAGGTGGCGTTCGCCCACGTCGACCTCGACTGGCGTGACCACGTGGTGATCGACGAGCGGTTCTTCCGGCCGGCCGAGGTCGACCTGCTCGTGGGCGATGCGTCCCGAGCGGCCGAAGTGCTCGGGTGGACGCCCACCACGACGTTCACAGAACTCGTGCACTCGATGGTCGAAGCCGACCTCGATGCGGTGGCCCGCCATCGACGCCACCTGGCCTGACCATGGCCGGCCGATGAACCTCCCGAAATGATCGCCGTCCTCTGCGGAGGGGTCGGAGCGGCCCGGATGCTCGCCGCCCTCGGTCTGATCGTCGAGCCTGCGGACCTCGTGGGCATCGTGAACGTCGGTGACGACCTGGAGCTGCACGGGCTGCGCATCTGCCCTGACCTCGACACCATCACCTACACCCTCGCCGATGCCGTGAACCCCGACACCGGATGGGGTCTGCGGGACGAGTCGTGGCAGGCGATGGCCACGGTCCGCCGTTACGGGGGCGTCAGCTGGTTCGGGCTCGGCGACCGCGATCTCGGCACCCACCTCTACCGCACCCAACGTCTCGCCGAGGGCGCCGACCTGACCACGGTCACCGCCGAGATCACGGCGGCGTGGAGTCTGGGCCTGCGCCTCCTGCCGGCCACCAACGAGCGGTTGCGCACCATGGTGACCCTCGCCACCGACGACCCCCCGGGGCCGGACTTCCCGGGCCTGTCGGCGGGAACCGAGATCGGGTTCCAGGAGTACTTCGTGCAGCGCCAACACGCAGTACCGGTCGCCGCCGTCCGGATCGAAGGGGAGGGCATCGCCCGACCTGCCCCAGGGGTGCTCGACAGCTTGACCTCGGCCGAGGTCGTCGTCGTGGCGCCCTCCAACCCGTTGGTGTCGATCGCTCCCGTGCTCGCCGTCGCCGGCCTACGCGAGGCCGTGGCCCGGCGTCGCGAGAACGTGGTGGCCGTCTCCCCCATCGTGGCCGGGGGCGCCCTCAAGGGCCCAGCGGACCGTCTTCTCACCGAGCTCGGTCACGAGGCATCGGTCGTGGGGGTGGCCCGGCTGTACGCCGACATCGCCGCCACCCTCGTCGTCGACGAGGCCGACGCCGCTCTGGCGCCGGCAATCGAGGCCGAGGGGCTGCGCTGTGTCGTCGCCCCCACGGTCATGAGCCGCCCCGGAGTGGCCGCCACATTGGCCCGGGTGGTCGTCGATGCCGGGAGCCGACGTTGACCCGGCTCGAGGTCTTCGGCCTGGAGGGCATCGGCGAGATCACGGTCGGCGCCGACCTGGCCGGCATCATCGCGACGGCCGCGAGCTCCTCACCGGAGACGGCCCTGGCCGATGGCGACGTGGTCGTGGTCACCCAGAAGATCGTTTCCAAGGCCGAGGATCGCCTGGTGGCCATCGACCCCGATGACCCCCTGAGCCACAAGCCGCTGGTCGAGCAGGAGTCCGTGCGCATCCTTCGCCGCCGAGGTGACCTGCTCATCACCGAGACGACGCACGGGTTCGTCTGCGCCAACGCCGGGATCGATCTGTCGAACGTGGAGCGCGGCTACGCCGCCCTCCTCCCCGTCGACTCCGACCGGTCGGCCCGGCGCATCCGCGACGGGTTACGTCACCGCGCCGGCGTCGACGTCGCCGTGATCGTGTCCGACACGTTCGGACGCACCTGGCGCCGAGGGGTGACCGACGTGGCCATCGGTTGCGCCGGCATCGGCGGGATCGTGGATCTTCGCGGCACCGCCGACGCCATGGGCCGTGAGATGCAGGTCACCGAGGTCGCCGTGGTCGACGAGATCGCCTGTGCCGCGGAACTGGTGATGGGCAAGGCAACGGGCATCCCTGTCGCCGTCGTGCGCGGCGTCGACCCGACATGGTTGCGCGACGGCAGCGTGCACGACGAGATCGTCCGCTCCCCCGCCGACGATCTCTTTCGCTGAACCGGCCCCGAGACGACCGTCACGTAAGCCTCGACGCCGACCCCATCAGGGTTGATCAGGAAGCCGCGCCCCGTGCAGCACAGAACCAGCGGGCACGTGCACGAAATCACCGATGACGCTGAGATCACGAAGGTCGGCGTCGGGTCCGACCACGGCTCCTGCTCCGACCACCGACCCATGGACATGGGCGCCGGCCGCGACCCGGGCTCCGACGAGCAATACCGAGTCGCGCACCACCGCGCCGGGCTCCACGACTGCGTGGGCCATGACGACAGAGTGCTCGACCACGGCGGCGTCGGCCACGAGAGCTTCGGCGCTGATCGCCCGCTCCGGCGTGCCGCGCACCCCGTCGACGAGATCGAGCTGCGCTTGGAGATAGGTGGCCGGCGTGCCGGCATCGACCCAGTAGGCGTCACTCGGCACCGCGAAGAGGGAACCATCCTCGACCATGGCCGGGAAGGTCTCGCGCTCGATCGACACCTTACGGCCGTCGGGAATGCGATCGATGACCGAAGGCTCGAGCACATAGGTGCCAGCGTTGATCCAGTTGGTCGGGGCGGTCCCGGGCGGGGGCTTCTCGACGAAGGCCTCGACCCGACCCTCGTCGTCGGTGGGCACCACGCCGTACCGCGACGGGTCGTCCACCGGGGTGAGGGCGATCGTCCCTTCGCCCCCGCGTTCGTGATGGAGCTTCCAGAGGGCGCTCAGGTCGAGATCGGTGAGAACGTCGCCGTTGACCACCACGAACGTCTCGTCGATGCCGGCCGACCGGGCGGCGAATCGCACGGCCCCGGCCGTGTCGAGCGGCTCGGGCTCCACCACATAGTGCAGTTCGATACCGGCACAGCGCCCGTCGGGATAGGCCTCGACGAAGGCGTCGGGCCGGTAGCCCAGGCTGAGGACCGCCTCGGTCACACCGTGCGAAGCCAGCGTGCCGACCACTCGCTCGATCATGGGACGATCGACGACCGGCAACATCTGCTTCGGTCGGGTGAGGGTCAGAGGGCGGAGCCGGGTGCCGAACCCTCCGACCAGCACGACCGCCCTCACGGCCCCGCCGTGGTCGACGGCACCTCGCCCCCCGTGCCCAGGGATCCGGTCGGATCCGTTGCGGGTGTGCTCGCCGACGGCGTGGCCGCAATGGTCGACGGCACCGCGTTCGCGGGAATCGGCGTGGAGGGGGCATCGATGACGTCGCTGAGCTGGTCGAGCTCGGGAACGGACTCGGGACGGGGGACGTCGGTGCCGGCAGGCACGACGGCCAGCGTGATGGCGAGGCGGTCCCGGTCGAACTTCACGTCGGCGAAGTCCTGGGTGAGCACCGTGGGCTCCGCAGCGGTGTCGTCGGCCGGCCACACGTACATCTTCACCTCGGCGGGTTGGCCGTTGCAGTCGTACCCGTTGGCGTAGGTGGTGCCGTTCACGGTGAACGAGTCGGACGTGAAGGTGAGGCCGACCGTCTCGCCGAAGGTGCCGAGCGTGGCGTTGCGACCGGCCGCCCCGCTGACGAAGGGGTGGATGTGGGCCACACCGTCGCCATGGGTGTGCAGCCCCGTGGTGTCGGCACCGACGTCGGCGAGCGGTGGGAGGAACGCGTCACAGACGTAGATTCCGTAAGCGGCGTGCCAGTGCTCCCCGACCTTGGGGCTCTCGGCCGCGACCTCCTGGTTGGCGCCGCGGGCGAACACCACCAACACGACGCCCACGAGGACGATGGCGAGAACGCTGAGGGGGAACACCACCTGACGCTTCGGGCCACTGCTGGTCTGACCGCCGGCGCGAGCAGCGCGGGCGACCTTCTTCGAAGAAGACGCTTTACCCATGAGGCGACGAGGCTACCCGTCGCGTCGGCGTCCCCGGACGCGACCGGCTCGGCCCCTGAGTTCGGCGAAGAGCGACTCGTAGGCCTCGGCCACCGCCGCCGGTGAGGCCCAACCCTCCACGAAACGGCGGCCGGCCTCACCCATGCTCCGGGCCCGGTCGGCGTCGTCGATCAGCTCACCGAGGGCACCGACGAAGGCGCCCGGATCCTCGGGGGGGACGGCCAGGCCGGCGCCGGCCTCGGCCAACGTGCGGGCGACCTCGGTGCCCTGGTCGACGCTGGCCACCACCGGGCGAGCGGCGGCGAGGATCGAGTAGAGCTTCGACGGGACGCTCGACCGGGCCAGGCCCCGCTTCAGAGGGACGACGTGGATGTCCCCTGCCGCCAGCACCTCCGGAAGTCGCTCCTTGGGCTGCATGTCGACGAAACGGAGATTGCTCAGCCCCTCGGCCCGGGCCTCGAGTTCTGGGCGCTGCGCTCCCCCCCCGTTGATCACGAAGACGACATCCGGGCGTTCGCCCGCGAAGCGACGGGCGGCGTCGAGCACCAGATCGAGCGACTGGCTGAAGCCCACGTTTCCGGCGTACATGACCACGGTCTTCCCCTCGAGGCCGAACTGGCGTCGATAGGCGTTGTCGCAGGGACCGGGGCGAATCCAGTCGGTGTCGACGAAGTTGGGGATGACCCGCACCTTCGCGGCCTGATCGGGATCGAGCCGGCCCCGTCTGCCCCGGGTGATCTTGGCCGTCACGTTGGCGGCGAGGTCGTCGGAGAGCACGGTGACGGCGTCGGAGAGGCGGTAGGTGAGCCGTTCGAGCCCGTAGGCGGCCCGGATGACCTGCGCACCCTCGAGCAGCCCCAACTCGATGGCCACATCGGGGAACACGTCCTGAATGTTGAACACGAACGGAATCCGACGGGCCCGGGCCACCACCCACCCCGCCAGGCCCAGGGTGAGCGGGGGCGCCATGGCCAGCACGCCGTCCGGTCGACGGGCCCCCAGCCCGAGGGTGGTCGCCAGCGCCGTGAAGCCGCCGAAGGCCAACGCCCGGGCCGCCACGTTGCGGCGATCGGTGGGGAACGGGTGTATGCGGGTGATCCGCCCCCAGTTGCGGCGCTCGGTGCGCACCACCCGTCCCTCCCATCCCGGCTCGATGGCGTGCTGCTGGTACCAGGGCAACGAGGTGACGATCTCAATGTGGTGACCGCGTGCCGCGAGCTCGTGCACGATGCGCGTCATGACCTCACCGGTCGGGGCCACGTCGGGCTCGAAGTGGGGACAGAGCACGAGCAGGTTCATCGGCGATCCTCGGCATGGGTCCTCACCGACGGGGGGACGAGGCTGGCGCGGTAGGCATCGGCCAACGCCGCCGCCGATGCCGACCAGGTGAAGTCAGCCGCCCGGCGGCGGCCGGCGGCGGCCAAGGCTTTCGCCTGATCCGGGTCATCGAGCACCGCGGCGAGGGCACCGGCCCATGCCCTCGCGTCGAGGGGCGGGACCACCACTGCGGCGTCCGCAACCACCGAGGGGAGTCCGCCGGCGTTGGACGCCACCACCGGACAGCCCCGGCCCATGGCCTCGAGGACCGGGAGACCGAAGCCCTCGTAGGTCGAGGGAAAGGCGAGGACCGAGGCCTGCCGGTAGAGCACGTCGAGCTCGTCGGCCGGGATGCGTCCCAGCCGAGCCACGCGAGGGCGCAGCCCGTAGGCGTCCACGGCGGCGTCGAGAAGGTCCTCACCGGGTCCGACCCCACCGGTGAGCACGAGGGTGAGATCGGGCCGGTCGTCCACCAGGCGGGCGAAAGCCCGCACCAGGGTCTCGTGGTTCTTGTGCGGGTACGTGATCGCCGGGTAGAGGACCAGGCGTCGGCCGCTGAGGCCGTGGCGGGCGAGGACGGCGGCGACGGTGGCCGAATCGGGCCCGACCCCGGCAGGGTCGACACCGCACGGGACCCGACGCAGCCGGGACGGGTCGATCCCGCACCGGGCCACGGCATCGAGACCGGTGAACTCGGAGAGCGTGATGACGATGCGGGCGCGGCGCAGCGAGTGGGGGACGGTCGCCCGGAGGTAGGTCCGCTTGGGCCACGAGAACCGCTCGGGATGGCTGAGCGGCTGCAGGTCGTGGAGGGTCACCAGCGGGGGGACGGAGGAGACGCTGGGTACGGTGCCACCGGCGTGGTGCAGGGCGGCGAGCCCCCGCCGGCGGGCCTCGACGGCCAACCAGCTCGACTCCTCCACGATCCGTGCCGGCCGGTGCCGACCTGAGCCAGGGGCCACGACCGTGCGGTGAGCAGCGACCAGGTCGGGATGGGCCGCAGCCATGGAACCGTTCACGAACAGCGTGATGGCGAGGTCGGGCGGGGCCCACTCCGCCAGGGCCGACAGCAGACGGACCGTGTACTCCTCGCTGCCGCCGACCTGGCCCGGCACGAGCCAGAGCAGGTTGACGCCGATCTCGGCGCGAGCCGTCATGTTGCGGCCGCCTCGGCGTACACGGCCTCGAGCCGCGTCGCCGTGGCCGACCACGAGAACGACGAGAGCGCCCGCTGCAATCCGGCCTGGCCCAGAGTGCGCCGTCGTTCGGGGTCGTCGAGCAGTTCGGCCAGCGCCGCCGTGAGCGCGTCGACGTCCTGAGGATCGACGGTGACACCGGCGGCGCCCACCACCTCGGCGGTGGCCGTGCCCGCCGATGTCACGACCGCGGTGCCCTGGGCCATGGCCTCCAGCACCGGGAGTCCGAAGCCCTCCCTCAGGCTGGGGAAGCAGAACACCTCAGCCCCGCGGTAGAGGGCGCGCAGTTCGTCGGGCGCGACGAACCCGACGGTGCGCACCCGGTCGCCCAGTCCGGCGAGCTGGGCTTTCAGGTCGGTGTTCCACCCCATGGGTCCGGCCAACACCAGACGGACGTGGCGCGGCCCGAGCTGATCGAAGGCGCGCAACAGCGCAGGCAGGTTCTTGCGGGGCTCGATGGTGCCGGCCCAGAGGATGTAGCGCTCCCCCAGGTCGTACCGGGTCCGCGCGGCGGCCACGGCCTCGACGGTCGCCGGACGGGGTTCGATCCCCCACGGCACGAGGCGCAGCCGGGCGGGGTCGAACCCGTTGGCCCGGCAGTCGACGAGCGTCGCCTCCGAGGGGCTGATGACCAGCGTGGCGTCGCGGCGGGCCAAATCGACGGCCCGACGAAAGAACGACACCCCGCGCCGCGTGAACTGCGCTGGGTCACGCAGGAAGGCCAGGTCGTGCACGGTGACCACCAGCGGGGCCGACGGTGGCGGCACCGCCATCCCGGTGGCGTGGATCACGTCGACGGGTCCGGTGACGCTCTGCACCGCCGGTCGACGCAACCAGTGCCAGCTCTCGTACAACGCCAACCGCGGCAGCCGCATCGGTCGGACGGGAATCGGGGCCACCCACGCCGGAGCGGGATCGTGGGCGTGGCGGGCGCTGACCCCGACCTGATCGACGGCGCCGTGGGCCTGAAGCGCTCGGACCGACTCGAGTGCCGCCTGGGCCGTGCCACCGGGCACCTCGTGCCAGCACTGCTCGAGGGTCACGGCAACCCGACACGGTCGTTCCACGGGCGATGAGTCTCCCACGTCGGACGCACCGCCTCGGGCCAGACCAGCGGTGTCGGTAGGGTTGCGGGTATGGCAGGCGACACGATGATCGAACCCGATCCCGGCTTCTGGCAGACCCGCACCGTGCTGGTCACCGGGGGAAACGGATTCCTCGGCCGGGCCGTGCTCGACCGCCTCTCGGTGCGCCGCCCGGGCGCGGTGCTGGCCCCCACGAGCGACGACTACGACCTGCGCGACCCCCTGGCCGTGGCCTCGATGTTCGCCGACACCCGACCGGACCTGGTGATCCACCTGGCGGCACGGGTGGGGGGCATCGGCGCCAACATGGCCCGACCGGCGGACCTGTACCTCGACAACCTGTTGATGGGCACCTATGTGCTGGAGGAGGCCCGACGCCGTGACACCGACAAGACGGTGATGGTCGGCACGATCTGCTCCTACCCGAAGTTCACCCCCGTCCCGTTCGCCGAGTCGTCGCTCTGGCAGGGCTACCCGGAGGAGACCAACGCTCCTTACGGCATCGCCAAGCTCGCCCAGCTCGTGCAGCTTCAGGCCAATCGGGCCCAGTACGGCCAGCGAGCCGTGTACCTGATGCCGACCAACCTCTACGGACCTCGCGACAAGTTCCACCCGTCGGTGTCTCACGTCATCCCGGCCTTGATCAGGAAGGCGGTGGATGCCAGAGAGTCGGGCGCGGCGTCGATGGAGGTGTGGGGCACGGGCTCAGCCAGCCGGGAGTTCCTCTTCGTCGACGACGCCGCCGAGGGGATCCTGAGGGCCGCCGAGTTCTACGACGACGGTGAGCCGGTGAACCTCGGCGCCGACCGGGAGCTCCCGATCAGGGCCCTCGTCGACATCATCACCGAGCTGGTCGGATTCACGGGCGAGGTCCGCTGGGACACCACCAAGCCCGATGGGCAGCCCCGGCGGGGGGTCGACGGGAGCCGGGCCCGTGCCGCGTTCGGGTTCGTGGCCGAGACCTCGTTCGAGCAGGGGCTCCAGCTCACGCTCGACTGGTACCTGGCCAACCGCGTCGAAGCTGAGTCACGCGTCATCTGAGCGGATCACCGCCACGATGGCCCGAGCGAACATCGCCCCGGAGGAACCACCGAGTCCCAACTCACAGCTCGAGCGTCGCCCGGAAATAGGCCGCAGTGCGGGTCAGGCCCTCGGAAAGGGTGACAGTGGGCTCCCATCCGAGCAACGAGCGGGCCAGGGTGAGATCTGGCCTGCGCTGCTTGGGATCGTCGACCGGCAGGGGCCGGAACTCCACCGACGACGAGGAGCCGGTGACGGCCAAGACCTGTTCGACCAGCTCCATCATCGTGAACTCTGCTTCGTTGCCGATGTTGATCGGCCCGGTGTGGTCGCCGTCGAGGAGGGCCAGCAGCCCGCGCACCTCGTCGTCCACGTAACAGAAGCTCCGGGTCTGAGTGCCGTCGCCGTAGACGGTGAGCGGCTCGCCCTTCAGCGCTTGCACCAGAAAGTTCGACACGACCCGGCCGTCGTCAGCTCTCATCCGGGGCCCGTAGGTGTTGAAGATCCGAACGATCCTCACTTCGAGGTCATGGGTCCGGTGATAGGCCAGCGTCAACGCCTCCGCGAACCGCTTGGCCTCGTCGTACACCCCCCGCGGGCCGATCGGATTCACGTTCCCCCAATAGGTCTCGGGCTGGGGATGCACTTCGGGATCGCCGTAGACCTCGCTCGTCGACGCCAGGAAGAAGCGGGCGCCCTTCGCTCGCGCCAGCCCCAAGGCGTTGTGGGTACCGAGGCTGCCCACCTTGAGCGTCTGAATCGGGAGCTCCAGGTAGTCGACCGGCGAAGCCGGACTGGCGAAGTGCAAGACCGCGTCGACCGGACCGGACACGACGATGTCGTTGCTCACGTCCTGGTTCGTGAACGTGAAGCCCTCCCGCGCCACCAGATGCCCGACGTTGGCCATCGAGCCCGTGATGAGATTGTCGACGGCAACGACTTCGTCCCCTCGCCGGAGAAACGCCTCGCACAGGTGCGAGCCCAGGAACCCGGCGCCACCGGTGATCACGATCGTGGCCATGAGCGCTAGCGGCCGATGCCCTCGTGGATGAAGCCCCGACGACGGAGCGCACTGCGATCGAGCAGGTTTCGGGCGTCCACGACCCGATGGTCGGTCATCAGTTCGGCGACCTTGTCGAGGTCGACCCACTTGAACTCGTCCCATTCGGTGAGCACCGCAAGCACCCGGACCCCGTCGACGGCGGCGTAGGGGTCATCGCAGACTGCGACCTGGGCCACCTCGGGAAGATCACCCTGCACGGTGGGATCGTAGGCCTGCACGTCAGCCCCGGCCGCAACGAGGCGTCGCACGATCTCGACAGCCGGCGACTCGCGTCGGTCGTCGGTATTGGCCTTGAACGTGAGCCCCCACACCCCGATCCTCACGCCCTCGACGGACCCACCGACGGCGGCGACGATCTTGGCGATGACCCGGTCGAACTGGGCGTCGTTGATCTCGAGCACGGCGTCGAGCAGCTCGAACTCATAGCCGGCCTCTCGCGCCAGAAAGCGCAGGGCCCGGGTGTCCTTCGGGAAGCACGACCCCCCGAACCCCGGCCCCGGCCGCAGGAACCCGTCGCCGATCCGGGTGTCGTAACCCATGCCCAGCATCACGTCGTCGGCATCAGCTCCCACTGCCTCACACAGAGCTGCCACAGCGTTCACAAACGACAGCTTCATGGCCAGGAACGCATTCGATGCGTACTTGATCGTCTCGGCCGACGCCGGGTCGGTGACCATCAGCGGGGCGGGCACACCGAGGTACAACGACGCCACCCGGATGGCGGCGCCTTGGTCGTCACTGCCGATGACGACACGGTCGGGATTGAGGAAGTCGTGCACCGCCGAGCCCTCCCTGAGGAACTCGGGGTTCGAGACCACGAACAGGTCAGCGCGCCCCAGGGCCTGTTCCACCCGGCGGGTGGAACCGACCGGCACCGTCGACTTGTTGACGACGACCGCTTCGGCGGGGAGGTGGGCAGCGATCTGGCCGGCGGCCGCTTCGAGGAAGCTGAGGTCGGCCGACCCGTCCGCGGCCTGCGGGGTGGGAACGCACAGGTAGGCGAAGTGGGCGCCGGCGACGGCGGAGGCCGCGTCGGTGGTGAAGCTGAGCCGACCGGACGCGAGCCCCTCACGGACGATCTCCTCGAGACCAGGCTCGAAGATCGGGATCACGCCTGACTGGAGAGACGCAACCTTCTCCGCGTCGATGTCGACGCAACGGACCTGATGACCGAGGCTGGCGAAACAAGCACCTGTCGTCAGCCCGACGTAGCCCGAGCCGATGACGGCAACAATCTGGTCCATGGGTTCCACTTCTCTTATGGGGCCTCAGCCGCACGAAACGCCGGCGGGAGCCTCGGGGAGGTACGAGTCGGTCGTGGTGGAGGTGGTCGAGGTCTCCGGTGTCGTCGTCGGGCTCGCCCCGGCACCAGGGGCGGCGGCGGCGGTCACCGGTGGCTCGGAGGCGGGGGGCGCCGTCACCCCTCGGAAGATGTCGAGCAGCGGCTGAGCGGCCTTGCCGTCCATGATGACGACGCTCATGGCCCCGACGAACTCGGCGTTGCCCGGAACCGTGTAACGAGCCAGGTTCTGCGGATCGAACTCACGGAACTGGGTGCCGAGGTCCACGATGTCGGAGACGGTGTACTGGCGGTCGAGGGTGACGCTCTGCTGAGCCACGCCGATCAGGTCACGCAGGACGAACGGATTCCGTACGCCCTTGGCGACCGCCTTCTCGAGCGCCGCCTGGATGAAGAGCTGTTGGCGGCTGATGCGCCCGAAGTCACCGGTGGGGTCCTCCCGCCACCTACCGTCGACCTGGATCTCGAAGTGTCGGGATCGGGCGAAGGCCAACGACTGTTCCGGATCGAGGGTCACACAGCCGGGGTCGTACTGGAAGAGGCCGGTGTTGCGGTCACGAGCCGGCCACGGGAAGTACACAGGAATGCCGTCGACGGCTTCCACCAGAGACCGGAAACCGGCGAAGTCGACCGTGGCGTAGTGGTTGATGGGGATGTCGAAGTTGAGCTTGATGGTCTCGATCAGCCGCTCGGGACCCCCGAGCGCCAATGCGGCATTGATGCGGTTCTTGCCCCCACCGGCCAGCGGGACGTAGAGGTCTCGGGGGATCGACAGGATCGAGGCCTGCTGGGTGGTCGGGTCGACGCGCAGGATCATGATGGTGTCGGTGTTCAGCGACATGTCACGTCCGGTGAGTACCGGGTCGCCGGCGTCGAGGCCGGCGCCGTTGTCGACGCCGACCAGCAGCACGTTCTGGGGTTCGCCGCCCTTCACCGGTTCCGAGAGGGACCGCCCCAGGTCGAGGCGCGGCAGCGCGCTGGCTTGGTCGTACGTCCAGGCCAGCCCGGCGGCGGCGACCAGACAGACGACGACGAGGAGCGAGTTGCACGTGAGCAGCAGGCGCTGCGGCCACGTGCGATGGGGGCGACGCACGCCGGCGAGGGTACTCGGGGGTGGGCACAGACAGGAGGCAAGGACCGAACCGACACGAGATGGCGACCAGGGCGACGGGGCCCGGCGAGGTGCCTACGCTGCGGCGGTGAGCGTGCCCGCCAGATCACCGATCGGGACCTCGGCCGGCGACGGCATCGTCGTGGTCGACGGGATGGTGGCGACGGGACTGGTCGACGTGACCGACGATCTGGAGGCCCTCGACGGCACCGGGTGGTGGGCGGTCGTCGCCCCGTTCGACGGCTCCCCCGTGCTGGCCCGGTTCGACCGGGTGCGACCGATGGGCCCGAGCGACCTCGCGACCCCGCGACCCTGGCAGGGGCCGAATCGGGACCGGTGGCGCTCGTCGCTGGACGAGCTCGACTTTGCCGCCGCCGTCACCACCGTGCGGGAATCGATCGCCCAGGGCGACGTGTATCAGGTGAACCTGACCCGACAGCTCCGCGCCCCGCTCCCGCCCGAGGCCTCGATGCTGGATCTCGGGGCCGCCCTCGCCGCCGGAAACCCGGCCCCGCACGACGCGGTGATCGAGCTACCGGCTCGGGGCATCAGGGTGGCGTCGGCCTCTCCCGAGCTCTTTCTCGCCCGAGAGGGAGACCGGGTGTGGTCCGCTCCGATCAAGGGCACCGCCGAGCAGGCCGACGGCTTCCTGGCCAAGGATCGAGCCGAGAACGTGATGATCGTGGACCTGGTCCGCAACGACCTGGGACGGGTGTGCCGGCCGGGCACGATCGAGGTGCCGAGCCTTCTCTCCCCCGAGACCCATCCGGGCCTGGTGCACCTGGTGTCGACGGTCGAGGGGCAACTCCGCCCCCGGGTCGGGTGGCCGGAGCTGTTCGAAGCCTGCTTCCCGCCCGGTTCGGTGACCGGGGCCCCGAAGCTGGCGGCCCTGGCCCACATCGAGCGCTTGGAACCGTGCCCGCGCGGCATCTACTGCGGCTCGGTGGGATGGGTCGACGCCGACCGGCGACGGGGACGCCTGAACGTGGCCATCCGCACGTTCTTCGTCGACGGTGGCGACCTGTGCTTCGGCACCGGTGGGGGCATCACCTGGGACTCGACCCCTGATGGGGAGTGGGCCGAGACCGAGTTGAAGGCTCGGCGTCTGCTGGCGGTGGCCTCGTCGCCGGCCGAAGCGACGGTCCGTTGAGCGCCGCGACCTGGGTCAACGGCACCATGCTGCCCGAGGGGCTCGCGGGCATCGACCCGCTCGACCACGGGGTGACCGTCGGCGACGGCCTCTTCGAGACGGTGCGGGTGATCGACGGCAGAACCGTGTTCTGGGTCCGGCACCTGCGCCGACTGCGCCGGGCGGCCGCCCGCATCGGCCTCGATGTCAGCCTCGACGACGCGACGTTGACGAGCGCGGCTTCACAGGTACTCCACGCCGCGGGGGTGGTCGACGGTCGACTGCGGGTCACGGTCACCAGCGGGCCTGGCCCTCTGGGCCCCATCCGACCCACCGGGCCCACGACGGTCGTGATCGCGGCCGCGGCTTCCCCGCCGGCCCCCGACGCCGCCCGGGTGGTCACGGTGCCCTGGGTGCGCAACGAGCGCTCACCTCTGGCCGGGCTCAAGTCGACGAGCTACGGGGAAGGGGTGGTCATCCTGACCCACGCCCGCGCCCACGGAGCCGAGGAGGCCCTGCTGGCCGACACCACGGGGCGCCTGTCCGAGGCCGTCACCGCCAACGTGTTCGTCGGGGTGGGAGGTGTGCTGCTCACCCCGACCCTGGAGGCCGGATGCCTCCCGGGGATCGTGCGCGAGGTGCTGCTCGAACGCGGGGTCGGCGCCGCATCCGATATCCCCATGGGCGTCGTGGGGCGAGCCGACGAGATCTTCCTCACGTCGAGCACTCGGGGCGTCACCCCGGTGTCACATGTCGACGGACGGGCCCTGCCGTCGGTGGGCGGACCGCTCACCACCGTCGCCTCCGAAGACCTCGCCGTCGCGGTGACGACCGACCTCTCGAACCGCTGAGCCCGGGCTTCAGGCCCGATGGCGGAGGTGAACGACGTCGCCCACCGTGACCTCGATCGTCGGGCCACCATCGTCGGGGGCCACCAGAAGGTGCCCGGTGGCGGTGAGACCCGACGCCTGACCTTCGATGCTCCGACCGTCGGGAAGCTCGGCCCGCACGGCCCTTCCCAACGTGGCCGACACCGATCGCACCTCCGCCAGCAGCGCGTTCCTCCCATCCGGACCGTCGAGGAGTCCCAACCACCGGTCGAACCGGCGAAGCCAGGCCACGAGGAGGTCCTCACGGTCGACGGGGCGACCGGTGAGGTGGTTCAGCGCCACCGCCACGTCGACCAGTTCCGGCGGCAGGGCCGCCGGCCAGTTGACGTTGAGCCCCATCCCCACCACGACGGCGTCGAGACCCTGGGCACCCAGACGGGCCTCGGCCAGGATCCCCCCCAGCTTGCCGACCAGCGAGCCGTCCGGCGCCGACACGACCAGATCGTTCGGCCACTTGAGGCCCGGGGTGAGGCCGGTCACCTCGCGGCAGGCGTGGACGGCGGCCACCCCTGCGGCGTTCGTCACCAGAAAGGCGTCGTCAACGGCAAGGGCGGGCCGCAGCAGCACCGACACCAGCAGCGATGCCCCAGCCGGGGCTTCCCACCGCCGATCGAGCCGTCCCCGGCCCGCGGTCTGGTGATCGGCGACCAGCACCAGGCCCTCGGGTACTCCCTCGGCGGCCGCCACCAGCAGGTCGGCGTTGGTGGATGCGATCTCGTCGACCCACCGCACCTCGGTGAACCGGGTACCCGTCAATCTCGAAGTGGCGGAGGACCCCATCACATCTGCCACCATATGGCGTGCTCAACAAGGTCCTCATCGCCAACCGCGGCGAAATCGCTGTCCGCGTCATCCGCGCCTGCCAGGAGATGGGTATCGCCACGGTCGCGGTGTACTCCGATCTCGATCGCGACGCCCTTCACGTCCGTCTCGCCGACGAGGCCTATGCGCTCGGAGGTCAGACCGCGGCCGAGAGCTACCTCAACACCGAGGCCATCCTCGACGTGATCGAGCGCAGCGGCGCCGACGCCGTGCATCCGGGCTACGGGTTCTTCTCGGAGAACACCGACTTCGCCCGGGCCATCACCGAGCGCGGGGTGGCGTTCGTCGGCCCGCCCCCGGGCGCCATCGAGATCATGGGCGACAAGGTGTCGAGCCGCATCGCCGCGCAGGCTGTGGGCGTGGCCGGTGTGCCGGGGACCACCGAGTTCCTGACCGACGCCTCGGAGGTCGTGGCCTTCGGCGAGGAGTTCGGTTGGCCGGTGGCCATCAAGGCCGCCTACGGCGGCGGCGGGCGGGGCATGCGGGTCGTGCGCCGCGCCGAAGAAGCCGCCGAAGCCTTCGAGTCGGCCCAGAGCGAGGCCCTGAAGGGCTTCGGGCGCGACGAGTGCTACGTCGAGCGCTACCTCACCTGGCCCCGGCACATCGAGATGCAGATCATCGCCGACACCCACGGCAACTGCGTGTGGGTGGCCGAGCGCGACTGCTCGGCCCAGCGCCGCCACCAGAAACTCGTCGAGGAGAGCCCGGCCCCGGCCTTCCCACCCGAGGTCCGCCAGGCCATGGGCGACGCCGCGGTGAAGGTGGCCAAGGCCTGCGGATACGTCAACGCCGGCACGGTCGAGTTCCTCTACCAGGACGGCGACTTCTTCTTCCTGGAGATGAACACCCGCCTCCAGGTCGAGCACCCGGTGACCGAGATGGTGTCGGGCATCGACCTCGTGGCCGAGCAGTTGCGGGTCGCGGCCGGTGAGCCGTTGTCGTTCGGCCAGGACGACATCGTGTTGTCGGGCCACGCCATCGAGATCCGCATCAACGCCGAGAACGTGGCCGGCGGAAAGTTCCTGCCCTCCCCCGGGACCATCACCACGCTCGTCCCGCCCGCCGGGTTCGGTACCCGCTGGGACGGTGGCTACGAAGCCGGCGACACCGTGAGCCAGTACTACGACAACCTGGTGGGCAAGCTCATCTGCTGGGGCCATGACCGTGACACCGCGATCCTGCGCACCCTGCGAGCCCTGCGCGAGTTCCGCATCGAGGGCATCGCCACCACCATCCCCGCCGACATCGCCATCCTCGAACACCCTGACTTCGTGGCCGGCAAGCACTCCACCAAGTGGGTGGAGGACGTACTCGACCTCACCGGTGTCGACTCGGCGCCCGGCGCTTCGAGCGGCACCGAGGCTGAGGCCAAGGTGCAGCGCGACGTCGACGTCGAGGTCGACGGCAAGCGCTTCGCGGTGAAGATGTTCATCCCCGAGAGCCAGGCCGGGGC
>JBDNHK010000003.1:0-4383 GCA_041688815.1 Acidimicrobiales bacterium | reverse complement strand
CGCCGCCTGGGGGCTCGTCGGGCTCGTGGCCTTCCCTCTCGCCGTGGTGGCGGTGGCCAAGCTCCCTCGGCCCGTGCGGACCAAGGTCCTGGCCGTGGGCGCAGCGGTCGTCGGCGTCAACATCCTCATCGCGGGCCACCCCGAGACGTTCTTCTACCAGGGCCTGCTTCCCTTGGTCGGGCTGTTCGCGCTCGGTCTGGCCACGTGGGCTCGAACCTGGTCGGTCGGATGGCGCCTGGCCTTGGTGGTCGCCGTCGTGCTGGAGTTCCTCGGCCTGGTGTGGGCGTCGGTGCTCTTCGATCCGTTTGGCACCCCGACGTGGATCGTCGTCGTCTTCACGTCGATCGCTGCTGTTGCTCAGCTGGGCCTGGCCTTCGGGTTGGTTCGCACCTTGGTCTGGCCCGCATCCTCGAAGATGTCGGTGCGCAAGACGTCAGAGCCCGCCATCCCCGCCGGGTAACCTCGCACCGACCCGACGACGAGAGGTTTCCCACAGTGGCGAGCGTCAACCCGTCTGAGACCATCGAAGGCGTGCTCGTCGTCGACCCCGTGGTGCACGGTGACGAGCGGGGCTTCTTCGTGGAGACCTACCGGCGGGAGTGGTTCCCGCAGGGCCGGGAGATGATCCAGGGCAATCGTGGTGACCGTCAGGCCGGCGCCATCGTGGGGCTGCACTACCACCTCCACCAGGCCGACTACTGGTACGTGCCCTACGGCACGGCGCGGGTCGTCCTCCACGACCTGCGCACGGGCTCGCCCACCGACGGCGCCACCCTCGGGCTCGACCTCGGCGTGCAGCCCGACGGCACGAACCCTCACCGCGGCGTGTTCATCCCCCCGGGCGTGGCGCACGGATTCGCAGCTCTCACCGACATGACGATCACCTACCTGGTCGACGGCTACTACAACCCCACCGACGAGCTGGGGGTGGCGTGGGACGACCCGGCCATCGCCGCCGACTGGGGGGTCCGCGAGCCCGTCCTCTCGGGCCGAGACCAGGCCAATCCACGCCGGGCCGAAATCGACCCGCAGTGGCAGCCCCATTCCGGGCTGCGACCCTGATTCCCCTCTGACGCCCGCGGCGAGAAGGTCCACCACCAGATGAAGCTCTTCGTGACCGGCGGGGCCGGTTTCATCGGCTCGAACTACGTCCGCCACGTACTGGCCACGTCCGACGACGAGGTGACGGTCTACGACGCCCTCACCTATGCCGGCAACCTCTCGAGCCTGGCCGACGTTGCCGACGATCCCCGCTACCGGTTCGTGCAAGGCGACATCTGCGACCGTGCGGCCGTGGCCACGGCGATGGCGGGTCACGACACCGTGGTGCACTTCGCCGCCGAGAGCCACGTAGACCGGTCCATCGTCGACCCCGACACGTTCGTGCGCACGAACAGCCTGGGTACCAACGTCATGTGCGCCGTGGCGCGTCATCTCGAGGTCGACCGCTTCCTGCACATCTCGACCGATGAGGTGTACGGCTCGATCGAGGAGGGTTCGTCGGTCGAGTCCGATCCGCTGGATCCACGTTCCCCGTACTCCGCTTCGAAGGCCGGATCCGACCTCATCGCCCTCTCGTACGTGCAGACCTACGACCTGCCCGTCCTGGTGACCCGGTCGTCGAACAACTTCGGTCCCTACCAGTTCCCCGAGAAGGTCATCCCCCTGTTCGTCACGAACCTGCTCGACGGGCACAAGGTGCCGCTGTACGGCGACGGTCTCAACATCCGCGACTGGATCTACGTCGAGGACAACTGCGCCGGCGTCGACCTGGTGCTGCGCCGCGGGGAGATCGGTGAGGTGTACAACATCGGCGGCGGCAACGAGATCACCAACCGGGCACTGACCGAGAAGGTGCTCTCGATGTGCGGAGCGGGCGACGAGATGATCGAGTACGTCGCCGACCGCCTCGGTCACGACCGGCGCTACTCCGTGGACTGCGGCAAGGCCCGGGCCCTTGGTTGGGCGCCGGCCCGCAGCCTCGACGAGGCGCTGGCCGCCACGGTGGAGTGGTACCGCGGCCATCGGGCCTGGTGGGAACCCTTGAAGGGGCAGTAGTGCGGGTCCTGATCACCGGCGCCGGAGGCCAGGTAGGACGCGAGCTGGTCGACGCCTTCACCCTGGGCGGCCACCACGAGGTCATCGCCGTCGACCACCGCACCGTCGACGTGGCCGATCGTGACTCGGTGCTCGGTGCCATCACGTCGACCCGTCCCGATGCGGTGGTGCACCCGGCCGCCTGGACGGCGGTGGACGCCTGCGAGAGCGACCCGGACCGGGCCTTCCGCGTGAACGCGCTGGGTACCCGCCACGTGGCCGACGGGGCCCGTCGCGTCGGGGCTCCGGTGTTCTACGTCTCCACCGACTACGTGTTCGACGGCACCAAGGCCGGCCCCTACGACGAGTTCGACCCCCCGGCGCCGGCTTCGGTGTACGGAGCCTCGAAGCGGGCAGGGGAGCGGGAGCTCGATCCGGGCTCGACCATCGTGCGCACCTCGTGGGTCTGTGGCTTCCATGGCTCCAACATGGTGAAGACCATCCTCCGCCTGGCCGGGGAGCACGAGACGCTGAGCTTCGTCGACGACCAGCGGGGTCACCCCACCTTCGCCGACGACCTGGCCGGCATGATCCGACGTCTGGTCGTCGACCGGCGACCCGGCCTGTTCCACGTCACCAACCAGGGCGCAGTGAGCTGGTACGAGTTCGCCCGAGATGTTCTCGTCGCCGCCGGGCTCGATCCCGAGCGCGTCCATCCGGTCGCCACGGCCGACCTCCAGCCGCCCCGACCGGCACCCCGGCCGGCCAACTCGGTGCTCGACAACGCCGCGCTCCGACTCTCGGGCCTCGAACGGCTCGACGACTTCCGGGTGCCGCTCGGCCGGTTGGTCTCGCGTCTCCTCGAGGGCTGAGTTGTGTCGGCCGGAGCTCGTCGCGGCGGGAACGGCCCGGCGGGCGATCACCGTGTCGACCCGCGCCCGGTTCGGATCGTGGTACTCAACTGGAACGGTGGTGAGCTGACGCTGCGGTGCCTCGATCACCTGCGGCGACTCGACTGGCCCGCGGACGAGCTCCAGGTGGTGGTCATCGACAACGCCTCCACCGACGGCAGCGTCGAGGAGATCGAACGGCTCCACCCCGAAGTCGAGGTGCGGCGCAACGCGACCAACACCGGTTTCCCGGCGAACAACATCGCCCTTCGTGACCTCGATGATGTCCGCTACGTCGGTCTCATCAACAACGATGCGTTCGTGGAGCCCGGTTGGTTGGCTCCGCTCGTCGACGCCCTCGACGAGGACAGGTCGCTCGGTGCCGTGTCGTCGAAGTTGGTTCTCGAGCCTCGCTTCGTGGAGGTCCGTCTCACGGCACCGACGTTCGTCCCCGGGAGAGGCGACGACCGGACCCTCGGAGTGATGGTGCGCGACGTGCTCATCGGCGGCCGGTCGGTATGGGCCTCGGCGCACTTCGCTGATGGGGGTTGGGGACCGGAGGTCGACCGTGACGGTCCGTTCGAATGGACCTCTGCCGAGGCAGTTCTCCGTGTGCCGGTCGACGAGATCGAGATGCCGTTACCGGTCACGCTCGTGTTGCAGGCCGAACGTCGCAAGGAGGTCCGTATCGATTCGGGTAGGGGCGTCTCTCTCGTCGACGTCGACCGTCGAGCCGTGCCGATCGGGCTCACCGTGGCTGGTGAGCCCCATGACGTGCTCAACAACGTGGGCTCGGTCGTCTTCGCCGACGGTGCCGGTGCCGACCGGGGCTGGCGGGAACGGGATCGCGGGCAGTACGACGAACCCGTCGAGGTGTTCGCATGGTGTGGCGGCAGCGTGTTGTTTCGTCCCGAGTACCTCACCGACGTCGGGCTGTTCGACGAGGACTTCTTCCTCTACTACGAGGACACCGATCTTTCGTGGCGAGGTCGTCTCCGTGGTTGGCGGTACCGCACCGCCCCCGCCTCCGTCGCCCGCCACGTGCACGCCGCCACCTCCACCGAGGGCTCGGCGGTCTTCGCCTACCACGTGGAGCGCAACCGCCTCCTGATGCTGGCCAAGAACGCGCCAGCCTCCATGGTCCGCCACCAGGCCTGGCGGTTCGTCTTGATCACCGCGTCCTACGCCCGACGCGACGTCCTGCGGCCGATGCTGCGGTTCCGACGCCCCAACGTGACGGTGGTCCGTCGGCGGATCGGGTCGTTCGCCGGCTTCGTCCGGTTGCTGCCGGCGATGCTGGTTCGTCGCCGCACAGCCAGGCGTCGGCGAACGACATCAGATCGGGCCCTGCTGGGATGGCTCGTGCGTCGATGAGTTCTCGGCCGGTCGGGGCGTCCAGGTACGGTGCTTCGATGGCCACGTCGGAGAGCAGGTTTCTGGCCATCGTGCCGAGCCT
>JBDNHK010000086.1:0-27713 GCA_041688815.1 Acidimicrobiales bacterium | reverse complement strand
GGCGTCTACCTCCTGGTCCGCGTCAACCCGGTCCTCGCCGCGTCCGCCGACTGGCTGCCCCAGCTCATCGCCTGGCTCGGCGTGCTCACCGCCCTCTTCGCCGCCACCATCGCCATCGCCCAGACCGACATCAAGAAGGTCCTGGCCTACTCCACCATCAGTCAGCTCGGCTACATGTTCCTGGCGGTGGGAACGGGGGCCTACGCCGCCGCGATCTTCCACATGATCACCCACGCCTTCTTCAAGGCGCTCATGTTCCTCGGGGCCGGATCGGTGATCCACGGCATGCACGACGAGCAGGACATGCGCCGCATGGGCGCGCTGCGCAAGGTGATGCCCATCACCGCCGGCACGTTCCTCGTGGGCGCGCTCGCCATCTCCGGCGTCCCGCCGTTCTCGGGCTTCTGGTCGAAGGACGAGATCCTGTCGTTCGCGCTCCACGACAACCCTGCGCTCTACGTGGTCGGGTTGTTCACGGCCGGGCTCACGGCGTTCTACATCTTCCGTCTGGTGTTCATGACCTTCTACGGCGACGCCCGGTGGGGGGCCTCCATCGACGCTGAGATCGCGGCGAAGGAGGCCCACATGGTCGGGGCCGACGACACCGAGGTCGCCGATGGGGCCGAGCCCGAGCCTTCGGCCGTGGCCGTGCTCACCGACACCCATCACGACGACCACCACGGGGGCGCTCCGCACGAGTCTCCATGGCCCATGACCGTGCCGCTCGTCGTGCTGGCCATCGGCGCGGCGTTCATGGGCTTCATCAACCTGCCGTTCTCGCCGTCGCTCGAGTTCCTGACCAACTGGCTCGAGCCGGTCACTGGGGCCAACGAGACGGTGTTCGAGCTCAGCACGGCCAAGCTGTTGGCCGAGCTCGCCATCAGCACGACCATGGCCCTCCTCGGCATCACCCTCGCCTACTTCGTGTACCTGCGACACAAGCTCGACCCGAAGCGCATCGAGCTGCCGTTCTTCGCTCACGGCTGGCACATCGACAGTTCCATCGCCGCTTTCGCCGGGGGTCCGGGGCGCAAGCTGTTCGAGCTCGCCTCCCTCTTCGACCGGGTCGTGATCGACGGTGCCGTCAACGGCGTCGGCCGGGCCACCCGCGGGGGCGCGGCCCGCCTCCGCCACGTCCAGAGCGGCTATGTCCGCGCCTACGCCCTCATGATCGCGATCGGTGCCGTGCTCATCGTGGCCTTCGTCCTCACCCAGGTGACCTTCTAGTGGCCGTATCAGTCCTGGCGGCCGAGTCCGCAGGGTTCCCCATCCTCCCGGCGTTGATCTTCGTGCCCGTGCTGGGGGCCATCATCATCGCGCTCATCCCCCGCTCCCGTCCCGAGCTGCACCGCCAGGTGGCCATCGTCACGGGTCTGCTCACGTTCGTGTTCGCGGTGTGGATGCTGGTGCAGTTCGAGACGGGCGATCCCGGCTACCAGTTCGTCGTTTCGCAGACCTGGGTCGAGTCGCTCGACATCAAGTTCTTCCTGGGCGTCGACGGGATCTCGCTGTTCCTCGTCGTGCTCACCGGGTTCCTGTTCCCGATCGCGTTGTTCGCAGCCAAGCCCGACAACGATCCCAAGGGGTACTACGCCTGGCTCACCCTTCTCATGGCCGGGTGCATGGGCGCGTTCATGGCCCTCGATCTCTTCCTGTTCTTCTTGATGTTCGAGATCACCCTGGTGCCGCTCTACATGCTCATCGGCAAGTGGGGTCACGGTCGCCGGGTCTATGCCGCCACCAAGTTCCTCCTCTACACCATGCTGGGATCGGCGTTCATGCTGGTGGCGATCGTCTCCCTCGCCGTGCTGGCCAAGGCTGGCGACGGTGGGGCCATCTCGTTCGACTTCACCAAGATCATCGCCAGCGACTCGCTGAGCCAGAGCGCCGGGCGCTGGTTGTTCCTCGGCATGGCCATCGCCTTCGCCGTGAAGGTGCCGGCCTTCCCGTTCCACACCTGGCTCCCCGACGCCCACACCGAGGCGCCCACCGCCGGGTCGATCGATCTGGCCGGCATCCTGTTGAAGCTCGGCACCTACGGCTTCCTGCGCTTCGGCCTGGAGCTCTTTCCCGAGGCGGCGGTGTGGTTCGCCCCCGTCATGCTCACCATCGCCACCATCGGCATCATCTACGGCGGCATCGTCGCGGCCATGCAGAAGAACCTGAAGCGACTGGTCGCGTACTCGTCGCTCGCGCACATGGGCTTCGCGCTCATGGGCATCTTCGCCCTGAACGTCGAAGGCATCGAGGGCTCGGTGCTGGTCATGATCAACCACGGCATCAGCACGGGCGCGCTGTTCATCCTGCTCGGCTTCTTGTACCAGCGTCGCCACACCTACGAGATCTCCAGCCTGAAGGGCATCGCCAAGGTGGCTCCTGTGTTCGCCGGACTCTTCACCCTGGTGATGCTCTCTTCGATCGGTCTGCCCGGCCTCAACGGTTTCGTCGGCGAGTTCCTCGTGCTGCTCGGTACGTTCGTCTCCAACCGCTGGTGGGCCGTCGTCGCGACCTCGGGCGTGATCATCGCCGCCCTCTACCTGCTGTGGGCCTACCAACGGGTGTTCAACGGCGAGCCCGACGAGGAGAACGCCACGTTCCCCGATCTCAAGCTCTCCGAGCGGTTGGTCATGGTCCCACTGGTCATCTTGATCGTCTTCCTCGGCGTCTACCCGAAGCCGGTTCTCGACCGCATCGAGCCGTCGGTGCAGCGGGTGGTGAACCGCGTCGAGCTCCAGGTCGAGCGTTACGACCAACCGGTCACGCAGGACGGCCGCGAGCTCGACCGCTCGGCCATCGACGCCGCCGCCGAGAAGGCCCGTGAGGCGCGCGACGGCGAAGCGAAGGAGCCCGCCGTCGCGACGGAGGTCGGTCGATGAACCTCCTCACCTCGGTGTTCGCCCAATCCGGAGGACAGCTCATCGCGCCGGCACCCGTCTCGGGAGAGGTGAGCGAGGCCGTCGCCCAGGTGACCGGCCCCGCCGTCGACTGGTGGGGGCTGCTGCCACTCATCATCCTCGGGGCGGGAGCCCTGCTCCTGCTCACCGTGTCCTCGCTGCTGCGCAAGCGGGCGCCGACCTCGTTCTACGCGATCTGGACCGTCACCGTCGCCAGCGCCGCGGCCATCAGCGCCATTCCCCTGTGGGCGCGGGTGCAGGGATGGGAGACCGTCCTGTGGTGGGACAACACTCCCGAGAGCTTCGGCCCGTTCAGCACCGTCGGCAACATGGTCGGCATCGACGGCTTCAGCGTTTTCCTGGTGATCACCATCTGCCTGGCCGTGGCTCTCACCGCGTTGGTGGCCGACGGCTATCTGCGCCGGGAAGGCCTCGACGGGCCCTCGCTCTACGTCCTCATGATGCTGTCGGCGGCCGGTGGCGTGATGATGGCCACCGCCAACGACCTCATCATGGTGTTCCTCGGCCTCGAGACGCTCTCCATCGCCGTCTACGTGTTGGCGGCGATGCACCTGAAGCGGGCCCAGAGCCAGGAGGCCGGCCTCAAGTACTTCGTGCTCGGCTCGTTCTCGTCCTCGTTCTTCCTGTACGGCATCGCCATGATCTATGGCGCCACCGGGTCGACGAACCTGGTCGCCATCAAGGACTTCATGTCCGAGGTGGTGCCGGTGCAGAACGGTCTGCTGCTGCTCGGCCTGGCTTTCATGCTGGTGGGCCTGGCCTTCAAGGTCTCGGCGGTGCCGTTCCACGCGTGGAGCCCCGACGTGTACGACGGGGCCCCCACGCCCGTGGTGGCCTTCATGGCTTCGGGCGTGAAGATCGCCGCGTTCGCCGGCATCGTGAGAATTTTCGTGCTCACCTTCGACAACTACGGGTCGACCTGGAGACCGATCGTGTACGCGCTCGCCATCTTGTCGATGGTGGTCGGTGCCGCGCTGGCCATCGTGCAGAGCGACGTGAAGCGGATGCTGGCGTTCTCATCGATCAGTCACGCCGGCTTCATCTTGATGGCGGTCGAGGCCGCCTCGGCCGAGGGCAACGCGGCGGTGCTCTTCTACCTGGCCACCTACACCTTCATGGTGGTGGGCACCTTCACCATCGTCACCCTCGTCGGGCGCACCGGCGACAATCGGCACGCGCTCCGCGACTACCGGGGCCTGGCCCGTACCAGTCCGGCGCTGGCGGCGGCGTTGACGGTGTTCCTCTTCGCCCAGGCCGGAATCCCCTTCACCGCCGGCTTCTTCGCCAAGTTCTACGCCGTCATCGCGGCGGTGAACGCCAGCGCCATCCCGTTGGCCGTCATCGCCATGGTGTCCGCGGTCATTGCCGCCTTCTTGTACCTGCGCCTCGTGGTGATGGTGTTCATGGCCGGGGGCGACGACGGGAACGACGGCCCGGTCCCGAAGCGAACCGACCGCATCGCCGTCCCGGCCGGCGCCGGACTGGTCATCGGCATCTGCCTGGTCGTCACCATCGGGTACGGGTTGTTCCCCGACGCTCTCGTGGCCCCGGCCCGCGAGGGCCAACCGGCGCTCGTCCGATCAGCCGAGCCGGCGGTTGCGGCACCGGCGATTCCCACCACTCCCTGACGTTTCCCGGTACGGGTCCGACCACATCGACTCTCTCCCGAGAACGGGGCCACCGAGGCCCTCGCCCGCCTCTCGAGTCCGCCCGAAAATCCCTTGTCGTCCCCCCGGAAAGAGGAATTTCCTGCCATGTGCAGCCACTCACTAGGCTCGGCGGCCGATGCCTGAGTACTCGGAATTCCTGCGGCAGTACCTGACCGTCGCCATCTTTGCCGGTGTCGCGGTCGGGCTGGCCCTGGGGCTCCTGGCCCTCGGTGGCGTGCTACGGCCGACGCGCCCTCAGAAGCAGAAGTACCTCACCTACGAGTCCGGGGTCGATCCCGTCGGATCGGGGTGGTCGCAGAGCCAGGTCCGCTACTACATCCTGGCGCTCATGTTCGTCGTGTTCGGCGTCGAGGCGGTCTTCATCTTCCCGTGGGCCACGCGGGTCGAGCTCTACGGCTGGTTCGGCATCGTCGCCATGGGCGCGGTCATCGTGATCCTCGGCCTCGGCCTCCTGCATGCCTATCGAAAGAAGGTGATCCAGTGGGCCTAGTCGAGAGCGGCCGGATGCCGAAGTCGGTGTCCAAGCTGTTGAACCTGAGTCGCAAGTACTCGATCTGGGCCTACCAGTGGGGACTGGCGTGCTGCGCCATCGAGATGGGAGCGGCCTTCGCCTCCCCCCGCTACGACGTGATGCGCCTCGGCGTCATCCCGTTCCCGGCCACTCCCCGCCAGGCCGACCTCGTGGTCATCGCCGGCACGGTCACCGACAAGCTCGCTCCGGCGGTCCTGCGCCTCTACGAGCAGATGCCCGATCCGAAGTACGTGATCTCCATGGGTTCGTGCGCCAACTGCGGCGGTCCCTACTGGGACAGCTACTCGGTCACCAAGGGCGTCGACCAGATCATCCCCGTCGACGTCTACGTCCCCGGTTGCCCGCCCCGTCCCGAAGCGCTCCTCGAGGGCATCGTGTTGCTCCAGGAACGCATCGCCAACGAGGACATGAGCGCCCGCTGGAAGGGTGATCCCATTGTCGTCGGCTGACACCACCGTCGAGCCCGACGCCGTCGAGGCCGCCGAGGTCCCGGTCGTCGATGAGCGGCGCGAGGCGCTACTGGCGTCACTGGTCGAAGCCCTCGGCGACGCCGTGGTCGGCTCGCACATCCGTCCTCTCGACGACCTGTGGGTGCGCGTCGACCGTGAGGCGTGGCCCACCGCGGCCGCCACCCTGAAGGACATGGGATTCACGTTCTTCGACTACCTGTCCGCCATAGATTGGCTCCCTTCACCCTACGGGCGCGACATGGATGCCCAGGAGGACCTCGTGGTCAGCGGGGCCGAGCCCAAGGTTCCGGGTCCTGTCGAACAGGGCTACGCCGGCGGCGACACCCGCTTTCAGGTCATCGGTCGGCTCTACTCGATCCCCGATGCCCTGGGCGTCCACCTCAAGACCGACCTGCCCGACGACGACCTCCGGGTCGGCAGTTGGACGCCGCACTTCCGCGGGGCCAACTGGCACGAGCGGGAGTGCTTCGAGATGTTCGGGGTGGAGTTCACCGGGCATCCGAACCTCGTGAAGCTCTACCTGCCCGCCGACTTCCAGGGCCACCCGTTGCGCAAGGACTTCCCGCTGCTCAGCCGGAGGGTTCGCCCCTGGCCCGGCATCGTCGACGTGGAGCCCATGCCCGGTCGCGACGACAACGAGGAAGGGGACGGCGAGTGACCGACCTCAGCGAGCGCGACCAGATGGCCTACATCGCGGCCCGCGCCGCCGACGCTCGGGTCAACATCGACCTCGAGACCGAGGGGATGACCCTGAACCTCGGACCGCAGCACCCGGCCACCCACGGCACGCTGCGCATCGTGGCCAAGCTCGACGGCGAGCAGATCATCTCGGCCGAGCCGATCCCGGGGTACATGCACCGCGGCTACGAAAAGCTCACCGAGGTCCGCACCTATCCCCAGATCACCGCCCTCGTCAACCGCATCGACTGGTTGGGCAGCTTCGCCAACGAGGTGCCGTTCATCCTCGCCGCCGAGAAGCTGATGGACGTCGAGGCGCCCCCGCGAGCCCAACACATCCGCACCATCCTCTTCGAGCTGGCCCGCATCGCCAACATCTCGCTGTTCCTCGGCGACTTCGGCCTGCAACTCGGTGCGCTCACCATGGGCTTCTACGCCTTCCGTGACCGCGAGCACGTGCTCAACCAGATCGAGTCGGCCACCGGGGGACGCTTCCACCCCAACTTCGATCGCATCGGTGGCTTGAAGGACGACCTGCCCAAGGGATGGATCGCCGACACGAAGCGCGCCATGGTCAAGCTCCGTGATCTCTGCGACGAGACCCAGACCCTCATGGTGGGCAACGAGATCTTCCAGGCCCGCACCCGGGGCATCGGCGTGATCCCCGCCGACGTCGCCCTCTCCTACGGTCTTTCGGGCGCCAACCTCCGAGGTTCCGGCGTCGACTGGGATCTGCGCCGTGACGCATGCCCGCCGGGGCTGGTCTACGACAAGGTCGACTGGAAGGTCTGGACCCATCCCGACGGCGACTGCTTCGCGCGCACGTGGGTGCGGCTGCAGGAGACCCGTGAGGCAACCCTCATCGTCGACCAGCTCCTCGACTCCATCCCGGCCGGCCCGGTGATGGCCAAGGTGCCGCGCATCATCAAGGTCCCCGCGGGCGAGGCCTACGTCGAGACCGAGAACCCGCTGGGTGCGATGGGCTACTACGTCGTCTCCAAGGGCGACCTGGTGCCGTTCCGGGTCAAGATCCGCACGCCGTCGTTCAACAACATCTCGATCGTCCCGTGGGTGGCCAAGGGCGTCTACGTGCCCGATCTCGTCGCCATCCTCGGCAGCCTCTACTTCATCCTCGGTGACATCGACCGATGATCTCGATCCTCGCCGCCTTCGATCCTCCGTACTGGCTCTCCACTTCGATCAAGGTGCTGGTGATCCTCGTCGTGGTACCCACCACGGCGCTCATTCTCGGCATGGTGTTCCTGTTCAAGGTCATGAGCTGGATGCAGAGCCGCATGGGCCCCCAGGAAGCCGGACCCCGCGGCTCGCTCCAGTTGCTGGCCGACGGGGCGAAGTTCCTCCAGAAGGAGGACCTCGTCCCCGACGGCGCCGACCGGTTCGTGTTCAAGGCCGCGCCCGTGGTGGTGCTGGTCTCCACGTTGTTGCTCTACGTGGCCATTCCCGCGTCGAACAACGTCGTCGTCGAGGACCTCGACGTGGGCATTTTCTTCGTCCTGGCCGTCGCCTCCCTGTCGGTCATCGGCGTGCTCATGGCCGGCTGGTCGTCGTCGAACAAGTACTCCCTGCTCGGAGGCCTGCGGGCGGCCGGCCAGCTCATCGCCTACGAGTTGCCGATGGTGCTCGCCGTCATCGGGGTGGTCATCCAGGCCGGCACCCTGAGCATGAACGGCATCGTGCTCGCCCAGAACGGCGGCGAGATCTTCGGGTGGAGCGGCATCGGGAACCCCTACATCCTCACCCAGTTCGTGGCCTTCGTGATCTTCATCGCCGCCGTCCAGGCCGAGCTCACCCAACCCCCGTTCGACATGCCCGTGGCCGAGTCCGAGATCGTCAGCGGTTACCAGGTCGAGTACTCGGGCTTTCGGTTCCTGTTGTTCTTCCTCGCCGAGTTCGCCACCGCCTTCGCCTTCGCCGCCATCGCCGCGGTGCTGTTCCTCGGGGGCTGGGCGGTGCCCTGGCTCGACACGTCGAGCGACCTGTACTGGGTGCTGGGGCCGATCGTGCTCTTCGCCAAGGTGATGCTCGTGGCGTTCCTCATCTTCTGGGTGCGGTTCACCTACCCCCGTTTCCGTGAGGACCAGCTCCAGAGGTTCGCCTGGAAGTTCCTCATCCCGCTCGCGCTCGTCAACATCCTGGTCACCGGAGTTTTGAAAGTGATGTTCTGATGCCTCAGGTTCCTGGTCTCATCAAGGGTCTCGGCGTGACGTTCGGCACGATGGTCAAGACCCTCAAGGACGGTCCCCAGACCGTTCAGTACCCCCACGAGAAGGAGGAGCCGACGCCGCGGGCGCGCGGCGTCATCACCCTCAAGGAGGACAACTGCACCTCGTGCATGCTCTGCGCCCGCGAGTGCCCGGACTGGTGCATCTTCATCGAGGCCCACAAGTACCTCGCCCCGCCCCGTCGTGAAGGGGGCAAGCCGCGCCAGAAGAACGAGCTCGACCGCTTCGACATCGACTTCTCGTTGTGCATGTACTGCGGGATCTGTGTCGAGGTCTGCCCGTTCGACGCCCTCTTCTGGAGCCCCGAGTACGAGTACTCCGAGGTGCGCATCGCCGACCTCCTGCACGACAAGACCCGGCTCGGGCAGTGGATGGAGACCGTGCCGGACTTCCCCGCCTACGAGACGGGCTCCGAGGCCAAGGCCAAGAAGGTTCCTCGATAGCAGATGCTGGCCCTCCTCGTCGCCCAGAACATCGCGTTCTACGTCATCGCCGCGCTGATGGTGTTCGGCGCCATCCGTGTAGTCACGTGCACCAACCTGGTGCACGCGGCACTGTGGCTGGTGCTGGTGCTCTCCGGGATGGCCGCCCAGTACATCCTCCTCGCCGCCGAGTTCGTGGCCGTCACCCAGGTCCTCGTGTACATCGGGGCCATCGTCGTGCTGTTCCTGTTCGGGATCATGCTCACCCGGGCCGGCACCGGTCTCGACGGCGGGCTCGACAACCCTCGCCCGGCCAAGATCACCGCCGGGGTCATCGGGGTCGGTTTGCTCGGTGTGCTCGGCTACGCCCTGTGGGACGGCTGGAAGGACCAGGAGTTCGGTCCGATCGCCGTGCAGCGCACCGCCCAGGTGAGCGACTCGATCTTCTCGACCTTCCTGATCCCCTTCTGGGTGATCTCCGTTCTCCTGCTCGTCGCCCTCATCGGGGCCATCGTGCTCGTCAGGCGGGACTGACCATGTACGTCAATCAGTTCCTCTTCCTCGGTGCGATCCTCTTCTGCATCGGCGTGTACGGCGTCCTCGCCCGGCGCAACGGCGTCATGATCCTCATGTCCGTCGAGATCATGCTCAACGCCGTCAACATCAACCTCGTGGCCTTCGGCGCCATGTGGCACGCCGGCGACATCGCCAACATGAGCGGCCAGGTGTTCGCCCTCTTCGTGATCGCCATCGCTGCCGCCGAGGTGAGTGTGGGTCTGGCCATCGTCTTGATGATCTACCGCAATCGCCAGAGCATCGACGTCTCCGAGCTCGATCTGATGAAGGGCTGACGTCGCCGTGATCCCCTATCTCCTCGACAAGGTCTGGGTCATCCCCGCCCTGATGGTGGTGTCGTTCGCCACGATCCTCTTCTTCGGCAAGCGCCTCGGCACCAGAGCCACCTCGGGCATCGGCATCACCTTCGTGGCCATCTGCTTCCTCTTGTCGCTGGTCGTGGCCGGCCAATGGGTCGACCGGGTCAACCACCCGCCCGAGGTCCCCGGCGAGGCCACGACCGAGGTGCAACCCACCGGCGCCGAGGGCGAGGCGATGGTGGCGGTCACGGCGGCCCCTGGCCCGGGATCAGGTGAGACCGCATCGGCCGGCACCGAGCAGGCCGCCAGCCCGGCCCAGGGTGCAGAGTCCGAGTCGGTGGCGCCCGTGGTCACCTCGGTGCCCTGGTTCACGTGGGGTTCCATCGAGTTCGACGCCGGCACCCTGGTCGACGGGCTCACGGCGATGATGCTCGTCACCGTCACCCTCATCTCGCTGCTGGTGCACATCTACTCGACCGAGTATCTCCGCGGCGACGTGCGCTACACGCACTACTACGCCTTCCTCTCGCTGTTCACGGCGTCCATGCTCTTCTACGTCGTCAGTTCGAACACCCTCCAGATGCTGGTCGGATGGGAGCTGGTGGGTCTGTGCTCGTTCGCGCTCATCGGGCACTGGTGGGAGGAGAAGAAGAACAGCGACGCCGCCCTCAAGGCCTTCCTCACCAATCGCGTCGGTGACGTCGGCCTCATCCTCGGCGTCATCATCACCTTCTTCGCCGCCAGCGGGTTCGGCGAAAGGCCCAGCTTCGGCATCCTCCACCTCAACGAGTACGCGCTGTCGCCGGGGGCCAACACCACGCTGTTGCTGGTGGGCTGTCTCTGCCTGTTCGCTGGCGTCACCTCGAAGTCGGGTCAGTTCCCGCTGCACACCTGGTTGCCCGACGCCATGGCCGGTCCCACCCCCGTGTCGGCCCTCATCCACGCCGCCACCATGGTCGTGGCCGGCGTCTACCTCATCGCCCGGCTCTTCCCGGCGTTCTGGACCGGTCTGGCCATCGGCTCGAGCTCGATGCACTACGTGGCGCTCATCGGCGGTGTGACCACGATCATCGGCGGGGCGCTGGCCTTCGTCCAGTTCGACATCAAGAAGGTACTGGCCTACTCAACCATCTCCCAGCTCGGCTACATGGTGATGGCCCTCGGGGTGGGGGCGTGGACCGCCGGTGTGTTCCACCTCTTCACCCACGCCATCTTCAAGGCCTGCCTGTTCCTCGGGGCCGGTTCGGTGAGCCATGCCGCCCACCACACGTTCGACATGCGCCAGATGGGTGGCCTGCGCAAGTACATGAAGACCACCCATGCCACGTTCGTGATCGCCACCCTGGCCCTCGTCGGTATCTTCCCCTTCGCCGGTTTCTGGTCGAAGGACGAGATCCTGGCCGGCGCCAACGCCGGCCAGGAGAGCGCTTACACCCTCATGCTGATCATGGGCCTGATCACGGCCTTCATGACCGCCGCCTACATGGGCCGGGCCTACTGGATGACCTTCCGGGGTGAGTACCGGGGTCATGGCACCCCTCACGAGTCCCCCCGGGTCATGACCGGTCCTCTCGTGGTCCTGGCCGCGCTGGCGTGCGTGATCGGCTTCCTCAACTTCCCGAAGTCGTTCTTCGGCCTGAAGCTCCCCGAGTCGGCCACGATCCGCTTCGAGCACTACGTGGAGCCCACGTTCGCGTTCCCGCCCATCTCCCACGCGTCGTTCACCCCCTGGATCGCCGTGCTGTCGACCATCCTCGGCATCGCCGGCCTGTTCGTGGCCTACGCCTACTACGCCCGGAACCTCGGTCCCCGCGGGCTCACCAGCCGCAATCGCCTGGCCCACGGCGGGTACACGTTCCTCGAGAACAAGTACTACCTCGACCACCTCTACACCGACGTCATCGCCGGTTCCGTGAAGGGTCCGCTCGCCCGGGGGTCCGACTGGTTCAACCAGCACGTGCTCGACGGCATCGTCAACGGAACAGCCTCGATGTTCCGCCGGCTCTCCGGGGTGGTGTATCGCGGCATCGACCAGTTCGTCATCGACGGCCTCGTCGACGGTTCGGGCACGGTGTCGCAAGACTCCGGCCAGTTCCTCCGCCGATTCCAGACCGGCCGGGTCCAGCAGTACGGCGCCCTCCTTTTCGCCGGTGCCACCGTCCTGGCCGGCGTGTTCGTCTTCGTCCTCCGATAAGCAGGGAAACTTCAAACCGATGAACGACTTCTTGAACGATTGGGGCCTGAGCCTGGCGGTGTTCCTGCCGCTGGTCGGGGCCGCCGTCATGGCCGTGGTACCCAAGGCCAACGAATCTCTGCACAAAGTGATCGCCCTCGTGACCAGCCTGGCGGTGGCCGGGGTGGGGATCGCCCTGTTCGCCGGGTTCGACTACTCGGCGGGCGGCCTGCAGTTCCTGGTCGACAAGCAGTGGATCCCGGTCATCAACAGCCGCTACATCGTCGGGATGGATGGCATCTCGCTGCCGATGATCGCTCTCACCATGCTGGTGGTGCCGCTCTGCATCGTCTACTCGTGGAACCACTTCCCCGAGCCGAAGAACCCCAAGGCCTTCCTCATCCTCATCCTCATCCTCGAGACCGGGATGATCGGCACGTTCGTGGCCCAGGACCTCATTCTGTTCTTCGTCTTCTTCGAGGTCGTGCTGCTCCCGATGTACTTCATGATCGGCGTGTGGGGCGGCGAGAAGCGTCAGTACGCCTCGATGAAGTTCTTCCTGTTCACGCTGTTCGGGTCAGCGCTGATGATCGTCAGCTTCCTGGCGCTGTACTTCCTGTCCGACCAGGTCATGGTCGACGGCAAGATGATGCACTCGTTCAGCATGATCCTGCTGCCCGAGTTGGCGCAGGGGATCTCCATCGGCGCCGCGCTCTGGATCTTCGGCGGGATGTTCATGGGCTTCGGCATCAAGGTGCCGATCTTCCCGTTCCACAGCTGGCTGCCCGACGCCCACACCCAGGCCCCCACCGTCGGCTCGGTGATCCTGGCGGCCGTGCTGCTGAAGCTCGGCACCTACGGCTTCATTCGCATCGCCCTCCCGATCCTTCCCGAGGCCGCCCAGCGGTGGGCGCCGTTCATCGGTCTCCTGGCCGTGATCGGCATCATCTACGGAGCTCTCTGCTGCCTGGCCCAGAGCGACATGAAGAGACTCATCGCGTTCTCGTCCGTGTCCCACATGGGCTTCGTGATGCTCGGCATCTCCACGCTCACCGACATCGGCATCAACGCCGCCGTCTTCGGCATGGTTGCCCACGGCCTCATCACCGGCCTGCTCTTCTTCGTGGCCGGTTCGGCCAAGGAGCGCTTCCACACCCTCGACATCTCCCGCCTCGGCGGTCTGCTGAAGCAGGCGCCGCACATGGGCTGGATCCTCGGGCTGGCCACGATGGCCTCCCTCGGACTCCCCGGCCTGGCCGGGTTCTGGGGGGAGTTCCCGGCCATCCTCGCCGCCTACAGCCCGGGCGCTGGTCTCAGCGAGGCGTTGTTCCGGGTGTACATGGTCGTCGCCGCCCTCGGCACGGTGCTGGCGGCGTCGTACCTGTTGTGGATGTACCAGCGGGTGGCCTTCGGTACCCCGAAGGCCGAGTTCGCCGACGATCCGAACATCAAGGACGTGAACTTCACCGAGTGGCTGGCCTGGACCCCGATCCTGGTGCTGATCGTGGTCCTCGGTGTGTTCCCGAACCTCATCTTCAAGGTCACCGACCCGGCCATCACCCTCACCATGCGCGCCTTCGGGGTCTGATCGGTGCTCGCCCAGTTGGCCACCTTCGCCTGGGAGACCCCAGTCGTCGACCTGCACGCCATCGCGCCCGAGATCATCGTGGTGATCACCCTGTGCGTGGTGCTGCTGGTCGACGCCTTCACCGGCGACGACGCCCGTTGGACGTCGTCGTCCATCGCCGGCATCGGCCTCTTGATCGCCTTCATCCCCATCGTCACCCTCGCCATGGACGGCAGTGAGCGAGTGATGTTCGGGGGGGCCTACGTCGTCGACGACTTCGCTCTGATCCTCAAGTCGTTGTTCCTGCTCTCGGCCTACGTGATCGTCCTGTTGTCCACCAACTACGTCGCCGCGGGCGACTATTGGGAGGGCGAGTACTACCAACTCCTCCTCGGGTCGGTGCTGGGCATGATCGTCATGGCGTCGGCCCGCGACCTCGTCACCATGTTCGTGGCGCTCGAGATGCTCTCGATCCCCGCCTACATGCTGGCCTCCTGGCGAAAGCGCGACGCCAAGAGCAACGAGGCCGGGCTGAAGTACTACCTGATGGGCGTCTTCGCCTCGGCGATCCTGCTGTACGGCATGTCGCTGCTGTACGGGCTCACCGGCTCCACCCTCCTGTCGGCCATCGGCGAGGTGATCAACGCGTCGCCCACCACCCAACCGATCATCACCCTGGCCATCGTGTTCGTGATCATCGGCTTCGCCTTCAAGGTGTCAGCGGTGCCGTTCCACTCGTGGGCGCCCGACACCTATGAGGGCTCGCCCACCCCCATCACCTCGTTCTTCGCCGTGGCCACCAAGGCGGCCGGGTTCGTGGCGCTCCTGCAGCTCGTGTTCATCGGCTTCTACGGCCGCGAGGACGTCTACGGGCCGGTCATCTGGGTACTGGCCGTTCTCACCATGACCGTGGGCAACCTCCTGGCCCTGCGCCAGACCAACGTGGTGCGCGTGCTGGCCTACTCCGGCATCGCCCAGGCCGGGTACATCCTCGCCCCCCTCGCCGTGGCCGGGGTCAGCGGCGCCGTTGGGGTCGCGTCGCTCCAGGCCATCGTGATCTACCTGCTCATCTACGCCAGCATGAACCTCGGTGCGTTCGCGGTCGTGATCACCGTGGCCCGCAAGACCCGCTCAGCCGAGATCTCCAGCTTCGGCGGTCTCTTCTCCTACGCCCCCGGCCTCACGGTGGCGATGACGCTGTTCCTGCTCGCGCTGGCGGGTGTCCCGCCGGCGGCCGGGTGGTTCGGCAAGCTCGAGATCTTCAGTTCCCTGGTGAGCGCCAATAATTTTGCCGGCTACTCACTCGCGTTGTTCGTGGCCGTCAACTCGGTCATCGCCTTTGCCTACTACGGCCGCCTCATGCGGGTCATGTGGATGGACGAAGCCCCCGACAGTGATCGCACCCCCATCAAGGTGCCGGCCTCGTTGGGCTTCGCCGTCGTCATCAGCGCCGTCTTCACCATCGCCATCGGCGTGTTCCCCGCCCTGCTCACCCGCTTCACCGAATCCGTCACCCTGCTGGGCCTCGGCGGCTGAGCCCGTGGTGCCTGCGGCGCACCCGGTCCCGCCTCTTCCCGAACGGTTGCATCGGCGGGTCGCCGATGAGGGGCCACTGTCCTTCTCGGCCTTCATGGAGGCTGCCCTCTACGACCCGTCGGGCGGCTTCTACGCTGCGGGCGGGCACGCGGGCCGGCGGGGCGACTTCCTCACCAGCGTGGAGGTCGGTCCTCTGTTCGGAGCGGTGCTGGCCCGTGCCCTCGACGGGTGGTGGCACGAGCTGGGCCGCCCCGACCCATTCGTCCTGCTCGAGGGGGGCGCCGGGCCCGGCACCCTGGCCCGCACCGTGGCCCGCGCCGCGCCGCAGTGCTCTGCGGCGCTGGTGCACGTGCTGATCGAACGTTCAGCCGCCCAGCGGGCCCGGCACGGCGAGCACCTGCCGACGTGGGTGGGTGAACTCGGTGCCGGCCCGCTGGCCGAACTGATGGGCCGCTCGCGGTCGGGCTCGGGCCCGGTCGTGGCCTCGTCCCCGACGTGGCCCGACGCGGCAGTGACCGGGGTGGTGCTGGCCAACGAGCTTCTCGACAATCTGCCCTTCGACATCGTGCGCCGATCGTCGACGGACCTGATCGAGGAGTACCGGGTGGGGGTGAGCGACGACGGTGGTTTCGTGCCGGTGGTGGTGCCGAGGGTGGGGGAGCCCACGGCGTCGCCCGATGCGACGGTTGCGGGTGCGCCGGCGGGAGCGTGGATGCCCTCCCAGCAGCAGGCGGTGACGTGGGTGGCGACCGCCACCGCTGTGCTGCGTCGGGGCCACGTCATGGTGTTCGACTACGCCGCCTCCGATGCCGAGCTCCACGGCATCCCCGACATGGGTTGGCTACGAACCTTCAGGGGCCACGAGCGGGGAAGCCACCCTCTCGACGACCCCGGCTCGCAGGACATCACCGCCGACGTAGCCGTCGATCAACTCCACCGCGCCCACCCGGGGGCGCACGCGTCGACCCAGGCCGAGTTCCTGGTCCGGCACGGCATCGAGGCGCTGGTCGAGGAAGGTCGGCGGATCTGGAACGAGCGGGCTCACCGGGGCGATCTCGAGGCGGTGTACGCCCGCAGCCGGGTGGGCGAGGCCGAGGCCCTGCTCGACCCCGACGGCCTGGGCGGGTTCGCCGTGCTCGACTGGACCGTGTCGGGTTGACCGACCCGCGGCTGTCGGCGGCCCCGGGTGGCGCTCGGTAGTGTCGCCCCGGGGACGAAGAAGGAGAGGACCACGATGAACGATCCGACGATCGAGGACTACTACCTCGAGGAGCGCACGTTCCCGCCGCCTCCGGAGTTCCGAGCCGCCGCTCTGGTCGCCGACGATTCCCTGTACCGCGAGGCCGAAGCCGATTTCGAGGCGTTCTGGGCCCGGCAGGCCCGAGAGCTGCTCACCTGGTCGACCGACTTCACCACGGTGCTCGAGTGGGACCTGCCCGACGCCCGCTGGTTCGTGGGCGGCGAGCTCAACGTGTCGGTCAACTGCCTCGATCGACACGTCTCCACCGGGCTGGGGGAGCGGGTGGCCTACCACTGGGAGGGTGAGCCCGGCGACACCCGCACGATCACCTACGCCGCCCTCCTCGACGAGGTGCAGCGCTTCGCCAATGTGCTGCGCGACCTCGGGGTGACCAAGGGTGACCGCGTGGCCATCTACCTGCCGATGGTGCCCGAGCTGCCGGTGGCCATGCTGGCCTGCACCCGCATAGGCGCTGCTCACTCGGTCATCTTCGGGGGCTTCTCGCCCGACTCGATCATCGACCGCGTCAACGACGGCGGGTGCAAGGTCGTGGTCACCGCCGACGGCGGCTACCGCAAGGGCACAGCCTCGCCGCTGAAGCCCAACGTCGACGTGGCCCTCGAGCAGTGCCCCACGGTCACCGGCGTGGTGGTCGTGCGCCGAACCGGCACCGACGTCGAGATGGTGGACGGTCGCGACCACTGGTGGCACGACGTGGTGCCCGCCGCCGCCGCCAGGTGCGAGCCGGTGGCGATGGGCAGCGAGGACCTGCTCTATCTGCTCTACACGTCTGGTACCACGGCCAAGCCCAAGGGCATCATGCACACCACCGGCGGCTATCTCACCCAGGCCACGTTCACCCACCGGTACGTGTTCGATCTACGCCCCGACACCGACGTCTACTGGTGCGCCGCCGACATCGGTTGGGTCACCGGGCACAGCTACATCGTGTACGGCCCCCTGGCCAACGCCGCCACATCGGTGATCTACGAGGGCACCCCCGACACACCGGGCCGGGACCGGCTCTGGTCGATCGTCGAGCGCTACGGCGTCACCCACTTCTACACCGCCCCCACCGCCATCCGCATGTTCATGAAGTGGGGCGAGCAGGAACTGCAGGGCCACGCGCTGTCGACCCTGCGGGTGCTCGGCAGCGTGGGGGAGCCCATCAACCCCGAGGCGTGGATGTGGTATCACGAGCACGTCGGCGGCGGCCGCTGCCCGATCGTCGACACGTGGTGGCAGACCGAGACCGGTGGTCACATGATCGCCCCGCTGCCCGGTGTGACCACTCTCAAACCGGGGTCGGCCACGTTCCCGCTGCCCGGCATCAGCGTGGCGGTGGTCGATGACCACGGGGAGCCCGTGGAGAAGGGTGGCGGCTACCTCACCATCGACCGTCCGTGGCCGGGCATGCTGCGGGGCATCTGGGGTGCCCGCGACCGGTACGTCGAGACGTACTGGAGCCGTTTCCCCGGCCGCTACTTCGCCGGTGACGGCTGCAAGGTCGACGACGACGGCTACCACTGGCTCCTCGGCCGGGTCGACGACGTCATGAACGTGTCGGGGCACCGGGTGTCGACCACCGAGGTGGAGAGCGCGCTGGTCGACCATCCGGCCGTGGCCGAAGCGGCAGTGGTGGGGGCCAGCGACGTCATCAGCGGTCAGGCCATCGTGGCCTACGTGATCCTGCGGGGGTCGTTCGACGAGAGCGTCGTGCTGGTGGAGGACATCCGCCAGCACGTGGCGGTGAAGATCGGCCCCACGGCGCGCCCCAAGCGGGTGATCGTGGTGCCCGACCTGCCCAAGACCCGTAGCGGCAAGATCATGCGCCGGCTGTTGCGCGACGTGGCCGAGGGCCGCGACCTGGGTGACACCACCACGCTGGCCGATGCCGGCGTGGTCGAGGCCATCCGCACCGCAGCCGGGTGACGGCGCGGCATGCTGGTCGGGTGAGCGACCGCGACCCCGACAACTGGCAGTGGCGTGATGGCCGGGTGGAGCCCGGGTCCGCCGTGGTGTTCGACATGGACGGCGTGCTCTCCGACGCCTCGACCCGCCAGCACTACCTCGACCGCCCCTTCCGTGACTGGGAGGCGTTCTTCGAGGCCTGCGGCGAGGACGAGCTCATCTCCGAGGTCGCCCGCCTCCTCGACGTGCTCGACCCCGATCTGCGGGTGGTGCTGCTCACCGCCCGGCCCGGCCGGGTGCGGCCCCAGACCGTGGGTTGGCTGAAGCGCTACGACCTGCGCTGGGACCTGCTGGTGATGCGCGACTGGGACGACCACGGGTCGAGCCGGGGTTACAAGCAGCGCACGGTGCACGAGCTGCGCGACTTCGGCTTCGACCTGCGCATCGCCTTCGAGGACGACCGTCGCAACGTCGACATGTTCCACGCCGAGGGCGTGCCCTGCGTCTACATCCACTCGGGCTACTACGACTGAGGGCTGGTGTGTTGCCGGGATAAGCCCGGTGAGCTCGGAGGTGTGGGTACGAGCGCCTCCGCGATGGCCGCCTGCAGGAGCTGGTCGAGCGGCATTCCCGCGGCGCGGGCCATCGTGGGGATGACGCTCTGCTTCGCGAACGAGCAGTAGAGCCCGGCCTCCAAGAACCACGGCTCACCATCCGGGTCGATCCGGAAGTCGAACAGGCTGTAGTGCCGGCAGCCCAGCGCGACATGGCTCAGCCGGGCGGCCTCCCACACCCTCGCGGTGATGGGATCGGCTGGGTCGACGATCCAGGATCTGATGCTTTCCTTGGCGACGAGGTACAGCTCACCGTGTGTGTCGTGGTCGAGCTTGTCCTCGTGATCCCGGATGGGCTTGGACGTGCTGTCCATGCGGTACTCCTCGAGCGGGAGGCAGATCAGCTCCCCGTTCTGGACGACGACACCACACCTGACTTCCCGACCGAGTTCGACATACTCCTCCACCAGGGCTTCGTCCGCTCGGGCGAAAGCAGCCCTCAGGGCGACGTCATAGTCGGCGACGCGGCGAACCAAGCTGACACCGAGGGAGTTGTCGGTGTCGACCGGCTTGACCACTGCCGGAGGGGGGATGCGCGGCCGGTCCCCCGGTCGGAGCAGTTCCCCTACGGGTACGTTCACCCCCGCGGCAGCGACGACCACTCGGGTCGTGGCCTTGTGGGCGCCCAGCGCCATGACGGCGGGGGGATTGCCGACGTACGGGATCTCCAGCAGGTCGAGCAGGGCGCGGAAGGTGGTCATACCGGGAAGGCAGAACATCTGCGGTAGCGCCACGTCGACGCGGAGCGCCTCGAGTCGCAGGATCGCGTCGGCGAGTGACATCGGCGGGGCCGACGCGATCGAGTCGGGGGTGAGGGAATCGGGGAAGCGCCACTGCCGGTCGGGGGTGACGAAGGCGATGTGGAATTCGTACCGAGAGGGGTCGGCGGTGGACTCCAGGCAGTCCTGGGCGTAGAGGCGCGAGAGATCGGCGTAGAACTCGCTGAGCGCGGAGCCGACCAGGTGGAGGACACGCAGAGGCACGGTCAATCTCCATCCGGCTCGACGAGTTTGCCGATGTTGAAGTCGATCTTGTTCCACTCCCCGAGGTGGAGCAGGTTCATCGTGAGCAGCCACGGGATCTGCGCGTGGTGGACCATGAGGAAGGGCAACGGATCGGACCAGTCGAAGATGGCGTCCTTGCCGCGGCGGATCACCGCCAGTCGGTTCTTGGCCGTGCTCGGGTGGCGTAGCGCCCGCCACACCTCGTGGTAGAGCCAGTAGGTCGGTTTGCTGGACGCCGTTGGTCGAATGAGCGGACGACCGGTGTCGAGGTAGGCGCGGGCGAGGTCGGGGTGGTCGTAGAACATCGTGATGGCCGAGTGGGTACGAGGGTTGCATTCGATGGCCCAGACGCGTCCGTCATCGGTCTCGATGAAGTCGAACGAGAACTGCCCGGTGAGTTGCAGGGCACCGACGAATTCGGTGACCCACGACTCGATCTGGGGCTTGTCGACCATGGCGTAGTTGAGTTGCGATGCCGAGGATTCACAACAGCACCAGACCTGAAGGTGGCCATCGCGTGCCGTGCCGTGCGTGCAGTACTCCTGACCCCGCACGAAGGCCTGCAGGACCCACGGATTCGTCTCCGAGATCGGCTTGGATCGGGCGAAGGTCGCAGTCTCCTCGCTGGTCTCGCGAGGCAGCAGGGTGAGATCGAGCCGGTGCACGGGGTCGTACGGGATGCTCTTCAGGACGTAGCTGGCCCCATGCGGGGCGACCGGCCGACGATCAGCGAAGGGGAACTCGTCGACCTGGCGGGGGTTGGTGATCCGGTGGGTGTCGGGGATGGGCAAGCCCAGAGACGAGGAGATCTCGGCGAACGCGAACTTGTCGTCCACCTCGTCGATGACCCCCACATCACCGTGGAGGACCTCGCAGTACTGCGACAGCACTGCCTTGGCCAGGGCATCGAAGTGGCTGGATGCGGGGCTGCAGACCGGTACGTACACATCCACGCCTTCACGACGCACGATGTCGACCAGTGCGTCGGTGTAGCGCGGTGATTGTGGGAGGGGAACGGTGTAGAAGCGATCGACCGCCCGGGAGAACCGGTGCCCGGTCAGCCAGTACTTGCCGGACTCGATCAGGATCACCCGGTGCCCGTCGGCGTGGAACGACCGCGCCAGCAGCAAGGCCTTCGTCATCTTTCCGCCGCTGAGCATGATCGTTCTGGGCCGAACCGTCGCGGGTGCTGCAGTGGGCGCCCGCGACGTGATGACAACCGATCGGAGCAGCGCCGCGCCGGTGAGCACGAGATTGAACGGCAGCGCCGCCAGCAACAGGGCGAGGGTCCCCACGGTCTTCGGGACCGTGCACAGACCACGCAGGGTCGGTTCGCCGATCATGGCCTGTACCCCGCCACCATCCCGCGGTGCATGACGCGATCGCCGACGACACCGTCGTGGTCGGCCTTGTGCAGCACGCAGCCGTTGTCCCACATGACGATGTCTCCGGGCGCCCAGCGGTGGCGGCAGGTGTTGTCGGGACGGGTCGAGTGGGCGAAGAGGTAGGCGATCGTCTCGGCGGCCTCGTCGTCGCGCATTCCGCTGACTGCGACGCAACGCTGGGGCGACGACAGGTACAGCGAGGTGCGACTCGACAGTGGGTGGGGACGAAAGACCGGGTGCTCGGCCTCCGTCTCGTCGTCAGGACCGAGGTCGAGACCGGTGACCACGTGCCGGACCATCCGACCCGCCAGCGTCGCGACCACCTCGGTCGGGAGGGTGTCGTAGGCGCGGTACTGGTTGGTGAACAGGGTCTCTCCACCCCGGGCAGGAATACTCACCGCCCGCAACGCCGTGTACGCCGGCGGACGGGCGAGGTAGCTCGAGTCGACGTGGAAGGTGCTGCGGGGCGGCGTCGTGCGTCCGACGTTGCTGACGACGTTGAGGTCGGGAAATTCTGCGACCGGTGTCTCGCCGGCGGTGAAGGCAAGGTTGCCGAACTGGCTCAGGAAGGCGACGAAGGTGTCGTCGTCGACGTGCTGGTCGGGGAGGACGACGACACCGTGCTCCGCGAGCAGCGCTCGCAGGTGGTCGACATCGTCGGCACCGAGGTCCCGTCGTGACAGCCCGGTGACCCTCGACACCAACGGGGTCCAGGACATGGCGCGGACGTCAGGCTTCGTGTGCTCGGCGTATGAGGGTGAGGCCGTCGCGCAGCGGTAGGAGAACCTGTTCGAGCCGGGGGTCGGCTGCCACCCGGTCGTTGAACGCCGCGATGGCGGTCCCGTTGGCAGTGGGTGCGGTTGACGTCCACGGTTGGCCCTGCATGAGGGTGTTGTCGACGCAGACGAGGCCGTTCGGTGTGAGCAGGTCAGTCTCGAGCACCGTCGACAGGTAGTCGCCGTAGCCCGCCTTGTCGGCATCGATGAACACCAGATCGAACCGCTCACCGGCGGTCGCGAGGTCAGCGAGAGTCGCCATCGCCGGGCCGACCCTCACGTCGATCTTCTTGCCGCTCGCCGACTTCTCGAAGCATCGGGTGGCGAAGGCGGCGACGTCGGCGTCGATCTCACAGGCCACCAACAAGCCGTCGCCCGGAAGCGCTTCGGCCATGGCCAGTGCGGAGTACCCGGTGAACATGCCGATCTCCAGAACGCGCCGGGCCCGGACCGCGTGAACGATCATCTGCAGCAGCCGGCCTTCGACGTGCCCAGACAGCATCTCCTGTTCCAGCACGAGGCCGGTGTCGATGCCGTACCGCTGCCAGTCCTCGGCGTGCGTGCGCTCGGCCAGACTGCGCAGATCTGCGGACTCCGGAGTGGTGCAACGAACGAGGTAGGGGTCAAGTCCGCTGGCCAGCTCGCTCGCCGCCCGCAGTTCGGCGGCAAAGCCGGGGTCGAAACCGTCGTCGAGTCGTCGGACCAGTCGCTCGAGCGAGGCGGCCAAGATGCCGGCCGGTGTCACCGGGCGCGGCGGGGTCGGCGTCGGGCCCTGCGGCTGGGAGGCGTGGTTCGCCTCAGGTGCCTGCATCAGACCTCGGCGCCGCGCGGGTTGATCGACGGCTTCGTGAACATCTCGATGCCGTCGCCACCACGCGGATACTCGTGGCTGACCTCGCGATGCACCGCCAAGGTGCGGTCGAGCTCGTCGGCGGTGACGTCGTTGGCGAAGAAGCAGCTCCCGACGGGGCGCGGTAGTGCCGCACGCACCTGCCCGTCGCGAGTCGCAACGATGGCTTGCGTCGCTCCCTGCAGCAGTTCCGGCGTGAGGTGCGGCGAATCCAGGGCCAGCCCGATCCGGCTCATGAGCCAGAAGATCCGGTCGCGCTCGGTAGCGGAGATATAGCCGCGCTGCTCGGCCATCGTGGTGGAGTAGGCCATGTCGATGTTGATGGCGTGTCCGTGGAAGTACGGCACATCCGGGGTGAGTTCCAGGGTCGGGCTCCACGTGTGCCCGAAGGCAATGACGCGGTCGAGGTCGAGTTCCTGGAGATTGGGGACTTCGAGGTGGAGCATGGTCTCGATGGCGTCGTAGGTGACGCGGTGCGCCACCTCGCGCAGCCCGAGAGGCCCGTCCACGTGGCCGAAGCGGGTGTGGAGCAGGTCCTCGCCGTACTTCTCGAGCAACTCGAAGATGGCGTTGTTGCCGACGACCGCGATCTTGATCAACTCGGCCATGCCGTTGCGCACCTGGTCGAGCGGCAAGGTCTTGAGGAACGAGAAGTCGAGGATGACCTTCTGTGAGGCGTGATAGGCGCCGAGGCGGTTCTTGGCCTTGCCGTGGTTGACCGCGACCTTTATGGCCACGCTGGCGTCGATGAGGCCGATCAGGGTGGTGGGTACCCGGATGTAGTTGGTGGAACGTCGGAACATCGCGCAGGCCAGGCCGGCGACGTCGGTCGTCAGACCGCCTCCGACGACCAGCACGGGCTCTTTGCGCACCAGACCGAAATTGGTGAAGGCATCGATGATGCGTTCGAGCGTCTGCAGGGTCTTGTCCGTCTCGCGGATCTGGACCGGGAAAACAGTGAGAGCGATGCGGTGGTGGTCGAAGTAGGCCTGCATCTGCTCGCCGTACAGGCCGTGGACCGTTTCGTCGACGACCATGAGACAACGCTTCCAGAGGCGATAGCTGTCGGCGATCTCGGAGTTCGCCGCCGCGAAGGCGCCGTCGACGTAGAGCAGTGAGTAGTCGATCTTCTCGTAGGCCTCGACATGGAAGGAGGTCTCGGAGGCAGTGAAGGAGGAAAGCGGTTCGGTGGTCACGACGGGGTGTTCTCCGCTTCTCGAAAAGTGGTTGCGGCGGGATGGTAGGGCTGCGAGTGAGAATCGATCGGCTCAGGCGACCACGAGCAGTTGCTGCAGTTCCTCGGCGTTCAGTTGGTCGACCCGCTGCACCGCCGTGTCGAAGCTGCTCCCGACGGTGTTCACGTTCGGGAAGGCGACGCACGTCACGCCCGCCGCCGCCGCGGCGAGTGCTCCTCCCACGTTGTCTTCGATCGCCACGCAAGCGCCTACCTCTTCGCCGAGGCGCTGCAGGGCGAACCGGTAGGCGGCCGGGTTCGGCTTCGGCTGTTCGACGTTCGTGGCGTCGACGATGACATCGAACTCAGCGGCCGCGACCTCGGGCGCAAGGGCGTCGAAGAGGGCCGAGAGGTTGGCGGGCGAGGTGGTGGTGACGAATCCCAGCTTGATCCCGGCCCCTTTGGCGGCGCGAATCGTGTCGACGACCCCGGCGCGGGGCGAGACGTGAGAGGCACGAAGCAGGTCCTGGAAGATCGCTGACTTCGTCTCGTGAATCGCCCGTGCGTCCACGGCTTGGCCCAGCGATGCGGCGTGGTCGGCGATTCTGGCGGCGCCGCCGTTCATGTCGAGCATGGACTGGTAGTCATCACGGCTCCACTCCCAGCCCAGACCGTGGTCGGCGAAGGATCGATTGAACGCGTGGCGTTGAAGTTCGGAGGTATCGGCCAACGTGCTCATGGAGCCAAAGAGGATCGCAGGCATCAGCTTTCTCTTTTCTGTCAGTGGAGCCCGGCCGGTCGACCGGTCAGTCGCGAAAGTTCTCGAACTGCAGGGGGATACCGAGGTCGGCTTCCTTGAGGGCGGCGATCACGGACTGGAGGTCGTCGCGCTTCTTGGCGGTCACCCGTACCTGATCGCCTTGGGTCTGGGACTGCACACCCTTCAGGCCGAGGACCTTGATGGCTTTGTTCACCTCGCGGGCCTTGTCCGAGGAGATGCCGGCGGAGAGGGTCGAGACCTGGCGCACCGTGGCCCCGGCGGCGTCCTCCACCTTGCCGTGCTCCACGCCCTTCAGCGACACCTTGCGCTTCACCAGCTTCTCCTCGAGGACCTGGCGCACGGCGTTGAGCCGGTCGGCGCTGGCCGAGCGCATCTCGATCTCGCTGCCATCGAGCTCGACCGACGAGCCGGTGTTCTTGAAGTCGAACCGGGTGGCCAGCTCGCGGGCGGCCTGGTCGACGGCGTTGCGGACCTCTTGGGTGTCCACCTCGGAGACGATGTCGAAGCTGGGCATGGGTGTGTGTCTACCGCGATCGGGCCGTACGCGCCCCGGCCGCCCTGTTGGGGCGGCCGGCGACGGTCCTGCGGTGTGGTGCTCCCGGGCGCTCTTGGCGCTCGTCGGCGGCTGGTGGGCCGGGATGGATTCGAACCATCGAAGGCAGAACCGACGGGTTTACAGCCCGTTCCCTTTGGCCACTCGGGCACCGACCCAGCGGCAGCACTCTAGCGACGGCTCATGGCGCCCACGAAAACGGGAGCACCGGTCACAGCATGCGTTGCATCAGCACGACGTCGAGCCACTTGCCGAACTTGCGGCCGACCTCGCGTTCCACGCCCACCACCTCGAAGCCCAGCGAGCGGTGCAGCTCGATCGATGCCTCGTGGTGACCGACGATCCGGGCCATCACGGTGTGGAAACCCTGACGAGTGGCCACGTCGACGATCTCGTTCAACAGGGCGCGACCCAGGCCTGTGCCTCGCCGATCGGCGTGCACGTACACCGAGTCCTCGACCGTCGTGCTGTAGCCCGGCCGATCCCGGTAGAGCGACAACGATGCGAAACCGCCGACGTCCCCGTCCTCCTCGGCCACCACCACGGCCAGGGCACCGGCCCGGGCGGCCAACCACTCCTGTTGCTCGGCGAGGCTCCGCGGGCGCAGGTCGAAGGTGACCGTGGATCCGAGCACCTCGGCGTTGTAGATCTCCAGGATGGCGTCGGCGTCGTCGGGGCGGGCGAGGCGCAGCAGCACGGCGATCACCGTACCGGCGCGGCCTCCACCAGTCCGACCTCACCGGTGAGGGCCTCCACCCGCGCCCACGCGGCCACGTCGGGATCGCCGGTCAGGAGCACCACCTGGCGGTCCTCTGAGGCTCGCACCAGCTCCTCGAGGATCGAGGGCTTGACCTCTTGGCGCAGCTCGATCAGGGGATCGTCGCAGAACATCGGGAGCGATTCCGGCGATTGCGGTTGGGTGAGGGCCAACCGGGACCGGAGGCGGGCGAGATGCTCGGCCGTTCCTTCCTCCGCCGGCGAGAGCGTTAGGGCCATCGGGTTCTCCCGGGTGGCATTGGCCCGCAGCCGCCGTGCCGCTTCCTTGATCTCGTCGCGGTGGGCGAGGGCCCAGGTCAGCTCGACATCGCCAGCCAGCAGCTCCCACTCGGCCAGCGCGGCCCGATGGGCAGCAGCAGCATCGCTCATCTCCCTACGGTGGTTCTCGGAGTCGAGCACCCGGTCGAGGCGGGCGATCTGGAACGCCATGTAGGAACGGGCTCCCGCCTGCTCGAGCGCTTCGTGCTCGGCGTCGCGCCCGTGTTCTACCGTGCGCCACTGGCGAAACGACCATGCCGTCATCGCCGCCGCCGCTGCCAGGATCGGGAAGGCCGCCCACCAGCCGACCAGGACGGCCACGGGTAGGGTGAGCAGCACGGCGTTGGCCCCGAACAGGAGCCACACCCGTTGGGCTCGTTCGTGTTCGGCCTGGGCCGCCTCGAACGCCCGATGGCGGTCGTCCACGGCGGAGAGCAGTTCCGGTTCGACGTCGTCAGGGTCTCCGCCGAGCACTGCCAGTGCCGCTTCTCGTTCCTCAACCTTGGTGACGCCACAGGCGCCGGCCAGGTCCGGTCGGCCGTCGCTCCCGGCGAACTCGGCCGACACGTCTCTGGCCTCGTCGACGTCGATCACTCGGGCCGGGAGGCCAGGGGGGCGGAACACGGCCAAGTGGCGCCCGGTATCGGTGACCGCTTCGAGGTGGAGGCCGGCCCGGCCCGGGCCCATGGCCGAGACCAGGGCCTGCGTGAGGCTCCGGCGCTCGGCCGGCCCCAGCCCGGCGACCACGGTGAACTGCTCGTGGAGGTCGAGTTGGAAGCTCCTGCCGTCGGACTCGAGTACCACTCGCGAAAGCCTCACAGCTGGTTCTCGACCGCTCCTTCCCGGCCCTTGAGCCCCTCCGAGGGTGGAGTTGGGGCGACTCCACCCCCCGTGGCATAGTGGTCGCCCTGTGCCCGGCGCCTCGCGCGTCGAGCCTGCCCCCTTAGCTCAGTCGGCAGAGCGTTTCCATGGTAAGGAAAAGGTCGACAGTTCGATTCTGTCAGGGGGCTCTCCGGTGAGGCCTGGTCTCGCCGGTTCTGTCGGCGTAGCTCAGACGGTTAGAGCACTCGGCTCATAATCGAGTGGTCGTCGGTTCGAGTCCGACCGCCGACACCATCCCCGTCCGGCCTCCCCGGTCGGGCCACCCGCAGTACCCCCGAGAGGCAATCAGGAGAGACCACGATGGCGCGTGAGAAGTTCGAGCGGACGAAGCCCCATGCGAATGTTGGCACGATGGGTCATATCGATCATGGGAAGACGACGTTGACGGCGGCGATCTCGAAGGTGTTGTCGGAGCAGGATCCGGCGC
>JBDNHK010000085.1:0-6161 GCA_041688815.1 Acidimicrobiales bacterium | reverse complement strand
GCTACACCAGACCGAGGGCCTGCATCGCTCCCGCCACGCGAAGGAACCCGGCGGCGTTCGCTCCCATCACGTAGTCGCCGGGGACGCTGTACTCCTCGGCGGTCTCGGCGCACAGCGTGTGGATACCGGCCATGATCTCCGCGAGCCGCTGTTCGGTGTAGCCGAACGTCCAATGGTCCCGAGACGCGTTCTGTTGCATCTCGAGCGCGGACGTGGCCACGCCTCCCGCGTTGGCGGCCTTGCCCGGTCCGAAGGCGACGCCGGCGCCCTGGAAGATCCTGACGGCTTCGGGGGTGGTCGGCATGTTCGCGCCTTCCGCAACCGCCACGCATCCGTTGCGCAGCAGGACCTCGGCGTCCTGTGCGGTCAGTTCGTTCTGCGTCGCACACGGCAGCGCCACATCGCAGGGGATGCTCCACACCGGTGCGCCACGAACGAACGTGGCATCGGGGCCCCGACGGTCCGCGTAGACGTCGATGCGGCGACGTTGTTGCTCCTTGACTGCTTTGAGCAGCTCGACGTCGATGCCCTTCGGGTCGGTGACCATCCCCGATGAGTCCGAGCAGGCGACCACCGTGGCGCCGAGCTCTTGGACCTTCTCGATGGCATAGATGGCGACGTTCCCGGAGCCGGACACGACGCAGGTCTTGCCGTCGAGTGAGTCGTTGCGGGCGCGCAGCATCTCGTTGACGAAGTAGGCAACGCCGTAGCCCGTCGCCTCTCGCCGCACGAGCGCGCCGCCCCATTCTGTGCCCTTGCCCGTGATGACGCCGGACTCGTAGCGGTTCGTGATCCGCTTGTACTGACCGAACATCCATCCGATCTCGCGTGTGCCGACCCCGATGTCGCCAGCGGGGACGTCGGTCTGCTCGCCGAGGTGTCGGTACAGCTCGGTCATGAAGCTCTGGCAGAACCGCATGACCTCGTCCTCGGAGCGGCCCTTGGGGTCGAAGTCGGCACCGCCCTTGGCTCCACCGATCGGCAGCCACGTGAGGGCGTTCTTGAAGATCTGTTCGAAGCCGAGGAACTTCACGATCCCGAGGTTCACCGACGGGTGGAAGCGCAGGCCGCCCTTGTACGGGCCGAGAGCGCTGTTGAACTCGACGCGGAACCCGCGGTTGATGTGGACCTCGTTGCGGTCGTCCTGCCATGGCACCCGAAAGATGATCTGTCGTTCGGGCTCGCACACGCGTTGGATGATCTTCTGCTCCGCGAGCTCGGGATGCTTGGCCAGCACGGGACCCAGGCTCTCGAGAACCTCTCGGGCGGCCTGCTGGAACTCGCCCTCGCCGGGGTTTCGAGCGACGACCTCGTCGAACACGGCTTGCAACTTCTCATCCACAGCGGCACCCCGACCGGTTGATGGCTGGCTTCGAACTCCCGCCGGTCATCGGTGCTCCGAAGTGCCGTCGGCACCTCGATGAGGCAACGGGCGTCGGCGTCAATCGAACCATAGGTGAGCCGACCGGCAGCATACGCATGTGCTCGTCACCGTCACCGTCACCGTCACCGTCACCGTCACGGGCTTGCGGCGTTCGAGCGTGAGAACCCGGCCTATCGGTTGTTGTCGGAGATGGCCGGCTCGTAGACGGAATCGTCGGTGGCGGAGGGGGCCGGTAGCCTCGCCCACCGTGTCCGAACCATCCGCCCGCCGCACCGAGCCGTTCAAGGCCCCGGTGGGGACCAGGGACGTCCTACCTCCCGAGTCGGCGCGATGGGAGGCGCTGGTCGCCTCGTTCGCAACCCATGTCGGCGACGCCGGGTACGGGCTGGTCCAGAGCCCGATGTTCGAGGAGTTCGCGGTGTTCGCCCGCGTCGGTGAGGGCACCGACGTGGTGCGCAAGGAGATGTACGACTTCCTCGACAAGGGCGACCGGCACCTGGCTCTGCGCCCCGAGGGCACGGCGTCGGTGGTGCGGGCCTTCGTCCAGCACCGGCCGCCCGTGCCGTGGAAGGTCTGGTACGCGGCGCCGAGCTTTCGCTACGAACGCCCGCAGGCTGGCCGGTTCCGCCAGCACCATCAGCTCGGTGTCGAGGCCCTCGGCAGCGCCGACCCCGACCTCGACGTCGAGGTCATCGTGCTGCTGGCCGACTTCTACCGGCACCTCGGCCTGCAACAGGTCGAGCTCGTCATCAACTCCATGGGCACCGCCGAGGACCGGCGCCGCTACGTCGACGACATCCGCAGCTACCTCGTGGGCATCATCGGTGATCTCGATCCGGCCGATGCCGAGAAGGTCGAAGCTCACCCTCTGCGGGTGCTCGACTCGAAGCGACCGGTGACCATCGCCGCTACCGCCGACGCCCCTCGCATCACCGAGCAACTGAGCCCCGAGGCGGCCGAACACTTCGAGCGGGTCCAGGCCGGCCTCGGCGCCCTCGGGGTGGCGTTCCGTATCGAGCCCCGCCTGGTGCGCGGCCTCGATTACTACACCCACACCACCTTCGAGTTCGTGAGCGGGGCCCTCGACGCCGCCCAGTCCGCCATCGGTGGTGGAGGCCGCTACGACGGCCTGGTCGAATCGCTCGGTGGACCGTCCACCCCCGGGATCGGCTTCGGCACCGGCATCGAACGTGTCCTGCTGAGCTGTGACGCCGAGGGCGTGTTCGCCGGGGCCGATCCCTCGGTCGACGTCTTCGTCGTCGACACCACCGCCGGCGACGCGGCCCGTGACCTCTCGGTCGAGCTGCGCCGAGCCGGCCTGGCCGCCGACCGGGCCTTCGACGCCCGCTCGATGAAGTCGCAGATGAAGGCCGCCGACCGCAGCGGGGCCACCCTCGTCGTGATCGTCGGTCCCGACGAGACGGCCGCCGGCACCGTGACCATCCGGGAGATGACCGGTGACCGCGTGCAGCACACCACGCCCCGGGCCGAGATGGTGACCCACGTCCGGTCCCTCCTCGGCCGCCCCACCTGACCCCTGAACCAAGGAACCCCATCGTGACCGGCCCCGAATCCCTCCCCATGCGCAGCGATCACTGCGGCACCCTGCGGTCTGTCGACATCGGCCGCACCGTCGCCCTCTGCGGGTGGGTCGCCCGCCGCCGCGAGCACGGGGAACACCTGGCCTTCGTCGACCTGCGCGACCACACGGGGTTGGTGCAGTGCGTCGTCGACGGTGCCGCCGAGCTGCGTTCAGAGTATGTGGTGCGAGTCGTGGGGGTGGTGCGGGCCCGTCCGGCCGGGACCGACAACCCCAACCTCGCCACCGGCGAGGTCGAGGTCGGGGACTGCACGGTCGAGGTGCTCAATGTTTCGGAGCCACCTCCCTTCCAGCTCGACGAGCGGGTCGACGTCGACGAGATGGTGCGGCTGGCTCACCGCTACGTCGACCTGCGCACCGACCGGATGCAGCGGAACCTGCGGGTGCGGGCCCGGGTCAACGCCGCCCTGCGCAAAGCCATGGACGCCCAGGGCTTCGTCGAGATCGAGACGCCGATGCTCATCGCGTCCACCCCGGAAGGCGCACGGGACTTCGTGGTGCCGAGCCGCCTCTCACCCGGTCACTTCTACGCGCTGCCGCAGAGCCCACAGCTGTTCAAGCAGCTGTGCATGGTGGGCGGTATCGATCGCTACTACCAGATCGCCCGTTGCCTCCGCGACGAGGACCTGCGCGCCGACCGGCAGTTCGAGTTCATGCAGCTCGACGCCGAGGCCAGCTTCGTCTCCCAGGAGGAGGTGCTCGCCTTCATCGCCACCGCGGTGTCGGCCGCGGTCGAGGCCGTGACCGGTGAACCGGTGGCCGACATCGAGCGGCTCACCTGGCTCGAGGCCCAGGAGCGCTTCGGCTCCGATAAGCCCGACACCCGCTTCGGGATGGAGCTGCAAGAGCTCACAGAGGTCTTTGCCTCCACCGGGTTCAACGCCTTCAAAGCGCCGTGCGTGAAGGGCATCCGGGTACCGGGCGGGGCCGAGTTCACCCGCTCGCGGCTCGACGACCTCACCGACAAGGCGAAGCGTTGGGGCGCCAAGGGTCTCGTCTGGATGCGGGTCCGTGACGGGGGCGAGCTCGATTCGCCGGTGGCCAAGTTCCTCGACGCCGACGAGCTCGTGGCGTTGGTCGACATCACCGGCGCCGAGGCGGGGGACCTGTTGCTGCTGGTGGCCGACGAGCGTCCGAGTGTGCGCCACGTCCTCGGCCTGCTGCGCCTCGAGTTGGGCCGCCCGCCGGTCACCGAAGGGGGATTGCAGTTCCTCTGGGTCGTCGACTTCCCCCTGTTCGAGGCGATCGGCGACGACGGCCGGCCCGTCCCGGCCCATCACCCCTTCACGATGCCCCATCCCGACGACGCCGCACTGCTCGCCACCGGCGACGTCACTGACCTGCTGGCGGTGCGGTCGCAGGCCTACGACCTCGTGCTGAACGGCTGGGAACTGGGGTCGGGCAGCGTCCGGATCCACCAGCGCGACCAGCAACAGACCATGTTCTCCCTCCTCGGCATCAGCGCGGCCGACGCCCAGGAGCGCTTCGGGTTCCTGCTCGACGCGTTCCGCTTCGGGGCTCCCCCTCACGCCGGGTTCGCTTTCGGGATCGACCGTCTCGTGGCCCTGTTGGCCGGCGAGGAGAACATCCGGGAGGTCATCGCCTTCCCGAAGACGCAGTCGGGCACCGATCCGCTCACCCACGCCCCGACCCCCATCGACGCCGGGCAGCTCGAAGAGTTGGGTCTGCGCCTCCTGCCGGCCCCGAAGGCCGACTGAGCGCTCCCTCAGGTGGTGGCCTCGGCGGTGACCACCCCCGCCGGGTCGACCCCCACGGCGATCGACACGACCGTGTCGGATCGGGTGGCGATCAGCCGACGTCGCTCTCCCGTGGTGTCGATGGCGGCGTCGGAGACCTGGTAGCCGAGCCGTTCGAGGGCATCGGCCAACCCGGCGGCCACCGAGCGCACGCTGGTCGTCCTGGTGGTGAACAGCACCCGGTGCTCGGTGGGGGTGGTGGTGATGTCGACGATCGGCACCAGGTCCCCGGGCAGCTCGATGCCCCGTAGGGCCTCGGCCACGGTGGAGCTGAGATGCTGTGCCGACGCGACTGATCCTGCGGGCCGGGTCGGGGGAGTATCGGCGTCGAGGGTGGGGGTATCGGGCGGCCCCAACGCGCCGGAACGCCCTTCCTCCTCGGCCTCGCGGGCCCGGCGAACCGACTTCGGGCCCTGGATGATCCGCCGCCGGAGGCGGTACGACCACACGCCGATGGCGACGAGGATCCACAGCCAGAACAGGGCGACGACGACCCCTTGCATCCTCCGATGTTGACACATCGGCCGCCGCCTCGGGGTCCACCGAGGACCGTGGTCGTGGCCCCGAAGCGCGAACCGGTAACCTCTGCGTACATGGACGGTTTGTGGACCCAGCTGGAACCCCTGTTGGCCAAGGTCGCCAAACCCGCCCGCTACATCGGCCTCGAGGACGGTGCGCAGCGGCCCGACCACGACCCCCGCCAGGTCGCGTGGCTGCTCGCCTACCCCGACACCTACGAGATCGGGCTGCCCAACCAGGGCTTGCAGATTCTCTACGAACTGCTCAACGAGCATCCCGATGCGGTGGCGGAACGCACCTACGCCCCGTGGGTCGACCTCGACGCTCTGCTGCGCGCCCACGGTCTACCCCTGTTCTCGCTCGACACCCATCGGCCAGCCGGGCTGTTCGACGTCATCGGCTTCAACCTCTCGGCCGAGCTCACCTACACCAACCTGCTGAACATGGTCGACCTGGCCGGGGTGCCGGTGCGCACCGCCGATCGCCGCCCCGAGCACCCGCTCATCGCCGCCGGTGGCCACTGCACCTACAACCCCGAACCGCTGGCCGACTTCCTCGATTTCGTGGTCCTCGGCGACGGCGAGGAGATCGTCAGCGAGATCACCGACGTGCTGGCCGGTTGGAAGGCCTCCGGTCGCACCGAGGGCAGTCGCGAAGGCGTGCTGCGGGCCCTGGCCGGCGTCACCGGCGTCTACGTCCCCTCGTTGTACGACGTCACCTACGACGGCGCCGACCTGGTGGCGGTCACCCCCCGCTACCCCGATGTCCCCGAGATGGTCGAGAAGCGCACGCTGGCCGATCTGGGCGACTGGCCCTACCCGAAGAACCAGTTGGTGCCGCTCACCGAGGTCGTGCACGACCGGCTCAACGTCGAGGTCTTCCGGGGTTGCACCCGGGGCTG
>JBDNHK010000084.1:0-2998 GCA_041688815.1 Acidimicrobiales bacterium | reverse complement strand
TACGCCCAAAAGCGCAGCGTGGCGCGGGGAACATCCCCCGACGGGCGGACATCTCGTTCAAGAGGCCACCCACGAGGCCCGGGCGACCCTGCTGCGTGACCTCGGCCTGTTGCCCGTCAACCGGGTCACCGCCGCCAAAGCCGGCGCCAAGGACCCGCGCCGTGACGAGGGGCAGCGCGAACCGAAAAGCGTCCAACTCGAGGACAAGACCGTCACCCTCGCCGACGGCACCCCGCGCACCATGCGCCTCTACGCCCGCGACGGTGCCCTCGGGATCGGTGAGCTCACCGACACCGGCGACCTCAACTTCACCGAACTCCAGCGCAAGCGCACGCACCGCAACGCTGACAAGAACGGCCGCTACCGCTGGTACAACGACTACCAGCTCCCCGACCGCCACGGCGGCGGCACCCTCACCGTCCGCCTCCACGGCAACGACACCGACCGGGCCCGCAAACTCAACCGCACCGAGAACCTCCGGCCCATCGCCCCCGGCGACCCGGACTTCGCTCGGCTCTACCCGCGCCGCAACGACGCCGAGTCCATCAACCGTGACCTCGACGACACCCTCTACCTGCGACGAGCGCACAGCGTCGGTGCCGCCCGCCAGCACCTCAACCTGCTCGGCTACGCCCTCGTCGTGAACGCGGTCGCCGTTCACCGCTACGCCCGACGCCGCGCCCCCGACACCCGAGCGGCCTGAACCGCTCCCCGCTCGCCGACGACATCACACCAGGTGAAGCGTCGTTGCGCGCCTCGATCCGACCCACGGGCCCGGATTCGTGCTCCCGGCCACAGCCCCGACCGGCCGAACACCGCCATGGGCGCCACTAATCTGATTCCCGATCGACGAGAAGGGGTTTCGCGCCACCTTTTCGCCATCCCCCGCCCTCGTGGGGGGTACGCGAAACCCCGGTGGCATGGGCGCGCGAGGGGCCTCGGGAACCGATCGTTCGATTCTGGGAACGTGGTGCTCCTCGACTTGGGGAAAGCCAGCAGACGGAAACGCGCTCAGCGGATCAGGCGACACCGGGGGTCAAACCTCGGTGCCGTCGTCTTACTCGACGGTAGGTTCGTTTCGCGGTTCGGCGTCGTCAGGGGCGATGGGCAGGATCTTCTCTTTGACCAGGAGATACTGTTTGAACGCACGTTCGAGCTCGCGAGACACGTGCGCCTCCCCTCGCTGGAGACAGCGAAGGAAGTCACCTGCAGCCTCTTGGCGAACCCGCTGCGGGGCGGCCCTACCGTCGCAGATCGCCGCGCTACGCCGGAGTGCTTTGACCGAGTCAACCAACACATCCACAGCCTTGTCGTGATCGGCGAAGTTCGCCGCCAGCATCGCCACCAACTCGTCCCTGTAGATCGCCAGCGGAAAGTCGCGGCCCAGCTTCGACCAAGGTGCCTCGAGATCCAGCTGGCACAGGACGGAAATCCGCGTGAGCGCGTTCTTGAGGTCAGCGATCGTGACGTCAGGACTGTCGATTGACTCGACCACCCATGCAGCGTTCAGATCGTCGTTGGAGACGTCGAGAAGGAAGATGGCGTGGTCTTCGTCGGCCGTCGTCAGCATCCCAAGACCGATCGCTTCCCACCTGGAGGCTCGTTTCTCCCGCCACGAGAGGTTCGCGATCTTGTCGGCGACCGTCGCCAACAGAAGGTTGCCGTCAGGGTTGAGGGCCTCCGTGATGCCCCGGTGGAAGTCCTCGACCTCTGCGGGATCTTCGCTCAGAGCTCCGAACGCGATGCAGGGCACCTCTTTCGCGTAGACACCATGCTTGGTGGCGTTCTGGCTGCTCCTCGCCTTCCCTTCCGGCGTCGTGGGGCCCTTGGATTTCGCTCCGTTACGCCTCCTCGCTTCTGCTTGCGCTGGGGTCGTGGTGTTGTTGTTGGGCATCGTGGCCTCCTAGTTCTTCTGACGAGAAGGAGTCCCGTCAGAAGAACTAGGGATCCGGAACCAGGTGGCCCGGATCTGGACTTCGAGCGAGGTCCAGAAATGGACCGGGGGAAGTTGCCTCGGCGTCCCATAGAGGTCGGGAGCGAGGTCATCACCACGCTCGAAAGGCTGGATGACACCGTCCCTGACCACGGTCCGCCTCACCGCCAGAAGCAGCGCGGCCAGAATTCTGCGTCTTCTTGCCATGTTGGATTGTCCTCTCTGAAAATGAGACAGGTCGCCTCCCCTCTTAAGGAGCGCTCAGCGTGGTCTGGACAGGAGTGACGTTGGTCACTGGTATTTGCGCACGCGTCCGAGGCTCCGGGTAGAGCGATGGGGCACGGCGGGAACTACACACCCTGGCTATTCGGAATCCGGCTAAGAACAGCCGGACTTCTCGGATCGATGGGCACGGTCGGGGACCCCTACGACTGCGAGGATCCTGGGGCGGTGGTGAGGCCCTAGCTGGCAGGATCACCGCCGTCGTTGCAGCGGGTGGCCTGACCCTTGTTATGACCGACTTTGAATCGGACTGGGAATCCCGGAGACTCGTTCGTTAGGTCTTTTTCAGGCTGCTTCTGGCTGAGATTGGTCGCGGTAGTGCGCCTCGATCTCGGCGGGGGTGGCGTCGCCGTGCTCGGCATGGATCCGCTCCTCGTTGAACCACGGAAACCACTTGCAGGTGGCGATCTCGAGGTCGTCGAGGCCCTTCCAGGGACCGCCGACGTCTCGGAGGACCGCAGGGTTCCTGAACAGCTCGGTCTTGAAGATCGAGAACATCGATTCGGCCATGGCGTTATCGAAGCTGTCACCGATGGTCCCGATCGACGGAGCGGCTCCGATCTCGTCGACGCTGTCGGTGTAGGTCACCGACGTGTATTGACCAGGCTCAATGACACGTCAATTCGGTCAGATCCGAGTGCGTCCTCGTCCATGCGGCCATGTTGATCGCATCGGTGACGAGCTGCGCCGTCATCGACCTCGCCGCCTTCCAGCCAACGATGCGGCGTGAGAACACGTCGGTGACGAAGGCGACGTAGACGATGCCCGACCAGGTCGAGCAAT
>JBDNHK010000013.1:0-24002 GCA_041688815.1 Acidimicrobiales bacterium | reverse complement strand
CGTCGGACTGGTGATCACGAGATGGTGCAGGCCCAGCGTCCACGGCGTGGCCGGTGGGGCGCCAGTGGGCTTCGGCACTGTCCACTGCAACAGATCGAGCGACAGCCCGTCGAACCCCACGTCGCCTTGGAGCATCCACGCATCCCAGGCCACTTGGGCCAGCCCGAAGGCGACGCCGGGCTGGGGCCGACTCGGCACGGTGTGGGTGGTGGGACGAAGCCCCAGCGCCTCGTAGAACCGCTTCGACGCGACAAGGTCGGTGCAGTTGGTGTTGACGTGATAGATCCGTGATCCCCCGATCGGCATGGGTCGCACCGTAGCGGCGACCGGCACGGGGCGACGTCAGTCGAGGGTGGGAGAGGCCGGGAGGTCGAGGACCTGCATGTCCTCGTGACGGCGGCGGATCTGGTCGTGGAAGCTGGGCTTGGTGGGGATCCAGAACCGGCCGTGGCGCACGGCGTCGAGCACCAGACCGGCCACCTCGTCTGGTGGCATCCCCGCGGCGGTGGCGTCGCGGATGGCCTCGGTCACGAACGCGGCATCGGGGGTGAGATCGGGGTGGAGACGATCGACGTGGCGCTCGGGGCGATTGCGTTCGGAGAACCCGATGCCGGTGGCCACCAGGCTGGGCACGAGACACGACACACCGATCGGCGCACCCACCGACGCCAGGTCGTGGGCCAGGCACTCCGTCACCCCCACGGCGGCGAACTTCGACGCGTAGTACGGGCCGGAGAAGGCGTTGGTGACCAACCCTCCCATCGATGCCGTCGACACGAAGTGCCCGGGCTGCCCGCCCGCGATCATCCGGGGGATGAACGAACGGATGGCGTTGACGATGCCGTAGAAGTTGACGCCCATCGTCCATTCGAAGTCGGCGACGGGCCGCTCCCACACGATGCCGCCGCTGAAGACCCCGGCGTTGGCGCACACCAGGTGCACGGCGCCGTGCTCGGCGTAGGTGGTCTCGGCCAGTCGCTCCACCTCGTCGGCCGAAGACACGTCGGTGCGAAACCCGATCGCTGTTCCTCCGGCGGCGGTGATGGCGGCCACTGTCTCGTCGAGCGCCGGCTTCTCGACGTCGGTGACGACCACCGACATCCCTTCACCGGCGAACCGTTCGGCCATGGCCCGGCCCATGCCGCTGCCGGCACCCGTGACCACGGCAACTCTCCCCTGCAGGTCATCCATGGATCGACACGCTAACCGGGCCTCCGTTCGCGTCGGGGCGGCGGACGACCTCCGCCGATCAGAACGATTCGGGGTCGGCCTGCACCTCGGGCGGCACGGGGTGGCGGTACAACTCGGAGGCGTTCTGCCAGGTGATACGGCGCACATCGTGGGGCGGAAGATCACCGATCTCCTTGCGCACGATCTCCTGGGTGTTGGGCCAGGTGGAGTCGCAGTGCGGGTAGTCGCTCTCGAGGAGGATGTTCTCGACGCCGATGCGGTCGCGCTGCACGAACGCCGAGGGGTCCTCCACCGCGCAGAACCAGAAGTTCCGGGCCAGCACCTCGGCCGGGGTGAGGTCGGTGCCCTTCCATGTCCCGTACATCTCGTGATAGCCGAGCATGTGGTCGAGCCGGTCCATCAGCCCGGCCACCCAGCCGATGCCGCCCTCACTCATGCACAGCTTCAGGTCGGGGAAGCGCACCGGCAGCATCGAGTAGAGCCAGTCGATGGCCGCGAACATGGCGTAACCGAAGAAGAGCACGCCCACCGTGTCGGGGGGGGCGTCGGGAGCGGTGGCCGGTGACGTGCCCGACGAGCCGATGTGCAGGTTCACCACGGTGCCCGTCTCGGCACACGCCGCCATGAGCGGGTCCCAGTGCCCGGTGTGCAACGACGGCAGCCCCAACAGGTGAGGGGCCTCGGTGAAGGTGACGGCCTTGAAGCCCCGTTCGGCGTTGCGCCTCACCTCGTCGGCGGCCAGGTGGGGGTCGAGCAGCCACGGGATCTGGCACGGGATGATGCGCCCCGGGTGGGCACCGGCCCAGGCGTCGATGTGCCAGTCGTTCCAAGCCCGCACCGTGGCCAGGGCCAGGTCGGTGTCGGTGGTGGTGAGCTGCAGACGCTGGCCGGCGAACCCGGGCAGGAACGACGGGAAGTTGACGCTGGCGTAGACGCCGTTGAGGTCCATGTCGGCCACCCGGGCTTCGATGTCCCAGGCGCCGCGTCGCATCTCGTCGAAGCGCGCCGGCTCGAACGAGTACTCGCTCACCGGCCGGCCGACGACGGCGTTGAAGCCCACGTTGGGGAACTCCTGGCCGTCGTACACCCACACCTCGGCACCGTCGTCCTTCTCCACGATCCTCGGCGCCCGCTCGGCCAGCGCCGCCGGCACCCGACCCTCGAAGGTGTCGGGGGGCTCGACGATGTGGTCGTCGGCGGAGATGATCGTGTAGCGCCGCTCCCGACGCACGGGCTCGGGCAGGAACGTCACCTTCCCGGTCTTCGACTTTCCGCCCACGGTGAAGTCGGCGTTGGCGGCCAGGTCGTCGATGCTGATGCTCATGTGAGGACCTCCGGGTGGTCACGCAGGAGTCGGCGCACCGCGCCGGCCCAGAACACTTCGGTGCCCCGTTCGAGCAGCGACGCCTTCATGGCGGGGCGCACGACGGGTGGGACGGTGGTGGCCTCTCGACCCGAGCTGACCACGTCGAGCATGAGTCGGCACTGGCGGTCGAGGGTGGCGGCCTTGTACGTGGCCTCTTCGATGGTTGCTGCGGTCACGATCACCCCGTGGTTGGCCAGGATGACCACCGAGGCTTCGCCTATGCGCTCGGCCAGGTCGGCCCCCAGCTCAGCCGAGTCGACCTCGCCGGCGTACTCACTGACGAACCCGATCTCCCCGTCGTACATCGACGACTGTTGGTGCAGGAACTCGGGCACGAGCCCGAGCGCCGCCAGCACCACTGCATGGTAGGGATGGTTGTGCACCACCACCCGGGCGTCGGGGCGGCGGCGGTGCAGCTCGGTGTGGATGTGGAAGGCGGGCGTGACGTCCCATCGGCCCTCCAGCACCCGCCCGTCGGCGTCGACCCGGCAGATGTCGGAAGCAGTGATCTCGTCCCACCAGAGGCCCCACGGGTTGACCCACATCGATTCGTGGCCCTCGGGCGCCCAGGTGATGTGGCCGGCGATGTTCTCCACGAAGTCGTGGGCGGCGAGGATGCGGAAGGCACAGGCCAGCGCCTGGCGTCCGTCGAGATCTACCCCGATGGGTGGGGTGATGCTCGGCGACCAGACCGCGGCACCGCCCTCCGAGAGCGTGAGGCCATCCGGTGCTGCGCCCTCGATGATCGGGCCCGGGGCCGTTCCCCCGTGCGCGCTGTCGATCGTGGACATCTCAGCCATCCCCCCGTCGCTCTCGTGCGACACCGAACCCTACGCCCCGGGCGACCCGTCGGCGTCTGGGGCTACCGTCGGCCCCGATGACCGGTTCTTCACGCTGGCAGCCACCGGTGCCGCGAGCGGCCTGGGATGGCGTCCTCGACGCCACGGAGCACGGCCCGGCACCCTGGCAGCCGCGTGAAGGACCCCTCGAGACGCTGGTTCCCGGAATGGACCCGGCGACGATCGGTGACGACGCGCTGTCGATCAACGTGTGGGCCCCGGCCCCGGATCAAGCACCAACCCGGTACCGCTGATCATCGGCACCACTCGCGACGAGATGGCGCTCTTCGCTGGCTTCGACCCGACTGCGGCCGAGCTCGACGACGAGCGTTTGGCCCGCCGCCTGGCCAAGCTCGGTGTCGACCCCGCCGACGCCATCGACGCCTATCGGGTCTCGGGGGTCGTCGACCCTCCGGCGATCTGGTCTCGGGCGCAGACCGACACCCGGGTGTGGATGCCGGCGCAACGTATCGCCGGTCCACCCTGATCCTCGACGACCACATCACCGTGCTCGACGACCCCGATGCCGACATCCGGGCGCTCTGGGCCGCACCAGTCGGCTCGTCAAGGGCAGGTTGAGAGCTGACGACGAGCGCCCGTCGGCGACGCGGCGACCAGGTCAGGTCGTGACGGCCCGGAACCGGGACACCACGTCGGTCAGGTACTCGGTGGCGGCTTGGCGACCGTCGGGAACAGCGAGGGACAGGCGCACGTCGGTGATGCCCGCATCGAGCAGGGCCGGCACCCCGCCCATCGTGGCGTCGAGGTCGACCACGCCATCGTCGCCGCGCACGATGGCGGCGTAGCCGAGGACCTCGAGAGTCGATGGGTCACCCCCGGCCGCGACGACCATCTCGGCCATCTGGGCGACGCCGCTGATGGGGTCGGCCATGGCCGACCCCCACGGGATCCAACCGGTGCCGAAGGTGACGAGGCGGCGGGCCACCGCCTTGTTCGGAGTCCCGCTGATCCAGATCGGCACCCCGCCGGGTTGAGTGGGCTTCGGCATCTGGTGGATGCCCTCGAACGACAGCTCCGCTGACGAGTACGAAGCCCGCGACTCGCGCCACAGCGTCTGGCACACCTCGAGGGTGTGGTCGAGAAGACGACCGCGCCCGTCGAACGACAGGCCGGCCGCCTCGTACTCCTGGCGCTGCCATCCCACCCCGACACCGAGGTCGAGCCGGCCACCGGTGAGCACGTCGATGGTGGCGGCGGTCTTGGCCAGCACCACTGGTCGGCGCAGCGCCGCCAGCAGGATGCCGGTACCGAGGCGCACCCGCTCGGTGAGGGCGCCGATCGTGGTGAGCACGGTGAGCGGCTCGAGCCAGTGCCCGTCGGGTCCGGTCGGCTGCTTGCCTCCGGCCGAGCCCCCGGTCCTGGGGTTGCCATAGGCCTCGAGGTCCTCGCCGAAGGCCACGTGGTCCGACACGACGAGCCGGTCGATGCCGGCTGCGTCCATGGCCAGGGCCTGGTCGAGCATGGGCTGCCAACCGCCCGGGTCGTCGGGCGCGAAGGTGCGCAGTTGCATGGAGATCTGGGGGGCAAGGACGGTCATCGGGAACTCCAGGGTCGAGTCGGGCACCGACAGCCTGCCCCACGCGGACAGGGCGCCCACCCGGGTGAACGGGTGCGCGCCCTGTGACGCAGACGGGACCCGCCGGCCGAAGCGCTACTGACCCTGACCCAGCGAGTATCCCGGGGCCCCGTCGAAGGTGTAGAGGCCCTCGGTCTTGATGAAGTCGTAGCCACCCTCGTGGAGGCGGACGAGCAAGGCGATGGTCTGGTCGGTGGTGAGCACCTCACCGTCGTTCACCGAGTGGTACCGGCAGCGCCAGTGGTCGGTGCAGAAGGTCTCGGGCACACCGCCCGGGTACACCTTCTGACCCCGGTTGGAGATCATGACCAGCTTCAGATCTTCGCCCACGAGCTTCTGGAGCTCTTCGCCGAGGTCGTCGGGGGTTCCCAGTTCCCAGTCGAGGAACACGTCTATGCCGACGAGCTCCTTGACCGGCGTGGGCCGGTCCATCAGTTGGATGCTGATCGGCTCGCCGAAGTCGGGGTAGGTGACGGCGTTCAGCTTCTCGGGGCGCTGGCCGATGCGGGCGATCACGGCGTCGGCGAACTCGCGAGTTCCGACCTTCTCGGTGCTGACGCCCTCGACGTGGATGTCGTAGGTGTGCACGCCGTCCTCGATGGTCTTCAGCCATGCGTTGTGGACCTTCTCGGCCACGTCACCCTGGCCGATGTGCACGAGCATCTGCACGGCGCCGAGGAACAGGCCCGACGGGTTGGCCAGGTTCTGGCCGGCACGACGGGGGGCTGACCCGTGGATGGCCTCGAACATCGAGACCTCACTGCCGATGTTGGCGCTCCCGGCCAGGCCGACCGACCCGGCGATCTGAGCAGCCACGTCGGAAAGGATGTCGCCGTAGAGGTTCGGCATCACGATGACGTCGAAGATCTCGGGGGTGTCGGCCATCTTGGCGGCACCGATGTCCACGATCCAGTGCTCGTTCTCGATCTCGGGGTACTCGGCCGCGACCTCGTCGAACACCTTGTGGAACAGGCCGTCGGTGATCTTCATGATGTTGTCCTTCGTGAAGCACGTGACCTTTTTGCGGCCGTAGCGACGTGCGTACTCGAAGGCGTAACGGCAGATCTTCTCGCAGCCGGGGCGGCTGAGGATCTTCAGGCACTGCACGACCTCGTCGGTCTGGCGGTGCTCGATGCCGGCGTAGAGGTCCTCTTCGTTCTCGCGCACGATCACCACATCCATGATCGGGTGCTTCGTCTGGATGAACGGCGAGTAGGACAGGCAGGGACGCACGTTGGCGTACATGCCGAGGGTCTTGCGTACGGTGACGTTGAGGCTCTTGAAGCCGCCGCCCTGGGGAGTGGTGATGGGCGCCTTGAGGAAGACCTTGGTGCGCCGCAGCGAATCCCAGGAGCTGGGGTCGATGCCGGCGGTGACGCCACGCTCGTAGACCTTCTCGCCGATCTCGATCTCCTCGATGTCGAGACGGGCGCCTCCGGCTTCGAGGATCCGGAGCGTGGCGTCCATGATCTCCGGGCCGATGCCGTCGCCACGGGCGACGGTGATGGGGGTTGCTTCTGTGGACATGGAGCCTCCTGGTTCCATGAGGGAGTGGGTCCGAGAACACGTCCAGCGGTGTAGATGGATCGTTCCCGCCGGTGAACGTACCTGCAGACCGCGGGAGAGACCATTTACGTCAGAGCCGGCTCGAACCCACCATTGCGACCGGGAAGCGCCCGCCGGGCGGGGCGACTGGTCCGTTCGGCCCTACCCGGTACCGGCCCCCCGGGAACGATGTGGCCCTCGACTACTTCATCTCTTCCATTCAGTGCCAAGTCGAATTATTGTTAGTCAAATTATTGTTAGAGGATGAATGGTGTCCGGCTCGTCTACGTGACAGTCGTCAGCGTGGGCGTGGTCGGCACGGCGATGGCAGTGTGGCGACCCGACTGGGGCGGCTGAGCCACCCGGACCGCCGACCTTCCCTTCCTCGCCGTGAGCCTCGCCACGATGATCGCCGTCGCCGTCGCCGCCACCCGCGTCCACGGGCCCGCCCGGCGAGTGTGGCTCCTCCTCGCGTTCGGCATGGCCCTCAACGCCCTCGGCGACGTGGCCTTCGTGGTCGTGACCGCCTACAACCCCGGCCTCGTCGTCTCCCCCCTCGACGCCGTGTACCTGTCGAACTACCTGTTCATCGGGGCCGGCCTGTGGCTCCTGGCCCGGGCGCGAGGCCGGGGCACCGCGGCTCGGGCCACCCTCGACGGCATGGCCCTGGCCGCCGGTCTCGGCCTGCTCGTGTGGCAGGGCGTAATCGTGGCACCGGGAGGGCTGAGCGCTGCGTCGAGCTGGATCCACGGTGCGGTGCTCGTCGCCTATCCCGTGCTCGACCTGCTGCTACTGGCGGGGCTGGCCCGCGTCCTCGTCCTCGGGCTCGCGCTCGCCGCCCCCGGGATCACCGCCGCCGCCGCCGTGACGATCACCGGCGGGGTGAACACCGCGATCCTCGAGATCACCACCGCCTTCATGGTGGCCCTGGTCACCGTGCGCGTGGCCGTGACCATACGGTCGGAGATCGGCGCCCGGCGGGCGGCCGAATCGGCCAAGGCCCTGCTGGCCGCGCAGATGCACCTCGACGCCCTCACCGGCCTCCCCAACCGGGCCGCCCTCCTGGACCGTCTGGCGCCGATGGACACCGGTCGCACCCCCGCCCTGCTGTTCGTCGACCTCGATCGCTTCAAGATGGTCAACGACGCCGCCGGCCACACGATCGGCGACGTGGTCCTCCGTCAGGCGGCCGAGCGGATCCGGGCCAGCGTGGGGCCCGAAGACGAGGTGTACCGCCTGGCCGGCGACGGGTTCGTCGTTCTCTGCCCCAGCAGCGCCGGCGTTACCGCGGCCGAAGCCACGGCGGCTCAGGTCGTCGCCGCCTTGGGCCCGCCCTTCGTGGTCGGCGCGTTGGAGTGGTTCCTGGGCGCCAGCGTGGGCATCGCCATCGGCGCGCCCGGCGATTCGGCGGGTGCCGATCGCCTCCTTCGTGACGCCGACCTCGCCATGTACGAAGCCAAGCGGGACGGCCAGCGAGCGATAAGACGTTTCGACACCGGCATGCGCGACCGCCTCCAGCGGCGCCAGGACCTGGAGGTCTCGCTGCACAGCGCCGTCGAGCGCGGCGAGATACAACCAGCCTTCCAAGCCGTGGTGGCGCTGGGTGACCGCGAGATCGTGGGGTTCGAGGCGTTGGCGCGATGGCGGCGTCGGACCGGCCTCGAGGTCCCGGCCCGCGAGTTCATCGACGTGGCCGAGTCGAGCGGGATGATCGCCGGGATCGGTTCGTTCATGCTGCTGCGGGCCTGCCACTTCATCCGGACCTGGAACGAGCAGCGTCCTGACCGCGCCCCTGCGTGGGTGTCGGTGAACCTCTCGCCCAAGGAACTGGCCGCTGGTGACCCTGCGGCACGAGTGGCTCGGGCGTTGGCCGACATCGGGATCGACCCTGGTTGGTTGATCATCGAGCTCACCGAGGGTGCGCTGGCCATGGATCCCGACCAGGCCATCCGGCGTCTCACCGCGGTGCACGAGCTCGGCGTGGAGTTGGCCGTCGACGACTTCGGCACCGCTTACTCGTCGTTCGCCCATCTGTTGCGCTTCCCGGTGGACCTGCTGAAGGTCGATCAGCTCTTCGTTGCGTCCCTGACCCGGGAAGGCGCCGAGCGCAGCGTCGCCGCCGTCGACGCTGCGCTGAGGCCGGAGACACAACGGTTGGCCCTCAGGGGCCGGCCGGGACCGGTTCGACCTCGTCGAGGGTTCCGTCGGCATGGCGGGCGAAGCGGAGGGCGTCGCCCCCGTGCACCGGGTCGTCCTGCGACCACGGCCACCCCCCGAAGCCGGTGCTCTGGTAGTCCGCGAAGGCCTGTTGGATCTCGGCGCGGGTGTTCATCACGAAGGGCCCGTACCGGGCGACGGGTTCACCGATGGGCCGACCCTGGAGCACCAGCACCTCCACCGGGCCGTCGTCAGGGGCCATCAGGTCGAGGGCGACGGCGGCGTCGACCAGAGCTCCGTGAGCGCCGGCGACAGTCTCACCCCCGATCGTGAGGCCGGTGCCCTCGAAGACGTAGAGCACCCGAACCGTGTCCACCGACCGGGCGGCCGGCAACTCGACCCGGGCACCGGCCTCGAGTTGCAGGTGCCACACGGCCAGATCGGCATCGGGGTTCGACGCCCACGAGTGCGGCGGTGGCGAGGGCGGCACGGCGGCGTCGAGGGCGCCGGCGATCACCGTGATGGTGGTCTTTCGTCCGGCGGCGTCGGTGCGCACCACCCGAGGGATGTCTCGGTCCCAGAGCATCGTGAAGTGCGGTTCGACGAGCTTGTCGACCGCCGGCAGGTTCACCCAGATCTGGAAGAGCTCACCAGTGTTGGGACCCTCGGTGTCGAGCAACGGGAACAACTCGCTGTGCACCACACCGCGACCGGCGGTCATCCACTGGGCATCGCCCCGCCCGAATCTCGCCGCGGCACCCATCGAGTCGGAGTGGTCGATGAACCCCTGGCGGGCGTAGGTGAGCGTCTCGAACCCGCGATGAGGGTGCTGGGGGAACCCGGGCACCTTGTGCCCGTGGTACATGCGCCAACCGTCGATTCCCTCGAAGTCCTGGCCCAGATCGCGACCGGTGAGGTCGGCCTTCGGTGCGAACTCACCGTCGCCTTCGGGGTAGGTGTCGAGGTGGTGCACGCAGAAAAGGAACGGGTCGAAGGTCGGCCACTGGAAACCGAGGGGGAACGTCTGCTGCACGGGCGAGGTCATGCCGTCAGCGTAGAAGTCCTTGCGGACACAAACAACCTTGGGGCACGACCGCCTCGTTGCGCCGGGCCTCACCGGCGACTCGCGCCGGTAGCGTTTCGGACCATGACCACCTGGAGCCTCGCCGACGTCCCCGACCTCACCGGAAAGGTGGCCCTCGTCACCGGCGCCAACGCCGGGCTGGGCCTCGAGATCAGTCGCGATCTGGCCGGGCGGGGCGCCCGGGTGCTGATGGCCTGTCGCAACCAGGCCAAGGCCGAAGCCGCCGCGGCCGAGATTCGGCTCCACGTGGGCGACGGCACCGGGGCGGCCGAGGTGGTGCCGCTCGACCTCGCCGATCTGTCATCGGTGCGCAGCCTCGCCGCGGCGTTGCGCGAGCGCGAATCGCAGCTGCACATCCTGGGCAACAACGCCGGGCTGATGGCCCTCGACGAGTCCCGCACCGTGGACGGCTTCGAAACCCAGTTCGGGGTGAACCACCTCGGCCACTTCGTCCTGACCGCCGAACTCATGCCGTTGCTCCTGGCCACCCCGGGGGCCCGGGTGGTGAACCACGCATCGATGGGGCACCGAGCGGGCAAGATCAACTTCGACGACCCGATGTACGAGCGTCATTCGTACCAGCGCTGGCCGGCCTACTTCCAGAGCAAGCTCGCCAACCTGCTCTTCACCGCCGAACTGCAACGACGCCTGGCCGAGGCCGGGGCCGGGGCCATCGCCGTGACCGCCCATCCGGGGGGTTCCGACACCGACCTCGGACAGGAGGGCACCAGCGTGGTCAACAAGGTCCTCGGTCCGGTCTACCCGTTGTTCACCCAGTCTGCGGCCCGAGGCGCCGAGCCCTTCGTACGGGCCGCCACCGCCCCCGATGTCGTGGGTGGTGAGTACTACGGGCCCCGACTCTTCTTCATGGGTCCCGCAGTGCTCGAGACCCCGAGCCGTCGGGCCCGCAACGCCGACGATGCGCGCCGCCTGTGGACCCTCTCCGAGGAGCTCACGGCGACGCCGTTCTCGATACCGGCCGCCTGAGCCCGGGTCGTCGCCCGGTCCCCTCGCAACGACCCGGGCTCAGCGGGCCCGGCGCAGCCCCATCGACGCCTTCCAGCCCAGCGCGGCCGCCGGGATGGCCAGACCCCACGTGGACGCCAGACCGGCCCAGCCCAGCTCCTTGCGCCACACCAGCGCGGCCACGGCGTCGGAGGTGTCGGCCACCGCGCCCATCGTCACCCACCGGGTCTCGGGCTCGCTGTCCTCGTCGTCGACGGCGAGCTCGAGCAGGGCACCGGCGCCGAGGACGGCGTCGCGGATGCCGAAGGCCCGGCACATCCACACGAGCGGGCCCGGCCGCTGGTCGGTCACCCGCTGGAGCACCAGGTTGGGGACGAAGAGCATGACGAGGCCGAAGCCGAGACGGCCGGCGGCGATGGCACGGGCGAGGGCGCGATCATCCATGCCGACCATGGTGGCCCAAACGGGCGCGACGCGCACCGGCGATCGGGCGATGGCCCGGCTCGTGTGGGGCGCGACCGGCGGCGCAGTTCAGGTCCGGGCCACCTGGCCGGCGCCCGTGATCACCGGGAGGTCGAGCGGGCTCACCGGGCCGACCGGCGCGGCCACGACGGCGGGGATGGCGTTCACGATGCGATTGGCGGCCGAGGCGTTGCCCCCGCCGGCAGCACCGGGTTCGCCCGGCTCGGTGCCGTGCACGCTGACCGTGAGGTTGGGGTGCCCCGACATCACGATGCGGTGCTCACCGCCGGGTGACGACGACTGCGGCCAGTCCGGAGCGCAGGCGTCGTCGATGCGGGTGACGTGCTCGGCCACCACCAACGGCCGCCCCCCCACGATGGCCTGCACCTCGAACCGGAACGCCCCTTGGGTGCCCTTCTCGAAGATGCCCATGCCGGGCACGTCGATGCTGCGTTCGAGGGCTCGGCGTTCGACGGTGGTACGAACCTCCTCGACCTGCACCTCGAGCATGTCGGCGACGAGGCGCACCATCGGCGCCCACACCATCTGCAACGAGTAGTCGAGCAACATCAGTGGGAGCTCGTCCATGGAGTTGCCGAAGCCGATGACGTCGCGCACCACATCAGGCGCGTCGTACAGGGCGTAGTTGAAGACCTCCTGCATCCGGATCTCGGTGATGCCGGCGCCGACGCCGCTCACCAATCCGGGGAGGATGTCGAAGGCCCAGCCCGGGTCGATGCCGGACACGAACACCGACGACCGCCCCTTCTCGCAGGCCGGGAGCACGGCGTCGAGGAACTCCTTGGGCGCGCTGGGCGGATGCAGCAGGGGGTAGAACGACGTCGACACCACGTTGCGGCCCGATTCGAGGCAGCGCAGCAGGTCGGTGACGGCGTGCTCGGGGCGGGTGTCGGCGGTGGCGGTGTAGACGACGCAGTCGACATCGTCGGCCAATGCCACCGTGACGTCGTCGGTGGCCACCACCCCGAGATCGTCGATGTAGGCCAACTCGCCGGCGTCGCGCCCGACCTTGGCCGGGTTCGACACGACCACCCCGACGAGATCGAGGTCACGATGGGCGGTCACCGCCCGGATGGCCGGCCGGCCCACGTTCCCCGTTCCCCACACCACTGTTCTGATCCCCATGAGCGGGACCCTAGTGGCCCACCCGGCGGGAGCGCGCGGGGCCACGCGCCCGACAGCGGTGGTCGATCCGTGGCACGCTCTGGGCCTCGTCGGAACCGAGAACCGGGACCACCAGGGGGATCCATGGACACCGACCTCGACGCCCGCCACGCCCTCGACGGGCACGCCCCGAGGGCCGCCACTGCCCTGCACGCGATCGAGGGGGCCGTGTGGACCTCGGCCGTCGCCGCCGACGAGACCGACACGGTCGACCTGGTGGCCGGCGTCGTCACCGCGCCCCACGGGCTGGCCCCGCTGAGCCGCCCGTCGACCCTCGGCCCGAGCCCCTGGTCCGGTCGGGCGATCGGCGACTGGCGGGCCTTCGGCGACCTCACTGCGGCCCAGCGGGTCGCCGCGGGCTTCGCCGAGCAGTTCTCCCTCGACGTGTCAACCATCGACGACGACGCCCGCGTCGCCATCGGCGGGGCGCTCGGGGCGACGACGGGCGACGTGGTGCAGGCGATGTGGGCGCTCGACTACCTGCCCCGGGTGCGCTCCGGCCTCGTCGCGCTGTTCGGGCCGGCCGAGTGGCCCGACGCCGATCGGCCGGACGGGGTCGACTCCGACCTCGGCCTGTGGCCGGCGATCGACGGGTACATCCGCGCCGTGCCCGCCCTCGAGCACCTCGACCCGGTCACCACCGAACTCGTTCGCCTTCGCGGCGCCCGGGCCCACCAGTGCCGCCTGTGCCAATCGCTGCGCAGCCGCCCGGCGCTTCGGGCAGGAGCCGACGAAGACGACTTCGCCGCGGTCGACCACTACGAGACGAGTGACCTCTCCCCCGCCATCAAGGCCGCGCTGGCCTTCACCGACGCCATGATCTGGTTGCCCGGCCGCATCGATCCGGCCGTGGCATCGGCGGTGCGGGCGGAGCTCACCGACGAACAGGCCGTCGAGCTGGTCCTTGACGTGGCCCGCAACGCCACCAACAAGATCGCCGTGGCCTTCGCCGCCGACGCCCCCCACGTCGACGACGGCTACGAGATCTACGAGATCACGGCCGACGGCGAGGCCCGCTACGGCCTCACCCTCGACTGACCGCGCCGACCCCTCGACCTCCCGGAGCCCATGGTGCCCAGCCCCGAGACCGTCACCGAAGCCGTGGCCTTCCTCGCCGCCGAGGGCTACGTGGAGGACTTCACCATCGGCCCCACCGGCATCGCCCACGTCGGCCACGACCTCCCCCACCCGGTGGCGGAGACCACGGTCGACTACACGTTCCGCTTCGAGGGCCCCAGCGATCCCGGCGACGAGGCCATCGTGCTCGGTGTGACCTATGGGCGGTGGGGCGAGAAGGGCGTCGTCGTGTCGGCCTACGGACCCGACGCCGACCCCGAGGAGACGGCCATCCTCACCGCGCTGGCCCGCCTGGCCGATCGGTGAGCGCCTGACGGCGCGGGCTCGCGTCCAGCCAACCCATGGGCCACCCTCGTCGCTCCACCTGCGGGCTCAGCGAGCTTGGTCGACCCCACAGGCGTAGGCCCGCCGGTTGGCCAGATCGAACCACTCAACGGGTCCGCCACAACGCAGACAATGGTGGCGGCGGTACACGTAGAGCCGCTCATCGCGCCGCAGCTTTGCGGGCGTACGAGGGGGGCCGTCGGGATCCAACTCGTTCGGGTCAACGGTGACGATGCGCCCGAGGCGGACCCCGACGCGCAGCAGAGCGGCGGCGTCGGCCCACAACACCCGCAGCTGTGCCTCGTCGAGATCGCGGCCCGGCACCCGGGGGTCGATGCCGAGGCGGAAGCAGAGCTCGCTGCGGTACACGTTGCCCACTCCGGCCACCACCGACTGGTCCATGAGCAGCGCGCCGATGGCCGTCCGGCTGCGCCCGGCACGCGTCACGAACCGACCGGCATCGGAGTCGGAACGCAGCGGGTCGGGGCCGAGGCGGGCGGTCAGATCTGCGATCTCGTCATCGCCCATGAGGGAGCACGCTGTGGGGCCTGAGAGGTCCCAGGTCCACTCGGGGCCCGCGAGGCGCAGCCGCAACGCGCCCTTCGGTTCAGGTCCCGGCGTGCGGTGACGGCGGAACCGACCGAAGAGCCCGAGGTGAACGTGCAGGGTCACTGGTGGGCCCTCGACCGGCTCGGCGTCGACGAAGAGGTGCTTGCCCAGCGCGTCGGTCCGCAGGATCCTGGCCCCGTCGAGAGCGGCGGCGCCCTCCGTGAACCGCCCCTGCGGCGACGATGCCACCACCGTGCATCCCTTCAGGTCACGCAACAAGTTTCGGGCCAGACGATGGATGGTGTGGCCCTCGGGCATGCGTCGATCCCACCACTCCGGGGCACCCGGCACCCCATCGGGGCCAGTTCCTCTGGTCAGCCCGGAAGCAGCGCCGCGCCAGCTGGCTCGCGGTTGCTCGGAGACGGCGGACCCCGGCGAGGCTCAGCGGCTGGCTGTCGCGCGAGCAATGATGGTCGCTGCGCACCGGGGGGCCGGTGGACGCGCACCCCAGGAGGTCGCCGTGAGTTCCACCGTGAAGCCGTACGTGAACCTGCTCGACCCGCAGTGGTACGTCGATCCCTTCGACGCCTACCGGTGGTTGCGCGACGAGCAGCCGGCCTACTGGGACCCGGTACAGAAGATCTGGGGCATCTCGCGCCACGCCGACATCCTGACCGTCGAGAACGACACGAAGACCTTCTCCTCGCTGGACGGTTCGCGGCCCAAGACCGACCAGGGCGACGACACGTCGATGATCAACCGTGACGATCCGTTACATCAGAAACAACGCATGGTGGTGGCTCGCCGGTTCACCCCCCGTGGGGTGCGCAGCCACGAGGACCGGGTGCGCGACCTGGTGACGCGCATCCTCGACGGGGCTTCAGCCGGTGGTGGCTGCGAGGCGGTGGAGGACATCGCCTCGCGCCTGCCGGCCATGGTGATCTGCGAGCTCCTCGGCTACGACTTCGACCTGTGGCCGCGAGTGCGCGAGTGGTCCGAGGTAACGATGTTCCAGGCCGGTCAGACCCCGGCTGACGGCACCGCCCAGGACCAGAGCGGGCCGAGCATCGACGCCATCATGGAGTTCGCGGCCGAGACCATGAACGTGATCACGGCGCGGCGAGCCGACCCCCGCGACGACCTGATCTCGGTTTGGGCCCACACCGAGGTGCACGGCCAGCCCTGGGACGACGGCGAGATCCTGTCCGAGGCGCTTCTGATACTCGACGGTGGCGCCGAGACCACTCGCGCCGTGATCGCCGGGAACATCGTCGAGCTGGCCCGCCGACCCGACGAGCGCCAGAAGTTGGTCGACGACCCGGGGCTGCTCGGGTCGACTGCGGTCGAGGAGTTCATCCGCTGGATCACCCCGATCTCCAACATGCGCCGCACGGCCCTGGTCGACACCGAGTTGCACGGCCAGAAGATCTCGGCCGGCGACGAGCTGCTGTTGCTCTACGGCTCGGCCAACCGCGACGAGCGTGTCTTCGACGACCCCGACACGTTCGATGTCACCCGACCGGGTAACCACCACGTGTCGTTCGGTTTCGGTACCCACTTCTGCCTGGGCGCCTCGCTGGCCCGCCTCGAGTTGCGGGTGCTGTTCGAGGAGATGGTGTGCCGCTTCCCGCACTGGCAGATCGTCGATCCCGAACCCGAGATCGTGCCCGCCACCTTCACCCGCGGCTACGGCGCCGTGCAGATGAAGTTCTGAACCGCGACTCGGCACCTACACTCACCCGCCGTGGGGGACGACGACGCTCAAGCTCTGGTTCGGCGCTGGTGGCAGGAGATCTGGGGCGACGGCAACGTCGACGCCGTCGACGAGCTCTGCACCGATCCGTACCTGCGCCACACCAGCCTGGGCACCGAGCGCATCTCCCGGGCCGAGTACAAGAAGCGACTCACCCAGACGATGCACGTGCTGCGTGGTGCGGAGACCACCATCGACGACGAGGTCGTGGTGGGCGACAAGGTCTGGACCCGGGCCACGAGCCGGGGGGTGAACCTCACCACCGAGGACCGCCAGACGCTCACCTGGATGGTGGTGCACCGCATCGAGGAGGGCCGCATCGCCGAGACGTGGGCGGCCACCCTGCCCGGGGTCGACTGGGAGGCCTGACCCACCGCCCGTCGGCGCAGGTCGCCAACCGACGCGGCGGCGATCCTGACCTCACCCCAGGTCGAGCACCACCTCGCGTTCGCTGAAGCGGCGTCGACGCAGCACGAACACGGTCATGAAGCCGACGACGACGAGGCCCATACCGACGAGGGTGGCCCGCAGGCCGACGGCATCGGCGAGGAGCCCGAGGGGCAGGGCGGCGATCCCGAAGCCGCTGAACCCGAGCATGACCAGCGACTGGATGCGGCCGTGGTACTCGAAGTCACTGAGGTTCAACAGCAGGGAGTTGGTCATGGTCTGAAAGGTCAGGCTGAAGGCGCCGATGAACATGAGCACCACCGCCGCGAGCCCGAAGGCCGGCATGAGCCCGAGGGCGATCACCGACAGGCCGAACCCGAACCCGGACACGGTCACGAACTTCCAAGGGTCGTGACGACCTCCGCTGCGGGCGGTGATCAACCCCCCGACCAGCGCCCCGGCCGCCGACACGGCCGAGAGCACCCCGTACCCGCCGGAGCCCTCGTCGAAGATGCCGTCGGCGACCGAGGGGAGAAAGGCGAAGTAGGGGTAACCCACCATCACCACCCCGAGGGAGGTGACGACGAGGAGCGCCACGGCAGGGCGGCTGCGCACGTAGCGCACCCCCTCGGCGATCTCGGCCAGCGGGGAGGGATGCTCGCCAGTCGACGGCGGCCGGCCGGGAGGCAGGAAGAGGGTGAAGACCATCCCCAGCACGCAGAGCAGGCCACAGATGATGAACACCGCAGCGAGACCCCAGACCGCTGCGGCGATCACGATGCCGGCGATGCTCGGGCCGATGACCCGCATGCCTTCGGCGCCCATCTGAGCCAGCACGATGGCATTGGACAGCACGCGCCGTTCCACGAGCTCGGTGATGTAGGCCACCCGGGCCGGGCCGAACAGCGCGAAGGCCACGGCCTGCACGGCGCTGGAGGCGAGGAGCATCCAGTACTCGGCGGCGTCGAAGGCCTGGGCGATGCCGATCGGGAGCGACGACAGCACCAGCAGGAGCTGCGACACCACCAGCACGGCCCGCTTGGGGAAGCGGTCGGCGGCCACGCCCCCGAACGGAGTGGCCACGAGCATCGCCAGCCCGAAGACCAGCAGTACCCCTCCGAGCCCGGCGTTGGTGCCGGTGAGCTCGCGGGCCAGCCAACCCCGGGCGATGGCCTGGGCGGTGACGGCCAGGAAGACCAGCAGACCGGCGAACCACAGGCGCCGGTAGGCGGGGATGCGCAACGACGCGAACGTGGAGACTCGATCGGGGGCCGGGTCCAGGCCGGGCGCTCCTGCCGTCTCGGCCACGTCAGCTCCCAGGTCCCGGTCGGTGCGCCTTCACCGAGTCTTGCTATCAGGCCCGACCACCGCCCCAGCCTTCCGGCCCCCCGGCTGGCAACGGTGGCATGCACGCCCGGCGGGGCGATCTCCCGGCGTGAGTCACGATCGGGCCGGTCGGGGCGTCAACCGGCGGCGGAGGCGGCATACTTGCATGTCCCGTCGCTCGAAAGGCACCCATGGACTTCGCCATCGGCTCCAAGGTCATCTACCCGTCGCACGGCACCGCGGTGGTCACGGGCCGCTCGGTCCGCAAGGTCGACGGTGAGAAGATCACCTACCTCGAGCTGTCGGTGGCCGCCGGTGAGGAGTCGTGGCGAGGCGGGGCGCTGAAGGTGTCGGTGCCCGAGGACCGCGCCGAGGACCTGGGGGTGCGCCCGGCCATCTCCGAGGACGAGGTCGAGGACGTGCTCGCCGTGCTCGCCGTCACCAACGTGCGTGTCCCCACCAACTGGTCGCGGCGGTTCAAGAACCACCAGGAGAAGATGAAGTCCGGCGACATCTACGAGTGCGCCGAGGTGGTGCGCAACCTGTCGCTGCGTGAACGCAGCTCGAAGCTATCGAGCGCCGAGAAGGCCATGCTGGGCAAGGCCCGCCACATCCTGGTGTCCGAGCTGGCCGTGTCGTGGAACACCACCATGGAGGACGCCGGCGACCGCATCGACGCCGTCCTCGACGGGCTCCCCGTCACCACCTGACCCCCGCACGCGCCGGTGCCCGCCACCAGGGCGGGCACCGTTGGGAACACAAGGGCCAGCGAGCCGGTCGGGGTCTCAGCCCGTGCACTTCGGTGCCGCGGTCACGGCCGCCGCCGCCGGGGCCGTTTTGGTGATGGTGGTGGTCGGCTCGACCGGCACGATGCAGGGATCCATGGGGATCACATCGACGAAGACGTCCGCGCCGCCGTCGCTTCCGCCGCCGGCGTAGACGACGCAGTGGTTGCCGGCCGCGAGGGTCAGGTCGCCGACTTCGATGATCACATTGTCGGAAATACCGGCGCTCGCGACGACCACGTCGTTCACGGTGAGGCCACCGGGAACGTCCACCGTCTCCTGGTCACCCTCGGGGAGGTCGCTGATGATGACCGTCCTCTCGCCGCTCACGACACCAGCCACATCGACGGGACCGTCGGTGGCGGCGCCGTGGCGGACGGTGAGGCGGGACGACGTGGCCGGCTCGTAGCAGCTGCTGTCGTTGGGCCACACCACGAGGTCAAGGCCGGTGCTCGGCCAGATGGCGGCGGCGGTGATGTCGTCCCCGGCGTTCACGGTGACCTCGTCGGCCAGGCTGGTCTTGCCGTTGCAGGTCTTGTCGGCACCGATGAAGACAGCTACGAAGTAGGTGTCCGCGGGCAGCGACAGCGGACCGAGCGTGTCGCCCCACCGGAAGTCGTCATCGATCACCTCGCCGACGAGGCAGACGGTGACCGGGAACAACGAGTTGGGGGCGTTGAACGTGGCGTCGTGGACGATGGTGACCTGACCGGTCGGCGCGGCGCCGGCAAATAGCAGTGCCGTTAGGGTTGCCGAGTCACGGACTGGGGGGACCGATGAGGAGCACGAGCACGAGCGCTTCCGGCGGAGCGGCGCGACGCGCCGGGTCGATGCCGCTGCTGTTCCTGCTCACGGGTGTGATGGCGCTCGGGTACGGCAGCGTGCTCACCCTGCTGGCCGACATCCGCGACCGGTTCGGGTTCGAGGACGCCGCGGTGGGGCTGATCGCCTTCGCCGGGTTCTTCACCGGCTTTCTCAGCCAGGTCGGTCTGGCCCGCTATGCCGACCGCGACTACACCGCCATCATGCTCCGGCTCGGCGTGGCCATCGCCGCCTCGGGGATGCTCTGGATGGTGTTCGCCACCGAGTTGTGGCAGTGGGTGGGCGCCCGGCTGCTCCTCGGCCTCGGGGCGGGCACGGTGGGCCCGGCCGTGCGCCGTCTGGTGATCACCCGCGACCCGGCCAACGTGGGCGCCAACCTGGGGCGCCAGACCGCGTTCGACGTGGGCGGGTTCGTGCTCGGCCCGCTGGTGGCGGCCGTGTTCGCCGAGCTGTTCGGGCTGCGGGCCCCGTTCCTCGTCCTGTTCGGGCTGTACGTCGCCACCTTCGCCACCCTCACTCGCCTCGATCTCGCCACCGAGGCCGCGACGTCTTCCCGCCGCGCCGTGCGCACATTGCTGACCCGACCCGCGGTGCAGTCGGCCCTCTTCGCGTCGGTGGCGTTCTTCCTGACCATCGGGATGTTCGAGGCGCTGTGGTCGATCCTGCTGCGCGACCTGGGTTCGCAGACCTGGCTGATCGGGTTGACGCTGAGCCTCTTCACGATCCCGATGGTCGTGTTCGCTCCTCGTGGTGGACGGCTGGCCCAGCAGAAGGGCCCGATCAACGTGGTGTCGGTGAGCATCGTGGTCGCGGCCGCATGCACGGCGGTCTACGGGTTCGGGCCCTTGTGGATGCTGATCGTGGTGTCGGGGGTGCACGCGCTCGCCGACGCGTACACGATGCCTGGTAACCAGGTCGCGGTGGCGCTGGCCAGCCCTCCGGACCAGTTGGCGGCGGGCCAGGGAATGCTCGGGGCCACCGGGCTGGCGGTGGCCGGCATCGCGGCCCTCTTCGGTGCCGCCATCTACGAATCGTTCGGCCGGGCGACGGTGTTCACCGGCACCGCCGTGCTGATGCTGGTGTTCGTGACCCTCGCCCGGTGGCGCTTCGCCGTCCATGTTCGCACCGCACCCGAGGCCGGCCTCGACCCGGCCTCCCGGGTCGAACCGGCCTGATCCGGATGCGGCCGCGTCAGTCGCCACCCACGGCCAACTGGGCCAGCAGGAGGGCGGCGATCTGGTCCGGGGCGACCTCGGGGAGCCAGTGCGACAGGCCCTCGAGCTCCACGAACCGGTAGGGGCCCGTGACCCAGTGGCCGGTGGTCTCGGCGCCGGCTCGGGCGATGGCCACGTCGTCGGTCGACCACACGAAGAGAGTGGGCACGCTGACAGGGCCGATCTGGTCGAGTGAGTCGTCCCAGGCCCGGTAGTAGTTGAGGGCCGCGGTCAGGGCACCGGGGACGCTGAGCACCCGCACGTGGGCGTCCACGGCGGTCGGGTCCATCTCGGCCAGGGCCCGACGTAGACCGGACGCCTCGTCGGCGAGGAAGACCTCTTCGGGCACCTCCGGCGTCCGGAGGAAGTCGATGTACCCCGACTTCTCGATCTGCGCCGGGTCATGGGCGCGGGCGGCGGCGAACGAACGCGGATGGGGCACTGACAGGATCGACAGCGTGCGCAGCCGCTCGGGCGCCGACGCGGCGGTGGACCACGCCACCAGGGCCCCCCAGTCGTGACCGACCAGATGGAACTGCTCGGCTCCCAGGGAATCGGCCACGCCGAGCACGTCGGAAGCAAGTCGGGTGTGGTGGTAGGCGTCGATCCCGTCGGGCCGGGCTCCGGGTGAGTAGCCCCGCTGGTCGTAGGCCACGACGCGGTAGCCGGCCTCGGCCAAGGCTGGCATCACGGTGACCCATTCATGAGCCGACTCAGGGAAGCCGTGCAGGAGCAACACCAGTTCCCCGTCGGCGGGCCCCGAAGCGAGCCCGTCGAAGGTCATGTCTCCCACCGCGATGGCGATGGATTCCATCGGCGCTCCTCTCTCGTCGGCGTCGCCACGCTACGGCACGGGTGGGCGACCAGCGCTCGTGGCCAATTTGTCAAGTGGGCGGCGGAACTGATTGCCTCACGTCCTGATGAGCGAACCCGAGCACCAGAATGCCCCGACCTCCCACCCACGGCTGAGCGTGGCCGAACGCAAGGAGCGGGGCCGGGCTCTCCGGGCTCGCATTCCGCGAACCTCGTTCGGTGACTGGCAACCGGCCGCCGACCGGGTCGACGTCGTCGCCCAGCTGGCCGAGCAGGAGGCCACCCGCCTCCCCGACCTGGTGCCAGTTCGCCACGAGCGCATGGCCGCCTCCCCGTTCGCCTTCTTCCGCGGCGCGGCCAAGGTCTTCGCCGCCGACCTGGCACCCATGCCCCGGAGCGGGCTCACCGTGCAGTTGTGCGGTGACGCCCACCTGTCGAACTTCGGCAGCTTCGCCTCGCCGGAACGCACGCTCGTGTTCGACATCAACGACTTCGACGAGACGCTGCCGGGGCCGTTCGAGTGGGACCTCGAGCGCCTGGCCGCCAGTGTCGAGATCGCCGGGCGCGGCAACGGTTTCGAAGCCAAGCAACGCGAGCGGATCCAACTCGACCTCGTCGCCACCTACGCCACGGTGATGCGCACGTTCTCCACGATGAGCTACCTCGACATCTGGTACGCCAAGCTCTACTACCTGCGCGACCGGGTTGGCCTGGGACTCGAATCTCTCGAAGGCCATGAAGGCTCGGGTGAGCGGTGCCGCCGAGAAGGCCCAGAGCAAGGACCGCCTCAAGGCCTTCAAGAAGCTGACGACCACCGTCGACGGCCGACCCCGGTCCCTGAGTGACCCGCCGCTGTTGCAGCCCGTGTCCGAGTTGTTGGGCGATGCCGATCAGGACCGCCTGATGAGCACGGTGCGCGAGGCGCTGCACGACTATCGCCGTTCCCTCCAGGCCGATCGGCGGCTCCTGCTGGAGGGCTATGAGTTCGTCGACCTGGCTCACAAGGTGGTGGGGGTCGGCAGTGTCGGCACCCGCTGCTGGGTGGCCCTGCTCATCGGCAAGGACGACCAGGATCCTCTGTTCCTCCAGGTGAAGGAAGCTGAGGCGTCGGTGATGGAGCCGTTCCTGGGCAAGAGCGGGTTCGCCCAGCACGGGCAACGGGTGGTCGAGGGCCAGCGTCTCACCCAGTCGGCCAGCGACATCTTCCTCGGCTGGGAGCGCACACGTGGCCTCGACGACCTGTCGCACGACTACTACTTCCGCCAGTTGTGGGACTGGAAGGCGTCGGCCGACGTGGCGACGATGCCACCCGAGATGCTGAAGGTGTACGCCCAGTTGTGTGGTTACGCCCTGGCCCGGGCCCACGCCCGCACCGGCGACGCCGTCGCCATCTCGGGCTATCTGGGTCAGGGCAAGGTGCTCGGCGCGGCCATGGCCCGGTTCGCGTCGGCCTACGCCGACCAGAACGAACGTGACCACGCCACGCTCGTCGCGGCCATCGGCTGATCCGGGGCGGGCCCGAACAGGGTGTCCTACGATGACGCCGTTCCCAGCAGCACGGAGGTAGGCCATCAGCGACGTCCCCACGACCCCACAGCCGGGCGCCACGCCCGACGAGCCGCTCGACGCGGTGCCGCCCCCACCGGCGACCGCAGCGCCGGAAGGACCGGTGTCGTTCGCCGAGGCCTCTCCGACCGCCGCCGCTGCTGCCGACGCGCCGACCGCCGTGCCGCACTCGGCCGAGGCGGCCGCCGCCGTCGAGCAACAGGTCGCCGAAGCCCAGCCCGCAGGCTACGAGGCCCCCGCCACCCAGCCGAGAGGGCCCGAGCCGCAACAGCCGGCCGAGCCGGGCTGGTGGCAGGCGTCCGACGGCTGGTGGTACCCACCGGAATCCGCCACTGCGGCGCCGGCCACCCAGCCCCAGTACGCCGAACCCACGGCCGCGTACGCACAACCGGCCTATGCCGACCCCAACGCCGGCGCCTACCCTGCCGTCGCGCCGGCGGCCTACCACGCCGCGTACGCCGGTCAGCCCGGTGCGGTGCCGAAGTCACGGATGACCGCCGGGATCCTCGGCATCCTGCTCGGGGGTTTCGGAGTGCACCGCTTCTATCTGGGGTACACCAACATCGGGATCATCCAGATCGTCGTCACCGTCTTCACCTGTGGCCTCGGGTCGCTGTGGGGGATCATCGAGGGGATCCTGATCCTGGTGAAGAACCAGAGCTTCCTCACCGACGCCAAAGGCGTCCCCCTCACTGACTGACCGTCCCCGAGGGCCTCGAAAGCCAGCAGGCGCCCAACCCGTTGCTCCGCGGGTCCGGTGCCCGACAGGGTTTGCGTTCCCTTTCGTCGGATTCGGGCAGAATCCGGCTGAGCCGCCGGCCCCGTAGACCAGACAGCCGGTTCTCACTGTCCCCCGAATGCAGGAGCTGTCATGAATGCCCTGGTGATCGTCATTCCTGTCGTGGTGGTGTTGGCTGCGGTGGTGGTGTTCGCGGCGTTGCGGCGCCGTGACACGGGTGAGGCGACGGGTCAGTTGTCGCGTGAGACCCGTCGT
>JBDNHK010000083.1:0-41721 GCA_041688815.1 Acidimicrobiales bacterium | reverse complement strand
CCGCTGCTGTCGGCCATGTGGCCCTCCTCGAGATGGCGTTCCTGTCGGCGGCGGTTGATCCCGCCTGGTGTCCATGATTCCACACCGGTCATCCTCCGAAAGGGGTGACGAAGGGGTCAGGGGCGGGGACCACCCCATCGGTTCCACGAGGTGACGCTCTCGACCGGTGGCCGCGCCGCGGGCTTGAACTCGGTGCCGATCGTGTAGGCCACGGGGAACAGCGCCACCTGCGTGACGTGGTCCGGGATGCCCAGCAGTTCGGCTGCCTCCTGCTCTCGGAACAGGTGCAGCGTCGTCCACACCGAGCCCAGGCCCCGTGAGCGCAACGCCAGCAGGAAGCTCCAGGCCGCCGGGAGGATCGACCCGTACGCCGATGCCGCGATCGGGTTGGGAGCGCCGTCGAACCGACGCTCGATGCACGGGATCACGTGCACGGGTACCTGGGCCAGCACATCGGTGAGAGCCAGTGCGCTCTCGTAGACACGCCGGGTCTGGGGGTCGGGCTCGGTCTCGGCGGCGTGGGTGAGGTAGTCGATGCCGCTGGAGCGGTACAGCTCAGCCAGCTTCGCCCGTAGATCGGCGTCGGTGACGACGAGCCAACGCCAGTTCTGGTCGTTGCTCGCCGTCGGCGCCTGAGTGGCCAGTCGCAGGCAGTCGAGGATGATCTCGGGCTCGACGGCCCGCTCGAGATCGAGCCGTCGACGTACGGCCCGGGTGGTGCGGAGGAGGTGGTCGGTCGCGGTCGTGTCCATGGCCCCAGAGCCTGTCCCACCGTTAGGCTGCGTGCGGGGAACCTTCCGGTTCGGTCGGTTCGACGTGGCAGCGAGGGGCAGGGGTGTGACTGCGGGGATCGTGTCGTGGGGGGTGTACCTCCCGTACTGGCGGTTGCGCCGCTCGGCCATCGGCATCGCCCTCGGCGGCCCCGCCGGACGAGGTTCACGTCGGGTCGCGTCCTACGACGAGGACACCACCACCATGGGGGTGGAGGCCGCCCGGCGGGCGCTCGCCCCGCTCGTCGGCCCCGGGCCCCAGGACCTCTTCTTCTCCACCCCTGACCCCGCCTACCTCGACAAGAGCAACGCCGCGGCCATCCACGACGCCGTCGACCTCGACCCCGCCGCCGGCAGCTACGACGCCATCGGTTCGGTGAGGGCGGCCGTGGGTGCCTGGCGCGCCGCTGAAGCGCTGGCCGTCGGCCGCCGGACGATGGTGGTGCAGTCCGACCTGCGCACCGGCCCGGCCGGAGGGCCCGAGGAACGCGACTCCGGCGACGGTGCCGTCGCCCTCGTCTTCGGCGACGACAGCCACGAACCGGTGGCGGCCACCACCATCGGTCGAGGCACTGCCAGCACCGAGTTCCTCGACCGCTGGCGCACGCCGGGGGAGGACCAGTCCCGCACCTGGGAGGACCGTTTCGGTCAGGAGGTCTACGGGCCCCTGGTGGAGGCGGCGTTCGCCGACGCGCTGAAAGCGGCGGGGGTGCTGCCCGAAGCCATCGATCATCTGGTGCTCGCCGGGCTGAACCCGAGGGCGGTGGCCGGCGCCCGGGCCGTCGTCGGGGTGCGGCCCGAAGCAGTGGCCGACGACCGACTGGTGAGCACGGGCAACCTCGGGGCCGCCCACGCCGGGTTCGTGCTGGCCGATGTCCTCGACCGAGCCCGACCGGAGGCAGTGATCGCCGTCGTGGTCGTCGCCGACGGCGCCGACGTCACCCTGTTGCAGGTGTCACCGTCGATCGACGGCATGCGGGCGGCGCGGACCGAGGCCGGCCTGCGATCGGTGGCCGAACTCGTCGAGTCGGGGCGTGACGACCTGCCCTACACCCGCTTTCTGACCTGGCGAGGCCGACTGCAGCGCGAGCCGGCCCGCCGGCCCGACCCCGAGCGGCCCGGCGCCCCGGCCACATGGCGGTCGGGCCCCTGGAAGAGCGGGTTCGTGGCCAGCCGCTGCGAGGAGTGCGGCTTCCGCCACCTGCCGCCGACCCGGGTCTGTCTGAAGTGCCACGCCGTCGATCGGATGCGCCCCGAGCGCCTGGCCGACGTCGAGGGCCGGGTGGCCACCTTCACCATCGATCACCTGGCCCACTCGATGTCGCCGCCCGTCGTCGGTGCCGTCGTCGACTTCGAGGGCGGCGGTCGTTACCGCTGCGAGATGACCGATGTCGACCCCAACACCGTGGCCATCGGTACGCCGGTCGAGATGGTCTTTCGGCGCCTCTCCACGGCCCAGGGCGTGCACAACTACTTCTGGAAGGCCCGGCCCGCGAGTGGTCCCGTCGAACCGGCAGTCACCAGTGAAGGAGCCACGCCATGACCAGCAACGGCATACGCGACCAGGTCGCCATCGTCGGGATGGGGTGCACGCCCTTCGGCGAGCGATGGGACCAGGGCGTCGACGACCTGCTCACCGACGCCGCCACCGAGGCCATCGCCTCGGCCGGGGTGGCCCTCGACGACATCGACGCGTTCTGGTTGGGCACCATGGGCTCGGGCGTGTCGGGCATCACCCTGTCGAAGCCGCTGAAGATCGACTACAAGCCCGTGTCACGCGTCGAGAACTTCTGCGCCACCGGGTCTGAGGCGTTTCGCAACGCCTGCTACGCCGTGGCCTCGGGCGCCTACGACCTGGCCATGGCGATCGGGGTCGAGAAGCTGAAGGACTCCGGGTACTCGGGCCTCACCGGCATCCGGCCGGTGGGCGACGGCACCGACGCCGCGTTGTCGTCGCCGGCGGCGTTCTCGTTCCTGGCGCCGGCCTACGCCCACAAATTCGGCCTCGATCCCGACGAGATGAAGTCGGTCATGAGCCGCATCGCCTGGAAGAACCACCAGAACGGTGCCGTCAACCCTCGCGCCCAGTACCGCAAAGAGGTTTCGCTGGAAACTATCGGGCGGTCGCCGTTGGTGGCCGGGCAACTCGGCGTGTTCGACTGCAGCGGGGTGAGCGACGGATCCGCGGCCGCCATCCTCTGTCGCGCCGAGGACGCCCACCGCTACACCGAACACCCGTTGTTCGTGAAGGCGCTGAGCTTCGTGGCCGGCCCCGGCGGTGGGGCCATGGACCCGGACTACGACTACACGACCTTTCCCGAGGTGGTGCGCTCGGCCGAGGACGCCTACCGCCAGGCCGGTATCGACGATCCCCGCCGAGCCCTGGCCATGGCCGAGGTGCACGACTGCTTCACCCCCACCGAGCTGGTGCTCATGGAGGATCTCGGCTTCTCGGAGCGGGGCCTCGGGTGGAAGGACGTACTGGCCGGCGCCTTCGACCGCGACGGTGATCTGCCGGTGAACCCCGACGGTGGGTTGAAGAGCTTCGGTCACCCCATCGGTGCATCGGGGCTGCGGATGTTGTTCGAGTGCTGGTTGCAGCTGCGCCACGAGGCGCCCCCCGAACGCCAGATCGCCACCGTCACCGCCGACCGGTCGCGGGGGCTCACCCACAACCTGGGCGGAGCGCCGGGGGAGTGCGTGAGCTTCGTCTCGATCGTGGGCACCGAGCCCGATGCCTGACCCCGCCCCCGGGGCCCCGACCCCGACCCCGACCCCGACCCCCGTGTACTACAGCGAGCGCTACGACTTCTACGCCTTGTCGCGATTCGACGACGTGTGCGAGGCCCACAAGGACTGGCCCACCTTCTCCAGGCCGGGCGACGACATGCTGAGCGAGCTCACCCAGGTCGAGGTCGACCGAGGTGATGGCGTGACGACCGGGCTCACCGACGTCGAGATCGCCGGCTACGCCAACGTGCCGGTGCGCGTCAGGGTCTGACTGTGGCCGCCAGGGGGAGTGCTGTGGACGACACCGTGATGGACCACTTCGAGTCCGAGGGCTGGGCGGTTCTGCCCCAGGCCCTGGATGGTGCGGAGATCGACCGGGCTCGCCAGGCGCTGGTGCGGGCGGCGGCGGCGTCGGAGGCCACGGGCGTGGCGACCCGCCTGGAGTTCCTCGACCCCGGGGGCTGCAACATCCGCGTCCACGACCTCATCGCGCACGACCCGGTCTTCGCTGAACTGGTTTTGCACCCGGCTGTGCTCCCGTACATCGAGCGCATTCTCGAGGGCGACGTGGCGGTCTCGAACTTCACCGCCAACACGGCCCTGCCGGGTAGCGGCTCGATGAACCCCCACAATGATCAGTCGACCGTGATGCCCGAGCCGTGGACGACCTGTTACGCCATGAACGCCATCTGGTGCCTCGACGACACCGACGAAGGCAACGGCGCCACCCGCTACCTGCCCCGCAGCCACCGCTACACGTGCTTTGCCGAGGTGCCCGATGACCCGAGGCAGGGGATGCGGTCGTTCGAGGCTCCCGCCGGATCGGTGATCCTGATGGACGGGCGGCTCTGGCACACCTCGGGGGCCAACTCGTCGACCGATCGCGAGCGGGCGCTGCTGTTCGCCTTCTACGCCCGATCGTTCCTACGCCATCAGAACAACTGGAACCGGTCGCTCTCGGCCGAGACCCGTCGATCGCTCGATCCGGCGCTGCGCGAGATGCTCGGCCTCGGCGCCGGCAACATGGCCCTCGGGTCCTATCTGGCCGGCCTCTGAGCCACCATGTCCCGTCGCCATCAGCTGATGGTGTGTTGCTGTGGATTACCGAATCGACGTGTCCGGCGGCGAACCCGACTTCCTCGGTGCGCAAGCGCATGCCCGCCGCCGCCTGGAGACCGAACTCCCGGCGTGGTTGCTCTACCACGACCTGGAGCACACCGTGGGCCTCGTCGCCCCGGCTGCGGCCCTGCTGGCCGACGACGTGGGCCTCGATTCCGTCGGCCGCGGGTTGGTGGTCACGGCGGCGTGGTTCCACGACATCGGTTTCGTGGAGCGGTATGACGAGAACGAAGTGGTGGCCCTTCGAGTGGCGCGTGAGGCGCTGCCCGGGTTCGGTTTCACACCCGAACAGGTCGAGGCGGTAGTGGTGGCGATCTGGGCGACTCGAATCCCTCAAGAGCCAGATTCCCTCCTGGCGGAGGTGCTCTGCGACGCTGATCTCTTCGTCCTCGGTGTCGACCGCTTTACCGAGCGCGAGGTGGCGTTGCGTGAGGAGCTCGAGTTGACCGGTGTGGTCGAGACCGACGACGAGTGGAACGCTCGACAGCTGCGGTTTCTGGAGGAGCACCGCTACTTCACCGACGCGGCGCGGCGACGCAACGACGCCGGGAAGGAGCAGAACGTGGCCATGGTGCGCTCGCGGCTCGCCGCTGCCCCCGGCTGAAGGCCGCGAACCGAGGCCCGGCGGACCAGCGGTTGGTCAGGACAGGCTGGCAAGAGCGTCGGCCTCGGTGTCGAACATCGAGACGAACGACGAGAACCGGACCAGGTCGAGCACCTTCTTGTAGTGAGGGCTGGCTCCGCAGACGAGGAGACCGTTGCCGGCCTTCTTGGCCTCCATCGCCACGCGGATGAGCACCGAGATGCCCGACGTGTTGATGTAGGCGGTGCCGCTCATCTCGATCAGGACCGTCGGAATGCTGGAGGCCACGGCCGCGTCGTAGGCGGCCTTGATCTCCGGCTCACCGTCGGCGCTCACGTCTCCGTGGAGCTCGATGACCGTGATCTCTGGGAGTTGACGAGTCTCGACGCGGAGGCTGCTGCTCACTGGTCGTGCTCCTTGGGCTGCACGTGGATGACCATACGGAACTGGGTGCCGTGTCCGAGCTCGGGCTCGACGAAGTCGGCTTCGTCGACCAGGGCCTTGATGACGAAGAGCCCCATGCCTCCCGGTGCGCACGTCCTCCACCCGCTCGTCGGACATGCCGAGCATGCGGGCGCAGTCGGCCGCGGTGTTCATGGCCACCTTCTCGAAGCCGGTCTCACATGGGATCTTCAGCTCGATGGTCTGCATGCCACCCCTCTCGATTGCGTTGGCTCGGGTCGAACGGTCATGTCGGGCTCCTCCCCGCTTCGGGGGATCGGGGTGATGAGTTCGGTCGGGTCACCATGTGCCGGCCCGCCACATGGCCGTGAGGACGGTCTGATCGGTGAGACCGATGCGGGCCAGGATCGACACCGCCCGTTCAAGGTGGGCGTAGGCCTCATCGTCGTGGGCCCGTCGGCGAAGGGCGATGATCCCCAATCGATGGTGGGCCCAGGCCTGCGCCGCGGGATCGTCGTCGGTGCGGGCGAACAGCAACGACAGCTCGGCCAGCTCCATTGCGGCTTCGAGATCGTCGCGTTCGGCGTTGACCATCGCCAGCCCGGCGTAGAGGCGTCCCGCCATCCCGGGGTCGAGCGCCAGTTGCAGCGCCTCGACGCCCGCTTCGAACGCCGACTCGGCTTCATCGAGCTGCCCGCAGCGGGCCCGGGCGTCCCCCAGGCGTTGGAGCAGGTCGGTGGCCACTCCCGGTTCCGGGGCCAGGTCGAGCGCCTGCTCGAGCTCGGCGATGGCGGTGCTGTAGTCGCCCGTCGCCGTGGCGGCCGCCGCGAGATCGCGGAGTATCTCGATCCGGGTCGATGGGGGAGCAGAGCTCGTGGTGGCCGCGTCATGGGCTCGCACGAGCAGAGCGCGGGCTTCGGCCGGTGCGGGAAGCCGTAGGGCAACGGCCGCGGCACCGCGCAGGTGTACCAGCGCTCGGGCCGGATCTCCGGCCCGCTCGTAGTGACGGGCGATGGAGGCGTCGTGGTTCAACCGTGGGTCGTCGACGGCGGCCAGTACACGGGCAACCTCCGCGTGGGTCGCTCGCAGTCGGGCGGCGGGCTGCATCGTGTAGGCGGCGTCGCGAACGAGTGCATGGTGGAACGCAATCTGGTCGGGTTGATCGGGGTCCATCCGCCAGATGCCAGCGGCTGTGCCGATCCCGATGGTGGCGCCGAGATCGGCGGGGTGGTCGAGCAGAGAGGCGAGGACCGCCAGCGGCACGTCGAGACCGATCACCGAGGCCATCCGCGCCACCTCGGTGACCTCGGGCGGAAGGCGGTCGAGGCGGGAGATGAGCAGCGCGGAGAGGCTCACCGGAAGTTCGTCGTCGGTCGAGTCGACGAGACCCCACAGGCCGTGGGCGTCGCGATCGAGACGCCCACGGCCTGTGAGGTCGGTGACGAGATGCTCCACGAACAGGGGGCTCCCCTGGGATCGTTCGGTGATCAGCCTGACCAAGTCGTCGTTGGCGTCGCCACCGAGCAGGGCAGTGACCAAGGTGGTCACGCCGTCGACCTCGAGCGGGCGGAGATCGACCACCATGACAGGAAGCGGGCCGAGAACTGCGGTGTCGGTCCCCGGGTCGACCCGCTCGTCGACGACCAGAGCCACCCGGGCTTCGGTGGCGGTGATGCGCAGCAGGTCGAGGAGTTGGTGGGAATGCTCATCGAGCCACTGGCCGTCACCGATGTGGATGACGACCGGCCGGCGTGTGCTCTCGGCGCGTAGGAGCACGCCGAAGGCCTCGAGCCCTCTCTCGTATCGCCGCCTTGGATCGTGGCGGCCGTAGGGGGAATCCTCATCAGCCAGATCGATCAGCGCGGCGAGAAAGGATCGATCGGAATCGAGGCGGAATGCCAGTGTCCGACAGGTGTCGTCCTCGGACCCTTGGAGGTCGTCGACGAGCGCGTCGATCGTGGCGTCGAAAAGGGAGCGCCGGTCGTCTTCGGTGGACGCCAGTTCCTGGAACGTGAGGTCGCGAAGGAGCGCGAGGAAGGGCTGTAGCGCCGACCTGGTGAGCTCGTCGGCCCGGGTGGCGAGCCAGGTCACGTCGCTGTCGGCCGCGACCCGTCGCTTCACCTCGGCGATGAGGTGACTCTTCCCGGACCCTGCTTCCCCCCGAACCCGGATCTCGCCGCCGGGTGCCATCTCGAGCAACCGGAGGCGGGTGACGAGAATCTCGAGCACGGTCACGAGCACCGGTTCATCGAATCCCTTGGCCTGCACCGGCCCGTGCTCGATGAAGCGGAACGCCCCCCTACAACCCTCGGCCACCCGGCCACTGACCAGGATGGTGCCGGGGTCGGCGGCGGACATGAGCCGGGCGGCGAGGTTGGTGCCGTCGCCCAGCGCCCCGTAGGTGAGTGCCTCCCGGCTGCCGTACGCGCCGACGCGTGACATGCCGTCAGCGATCCCGAGGTGCAGGGGACGGACCATGGCCAACTCGCCGGGGACCTCGAGCAGTTGGAGGGCGACGGTAGCCGCCCGCGCCGCCAAGTCCTCGTGGGACCTTGGTGCCCCGAAGGAGATGTAGAGATAGCTGCTCTTGTCGCCGATGGTGACCTGGATCAGGTTGCCGTCGACGGGGGCGAGGAGGTCCTGTACCCAGCGGACGAAGCGATCGAGGTCACCCGCAGCCTTGGTGTCGGTGTCGAGGGAGAACGGCGTGAAGCGCACGAAGAGGGCGACGGTCGGTCGGAGCTCGGTGAGAGCTGAGTCGGCGCGGTCACGGATCTGCCAGCCGATCCATGGTTGGACCGCCTCATCGGGGAGGCGGCCTTCTTCGAGGGCGTCCCACCGACACCCCGAGCTCGGGGACGCGTCGCCGAGCACGAGTGCGTCGCCCGATGGGGTGGAGCGCCGAGTCGTGACGGTCACCTCGGTCGAAGCGGCGAGGGTGGCGAGGGTGGCCTCGTCCACCAGCACCTGGCCGTGGTCTGCCTCGTGCTCCAGGTCGGCGAGTCGGGCCACCGTCGCGCCGCCGAGGATCTCGACGACCTGATAGGCGGGGTTCCCGGCCAGTGACCGGCTCACCTCTCCGCTGGCCACCGCGACCTTCACGGCCATCTTCACGCCGGGCTGATCGTTCCCGGTCGAGGGATTCGCGGGCCTCGGCCGATCGCCCCGGGGCGCGTCGGGAAGGGAGACGGGAGGGAGAAGGTCCATCGATCGGGTGAGGCTGCGGGCGCAGGCCACGGCCCGACCGGCCCCGTTCGCCGGTGGGTCGCCGGCACCCTTGCCAGTGGCGAGACCACGGGGGTGATCGTCGAACCAACACGTGACTGCGTCACCGGAGAAGCCGATGACGCTCCCGCCCTGGGCGTGGATCTCGTCGACGACGACGCTGTAGACCGCTTCGAGCACCTCGGAGAGCACGTCGACGCCGTTGCGGGAGCCGTAGGCCTCCGTGAGCTCACGGGACAGGCGGGTGAAGCCGGCGATGTCGGCGAACAGCGCCGCCCCCCGGGTACGGGGCGGAAGCTCGAATCCCCCGACCAGGGCCTGACGACGATCAGCGGGAAGGTAGGCGGCCTTGTCGAGGTCACGCACTGACGGTCCCGCCGGTCGCGGCGCGCCTCGAGGCCTCGAGCTCGTCTCGAAGGTCGATGTCACCGGTTGTGGGAATGGCCAGGCCCACGATCGTGACGTCGTCGTCGGGCGGAACCCCCGCGGCGAAACGCTCCATGGCCGCGACGAGGAACTCGACGCGCCCGTCGGTGGTCGGAGCGCCCCCGATGCAGGACTGGGCGTCCATCCGCACTCGCTCGAAGCCGTACAGCTCTCGCGACTCATTGAACGCCTCGACGAGCCCATCGGTGTAGGCCACCACGAAGTCGCCGGGCTCGAGGACGGCTCGGGCTTCGACGTACTCGGCGTCCTCGACCAGTCCGAGCGGGAGTCCGTCGCTCTGGAGGTCGACGAGCTCACGTTCCGCGTGCTTCCAGTGGTGTGGATGAGGATGTCCGCCGCTGGCGAAGCACAGGTCTCCGGTGGCGAGGTCGAGCACGCCGAAGAAGACGGTGAGGAACAACCGGTCGGGGATCGATGCGTACAACAATCGGTTCACCCGCTCGAGCACCCTTCCGGGGCTGGCCTCGCGCTCGGCCTCGTTGCGCAGCCGCTCGGCTCCGGCGCGCTCGAACTCGGCCAGGCGTGCGAGCTGGCTGAGGTCGTCCTCGCGCATGAGCGACAGGAAGACCGTCAAGCCCGAAACGGCGATCAGGATGGCAAATCCGTAGATCCACGACAGGGGGTCGTCGGAGAGGAGGGGGAAGTAGGCCGCGCCCAGGAGCAGCGAGAGTGCGGCGAGGCGCAACGTGCCCCGGACGTCGAGGAAGATCGTTCCGGCCAGCACCGGCATGGCCAGCGCCACCACGAGCGAATCGGCGGAGTCCGGGTACAGCAGGCTGAAACCGGTGAGGAACACGTAGATGGTGGTGATCGACGCCCAAGCGCCGCGGAGGGGGTGAGAGGATCGACTGAGGGCCCAGCTGATCCAGAAGCCGATCGCCGCCACGTAGATGACGGCGGTGCCCCGCCAACCCAGTGTGTAGGGGGAGTCGGGGTCGATCGACGTGGTGGTGGTGGAGAGGACGGCGGAGAAGGTGAGCAGGACGGCCAGGTTCAGGGCCAAGGTGACCAGCAGCCGGGCCCGTCGCCGGAGTTCAGGATTGGTGATCTCCGGGTTGGGAATGGCGAGGCGCACGGCCGTGCTGACGGCCCTGGCCGAGAGCGAAGACCGCGCCTTGCCCGTACTCGTTTCCGAACTGTGAACGGTACGTGACGTCCGCGGCCGTGGCCCCGGGCTGCCTACACTCCCGCCGGGGAGGAGCGAACAGCGGTGTCAGGTACGTGGCGATCATCGAGAACGGGCTGATCGTGCGAGCCACGCTGCGCCTGGCCCGTGCTCCCGTCTACCGCCGCGCCGGGGCGGCCTGGGATCGCCCGACTCTCGACGCGATGACCCGCCGCCCCGGTAGGCGTGGCCTGGCCTCGATCGTCGACGGGAGCCGACGGGTCGACGCGAGCGAGATGGACACAATGGTCGGGACGCTCGCTGGTTCGCTGAGGCGCCGAGGAGTGCGGCGCGGCGACACCGTGGCGTGGCAACTGCCCAACTGGTTCGAGACCGTGGTCTTGTACCGGGCTTGTTGGCGCCTGGGGGCTGTTGCCGCCCCGCTGCATCACCAGGCCGGGGGGAACGACGTGGGCCGCATGGTCGACCAGCTCGAGCCGCGGGTGACGTTCGCGGCGCCGGGCGCGGCCCTCGGTGAGATCGGTCCGGTGGTCACCGTCCGCGGTGAGGGGCCGAGTAGCGGCGACACCTTCGACGAGCTGCTCGGGGGGCCGGTGGTCCTGCATTCCGCCGCTCGTCCCGCCGACATCGCGGCCGTCTTGTTCACCTCGGGCTCGACCGGCGACCCGAAGGGGGTGCTGCACACCCATCGTGGGCTGGCCTACAAGATGGCCCAGATGGTCGGCGTCCACGGTCTCGGTCCGAGCGACGTGAGCCTGATGCCCCTGCCCATGGCCCACGTGTCCGGCCTGCTCAACGGCCTCCTGGTCCCGGCGGCGGCGGGAATGGCGACAGTGCTGATGCAACGCTGGGACCCGTCAGCGGCCCTCGGGTTGATCGAGGCCGAGCGCGTGAGCTTCATGGTCGGGCCACCCACGCTCTTCAACGGCCTCATGGACACCCCCACCTTCGAGCCCGAGCGGGTCACCTCGCTGCGTCTGCTGTCCACCGGGGCCATGGGCGTGTCGACCGCCTTCGTGGCCGACGCGTCCGCCCGGCTCGACGCTCGGGTGAAGCGAACGTACGGGGCCACCGAGATCCCGACCATCACGACCAGTGAGGCCGGTGACCCATCCGAGCGGGGACGAGAGACCGACGGTCACGTGCTCGGCGACGGTGAGCTGCGAACGGTCGACCCCGCCACCGGCCGAGACGTCGGGTCGGGAGCGCCCGGCGAGGTGTGGTTCCGTGGCCCGGAGATGTTCGCCGGCTACCTCGATGCCGAGGCCACCCGCGGCGCGATGCATCGCGGTTGGTTCCGAACCGGGGACATGGGTGAGCTCGATGCCGACGGCTGGCTGCGCATCGTGGGCCGGCTGAAGGACCTCATCATCCGCAATGGCGAGAACATCTCGCCGGCGGAGGTCGAGCGGGTACTGGCCGAGCACCCGTCGGTCCGCCAGGCCGTCGTGGTCGGCTACCCCGATGCCCGGGTCGGCGAGCGGGTCGCCGCCTTCGTCGTGAGCGACGGCCCCTTCGACCTCGACCGGTGCCGTGAGTGGTTCGGCCAACGCGGCGTGGCCCGGTTCAAGACGCCCGAACGCGTCGTTCGCCTCGACGCGGTGCCGTTGCTCCCGGCCGGCAAGCCCGATCTGGCCCAACTCCGCCAGCGGGCGGTGAGCCCCGCATGAGCGCCTCCGCCAGCCACCGTGCTTCGGGCGTCGGCGAGACCCCGTGGACCTGACCCTCAGCGAGTCCGAACTGGCCTTCCGAGACGAGGCCCGCGAATGGCTGGTCGCCAACGTCGAAACCACACCGAGCTTCGCCTCCTTCGACGAGGAGTTCGAGTGGGGGCGGCGCTGGCAGGCCCGGTTGGCGGCCGATCGTTGGGTGGGCATCCACTGGCCCCGTCAGTACGGAGGACGCGACGCCACCCCGGTGGAGGTGGCCATCTTCAACGTGGAGTACGCCCGCTCCCGGGCGCCCCAACCGGTGAACCGCACCGGGGTCAACCTCACCGGGCCCACGCTGCTGACCCACGGCACCGACGCCCAGAAGACCCGATGGCTGCCCGGCATCCTGAACGCCGAGGAGATCTGGTGCCAGCTGTTCAGCGAGCCCGGCGCGGGGTCCGATCTCGCCGGTCTCATGACCCGGGCCACCGACGTGGGCGACGGCTGGCTGCTCGACGGCCAGAAGGTCTGGACCAGCTACGCGCAGCACTCGCGATGGGGGATCGCCCTGGTGCGCACCAACCCCGAGGCCCCTCGGCACCGGGGCATCTCCTATCTGGTGGTCGATATGGAAGCGCCTGGCATCGACGTGCGTCCGCTGGTCACGATGACCACCGAGGCCGAGTTCAACGAGGTCTTCTTCGACTCGGTGTTCGTGCCACGCGACCACCTGGTCGGCCCGCTCGATCAGGGTTGGGCGGTGGCCAACACCACGCTGGCCCACGAACGGGGCACCACGTTCCCGTTCAAGGAGCAGGTGGTGCACGAGGTGTACCTCGACGAGCTGCTCACGTTGGCCGCCGCCACCGGAGCATTCGACGATCCACTGGTGAGCGACCGACTGGTCGACGCCTATGTGAACCTGCGGGTGCTGCGTCTCCACAACTGGCGCACCATGACGCGCCTGGCCCGGGGCGAGGAGCCGGGCGCCGAGTCGAGCGTGGTGAAGCTGGCGTGGACCGACATGACCCAACTGCTGTCGGAGGTGGCGCTCGACGTCGTGGGCCCCGCGTCACCGCTGTGGGCGTCGGCGGCCGACAATCCGGCGGCGGGTAAGTGGCAACGGCAGTGGCTGTGGAGCAAGGCGGCGTCGATCGCCGGAGGCACCTCGGAGGTACAGCGCACCATCATCGGTGAACGGATGCTCGGCCTGCCCCGCTGACGATCACATGATGCGGGTCTGGCGGCCCTCCCAGTAGGGGTCCTTGAGGCGGCGCTTGAACAGCTTCCCGCTGGGGTCGCGGGGCATGGCGTCGATGACGTCGATCGAGCGGGGGCACTTGTACGGGGCGAGCCGCTCGCGACACCACGCCAGCAGCTCGGCCTCCGACGCCGGCTGCCCGGGGTCGGCGAACTCCACGACCGCCTTCACCGCCTCGCCCATCTCGTCGTCGGGAACACCGAAGACGGCGACGTCGAGCACCGAGGGGTGCAGGGCCAGCACGTCCTCGGCCTCGCGGGGATAGATGTTGACCCCGCCCGACACGATCATGTCGGCCGACCGATCGGTGAGGTAGAGGTACCCGTCGGTATCGAGGTACCCCACGTCGCCGAGAGTGCGCCAGCCCTGCTCGTTGCCGGCCGCCGCCGTCTTGCCCGGGTCGTTGTGGTACTCGAAGTCGCGTCCTCCTGCGAACCAGATCGTGCCGGCCTCACCGACCGGGAGGTCGGTTCCGTCGGGGCCGACGATGTGCATCTCGCAATTGGGTCGCCCCACCGAGCCGGGGTGGGTCAACCACTCCTGCGGTCCGATGAAGCTCCCGCCGATGTCCTCCGTACCGGCGTAGTACTCGTAGAGGATCGGACCCCACCAGGCCATCATGGCCTGCTTGATCGCGATCGGGCAGGGGGCGGCGGCGTGCAACACCATCCGCAGCGACGAGGTGTCGTGGGCCTGGCGCTGTTCGTCGGGAAGGCGCAGCAGGCGGGTGAACATCGTGGGTACGAACTGGGCGTGGGTCACCTGGTGGCGCTCGATGGTGGCCAGGCAGGCGTCGGCGTCGAAGGCCTCCATCACCACCGCCGTGGCCCCGGCCCGGTGACAGCCCATCGTGTAGACGAGCGGAGCGGCGTGGTAGAGCGGCGCCGGGGTGAGGTAGACGGCGTCGGGGCCGAGGGCCGCGGCCACCCCTTCGGCGATGGCCACCGCCGGTGACGCGGGGTCGCCGGGCTCGACGGCGACGAGGGGCTTGCTCACGCCCTTGGGTCGGCCGGTGGTGCCCGACGAGTAGAGCATCTCGCGACCTTCGGCCTCGTCGGCGATCGGCCCGGCCGGGGCCTGGGCCAGAGCCTCGTCGTAGTCGACGAAGCCGCTCGGCCACCCGCTCTCGGCTGAGCCCACCACGATGCGCAGCCCGATTCGCGAGAGATCGAGGTCGGCGGCGACAGAGGCCAGCTCCGCCGAGATGACGAACGCCGAGGCCCCGCAGTCGTCGAGGATGTACTGCACCTCGTCTCGGCGCAGGTGACTGTTGAGGGCGGTGTAGCGCAGACCGGACCGCTGCGCCGCCCACGCCACCTCGAGGAAGGCCGAGCTGTTGCCCATCATGAGGGCGATGTGGTCACCGATCCCGAGCCCGGCGGCGCGCAGGGTGTGGGCGATCCGGCTCGAACGATCGTCGAGCTGGGCGTAGGTGGTCACGGCACCGGTGGCGGCCATGATGATCGCGGCCCGTTCGGGATGCAGGGTCGACTGGTGTTGCAGGCTGCGCTCGAAGGTCATCGTCGCGTCCTCGATCGGCCCGGCTCAGCGGCCCGTGAATCGGGCCGGGCGCTTCTCCATGAACGCGGTCGCACCCTCGCGGGCGTCGTCGCTGCGGAACACCGCGTTCATCTCCTCCGGAGTGGCCTGGCCCGCGTCGGGGCCCTTCGAGACGGCGTAGCGCATCAACTTCTTGGTGAGCTGCACACCCAGGGGCCCGTTGCCGGCGATCTCGTCGGCCAGGGCCGTGACCGTCGCCATCAGGTCGGCGAGAGCCACGATCTGGTTCACCAGCCCGGCGGCCGCCGCTTTGGGCGCGTCGATCAACCGGCCGGTGAGGCCCATCTCGAGGGCGAGGGCCAGGGGCATGCGGGTCGACAGCATGGTGCCGCCACCGGCGGCGTAGAGCCCGCGCTTGACCTCGGGCAGCCCGAAGCGGGCGTGGTCGGCGGCGATCGCCATGTCGCAGGCCATCACCAGCTCCATGCCCCCACCCACCGCCGCCCCGTTGACGGCCGCGATGAGGGGCTTGGGGTAGTCGCCGGCCATCAACTGGGCGAACATCGCCGATCCCGGCTGGGGTCCGTCGGAGCGCGCGTTCACGTCGGCCAGCGCGCTGAGGTCCATGCCGGCGCAGAAGTGCCGCTCGCCGGCGCCGGTGATCACCACGGCGCGGGCGTCGTCGTCACCGAGGATCGCCTCGAGGGCCGCGCCCAGCTCGCCGATGAGCGCCGGGTTGAGCGAGTTGGCGGCCTCGGGCCGGTTCAGGGTGAGGACCTCGGTGAGGCCGATGCGTTGGCGGGTGACGAGCACGGGGGTGGCTCCTGGTTCGGTTCGGTCAGTAGGGCTCGGTCAGTAGGGCTCGACGAAGACCTCGTGGCCGAGGTCGGCGCGTCCCGAGAACAGCTCGGTCGGGGGTCGGTCGGTGTGGGGACGGTCGGCTCGGCTGGCCATGATCCCCTCGCGTTGGCGCAGAGCGAACATCGACTCGCGTTGGCCGGTGTAGCCGAGGGGTTGGCGCAGCATCCAGAGGATGCCTTCGGCGGCCACGGCGGGGGGCTCCCAGTCGGAGCGGTCCATGCCGGGGGTGTTGGCGATGAAGCCCTCCGACGCGACCGGGATGTCGATGCGGAAGCAGTTCACGGCGATGTGCTGGTCCTGGAACTGGCGGGCACAGTCGACGGTGAACCGTTCCAGCGCGACCTTGCTCATGCCGTAGGACATCAGGCCCGGGTGCGGGTACAGCGCCGCCACCGAGGACACGTTGACGATGGCTCCCTCGCCGTGGGCGGCCAGGTGCGGGCGGGCCACGCGAGTGGCGACGAGCGGTGCGTCGAGGTTCACCGCCATCACCAGCGCGTGGCGGGAGGGCGCGATGTCGATGTCGCCGACGAAGGTGACGGCGGCATTGTTCACGAGGATGTCGAGGCGCCCGAAGTGCGCGACCGTCGTGTCGACCATGGCGGCGACTTCGTCGGGGTCAGCCAGGTTGGTGGGCACGGCCAGGGCCCGGGCCCCGGCGGCCTCGATGCGGGCCACGGTCTCGTCGAGGGTGCCCGGGGTGCGTTGGGGGGCGTCGGCGGTCGAGCGGGCGGCCGCGGCGACGGCGCAGCCCGCCTCGGCCAGGGCCAGGGCCACGGCCGCGCCCACCCCGCGACTGGCGCCGGTGACGAGGGCGACCTTCCCGTTCAGTTCCATGGCCGGGTCACGTTCCTTTGGCGGGGAGGAGCTCGAGCAGTTGCCCGTCGGGGTCGCGCACCATCACGGCCACCCCGATGTTGGTGGCTTCGAGCACCTGCCCTCCGTATTCGACGACGGCGGCGACCGCCGCCGCCAGTTCGGGCACGGTGAAGGACAGATGGGTGAACCCCGGCTCGTTCATCACCCGGACCACGGCGCTCGGATTGCCGGGCCGCTCGAAGTGCAGCAGTTCCAGGGTGAACGAACCACTGGTGAGGTACACCGCGGTGAGCCCGACCGGCTCGGCCACTTCGAGCAGGGTGGAGCAGATCGGGTCGGGCGGGTGCAGCTCGTAGGCGAACTCGAAGCCCAGCACGTTCTCGTAGAAGGAGCGGGAACGCTCGATGTCGGCTACGCCGAGGCCCAGGTGATTGACGGTGACGGTCGGGGCGGCGCTCATGACCGGGCGGTGTCCTGGGAGAGACCTGACGGCATGACCATTCCCACCTGCTGAAGATGTTGGCCGAGGGTGGCGTCGAATTCGGCGGCCACGCCGTCGGCGTCCCATCCTCCCGCCCGGTTCATCCAGGCGATCTGCTTGGGGTGCTGGAAGAGGGTGTAGCTGAAGTCGGTGCGACCGAAGATCTGTCCGTTGACGTGACCGGCCTGCTCGGAGGCCAGGTACGCCACGAGCGGAGCGTTTCCGGCGGGGTCGAGACGCGGGTCGGGCTCGCCGTCACCGGCCAGGGCGGCAGTCATGCGGGTGGCTCCGGCCGGGGCGATGGCGTTGACGGTGATGCCCGACCGGCCGAGCTCGAGGGCCCACACGAACGTCATCCCCATGATCCCGGCCTTGGCCGCGCCGTAGTTGGTCTGACCGAAGTTCCCCCGCAGGCCGGCCGACGAGGTGACGTTGACGATGCGTCCGTAGCCGGCTTCCTTCATGAGGGGCACGGCGTGGCGGGCCAGGTTGAACGCTCCCTTCAGGTGGGTGGCGATCACGGCGTCGAAGTCGTCCTCGGTCATCTTCACCAGGGTGCGGTCGCGCACGATGCCGGCGTTGTTCACCAGGATGTCGACCCGACCGAAGGTCTCGGTGGCCGTGGCGACGATCCGCTCGGCGGCATCGAAGTCGGTGACCGACTCGTGCGAAGGCACGGCCCGTCCGCCCCCGGCCTCGATCTCGGCGCACACCTCGCCGGCGGGATCATCGCCGGTGGTGTCGCCCCGCAGCCCCACACCGAGGTCGTTGACCACGACCGAGGCACCCTGGCGGGCGAGCTCGAGGGCGAACTCGCGGCCGATGCCTCGCCCCGCTCCGGTCACGATGGCCACGCGGTTCTCCAGCAACATCGACGCTCCTCGGTGGGTCGACGGGGCGGCACCGTCGGCCCGGATGTCGACGCCGGCTCCCCCGGGCCGAGGCGTAGTATGACACGAACGTCAGATTCGATTCCCGGGTCTCACGGCTCGGGTGCTCGCCTGTGCCGGTTGAGTCAGCCATCAACGCCGAGGCTGCCGACGGACGGTCGGCGGAAGCCGTGGTTGGAGCGAGACGAATTGCCGCGGTTGGTGTTCCCCGAGGCGCTTGCGGTGCTGCAACTTCCGCGAATCCTGAGTTCCTGCTTGCGTACGTGTGTTCGATCCGGTAGGGTGGGCTTCTTCCCCACTCGGTGCCGGTTTCGGTGCCCGCCAGTCGCTCATTTCGCTCGAGGACTTGATGGCCGTGGGAATCATGACGAACCAAAGCAGTGCTGTCGGTGTGCGCGACGGGCATGGTGGGCGTGACGGGGACCCGAGCTGCGTCGACGCTGAAGTCGATGCGTTGCCGGTTGTGGTGGAGGTGCTGACGGTGCTCGCCGGCTGTCTCGGTGTCGTCGATGGTGAGGGCCCGTCGAGTGGGGTTCCCCGGTTGGATTGGGGGCGTCTCGACTCTGCGGGTCTGCGTGCTGCGGCGCAGGGGGTGCAGGCGGTGGTGTCGGCGGTGGAGCATCAGCAGCGGTTGTTGTTGGGGTTGATCGACGACCGCCAGGCCTATGCGGTGTCGGGGGCTCGTGACGCCGCGGATTGGGCGGCCAACACGTTGGGGGTCGACCGGGCCCGTGCGGTCGACGCGGTCGAGGTCGGTCAGCGTCTGCAGGGGCTACCGCGCCTGGCTGAGGCGGCGGCGGCGGGGCGGTTGAGTGCCGACCAGGCCCGCCCGGTCAGCCAGCTCGCCGACACCGAGAGTGACGCGGCGTGGGCGGTTCAGGCTCAGGGGTTGCCGGCGGCGGTGCTGGCCCGCCAACTCGCCCGCCGGAAACGGCCAGTTGCGGCTGATCATCGTGCTGCGCGCGCCGCCCGGTACTTGCGGGCGTGGGAACACGGTCACGAGTTGTTGCTCCGGGGGGCGCTCCCTGTTGATGACGGCCGCCGGTTGTTGGCGGCGATCGAGCGGGCCATGCCCGACCGTGACCCTCACACCGACGTTGCCGCCACCCCCGATCAGCGTCGCGCTGATGGTCTGGCGGCGTTGGCCGGGGCGAACCTCGCCGCTGACACCGACCCGGATCGGGCCACGGTGTTGGTCATCGCCGAACTCGCCGCCATCGACGACGCCGACCCTGCCGCCACCGCCGAACTCGAAGCGTCTCAACCCCTCGCCACCGCCACCGCCCGCCGCCTGTTGTGCGACAGTCGCACCCAGCTGGCGGTGCAGGACCGTCACGGGGTGTTGGTCGGGGTCGGTACCACCCAACGCACGGTCAGCCCCCAGATGCGGCGGGCGCTCGTGCACCGCGACGGGCACTGCCGGTTCGGACAGTGCACCAACACCCGGTTCCTGCACGCCCATCACATCGTGCACTGGCCGTCCCCGACCACCATGGGCAACCTCGTGCTCTTGTGCCACGCCCACCACCACGCCGTCCACGAAGGCGGCTGGACCCTCACCGGCGACCCCAACCACCAACTCCGGGCCGCGCACCCCACCAACGCCACCATCGTCACCAGCCAACCCCAACACCACAGCCCCCTCGCCCCGAGGCCGCCGTAGGTGTAGGCCTCGGGGGAGTTCCGGGCCTCGCCTCGACTCTCGGCGCGTGGTATGACACGAACGTCAGATTCCATCATTTTGGGAGAAAGCGGGTCGTGGTGGCTCACGCAACGGGTACTGATCCCTTCGCCGAGAACGAGGATCAGGCGGCCCTGCGCGGCCTGGCCCGTGACGTGGCCCGTCGCGAGGTGGCGCCGCGAGCCCAGCAGGGCGATGCCACCTACGAGTTGCAGCCCGAGGCAGTGAAGGCGCTGGCTGCAGCCGACCTGTTCGGCGTCACGATCGGCGAGCGCTGGGGTGGGCTCGGTTTCGGCGATGTCGAGGCGTCGATCGTCCTCGAAGAGGTCGCGCGCTACGACGTGTCGCACGCCGTCGTGTGCCAACTGGCCTTCAACGGTCCCTCACGGGGTATCGAGCACCTGGGTGGTGAGGCGCTCAAGGAGCGCTGGCTGCCGGTGGTGGCGTCCGGCGAGGCCATCTTGAGCATCGGTATCACCGAGCCCGATGCCGGCTCGGCCGTGCAGAACATGCGCAGCGCCCTGACCGACGACGGCCCTGGCCGGTGGCGGCTCAACGGCTACAAGAACTACTCCACGCTCGGCCACGTGGCCGACGGGGTGCTGGTGTGGTGCCGCTGGCCCGGCGGGTCGGGGGCCAAGGGCATCGGCGCGGTGGTCGTGCCCATGGACCGTGACGGCGTATCGGTCACCGGCCGCCACGAGGGCATGGGCATCCACGCCGCCACCGAGGCCGAGGTCGCCTTCGACGACGTGGAGATCGGGGCCGACGACGTGTTGCTGGCCGGCGATCCCGGCGACAACGAGGCCTTCAAGGTGCTGCTCGGCCACCTCAACCACGAGCGTTGCGGCAACGCCTCGATGTGCGTGGGGGCCGCCCAGGGTGCCCTCGAGAACTCCATCCGCTACATGAACGATCGTCAGCTCGGGGGTCGGCCCATCGCCGAACTCCAGGGGTTGCAGTGGAAGCTGGCCGACATGGCCGTGCAGCTCGAAGGGGCTCGGCTGTTGCTCGGCCGGGCGGTGAGGCTCGCCGGCGAGGGCGGTACGCCGCCGGCGTTGGAGACGGCGCTGGCCAAGACCGCGGCCAACCTGGCGGCCAAGTACGTGTGCGACGAGGCGATCCAGATCCACGGCGGGTACGGCTACAGCCACGAGTATCCGGTGGAGCGGGCCTACCGCGACGTTCGCGGCCTGTGCATCGGGGCGGGCACGGTGGAAGCCCAGCGCAACTACATCGGGTCGTCGCTGGCCCGGGGTCGGGGCACCGTGTCGACGGCCTGGAGCGCCAACCTCCTCGGTTGAGCCTCGGTTGAGCCCCGCTTCTGGTTGAGCCCCGGTTGAGCCTTGGTTGAGCCCCGGTTGAGGTTCCTGCGCTCAGGCGTCGGGGCGCAGGAAGTGCGCCTCCGGATCCCAGTGCCGCAGACGGTCGATGTGGGCGGGATCGGGGGCCGCCAGTTCCCGCACGGGCGCCACGACGTGGAGGTCCCACGGACAGCGTGAGCGGATGCGCTCCACTCGCTCGTCGACCGTTCCCGGGCCGGGGGCTAGGGCAGTGAGGGCCAGCTCGCCGTTCGGTTGCTTCTCGAAGATCCCGAGATCGGTGACGAAGGCCGACACCCGGGTGCCGGGGGAGGTGATGTACCCCACCTCGGCCACGGCCCGGCGCGAGGTGAGCGTCGACATGACCACGACCTCGTCGGCGCTGGTCGCCACGTCGTTGCCGCCACCCGAGCCGACCAGGAACACCTTGTCGCCGATGATCGTGGAGTTGATGTTGCCGAAGCGGTCGATCTGCGCCGCCCCCAGGCACGCCAACAGCGTGGTACCGGGTCCGCTGACCAGGCCGCCGAGCACCTGATCGGCGTCGCTCAGCATCGTGGCGGTCGGGAAGCTGCGATGGTTGAACACGAAAGGATCTGCGAGGGTGGGCTCGTATCCCCACAACCCCAGCTCGGCCGTGAGCACCACCTCGGTGCCCTGCTCACGGGCGAGCTCGACGGCCAGCCAGGCGGCCAGGTTGGCGACCCCCGCACCGGCCAGCACCGCGTCGGCGTCGGTGGCGACCACCCGATCGGCCAGGTAGCGGGCGCCGAAGGCAGCGGCCAGCTCCCACGACCCCGTGGGGGCGTCGAGATCCGGGGGGTGGGCGGCCTCGTCGTCGCGCCACGAGTCGGGCTCGGCCCGGCGCCGCAGCCCGGCGATGCGCTCCGGGCCGAGCTGTTCGAGGTAGTCGTGCTGGTCGGCGGGTTCGAGCACCCAGCGCTGGATCCACGCGTCGAAGTCGTCGCCGTGGCTGGCGTCGCGGGCCTCGGACCAGAAAGCCAGGTCCTCCCCGTAGGCCTCGACGGGCACGTCGCGGGCGAACAGCCCGCCGGGGTGGGCGCCGAGCGGGGTTTCGGTCACGGCCAGCACCCGGTGGCCGGGCACCTGCACCAGATGCGACCACGGCGTGATGTCGTCGACGATCCGGTCGACCGTGGCGATCACACCGCGCTCGGCGGCCAGCGCCCCCCACACCCCCTCGAGTCGGGGAGCGGCGAAGGCCAGGTTGCCGTCATGGTCGGCGATCGGGGCGTGCAGCAGCGCCACGTCGGGGGCGTAGGCCTGCAACAGACCGACCTCGCCGTAAGGGGTGTCGACCCGCGAGTAACCGGGGTTGTCGGCCATCGATGAGCCGGCCAACGACATGGTGGTCACGGCGGGCAGACCGCGGGCCGCGGCCTCGAGGCGTTGGGCGAAGGTGAGGAACGACCAGTGCTCCACCTCGACCTCGCCGGCCAGGTAGGCCTTCGCGAACCACGGGTTCGGGGTGAAGTTGGGGAACACGTCTCCGGAGTACCCGGTGACCACCTTTTTCACGAGTCCGCCGCGGAAGAACAGCGCGCCCAGGCTCGACAGGCTCAACATCACCAGGGTGAACCCGGGGTCCTGCCCCCACCACCGCCGCACCAGGTGGCGGGCGCCGGCGGTCCATCGGGAGTGGTTGGTCACGATGTGTACGGCGTCGCCGGACCGGACGAATCCCACCGCGTCGTCGAGCGATCGCACCTTGTCAGCCATCGGCGGCAACCTACCCGAGCGGGCTACTGGCTAACGTCGACGTCATGATTCGCTACGAAGTGGGAAGCGACCACGTCGCTCGCGTCACGCTCGACCGGCCCGACGCCAAGAACGCCCTCACCGTCGAGATGCGCGACGACATCGTCGACGCCGTGCGCCGGGCCCGGGCCGACGACCAGGTGCGCGCCCTGTTGCTCACCGGCACCGGCGACGCCTTCTGTGCAGGCATGGATCTGCGGGCTTCCACGGTCAGCCAGGCCGGGGGACAGGGGTTCGACCCGCGGACCACGAGCGAGGCTCTGCGCAAGGGGGTGCAGGCGTTCATTCGTGAGCTGTGGGAGCTCGACAAGCCCACGGTGGCAGCCGTCAACGGGACCGCCGTCGGGCCCGGCGCTCACCTGGCCCTGGCCTGTGACTTCGTGCTCGTGCAACCCACCACCCGATTCGTGTGGTCGTTCGCCAAGTGGGGGCTCGTGGTCGACGCCGGTGGGGCCTACCTGCTGCCCCGGCTCGTGGGCCTGCCCCGGGCCAAGGCCATGGTGATGCTCGGTGAGGGAGCCATCGGGGCCGAGGCGGTCGAGCTGGGCCTGGCCTACCGGTGCCTCGACTCGGTGGAGGAGCTGGCGGTCGCCGCCGACGCGCTGGCGGCGAAGCTGGCCGCCGGCCCCACCCGCTCATTGGGTCTGTCGAAGCAGTTGCTCAACCGCTCGTTCGAGAGCGACCTCGGTCCGTTGCTCGACCAAGAGGCCCAAGCCCAGGCCATGGCCGCCGTGTCGCCGGAGATGGCCGAAGGCATGGCCGCCTTCAAGGAGCGCCGCGACCCCGACTTCATCGGTACGTCGGGTGCCCCGGGCAACTGATCGTCGCGCCGGGCGTTCGGCCGACCCGCTCAGATGACACCGCGGGTGCGGAGGTCGTCGAGCTCGGTGGGGGTGAGGCCGAGGAGGTCGCCCCAGACCTCGGCGTTGTGTTCGCCCAGCGCCGGCGCCGCACGCGGTGCCTCGGGTCGGCGGCCGTCGAGCCGCGGGTACGGGGCTTGCTGGAGGTGAGGCCCGGCTACCGGATCGTCGACGGTGACGAGGTCGCCGCGGGCCACGAAGTGGGGGTCGGTCACCATGTCGGCGGCGCTGTAGGCGGTACCCACCGGTACTTCATGGGCGATGCACGCCGCTTCGACCTCGGTCGCGGTGAGCGATGAGGTCCAGGCGGCCACGATGTCGTTGATCTCGTCGGAGCGTTCGGCGCGTTGCGCCAGGGTCGCCCACTGGGGGTCCTCGGCCAGCGCCGGCCGACCCATCGCCGCACACAGGCGGGCGAAGTTCACGTTGGACCCACCGACCACGCACACGTAGGCCCCGTCGGCGGTGGGGTAGTTGTCGAGGGGAGCGCTGGTGGCCATGCGGTTGCCCTCGCGCTCGCGCACGATCCCCAGGCGGTCGTGGGCGGCCACGGTCCACTCGAGCACCCGCAGGATCGAGCCGTACAGCGGGGCGTCGACCACCCCGCCGAGCAGGGTGCCCCCCGGCCGGTCGCGTCGGTAGAGGGCGGCGATCACGGCCTCGGCCGCGAAGGTGCCGGTGAGGTAGTCCGAGATCGACACCCCGGGCCGTACCGGCGGTCGGTCGGGATAGCCGGTGAGCTGGAGCAGTCCGCCGTAGGCGATGCCCATGCGGTCGAGGCCGGTGCGGCCCGAGTACGGGCCGTCCTGGCCGAACACGCTGATGCGGGCCCACACCAGGCGGGGGTCGCACTGCTCCGGTCCGATGCCCCACGCCTCCATCGCGCCGGGGCGGAAGTTCTCGCAGACCACGTCGGCGGTGGCGGTGAGTCGGCGGAACAGCGCCTGCCCCTCGGGCTCGCGGAGGTTCAGGGTGACGCCCTTGCGGCCGCGTCCCTCGACCGCCCACCACATCGAGTACCCGGGGCCGTCGTCGTCGGTGGGGGCGAAGGGGCCGATCGAGCGCATGAAATCACCGCCGCGTGGGTCTTCGATCTTGATGACCTCGGCGCCCATGTCGCCCAGCAGCCCGGCGCAGAACGGGGCGCTGATGCGGGTGCCGACGTCGATGACCCGCAGTCCGGCCAGGGGCAGCGGCGGTGGGGCGTCAGTCACGGCGGTCAGTCACGGAGGTCAGTCACGGTGCTCGGCGAAGACCTCGGACATCGAGCTCTTCTCCTGTCGGGCCTTCAGGGCCGAGGTGGCTGTCTCGGTGTTGTGCATCCAGTGGTGGGCCATGAAGTGGTACTTCCACGACGCCTCCTTGCCCATCAGCGTGGCCGTGTGGTTCAGCGAGTCCTTGGTGAGCTGGGCGGTGGCGGGCGGCACCAGCGCCACCCGGGCCGCCAGCTCGTTGACCCGCTCCGTGAGCTCGTCGCGCGGCACCACCCGGTTCACCAGGCCGAGCCGCCACGCCTCTTGGGCGTCGAGCTTCTCGCCGGTCCACAGGAACTCCTTGGCCTTGCGGATGCCGAGCTCCCACGGTTCGACGAGCAGTTCCACCCCGGCTCCGGTCATGCGCAGCACCGGGTTCTGGAAGGTGGCATCGTCGGCGGCCACGATCAGGTCGCACATGCAGGCCAGCATCAGCCCACCGGCCACGCAGGCCCCCTGCACGGCGGCGACGGTGGGCTTGCGGAACGAGTAGATGCGACGGCAACGGTCGTAGTACATCACCTGCTCGTGGCGGAACTTGCCCTCCGGCGTGTCGCGCATCAGCCGCCACTGGTCGGGTTCGGCATCACCCACCAGCGCCTTGAGATCGTGCCCGGCCGAGAAGTGCTTGCCGTTGCCGGCGAGGATCACCACTCTCACGTCGTCGTCGGCGTCGGCCGTGTCGAGGGCGGCATCGATGCCGTCGATCAGCGCGGTGTCCTGGGCGTTGGCCACCTCGGGGCGGTTCATGGTGATGGTGGCGACGTGGCCATCGACGGCGTAGAGAACAACGGGTTCAGCCATGGGTCGGCTCGTTTCTGGTGCGTTCGGCGGGGACACCGGCGGGGGCGGGGACGGCTTCGCGACGGGGGGCTCTTACCGGCCGGGGAAGGCCCAGCACCCGTTCGCCGAGGATGGTGCGCTGGATCTCGTTGGTGCCGGCCCACACCGACGAGGCCTGGTAGTACAGCCAGGAGCGCTGCCACTCGCCGTCGCCGGGGTTGTGGGTGGCGTGGCGCCACAGCGGCGCGGCGTCACCCAGCACGGCCATGGCCGTCTCGTGGAACCGCTTGCTCATCTCGCTCCAGTAGAGCTTGAGGGCGCTGCCCTCGGGCCCGGGTTCCAGGCCGTGGGCGAGCCGGCTGATGCTGCGCAGGTTGTGCAGTTGGAACAGGCGCACCTCCACGTAGGCCTGGGCCAGGCGCTGTTGGAGGCGGGCGTCGTCGATGGCGCCGTTGGCCACGGCCAGCCGCAGGAGTTCCTCCAAGAGCTGGATGTGGATCACGAGCTGGCGGGGGTTGGTGCCCCGTTCGTGCGACAGCGTGGAGTTGGCCACCCGCCACCCGTCGTTCTCGGGCCCGATGAGCTGATCGCGGGGCACGAACACGTCGGTGAAGAAGACCTCGTTGAACTCGGCCTCGCCGGTGAGCTGCACGAGCGGGCGCACCTCGACCCCGGGTGCGTGCATGTCGACGACCAGGTACGAGATCCCCTTGTGCTTGGGTGCCTCGGGATCGCTGCGGGCCAGGCACACTCCCCAGTCGGCGAACTGGGCGTAGGAGGTCCAGACCTTCTGACCGTTGAGCACCCAACCACCGTCGACCGGTGTGGCCCGAGTGGTGACCCCGGCGAGGTCGCTGCCGGCGCCCGGCTCGCTGAACAGCTGGCACCACATCTCGGTGGCGTCGAGGATCTCGGGCAGCCAGCGCTGCTTCTGCTCGGCGGTGCCGTGGGCCATGAGGGTGGGTCCGGCCAGGTTGATGCCGATGCGCCCGACCATCTCGGGAGCCCGGGCTCGGGCCAGTTCGTCCTGCACGATGAAATGCTCCACCGGCCCGGCGCCTCGCCCGCCGTACTCGGCGGGCCAGGCCACGCCGACCCATCGGTCTGCGGCCAGCTCGGCCTGCCACTCCCGGCCGAAACGCACCTCGTCGGCCAGCTCGGCGAACCGGGGTGGGAGGCCGACCCCGTACTCCCACGGCAGGTGCTCCACCAGCCAGGCGCGGATCTCGGAACGGAACTCGCGCTCGGCGTCGGTGGAGCTCAGGTCCACGGCGGGCTCCGATCATCTGACACTCACGTCATAGTATGCGGACATGGACTTCGACCTGTCGGCCGACCAGGTCGCCTTGCGCGACGGCGCCCGCGACCTGCTCGACGGTCGGTCGGACCCGTCCCGCGTCCGGGCCCATCTGGCCACCGGTCGCCCCTATGACGTCGACCTCTGGGAGGCCATGGCCGAGCAGGGTTGGCTGGCCGTGGCCGTCCCCGAGACCGAGGGTGGGCTCGGCCTCGGGTGGGTGGAGGTGGCCGTGCTGTTGGGGGAGGTGGGTCGGCACACCGCGCCCGTGCCCCTCGCCCCCACCCTGATGGCGGTGGCCGCCCTCGTCGGGCGCCCCGAGCACGCCGAGCGCGTTCAGGCCATGGTCGCCGGTGCGTCGATCGGCGCCGTGGCCTGGACGGGCGACCCGTCGCAGCTGTCGGTGGACGGCGAAGGTGACGAGGTCACACTGAGCGGTCGGCTGGGCCCGGTGGAGGGGGCGTCGGTGGCCGATCTGGTGGTGGTGGTCGTCCCCGACGGCGTTCATCTGGTCGATCTCTCGGCCGGGGGTCGGCCGACCGCCGAGCCGGCGATGGACCTCACCCGCACGCTGTCGTGGTTGCCCCTCGAGTCCACACCGGCGATGCGGTTGGGCGGGGCCGACGAAGCGGCGCGGCTCACCGCACTCGGGGCCGTGGCGGCCTCGGCCGAGTTGCTCGGTGGTGCCGACCGGGTGCTGGAGCTCTCGGCCCAGTACGCCAAGGACCGGGTGCAGTTCGGTGCACCCATCGGGAGCTTCCAGGCGGTGAAGCACCGTTGTGCCGACATGCTCGTCGACGTCGAGGGCATGCGTTCCACCACGTGGTATGGCGCGTGGTCGGTGGCCACGGCCGACCCCGATGCCGGGTTGGCGGCGGCCACGGCCAAGGTGTGGGGCGCCGACGCCTCCAAACGGGTGATGGCGTCGGGTTTGCAGGTGCACGGTGGGATCGGCTTCACCTGGGAGCACGACCTTCACCTGTTCATCAAGCGGGCCCAGGTCTCCCAACTCGCGTTCGGCGATGCCGCCTTCCACCGCCGGGCCCTGGCCGCCGGCCTGCGGGCCAAGGTCGCCGATGGCCTCGGTGTGATGTGAGTCTGCGGGTCACGTCGACGTGGATCCACTGGTGATCGCCGGTGGCGTCGGCGGGGAGGAGGGTCACCGCGGCGGCCCTCGGGGCCCGGCTTGGGACGGGGCGTCGCGTTCCTGCTTGACTGGAGCAGAGACGTTTCGAACATCGACGTCATCAATCGGGGACCGTCGATCGGCAAGAGCCGGTCGGGAGAACAGGGGGGCCTGATGGCCTGGGATTTCGAGACCGAGCCTGAGTTCCAGGAGAAGCTGGACTGGACCGAGCGGTTCGTGAGCGAGGAGGTCGAACCGCTCGACCTGTTGTTCTCGGGGTTGGCCTTCACGCCGCTGACCGACGAGCTGCGCAAGATCGTCGACCCGCTCAAGCAGCAGGTGCGCGACCAGGACCTGTGGGCCGCGCACCTCGGCCCCGAGCTCGGGGGGAAGGGCTACGGACAGCTCAAGCTCTCCCTCATGAACGAGATCCTGGGCCGCTCCGGGTGGGCGCCCGTCATCTTCGGCACCCAGGCCCCCGACACCGGCAACGCCGAGATCATCGCCCACTACGGCACCGATGATCAGAAGAAGCAGTACCTCGACCCGCTGCTCGAGGGCGAGATGTTCTCGTGCTACTCGATGACCGAGCCCCACGCCGGCGCCGACCCCACCATGTTCACCACCCGCGCCGAGCTCGACGGCGACGAGTGGGTCATCAACGGTTGGAAGTGGTTCTCGTCGAACGCCCGCACCGCCTCGTTCCTCATCGTCATGGTGGTCACCAACCCGGACGTGAGCGCTTACCAGGGCATGTCGATGTTCCTGGTCCCCACCGACACGCCCGGCGTCAACATCGTGCGCAACTCCGGGCTCGGCGGCGAGCCCGAGGGTGAGGGCAGCCACGCCCTCATCCACTACGAGGACGTGCGGGTGCCCCGTGAGGCCCTGCTCGGGGGAGAGGGTCAGGCCTTCGCCATCGCCCAGACCCGCCTCGGCGGTGGGCGCATCCACCACGCCATGCGCACCATCGGCATGTGCAACAAGGCCTTCGACATGATGTGCGAGCGGGCCCTCAGCCGCGAGACCCAGGGCAGCCTGTTGGCCGACAAGCAGTTCGTGCAGGGCTACATCGCCGACTCCTACGTGGAGATCAAGCAGTTCCGGCTCATGGTGCTCCAGACCGCATGGGCCATCGACCGCTACAAGGACTACCGCCGGGTACGTAAGGACATCGCCGCGGTGAAGGTGGCCATGCCCACGCTGCTGCTGAACGTCGCCCAGCGGGCCATCCAGGTCCACGGTGCCCTCGGCGTCTCCAACGAGATGCCGTTGGCGGGCATGTTGCTCACCTCGTCGGTGATGGGCCTGGCCGACGGCCCCACCGAGGTCCACAAGGTCACCATCGCCCGCCAGGTGCTGCGCGACTACCGGCCGAGCGACGACCTGTGGCCCACCGAGCACCTCCCCAAGAAGCGGGCGGCGGCCAAGGCCAAGTTCGCCGACCTCATCGAGCTCGAGGTGGGGAACCTGTGAGCGACACCGAACGCCTCTTCGGCGACCTCGACACCCCCACCATCGACACGACGACCCTCGGGGCGTGGATGGACACCCAGGGCTTGCCCGGCTCGGGCCCACCCGACTCGCGCTACATCTCCGGGGGGAGCCAGAACGAGATCTACGAGATCCGTCGTGGCGCCCTGCGCGCCGCCCTGCGCATCCCTCCGCCCACCGCGCCCGAGAGTCGCGACGCCGGGATCATGCGCGAATGGCGCATCATCGAGGCCCTCGACGGCACCGACGTGCCCCACACCGAGGCCGTCGTCGTGTGCGACGACCAGAGCGTGCTGGGCCGCACCTTCTACATGATGGGCTTCGTCGACGGCTGGTCACCGATGGACGGACCCGATTGGCCGTCACCCTTCCAGGAGGACCTCGCGGCCCGATCGGACCTGGCCTTCCAACTCGTCGACGGCATCGCCAAGTTGTCGAAGGTCGACTGGCAGAGCCGGGGCCTCGGCGACCTCGGTCGGCCCGATGGGTTCCACGACCGCCAGGTGCCGCGCTGGACGGCGTTCCTCGACCGCATAAAGGGCCGGGAACTGCCCGGGTTCGACGAGGCCAGCGCCTGGCTCGACACTCATCGCCCCATCGACTTCATTCCCGGGCTCATGCACGGCGACTACCAGTTCGCCAACGTCATGTTCCGTCACGGCGCGCCGGCGCAGCTCGCGGCCATCGTCGACTGGGAGATGGGCACAGTGGGCGACCCCAAGCTCGACCTGGCCTGGGTGGTGCAGAGTTGGCCGGAGGACACCGCGGACGTGAAGGGCGGCAGCTACGTCGACCTGACCGGCATGCCGGGACGGGCCGCCCTGCTCGATCACTACGCCGCGGCGTCGGGTCGCCAGGTCGACGACATCGACTACTACAACGTGCTGGCCCGCTGGAAGCTGGCCGTCGTGTTGGAGCAGGGCTTCCAACGGGCCGGCAACGACCCGAAGCTCAACATGTTCGGCGACATCGTCCTCGGTCTCATGGCGAGCGCCGCGGAGCTGGCCGAGTCGACCGACTACGACGTGCGGGGCTGAACCGGCTCGCCGGCGCGGCGCCTACTTGGGCGGGAAGCGCAGGGCGCCGTCGAGCCGGATGTTCTCGCCGTTGAGGTATGGGTTCTCGACGATGCTCAGCACGAGCTGGGCGAACTCCTCGGGTCGGCCCATGCGCTTGGGGAACTGGATGCTCGAGGTGAGCTTCTCTCTGAGTTCTTCCGGGGCGCTCATCATGATCGGGGTGCCCATCGTGCCCGGAGCGATGGCGCACACCCTGATGCCCACGGGGGCCAGATCGCGGGCGACGGGCAGGGTCATGCCGAGGATGGCGGCCTTGGCCGCACCGTAAGCCACCTGTCCGGCCTGCCCCTCGAGGCCGGCGACCGAGGCGGTGTTGACGACCACCCCGCGCTGGCCGCTCTCGTCGGGTTCGTTGCCGGCCATCGTGGCCGCCGCCAAACGGGTGACGTTGAACGTCCCGAAGGCGTTCATGGCCATGGTGGTGGTGAAGATCTCCATCGAGTGCGGTGAGTTGTCGCGCGACAGGGTGCGCCCGCCCCCGGTGGCGCCACCGGCCACGTTCACCACGACACCCAGCGGACCCATCGCCACGGCGGCGGCGATGGCCGCGCCCACATCGGCATCGTCGGTGACGTCCCCGCTCACCGCCGCGCCCCGGCCGAGCTCGCTGACGAGCTTCTCGGCGCCCTCGGCGTTCTGGTCGAACACCACCACCCCGAGCCCCGCCTCGGTGAGTAGGCGCACCGTTGCGGCTCCGAGCCCGCCGGCCCCACCGGTCACGATTGCTGAGCGTCCGTTCAGATCCACTGCCCCTCCAGGGTCTCGATGGGGTCGGTTTCGACCCCGGTGACAACAGCCGGTCACCGTACGCGCTACCTGACACGGGTGTCATATGCTGCGCCGCTGACCGCTGGAGGATCGATGACCGACATCTCGCCCACGTCCACGTCGCTCCCGAGCCGGCTGGGCAGCACGACCCGCGTGGAGGACGGTCAGCTCGTTCTTCGCCTCACCCCGGCTCCGGCCACCTGCGCGTTCGGCTCGGTGCGGGCCAGTGTGCTGAGCTTCGCCATCGACGCGGCCACGGGGGTGGCGGTCGACTCCGATCCCGACCGGTGGACGTTCACGTCGGACATGTCGGTACGGGCCTGGCCCATCCCGGCCCCCGAGTGGATCGACGTGCGCCCCACCGTGGTGCGCGAGGGCCGACGCTCGGCCACGTGCGTGGCCCGCCTCACCGACCCGGACGGTCGCCAGGTCGGGTACGGGTCGGCGGCCTTTGCCCACGTCGCCCGCCGCGAGGGCGACCCCCCGAAGTTCCCGTTCGACCCGGCCACCGCAGGGAAGGCCTGGGCGCAGATCGAAGTGATCGACGAGCCCCTCCAGACGGCGATGGGGCTGCGGGTCCTCGACGCCGCGGAGGGGGTGGTCGAGGTGGACGTGTCGCCCCACCTCCGCAACCCCGCCGGCGCGTTGCAGGGAGCCATGGTCGCGGCGCTGGCCGAGGCGGCAGCAGAGCGGGCGTTGTCGCAGCGGTGGGGCCAACCCGCGTTCGTGATCGACCTCGATGTGCGCTACCTGGCCCAGAACCGCGTCGGTCCCATCCGAACCCGTACCGAGGTGCTGGGAGCCGGGCCCGACACCATCGCCATCGTGGAACTGGTCGACGTGACCACGGAGGTGGTGACCACCCACGTCACGGCACGGGCCGTGGCGGTCGACTGACTGCTCAGTCCGACGATCGGGCCCGACTCCGTAGCAGCAGGGGGATGTCCTGGAGCGAGCGGAGGGTGTCGTTGAGGTGCGTGCAGGTGGTGGCGCCGGTGAACTCGGTCCGCACCATCGGCCGCAGCCCGGCGAGAGGCCGGCCGATCAGCCGCTGGGCGCTGCCCACCGCCCCCGGACACTCCTGCCACGGAAGCACGTGGGCCGTCGTTCGGATCTCGGTGATGGTCTCGGTCTCCGGATCGACCCGTCCGCGGATCAGATACTCGTGAAGGCACCGCTCGAGGCCGTGCCCGTCGACGTGGCTGTCACGGAAGTGCACCTCGAGCGCACAGCTGCCGTCGGCCTCCGTGGGGCCCAGGTCGAGGCGACGCAGCCGACGCATCCCGTTCGGCGTGAGCGCGCCCATGGCATGCCAGGCATCGGGATCATCGGGGTCGACGGCCGGGGGGGCGGCCGGGCCGAGCGGGGTCATGATGACGCCGGTGGCCCGCAGGTTGGTCATCAGCACGGCATCGTTGCCCCACCCGGCACACAGATCGCCCTGGGCGATCATCATCTCGGCGCCGGCGGTTCCCGCCTTCGGCCGGTCCCCGTCGTCGGTTCGGTCGCGGTCGGGCTCGTCGGCCCGGGTCTCGGCCACCGTGGCGGCGTACTGCCCGGCGTAGCCGGCGACGAGCGTCGCCCCGGCCAGGTCGTCGAGCAGCTGGTTCAACAGCCCCCAGGTGCCTTCATCGACCGTGTCGGCTCGAGACGCGAGACTGGCCGCGGCCTTGGCCCGGAACCCACCGGCGATCCTGACCCCCACGAGGTCGTCGAGGTCGGCACCCCCGGATGCGGTGATGTCGAGCAAGGTGTTGCCCGGGAACCCGTGACGAGCGGTGAAGCTCGCTTCGGCCAGCACGACTGCTGTCCCGTCGGCCGAGGTGTACAGGTCGCGGGCTCGGGCGTCGACGAGGGCGGGCCCTTGGAAGCCTTCGGGCCGGGTGGTGTCGATGGTGGTGGTCCGGCGCACCCACCCGGGGTGTCGGGTCGTGATCGCGATGACCGGATCATGCGGCCCGGCGAACTGCGGAGCGAAGCCCATCAGCCCCGTCCCCGGTGGAAGCCGTGACGGTCAGCCACCCCGCGCCTCGATGAGGGCCGATCGGCTCACCTTGGTGGCGGCGCTTCGCGGGATGCGGTCCACGACCTCGACGGTCTTCGGGACCTTGTAGCCGGCCAATCGGCCCTTGGCGAACCCGATCACGTCGGCGTCGCTGGGTGGCGCGGTGGGATCGCGCGGCTCGACGATGGCGTGCACCCGGCGCCCCCACTGGGGGTCGGTGAGCCCGATCACCACCACGTCGGCGATCTCGGGATGCTCGATCAGGGCGCTCTCCACTTCGGCCGGGTACACGTTGGCGCCACCGGTCACGATCATGTCGACGCGACGGTCGGCGATGTACAGGAACCCGTCCTCGTCGAGCCTTCCCATGTCGCCGGCGGTCGAGAAGCCGTCGGCGGTGACCGGCAACGGTGCCGCGCCACCCACGTAGCGGTAGAGGCCGGTCATCGGGGACCGCAGGTAGATCTCACCGATCTCACCGGTCGCCACGTCGGCGCCTCCCGGGTCGAGGATGCGGATCTCGGTACCGCGGAACCCTTTGCCGACGCTGCCTGGATGGGCGAGCCACTCGTCGCCGCGCAGCGCCGCCAGTCCGAGCCCTTCGGTCATCCCGTAGGCCATGAAGAATTTCTCGGGGCCGATCAGGTCGAGCCAGCGCTCGACCAACGACGGGGGGATCACCGCCGCACCCTGCAACACCCACACGATCGAGCTGAGGTCGCGATCGTCGAGATCGGGCACTTCGGCGATGCGCTGGAGCATCGTGGGGGTCGCGGTGAAGGTGGAGATGCGGTGGCGTTCGACGAGGTCGACGAGCAGGGCCGCATCGAACTTCTCGAGGACCACCAGTCGGTCGCCGGCCAGGAGGTTGCTGAGGGTGGCGAATCCGTTGGTGTGGTAGAGCGTGGTCGGTAGCAGCACGGTCTGAGGACGGGGAACGTCGATCCACTCGCCGACGAAAGCGCCCCCGCTCTCGCTCGTCCATTGCGCCGGGTTCTCCATCACGATCACCTTCGGGGTGCCCGTCGACCCACTGCTGCAGATCCCATGGGTGTGGGCGGGGGTGACGTCGGGTAGCGGCGTGGGGTCGAGATCGACGGACGCCCGCAGCCACTCGAGATCGTCGGTGTCGACCGACAGCGCCGCGCCCACGACACCGAGCAGGCGATCCCGCTCCCAGTCGGGGAGGTCCCAGCGCACCGGAACCGGGACGGCCCCCAGCTTCCAGACGCCGAAGATCGCCGCGAACATCTCGGCCGAGTTGGGCAGGGCGAGGGCCACGTGGTCGCCCTCGCTCACGCCTCGCTCGGTCATGGCCCGGGCGACCTGGTTGGCCCTCTGGTCCAGCGCGTTCCAGGTGAGCGCCGACTCCGATCCGTCGAGGTGGGCCACGACGAGGGCGACGTCGTCGCCGCGCTCGCCCGCCAGCTGGGTGAGTCGGGCGCCGTACGACATGGTGGCGATGTCGGCCGCACCATCGGCGACCGTGGTCGGTGTCGTTGTGCCCGTTGGCTCCCCGTCTGTGTCTGACATCGGCGTCAGGTTATCGGTCGGCCGTCGGCGAGGGTGGGGGCCGCTCTCCGCCCGGCTGCGGGGCGGTGGCGTCGAGCGGTGCACCCAGCAGCAGGCGGACGGTGCGTGACGCCGTGGCCACGATGGTCAGGGTCGGGTTGTAGCCCGCGGAGGTGGGGAAGACCGACGAGTCGACCACCAGCACGTTCTCGACGTCCCACAGCCGGCCCTCGGGGTTCACCACCGACGTGGCCGGGTCCGGGCCCATCCGGGTGGTTCCCATGATGTGGTAGCTGGCCGGAGCCTGACCGAGGACAGCTGCGCTGCGGTCGCCTGGCGCGGGCGGTGACGTCGAGGTGTGGGCCCATTCGGCCCCGGCATCGCGCAGCACCGCCTCGAGGATGGGTGCGGCATGGGCGGAGGCCACCAACTCGTGGGGATGGGGGTTGTAGGTGACCCGCCCCGCCGGGTACCCGAAGGCGTCGCGCACCTGGGGATCGAGGTCGATGCGGTTGGTGGGTTGGGCCAGATCCTCGCCCTGCATGGCGAAGATCCACATCCGTTCGCGCAGCGTCGACTGGCGCATGGCGGCTCCGTGATGGGCTCCGGGACCGTAGTACTGGGCCTCGCGCACCGGCTCTCCGGCCCCGCCGTGTTCGACCAGGCCTCCGCGGATCCAGGGCAACCCGGCCTCGCGAGCCGCCGCCGCGCTGGCGTCGTCGCCCACGATGTGGTCGTCGTGGGCGCCGGTGACGCACCGCCCTCGGCTGGCGTGCAGCGGCATCGGGAACGAGCCGACGGTCATGGTCTGGAAGTGGTACATGAGGTTCCGCCCGACCAGGCCCGACGAGTTCCCGAGAGCTTGGCGCAACAGCAGGCGGGGGGTCTCGAACGCCCCGGCCGCCAACACGACGTGGGCGGCCCGCACCTCGTGCCCCTCACGCTGGTCGTCGAGGTAGCGCACTCCCGTGGCTCGCCGCCCGTCGGCCGCCATGGTGATGGCGGTGACGTAGCTCTCGGCGCGAAGCTGACACCGGCCCGAACGCAGCGCCCGGCGCAACAGGGCCACCGGATCGCCCTTGGCCTCGATCGGGCACCCGTAGCCGCCACAGAACCCGCAGTTGTTGCAGGCGGGCCGACCGTCGTAGGGCACCGAGTTGACCCCGGTGGGGCACCGATACGGGTGCAGGCCGGCTCGTTCGGCCGCCGCCATGGACAGGGTGGCACCGAACATGTCGGCCCCCGGGGGCATGGGGAACGAACCCGAACGCCACGCCGCGAACGGGTTCGTCTCCTCGCCGGCCACTCCGATCAGGCGCTCAGCTTCGGCGTAGTAGGGTTCGAGGCCGGCGTAACCGAACGGCCAGTCGACGACATCGGCACCGTCGTGGGGACCGAGGGCCGATCGGAGCCGGAAATCGTCCTCACGGAAGCGAGGGAGCTTGGCGTCGGCGTGGAACCCACCACCGCCGACGGTCGACGGCAGCGAGTTCACGTGACCGACGAACAGATGATCACCGTCGGCTTCGGTGCGCCGGAAGGTGCGGGGCTCGACCAGGGGATCGGGGCCGAGCAGGTGGCGTTGGATCGACTTCAGCTCGTCGTTCGACGAGTGGCCGAGCGGACCGTGGGGCGGCTCGAGATCGATGAGGTGGTTGGCGCCCTTCTCCAGAACGACGACCGTCCACCCGTGGGCGGTGAGCAGATCGGCGGTCGTGGCCCCGCTCGGGCCCGAGCCCACGATGACGGCGTCGCAGTCGAGGGTGGGGTCGGCGGCGGCGATCATGGTTGCTCGACCTCGACATCGGTCCAGCCGCGAGGCTGAACGTCCCCCGCGAAACCGATGCCGTGCCAGCCCGACCGGTCGTGGTTGCCGCCGTAGACCGGATCGCCGTAGAGCGCCTCGCAGGCATGGGTGAAGGCCAGCTCGCGGAAGGCCTCGTCGGTGCCGGCCAGACGCTGGACCCTCGCCGTAGATCTGTTGCCAACCCCGCACCGGGCCGTTGAACTCGCGCGCGGGGTCGCCCTGCGAGCCTTCGATCCGCATCCGCCACGCCAACTCCTCGAGCGCCCCCATCGGGATCCACTTCTCGAAGCTGGCTTCTCCGCCGTTACGGCCCGAGAACGGCCCGCCGGCCCAGATGTGGGGCGGGTCGAACGAGAACGCCCCGAGCAGTCCGTCGACGTAGTCGGCGCCACCCGCTTCGCCGGCGCCGGGACTCGGGCCGTTGCGGGGCACGAGCAGATCGAGGACCGCGCCGACGACGCGATGCTCGTCGGCGCTCAGCCAGACCGGCATCCGGGTCACCGCACCCTGCGGGAGGGCGCAGAGGATGCGCCCGCGATCACGAGGGCATCCACAGGTTGCCCCGGATGAACTCGTAGTAACCCCGGAACCGGGTGGTGGCCTCGGGGGTCAGTTCGACCACCCCGCCGAGTTGGTGGGCGCCCCACATGATGTGGGCGTTGTGCTCGACCACCAGCGCCGAGTGCAAGGCGTCGTCGACGGACTTCCCGATGCACACGAGGCCGTGGTTGGCCATCAACGCCGCCGAGCGGTCGGCCAGGTGGCGGGCGATCTCGGGGGCCAGCCCGGTGCTGCCCGAGGCGTGGTAGTCGGCGCAGGGCACCTCACCGCCGATGTACACCACGAACTCGTCGATGGCCGCCGGGATGGGAAGGTTGGCCACGGCGTACATGGAGGCGTAGCGGGCGTGGCAGTGCACGACGGCCGCCACCTCGGGGTAGGCCGCCAGTGCGGCGAGGTGCACGCCCTTCTCCGAGGTGGGGGAGTGCTCCCCCGCCACCTTCTCCCCGTCGAGGTCGACGACCACCAGGTCGTCGAGGATCATGGCCTCGTAGCTCAACGACGACGGGGTGACCACCACGGTGCCGTCGTCGACGCGGCCCGACACGTTGCCGGCCGTGCCCTCCACCAGGCCCCGGGCGTACATGGCCTTGGCGGCCGCGAGCACCGCCACTTTCACCTCGTCGAGGGGGAACCCGTTGACTCGGGTCATGGCAGCACCTCCGGGTTGACGCAGAAGAGGGGACGTTCGCCGGCCAGCAGCCGGGCGATGTCGTCGGCGATCATCGACGTGTGGTTGGCCTCGGTGTCGTAGGTGGCCCCCCCGATGTGCGGGGTGAGCACGACCTGGTGCATGGCCAGCAGGGGATGACCGGGTGGAAGTCGTTCGCCGTCGAAGTGATCGAGCCCGGCCCCGGAGAGGTGCCCGGATTCGAGCGCCGCAACCAGGCCGTCGAGGTCGTGCAATGCGGCTCGGGCCGAGTTCAGGTACACGGCACCGGGGCGCATCGACCGGAAGCGGGCGGCGCTCATGAGTCCGAAGGTCTCGGGCGTGGGGGCGGCGTGCATGGACACCACGTCGGCCTCGGGGAGCATGTCGTCGAGCGACGTATGGGTGGCCTCGGGGGAGTACGGATCGAAGGAGATCACCTTCATGCCCAGCCCTTCGAAGCGCCAGCGGGCGGCCCGGCCCACGGCGCCGAGGCCGATGATCCCGACGGTCTGGCCCGCCACCTGCCAGGCCCGGTAACGCTGGTAGGGGATGGTGCCGTCGACGAACACCCGGTCGGCGCGCAGATCGGCGTCGGCGGGCACGATGCCCCGGGTGACGGCGAACAGCAGGGCGATGCTGAGCTCGGCCACGGCGTCGGCGTTGCGCCCGGGCGTGCGCAGCACCGGAATGCCTCGGGCCGTGGCTCCGGGCACGTCGACGTTGGTGGGGTCGCCGCGAGTGGAGCCGATGATTCGCAATGGGCGCTCGAGGACCTCCCCCTTCACCGAGTCGGCCTCGGCGACGACGACGGTGGCGCCGATCTCGTCGATGCGTGCCGCCAGGGTGGCCGGGTCGAGCAGGCGCATGGTGCGCTCGTCGATCCACGGGTCGTAGTGCACGTCGCACAGGGTCCGCAGGCGGTCGAGTCCGGCTCCTCGGCACGTGGCCGTGACGAGGGCCACCGGCCGGACGGGTGCATCATTGACCGAAGAATCTGACATTCGTGTCATGTTAGGGCATCCATCGGTGACGCGGAGACGGCCGGACCGCTGGTCGGGACCCGTGTTCGGGTAGCCGGTCGGGTCAGCGATAGAAGGCCGGGCTGGTGGCCCCTTCGGGGATGGCGTCGAGTGGTTCGGCCAGCTCCGACACGGTGGGGCCCACCTCGGCGGCGCGCGCGGCCAAGGCATCGAGGTCGAAGCCGTACACCTCGGCGGCGGTCCGGGAGAGCACCTGCTCGAGGTCGTCGACCGACCAGTCGACGAAACTGCGGCGCAGGTGCTCCCGGGTGAACGGGGTCACCCCCTCGTGGTGCGGGTAGTCGCTGCCCCACATCATCTTGTGCAGGCCGAGCTTGCGCATGGCGGCCGCATCGCGGGCCCCGGGGAAGCTGGCGCCGATCCAGACGTTGCGCTCGAAGTACTCGCTCGGGCGAAGGGGCAGGTGGGCATCGGGGTCGAGCTTCAGCTCCCCGGCCCGACCGAACGACGCCGCGAAGTGCATACCGTCGAGCTGGGCCAGCGTGGCCGGGAGCCATGCGCATCCCTGTTCGGAGAGCACGAAGCGCAGGCGGGGGAAGCGCTCGAAGACCCCGCTCATGATCAGGTGCCAGAGGGGCCGGTGGGCCATCCACTCCGTCTCGATGGCCCAGATCATCGATGACGACGGGTACGAGCCGTAGTCCGGGTGTCCGCTGCCCGAATGGGAGTTCACCACCAGGCCGAGGTCCTCGCACACCTGCCACAGGCGGTCGTAGGCCGGGGAGTACAACGGGTCGAGACCGGCATCGTCGGGAACGGCGGGAATCAGGATTCCCCCGCGAAGGCCGCTCTCGGCCACCCATCGGGCTTCCTCGATGGCGCGGTCGACGTCGTTGAGGAAGACCTGGGCGATGCCGGCGCGACGCTGGGGCTCGCCCGCGCACCAGTCGGCCAGCCAGCGGTTGTGGGCGCGGAGGCCGGCCCAGCGCCGATCGAGGTCGTCGGCGGTCGGCGGGCGGGCCACCAGGGCTCCCGTGGGGAAGAACGGAGGGACAGTGTTCGGGAACACGACCTCGGCCACCTGCCCGTCGGCCTCGAGCTCGGCGATGCGCTGATCGCTGTCCCAGTTGCGGGTGCGACCGGGGCTCTGCAGGTCGCGGAACGGGTTGCGGTAGGCCTCACGCCAGGCCACGAAGTCGTCGCGGAACTTCGGGTCGAGGTACTCGCCGTAGGTGTCCATCGAGCCGCCGGCATGGCAGTCGGCGGAGATCACCACCAAGCGCTCGTCGGTTCCAACGGTCATCGGTGCCCCCTGGCGTGGTCGTGTCAGCCTTCTTGCGGCCCTCTCGAACCTGACGTTAGCGTCAGAAACATCCGCGCCTGGTCTCAGCGGAAGTCGAAGGCGTGCTTGCGCTGGCCCTCGAAGGTCTCGTCGCCGAAGGCGTTGGAGCCGACGAGACACAGTTCCTCGAAGTCCATCAGCACCTGCTTCGAGTCCGAGCCGCAGATGCCGGTGAGGCGGTTCTTCAGCACCATCCAGTCGTCGGCGATGAGAGGAGGATCGTCGAGGTCGACCAGGGCCATCGGCACGGTGCTCAGGTTGCGCAGGAGGCGGGGGGCGTCGTCGGGGAGCACCTCGGGCCAGGGTTCGGGGGTGGTGAGGAACTGCAGGGCCTTCATGGCTGGTCTCGCGCGGTCGGGTCTGCGGCCAGTTCGGCGGCGGCGTCGAGATCGGACAGGTCGACCGTCCACGATCGGTGCCCGCCCCCGAACGCCTGGCAACGTTCGAGTACCTCGGCGAGACGGTCGGTCCGCCGAGCGGCGATGCCGACCTTCGCTCTCCTTTCGGCCAGCATCGGCGCCAGCGCCGCACCGATGCCCGAGGATGCGCCCGTCACCAGCACGCGCGCTCCGTCGAGTGAGGCCAGCGGGCTCACGGTTCGGCCCTGTGGGTGACTCGGCTCGGCGGCATCGGTGTCCCCCCGGGGCGTTCGTGCGGCCAGTCCACGCTACATTCCGTGCCTGACGTGCGCGTCAGAACGCGGAGCGCTGGGCTCGGCGCGACACGGTCCGGGAGGACGATGGCAGTCGAGGTGACCGTCGGTATCGACATCGGGACGACGTCGGTGAAGGCCATGGCCGTCGACGCCGAGGGCCGGGTGATCACCCACACCCGAGTGCCGCATGAGCTGTTCGCGTCCGAGGCCGGTGAGCTGGCTCACGATGCCGCCACCGCCTGGTGCGACGGAGCTGGCCTGGCGCTCGACCAGCTCACCGCGGCGCCCGGTGTCGACCTCGACGTCAAGGGTGTCAACGTGGCCGCCATGGTCCCGTCGCTGTGCGCGGTGGATGCCAACGGGCGCCCGCTGTCGCCGGGCCTGCTCTACGGCGATGCCCGAGGGATGGGCGATCCGGCCCTCGGCGAGATGGGCAACTTCCTGGCCTGGCTGGTGAAGAGGTACCCCGACGCCGCCGGCTTCTGGCCGGCGCAGGCCGTGGCCAACGCCGCGCTCGGGGGCGTCGGGGCCATCGACGGGTCGGTGGCCTTCACGGCGATGCCGCTCTTCGACCGCACGAAGTGGAGTGGTGACGTGGCCGAGGCGGCGGGGGCCCGGGTCGAACAGTTGCCCGAGATCAGGGCCGGCACCCGACCCATCGGCGCCGTCGAGCGCGCCAACGGCGCCGTGTTGGGCCCGGGCACCATCGACGCCCTCGGTGAGCAGTTGGTGGCCGGAGCCGACCACGACGGCGACGTCCTCGTGATCCTCGGATCGACGCTCATCGTGTGGGTGGTCACCACCGACTGGTGTGAGGCCGAAGGCCTGTGGACCACTCCCCACACGGCGACCGGGAAGGTGGCCATCGGGGGGCCGTCGAACGCCGGTGGTCTCTTCGT
>JBDNHK010000082.1:0-56138 GCA_041688815.1 Acidimicrobiales bacterium | reverse complement strand
TCCGCTCGCTAAAGACCAACGACCATCTTGACGGCCCGCTCCCTCAGCTCCGCGGGGTAACGCTTGTTCGTCGCCGGTTTCCTGTCCATGCCCCATCCTCTTCCAAGGTCTGAAGCCTCCGGGGAACCCGGTCCGATTCACGGTCATGATGTTCGGGTGCCCGTTTCTCGCCCTGAGGAGTGATGATCCGCTACACGCGGTGTCTCACCTCACCCTGACAGACAGGGGACCGGCAACCTCCGCTCACTCGCCCGGCCCTGGTTCCGATCCGACCCGCAGGTCGGTGGCCTCCCATCGACCGCGGCGACCGGCCACCACCCTGAAGCCGACCGCAGTGTCGACGGCGATGGTGCGCGAGCCGTCAGCGATGGCCGTGCAGTGGAACGGGTACTCGGCACCGGAATCGGATCGCACGACCCCGAGGCCCCGCGGGTCGTCGAACTCCGCCACCCGGCCGAGATGGTCACCCATCCGAACCCCCGCGGACCTGGTCGACGCCAACGCCGTCCGCCTCAGTGGACGATCTTCGAGATCGGCAGCTCGATGATGTCGGTGGCGCCCCCGTCGGAGAGCGCGGGGATCAGCACGTTGATGGTGGCTTTGGCCACGACGGTCTCGACGGCGTAGCCCGAGTCGCCGTACAGCTCGTTCACGGTGGGGGACTTCATGGCCGGGAGCAGGGCGATGACGGCGCTGAGCTTGTCCTTCGGCACGTTCAGCTTCACCAGCACCTTGCCCCGGGCTTCGAGCACCCCTTCGAGCAGGGTCTGGATCTGGCGCATGGCGTGGGCCTTGTCGGGGTTGGCCAGGCTCTGAGGGTTGGCCACCAGTTCGGTGTAGGACACGAGAATGGTGTCGATGATCTTCAGGCCGGCCGCCCGCAGGGCCTGACCGGTCTCGGTGATGTCGACGATGCAGTCGACGATGTCGGGCACCTTGGCTTCGGTGGCGCCGTAAGAGAGGCGGATGTCGGCGTCGATACCCCGATCGGTGAAGAAACGGCGGGTGAGCTCGGGGTACTCGCTCGACACCCGGACACCGGCGGGGAGCTCGGCCACGCTGTTGACCGGCGAGTCGGATGGGACGGCGACGATGATCCGCACCGGGTCGGTGGTGGCCTTCGAGTACTTCAGCTCACCGAGGGACTCGACCACGCTCGAGGTCTCCTCCACCCAGTCGCGGCCGGTGATCCCGATGTCGAACAGGCCCTCGGCGACGTACTGCGGGATCTCCTGGGGGCGCAGGATCCGCACCTCGTCGATGCGGGGATCGACGATGTTGGCCTGGTACTGCACATTGGAGTTGCGGATCACCTTGAGATCCGCGGCCTCGAAGAGCTCGAGCGTGGCCTTCTCCAGGGAGCCCTTCGGCAGCACCAGCTTCAACATGGGTATGAAGCTAGTGCTCGCTCACCCACCCCCGATCGGGGTTCCCTTGGATGACCGACCCGGGCCCGGCCGGCCGTAGCATGGATTCATGGTCACCTCCCGAGATCCGGCGCCGCCGGCCGCAGGCGTCGAGAATTCGCCCGCCGCCCATCCGCCGGGCCATGGCGAACGCCACTTCAGCCACCGCATGGGTTGGCTCCGGGCGTCGGTGCTCGGTGCCAACGACGGGATCGTGTCCACGGCCGCCCTGATCCTCGGGGTCGCCGCCGCCGACGCCACCCGTTCGGTGGTGCTCACCGCCGGCGTGGCCGGCCTGGTGGCCGGGGCACTCTCGATGGCCCTCGGCGAGTACGTCTCGGTGTCCAGCCAACGCGACTCCGAACGCGCCGACATCGCCAAGGAGAAGTGGGAGCTCGAGAACGTGCCCGATCGTGAGCTGGCCGAGCTCACCGCCATCTACCGGCGCAAGGGACTGTCGCCCCCGCTGGCCCGCGAGGTCGCCGAGGAGCTCACCCGGCACGACGCGCTCGCCACCCACCTCACCGAGGAGCTCGGGATCAGCGAGCAGATGCCGGCCCGACCGATGCAGGCCGCGCTCTCGTCGGCCGCGGCGTTCTCCGTTGGAGCTGCCCTCCCTCTGATCGCGGCCGCAACCGCCGGCTCCGGAGTGCGTATCCCCGTGGTCATCGTTGCCGCGCTGGTGGCCCTCACCATCCTCGGCGTGCTCGGGGCGTTGGCCGGGGGGGCCAACCCGGCGCGACCGACCATTCGCGTGGTGGCCGGTGGGGCGCTGGCCATGGGCCTGACCATGCTCATCGGCCGGCTCATCGGCACCAGCGTCTGACGCCCGCGACGCCGGGCGTGGGCGCATGGCCTACTTCTGGGAGAGTTCACGCAGCAGGCTCACCATCTCGAGGGCCGTGCGCACGGATTCCTCGCCCTTGTTGTCGTCGTCGGACGAGCGGGCCAGTGCCTGTTCGAGGTTCTCGGTGGTGAGCACCCCGAACACCACCGGCGCCCCGGTCTGGAGCTGCACGTCCTGGATGCCCCGGGCGCACTCCCCCGCCACGAAGTCGTAGTGCGAGGTCTCGCCCCGAATGACCGCACCGAGACACACCACGGTGTCGACCCGGTCGGCCTCGAGGAGGGCCTTGGCCGCCAACGGGATCTCGTAGGCGCCGGGCACCCAGACCACGGTGACATCGCCCTCGGCCACGCCGTGCACGGCCAACGCGTTCTCGGCGCCGGCCAACAGACGGCTGGTGACGTGATCGTTGAACCGACCACACACCAGGCCGACCCGGACCCCGGTCCCGTCGACGACCCCGGTGACCGAGTGGGCGGCACGGAAGTTGGCGGACATCAGTCGAGACCTTCGAGCAAGTGACCCATCTTCTCGCGTTTGGTGCGCAGGTAGTCGATGTTCTCGGGGTTGGGGATCGACTCGAGCGGCACCCGCTCGACGATGTCGAGGCCGAAGCCTTCGATGCCGCCGTACTTCGACGGGTTGTTGGTCATGTAGCGCATGGTGGTGATGCCGAGGTCCACCAGGATCTGGGCGCCGATCCCGTACTCACGGCTGTCGATGGGCAGACCGAGGGCGAGGTTGGCCTCGACGGTGTCGGCGCCCTCGTCCTGGAGCGAGTAGGCCCGGATCTTGTGGCCGATCCCGATGCCGCGCCCCTCGTGACCACGCAGGTACACAACCACGCCGAGCCCCTCCTCGGAGATGCGCTTCATGGCCTGGTCGAGCTGGATCCCGCAGTCGCAGCGCAGCGAACCGAACACGTCACCGGTGAGGCACTCCGAGTGGACGCGGACGAGCACGTTGTCCTCGCCCTGCACGGCTCCCTTCACCATCGCCACATGCTGCTCACCGTCGAGCAGCGACTCGTACACATAGCAGGTGAAGTCACCCCAGTCGGTGGGGATACGGGCTTCGGAGACGCGCTTGACGAGCTTCTCGTGCTGGCGCCGGTACCGGATCAGCTCGGCGATCGAGATGAGCAGCAGTCCGTGCTCCTGGCCGAACGCCACCAGCTCGGGGACCCGGGCCATGGTGCCGTCGTCGTTCACGATCTCGCACAGCACCCCCGACGGGTAGAGGCCGGCCATGCGGGCCAGGTCGACGGCGGCCTCGGTGTGGCCTGCCCGCTTCAACACTCCCCCTTCGGCGTAGCGCAAGGGGAAGATGTGGCCGGGGCGGGCCAGATCGCCAGGACGGCTGGCGGGGTCGATGAGAGCCTGGATCGTGGCCGCCCGGTCGGCGGCGGAGATACCGGTGGAGGTGCCGTGGCGGAGGTCGACGCTGTAGGTGAACGCCGTGCGCTGCGACTCGGTGTTGTCGCGGACCATGAGGGGGATGTCGAGCTCGTCGAGCCGTTCACCGGTGAGCGGCGCGCAGATCACCCCCGAGGTGTGGCGCACGAAGAAGGCGATGCTCTCGGCCGTCGCCGATTCCGCGGCCATGATGAGGTCGCCCTCGTTCTCGCGATCCTCGTCGTCGACCACGATGACGATCTCGCCGCGACCGATCGCGGCCACCGCATCGGGAATGGTGGCGAAGTGCTCGGCCCACTCGGAGCGTGACGAGAGATTCATCGGGCCTCCTCGGCCTGTTTCGGTGAGGGTGCCGTATTGGCCACGGCGGCGAGCTGGCCCTCGAGGAGGCGCTCGGTGTACTTGGCGATCACGTCGACCTCGAGATTGACCGGGGCGCCGACATCCTTGGTGCCCAGGGTGGTGACCGCGGCCGTGTGCGGAATCACCGCGACCGTGAAGCCGTCGGGCAGCGGCTTCACGACGGTCAACGAGATGCCGTCGACGGTGATCGAGCCCTTCTCGACGACGTAGCGCAGCAGTTCGGTGGGTATCCGCACCTGAAGATCGGGCACGGGGCGGACGACCTCGCCGACACCGTCGACGTGCCCCTGGACCAGGTGACCGCCGAGCCGGTCCTGGAGGCGGACCGGGCGTTCGAGGTTCACCGCATCGCCGGACTCGAGCGCTCCGAGGTTGGTGCGCAGGTAGGTCTCGTCGCTGACGTCGGCCTCCCACCAGCCTTCGCCGGCATCGAAGGCGACCACGGTGAGACAGCAACCGTTGACCGCGGTGGAGTCGCCGAGGGCGGCACCCTCGAGGACCTGGCTCGCGGCGATGCGCAGACGGGCACCGTCACGACGCACGACGGACCCGAGCTCTTCGATGATGCCGGTGAACATGGGTCAGGGTCCCTTCAGATCGAAGCGCAGATCGTCGCCCAGCCGACGCACGTCCACAAACCGACCTCGCCACGCGTCGGTGAGCGTGGCCGCCCCGGAACCGGCGAACAGCGCCGGACCGTCGTCTCCGCCCATCAGCATCGGCGCCACATAGATCACGTACCGGTCGACCAGGCCGGCGGCGTGGAAGGCGTGGGCGACCCGGGCTCCGCCTTCGACCATCAGCTGGAGCACGCCTCGGGTTCCGAGGTCATCGAGCACGTCCGTGAGCCGGCCCGCCAGCTCGACGCAGGGGTGCACGGAAGCTTGCGGGGGTGCGATCCCCAGCACCACTCTCAATGGCTCGGTGTCGTCGGGGTGCCGCTCGCCGGCCGGCAGGCGCACGGTGAGCGCCGGATCATCGGCTCGCACCGTGCCCGCCCCGACCAGGATGGCGTCGCTGTCGGCCCGGAGGCGATGGGCGTCGAGGCGGGCGTCGGTTCGGGTGATCCACTGGGAGGTGCCGTCGGGGGCCGCCGTGCGACCATCGGCGGTACCGGCGAGCTTGAGCACCACCCACGGGCGCCCGGTGCGGCGATGATGGAGATAGGGGGCGAGCTGCTCCTCGACCGCAGCCGCACCGACCCCGAGCTCGACCTGCACCCCGGCGCAGCGAAGGCGCTCGAGCCCCTGGCCCGAGACCCTCGGATCGGGGTCGCTCACCGCCACCACGACCCGGGCCACCCCGGCGTCGATCACCGCGTCGGCACACGGCGGGGTGGACCCGTGGTGCGAGCACGGTTCGAGGGTGACGTAGAGCGTGGCGCCCCGGGCCCGGGCCCCGGCCGCGGTCAGGGCCACGACCTCGGCGTGAGGCCCCACCCGACCCTCGGTGGCGCCGACGAAGCCCGGAGGCGATCCGTCGTCGGCGGGAACGATCACCGCGCCCACCCAAGGGCGGGGCGCCACCCTCCGCCGGACCAGGGCCGCGGCCGCCACGGCTCGGGCCATGCGGGCCTCGTCCTTCTCGGCGGTTGCGGTCACGGTCGCTCGTCGGGCTTGCGGTGAGGCCACGACCGGGGTGGTCGCGACGGCATATGACCGTACCAGGATCGACCGCGAATCGACCCGCCCGGCGGCCCCTGAGGGCAGGTCGACCGCCGGGGTACCAGCGCCTCAGTCGCCGGCCAGGAGCCGAATCGCATGGGGCACGACATCGAGCACGGCCTCGAGGCACTCCACGGCGCCGTTGGTGGAACCGGGGGTGTTGAGCACCACGGTCTGACCCCGCGTGCCGGCCACGCCGCGGGACAGACGCCCGAGGGGGTTCACCAGACGCATGGCCTCGGCCAGGCCCGGGGCCTCGCGATCGAGGACCACCCTGGTGCCCTCGGGGGTGAGGTCCCGGGGCCCGAAACCCGTTCCACCGGTCGTCACCAGCACCCCCGAGAAGCCCTCGGCCATCTCGACGATCGCCTCTCCCACCTCCTGGCGACCATCGTTCACCACCCGGTGCTCGGCCACCTCGAAGCCCTCGCGGCCCAGCCGGTCGACGAGAGCTCGGCCCGATCGGTCGTCACGCGTGCCCCCGGCCACACCGTCGGACACGGTGAGGACCTTGGCTCGCAGTCCGGTGGTGGGGGTGGTGGTGGCCGGGTGCTCGGTCATCGGTGCAGTCTGCCCGAACACCCACGCCGCCGGCCCGACGGCGTCGTCCGGATCAGCGCCGGCGGAGGCGCAGCAGGTACATGCCGTCGGTGCCGGCGGACTGGGGAAGAAGGAGCGCCCCGCGGCCCAGGGGGACCCACGGGCCCCCGGGGGCAGGGAGGGCATCGAGGTCGGGGTGGGCCGAGGCGATGTGGGCGTCGATCGCCTCCGATTCGGTTCGAAGCAACGTGCACACGCTGTAGGTGAGCTCACCCCCCGGGCGCAGCAGACCCACGGCCGCGTCGACCAACGCCCGTTGCAGAGCGGCCAGGTTGACGACATCGTCCTCGGTGATGCGCCAGCGGGCGTCGGGGCGGCGACGCAGCGCACCGAGGCCCGAGCAGGGGGCGTCGAGCAGGACCTTGTCGAAGGCCCCGGACCGGAACGGCGCCCGGATGCCGTCAGCGGCCAGCGCCACGAGCCGGCCATCGTCGAGGCCGAGCCGAGCGGCGTTGGCGGTGATCAGACCCATCCGTCCCGGACGGACGTCGGCGGCCACGACCCGCGCCCCGGTGGAGGCCAGCGCGGTGGCTTTGCCACCGGGGGCGGCACACAGGTCGAGAACCAGGTCGCCGGACCGCGCGCCCACGGCCTCGGCCACCCACTGGGAGGCCTGGTCCTGGACGTAGCCGTCGGCCCGGGTGGTGACCCCGGTCGCCTCGTTCATGGCCGCGAGGGCGGCGGCGGCGGCTTCCTGGCCGAGATCGTCGGTGAGCCGGCGAAGGATCCAGTCGGGCACGCTGAGGTGAGTGACCTCGTCGGGCCAGGTCACGGGCAGGCCGGTCGACACCTTGCGCAGCACGGCGTTCAGCAGGCCCTTCAGCTTTCCCGGGGCAGCCTCGACGGTGGCACCGACCGCGGCGTGGGGCGGCGTGGCGAGGAAGGCCAACTGGAACGCCCCCAGGCGGAGCCAGGCCCGAGCGGTGGGGTCGATGCGTTCGGGGTCGGGGAGGAAGCGGTCGACGAGCCAGTCGCAGGCTCGACGCATCCGGGTGGTGCCGTAGACGAGCTCGGTGACGAATCCTCGATCACGGCTGTCGAGCGTGCTGCGTTCGAGCAACGCGGGGAGGGTCAGGTTGGCGTAGGCCCCACCGTCGGCGATGCGTTCGAGGGCAACGGCGGCCACCCGGCGGGCCTCGATACCCGGCGCCAACGGCCCCGCCCCTCTCGACCGCTCGGACCCACCGTTGGGCCTCGAGGAGGTGGTGCCTCGCCCCGGTGGGCGACCTCGACGTCCGCCGCTGGCGCTCACGCGCCGAACCGATCGCCCACGACCGGCCGGGCGCCGTTGCACCAGTCCTTGATGAATTGGCGAGCCCGCCCTTCAGGCTGCACCTCGACGAGCTCGACTCTCCCGTTCCCCGCCTGCACGAGCAGTCCCGGGCCGTCGACGCCGCCGGGAGCGGCCGTGACGCTCCCGGCCGGGGGATAGACCGTGCCCCCGTGAGAACGCAGGGCAAGGTCCTGCTCATCCACCGGTCTCGCCGACCAGATCTTCAGCCGCTTCCCCCGCCACGAGGTCCGGGCTCCTCCGAGGCGGACCAGACGGTCGAGTTCGACCGCCGGACGGGTCCAGTCGATCTCGTACTCCGACGCGTCGATCTTGTCGGCATGGGTGATCTCGCCGCCCTGGGGTGTGGGCCGGCCGAGCGATGTGGTGAGCCGGCTCACCAACAGGTCGCAGCCCATCACCACGAGCCGACCTCGTAGCGAGAGCAACGTGTCGTCGGCGGCGATCTCGGTCTCGACCTGCCCATAGATGCCGCCCGTGTCGAGGCCCTCGGCCACCTCCATGAGGCACACACCGGTGTGGGTGTCGCCGGCCAGGAGAGCCCGCTCGACCGGGGCCGCCCCCCGCCAACGCGGCAGCAACGAGAAGTGGAGGTTCACCATGGCGATCTGCTCGAGGACCGACCGGGGGATGATGCGGCCGTAGGCGACGACGACGGCCAGATCGGCCCCCACCGTCGCGACCCGCTCCAGGTCGTGGTCGACCTCGATGCCGAGCTCCGCCGCCGCGACCTTGACCGGGCTCGGGAGTAGCGCGGCACCCCGGCCGCGGCGCTTGTCGGGCCGGGTGACGACGAGGGCGATGTCGAGGCCAGCGGCATGCAGCGCTCCCAGCGGCGGGACGGCCACGTCGGGGGTGCCCAGGTAGACGAGCCGGCCCGGCCGGTCGGGGGCAACCGCCAGCGGCTGCGGATCGGGGTCGGTCACCAGGTCAGCGCAGGCGGAGCGAACCGACGGCGACGTCCGGCTCGGGCAGATGCGTCACGCCGCGTTGGCGCAGCTCGCGCAGCGCCTTCTTGGCTTCAGCCCTCTGCTCGTCGGTGAGGTGCTCGACGAGCAGCACCCCGTCGAGGTGGTCGAGCTCGTGCTGGAACACCCGGGCGCCGTAGTCGTCGAGCTCGAGGACCAGTTCGTGACCGTCGAGGTCATAGCCGTTCACCAGGATCTCGGCGGGACGCACGATCTCCCATCGCAGGCCGGGAACCGACAGGCAACCCTCGGTGATCTCGACCTCCCCGCGCGACTCGACGATCACCGGGTTGATGATCACCCCGGGGTTGTCGTCCCAGTCGTAGACGAAGAACCGCTGCTGGAGGCCGACCTGCGGTGCGGCCAGGCCGGCGCCAGTGGCGTCGTACATCGTGTCGAACATCTCGTCGACCAGCTTCACGAACCGGCCGTCGACCTTGGTGACGTCGGAGGCGCGCTGGGTGAGCACGGGGTCACCGATGATGCGGATGTCGTGCGTCGTCACGCCACTGAGGCTATCGGGCCTGTCCCCTCGGTCACGGCCTTGCGGGCAGTACCGTCGGAGGGTGGCTGAACCTCCCTCGCAATACTTCGCCGCCCGGCCACAGGTCCCCTCGAAGCGTCGCACAGTCGCTCTGGCCCTCCCCGATGTCACCATGAGCCTGGTCACCGACACCGGCGTGTTCTCCGGTGACCGTGTCGACCCCGGCACCCGACTGCTGCTCCAGGAAGCGCCGCCACCGCCGCCGGGAGCGGTCGACCTCCTCGACCTCGGCTGTGGCTACGGCCCGCTGGCCGTGGTCATGGCGCGGCGGGCACCGGACGCCCGGGTGTGGGCGGTCGACGTCAACGAGCGCGCCGTCGCTCTCTGCGCCGAGAACGCCGCGGCCCACGACGCCGCCGGAGTGCACGCCGTCGTGGTCGACGACTCCGGCACCCCAGTGGATTCCGGCACGACGCTGCCCCGGTTCGACCTCGTGTGGTCGAACCCGCCCATTCGCATCGGGAAGCCGGCGCTGCACGCGCTGCTCACCACCTGGCTCGACCGACTGACACCTGAAGGCCGAGCCGTGCTCGTCGTGCAACGACACCTCGGCGCCGATTCGTTGGCCACATGGCTGGGCGAGCAGGGGTGGGTGACCACGCGACTCGCCTCCCGCGCCGGCTACCGGCTCCTCGACGTGGCGGCGAGATCGGCGCCCGAGTGAGCCGAAACCTGAGCAGCACCGACCTCAAGCGCCTCCACCGCGACTGGCGCCGGGCCACCGAGGGTCGGGTGGCCCTCCTGCTCGACGGCGTCCAGAAGCCCTACAACATCGGCGCCATCATGCGCATCGCGGCGGCGCAGTCCGTCGACCATGTCTGGCTCGCCGGGAACGTTCCAGCACCGTCGGACCCCAAGGTGGCGAAGACCGCACTGGGCTCGGAACGTTTCGTGGAGTGGACCGTGTGCCCCACTGCGGCCGAGGCCCTGGAATCGGCTCGGGGCCAGGGTTACCGGCTGGTGGGGATCGAGCTGGCCGAGGGAGCGCGACCGCTGCACGACGCTGGGCTCGACGGCGACGTTTGCCTGGTGGTGGGCCACGAGGACCGGGGTCTGTCGAAGGATGCGCTGGCCGGCTGCGACGAGCTGGCCTTCATCCCTCAACTCGGGCGGATCGGTTCGCTGAACGTGGCCACGGCCACCGCCATCGCCGTGTACGAAGCCCGCCGCCGGGCCTGGACCACCGGCGGAACTGGGCATCGCGGCCCAGTCCCGCGCCCGTGATCTCCATCGAGCCGGCGCTGCTGGTGGCGGCCGGCCTGGTGCTGGTCGCCGCCCTCGGCTCGAAGCTCGCCGGTCGGGTGGGCTTCCCGGCGCTGCTGCTCTTCCTCGGCCTGGGGATGCTCGCGGGTTCCGACGGGCCCGGGGGAATCGACTTCGACAACGCCGAGCTGGCCCAGGGCGTCGGGGTGGCCGCACTGGCGCTCATCCTGTTCGATGGCGGTCTGTCCACCCGATGGTCGACGGTACGGCCGGTTCTGGGCCCGGGCATCGCCCTGGCCAGCGTCGGCGTGATCGTCTCGGCGGCGGTCACCGGTTTGGCTGCGTACACGGTGCTCGACCTCGGCCTCGGGGTGGCGCTGCTCCTCGGGGCCATCGTGTCGTCCACCGACGCCGCCGCCGTCTTCGGCGTGCTCCGAAGCCGTCGCACGGGGCTGGCCGGCACCATCCAACCCACCCTCGAGCTGGAGTCGGGGTCCAACGACCCGATGGCGGTGCTGCTCACCATCACCCTCGTGGAGATCGTGATCGGCGACGCGCCCGGTCCTGCGGGCATCGCCCTCGGCCTCGTGCAGCAGCTCGCGGTCGGCGGTGTGGCCGGCCTGACGGCCGGTTGGGCCACCCGCTGGCTGTTGAACCGACTACGACCCGGCGCCGACGGCCTGTACCCCGTGCTGACCCTCGCCATCGCCGTGGTCACCTACGCCGGCACCGTCGTCTTGGGAGGCAGCGGCTTCCTCGCCGTCTACCTCGCCGGGCTCTGGATCGGCAACCACGACGTGATCCACAAAGCGACCGTCCGCCGCTTCCACGACGCGATCGCGTGGCTCTGCCAGATCGGCATGTTCCTCCTGCTCGGTCTGCTGGTGTTCCCGTCGGACCTGCTCACCGTCGCCCTGCCCGCACTCGTAGTGGCCGCCGCCCTCGTATTCCTGGCCCGCCCGCTCGCCACCCTCGTCTGCCTCCTGCCCTTCCGCGTGCCCATCCGGCACCAGGGAGTGGTGGCGTGGGTGGGTCTGCGCGGCGCCACGCCCATCGTGCTCGCCACGTACCCGCTGCTCGAGGGAGTGCCGGACGCCGACCTCATCTTCAACGTGGTCTTCTTCGTCGTCCTGGTGTCGGTACTGGTGCAGGGCACCACGATCACCCCGGTGGCCCGCCTGTTCCGGGCCCTCCGTCCGGCTCCCCCCGAGCCGGAGTCGCTGCTCGAGGCCGGACGGCCTCTCCCGGACGGAACCTCTCTCCGGGAGATCTCGATCCCGACGGCGTCACCCGTCGCTGGTCGGGCGCTCGTCGATGCCCACCTCCCCCGAGAGGCGCTGATCGTGCTCGTCCAACGCGAGGCCGACCAGGTGGTGCCCACCGGATCGACCCGGCTCCAGAGCGGCGACCGCCTCCTCGTACTCGCAGACGAGACCGCCTTCGCCGAGCTCCAGGACAGCCTCCGGCCTCGGGGACAGCGCTGAGCCCGCCGCAACAACGCCGGCTCCCATCAGAGCCGGTCCAGGTCAGAGGCGCTGCGGATCGACCTCGATGCGCAGGCGACCCGCGGGCCGGGGCGCCGCGGCCAGTGTGTCTGCGAGGGTCGACGAGTCCGGGGCGCGAACCAACCACGAACCGTCCGACGGTCCGAGCACCTCGACACCGGACGGGGGCACGAGACCGGCGACGAAGAGCGGAGCCGAGGGCCCCGAAACCACCGCCAACGCCGTGACCGGCGGATAGGCGAGGAGCCGGCGCCGGGCCAGTTCGGCGGTGGCCACTCGATCGGGATCGGCGAGCACGGCCGCTCGCACGACCTCGTGATCGGGTAGTCGGGTCTGCAGCAGAAGGCGTCCGTGGCCGTCGCGCCCACCCACGAGGCGAGCGGCGCGGACGATGAGGCTCAACGCCTCCTCGGCCGCCCGGTAACGGGGGGCCAGGAGCTCCTGGTCGAGGTCGAGGAAGGCCACGACGTCGACCGCGTCGAGTTGGTGCAGCGCCGCTTCGGTGCCCACGACCACCGCCGACCCGACACCCGAGGGGTCCACCTCGGTGTCGGCCGTGACCTCCACCACCGGCCGCTTGGCCAAGGCCTCGAGCTCTTCACGGGCCCGGCTCACCCCGGCTCTGAGGTTCTTCATACGGGTACCGCCGCAGCGCAGGCACACCTGCGGGCGCACGGCAGCGCACCGGGCACAGCGCAACGAGCCGTCGTCGTCCTGGCTCACCGCCGCCTGGCAGCGCTCGCAGGCCGCGAGGTCCCCGCAGGCCGCGCAACTGAGCAGCCGGGACCGACCCTTGCGGTTCAGGACGCACAGCACTCGTGCGTCGCTGCGCAGCACGTCGACGAGGCGAGGGCTGTAGCGGGCTTCGGAAGCGGCCAGTTCCCGGGTGTCGATCACGTCGACGCGCGGCCAGCCCGCCCGCTCCACCCGCCGGGAAGGGGCGAGGACAGGACCGGCGGCCAGGGCTTCCAGTGACGGAGTCGGCGACACGAGGACGCACGGCACGCCGGCCCGGCGGGCCCGTTCGAGGGCCACGTCGCGGGCGTGCCAGGTGGGGTTCTGCTCCTGTTGGAGTGACTCGTCGTGCTCGTCGAGCACCACGATGGCCGCCGGGCGAGGGATCGGCGCCCACGCTGCGGCCCGGGTGCCCACCACGGTGGCGGCCCCGCCTCGCGCCACCGCCCAATCGCGCGGCATCAGCGCCACGGAGCCTCCGGCTCGCCGGAGCCGCAGTCCGAGGTGGCGCATCGAACGGGCCGAAGGTCCGATCACGAGGGCCGGGCCGAGGGCGGCGGCGGCCACGAGTACCGGGTAGAGGTCCGACGCCGGTGGGAGCCGCAGCACCGACACGGGGAGAGCCAAGGCCTCCTCGGCCATCGCCGTGAGGTCGCCTACGGCGACGGTCGTCGGCATCGAGGCCCGCGCGCTCGAACGGGGCAGCCCCCGCACCGCAGTCTCGGGCGACGCGGTCCGCAGGAGCGACGCGACGCGACCCGACCACCGCCACGCGGCCCAGTCGGCCATCTCGATCAGCTCCGGCGGCGGACCCCACCCGGTGACCTTGGCGAGGGGGTGCAGGGCCAGGCCTTCGGGCGGCTCGACGCCGACGGCCACCACCCAACCGCCGACGCGCCGGTTGTGCAGGGAGATCCGCACCATCGATCCCACCCGGACGTCCCCGTGGAGCTCGGACGGCACCAGGTAGTCGAAGCACTTGTCGAGCCCCGCGACATCGGGCCGGACCCGCACGACCCGAACGGGGCGGTCGGGCACCGGCGAGGACACCTCGGACGTGACGGCAGGGGTACGCAACGTGCCCGAGGCCCGTCCCGTGGGGCTGCGGCGCCGCCCGGCTCCGGGCCGGGGAGGCACGGTGGAGACGGGGTCCCGGCGCCGGTCACCCACGGGTTCGGGTCCGAAGTCGAAGCTGGGTTGGGTCGGGTCTCCCGGCACCGCCGGTCGACCCTGCTAGAGGCTGAGCGCGGAGCTCAGCTGGTCGACCCGGTCGGTGCGCTCCCACGTGAAGCCGTCGCCGATGCGGCCGAAGTGCCCGTAGGCCGCGGTGGCCCGGTACACGGGTCGGCGCAGGTCGAGGTCACGAATGATGGCGGCGGGACGCAGGTCGAAGACCTCGCGCACGGCTACTGCGATGCGGTCGGGGTCGACCTGGGAGGTACCGAAGGTCTCGACCATCAGCGACACGGGGTGGGCCACGCCGATGGCGTAGGCCACCTGCACCTCGCAACGCTCTGCGGCCCCGCTGGCCACCACGTTCTTGGCCACCCAACGAGCGGCGTACGCCGCCGAGCGGTCGACCTTCGACGGGTCCTTGCCCGAGAATGCCCCACCACCGTGGCGGGCCATACCGCCATAGGTGTCGACGATGATCTTGCGGCCGGTGAGCCCGGCGTCGCCGACGGGGCCACCGATCACGAACCGACCCGTGGGGTTCACGAAGACCTCGTAGTCGTCGTCGGCGAACTCGACGGGGATCACGGGGCGGATGACCTGCTCGATGAGGTCCGGGCGGATGGCGTCCTCGCGGTCGATGCCATCGTTGTGCTGGGTCGAGATGAGCACTGTGCGTAGGCGTACGGGACGGTTGTCCTCGTAATCGAACGTGACCTGGGTCTTGCCGTCGGGGCGCAGGTAGGGAACGGCGCCGGACTTGCGCACCTCGGCCAGCCGCTCGGCCATCCGGTGAGCAGTGTGGATCGGCAGCGGCATGAGGACATCGGTCTCACGGCAGGCGTAGCCGAACATCATTCCCTGATCGCCGGCCCCCTGCTGGTTGAGCATGTCCTCCCCGGAGACCCCGGTGCGGACTTCCTCGGAGTCGTCGACGCCCTGGGCGATGTCGGGCGACTGCTCGTCGAGGCTCACCATGACGCCGACGGTGTTGCCGTCGTAGCCGTAGCTCTCGCGGTCGTAGCCGATCTCGTTGATGGTCCGGCGCACGATCTTCGGGATGTCGACGTACCCCGAAGTGGTGATCTCGCCGGCCACGACGGCCAGGCCGGTGGTGACCATCGTCTCGCAGGCCACCCGACTCATCGGGTCCTGGGTCAGCATGGCGTCGAGGATGGCGTCGGAGATCTGGTCGGCGATCTTGTCGGGGTGACCCTCGGTGACGGATTCCGAGGTGAAGGTCCAGCTCGTCACTGCTACTCCTTGCATCGGGCGTCGGCCCGCGGGTGTTGGGTCAGGGAACGGATTGGATGGGCGATGGTGTGCTCTCCCGCCGGGCGACGACAGCATCGAGGATGTACCGGGCCACGTCGCGCTTGTCGGTGAGGGGCACATCTTGGCGCATACCGTCGGCGCCGAGGAGCACCACCGCGTTGGTGTCGTGCTCGAAACCGACACCGGGCTCGCTCACGTCGTTGGCGACGATCAGGTCGAGGCCCTTGTCGCGCAGCTTGGCGGTGGCGTTGGCGACCAGGTCGGACGTCTCGGCCGCGAACCCCACGAGCACCTGCCCCGGCCGCTTCTGGGCACCGAGGTCGACGAGGAAATCATGGGTGGGCTCGAGCACGATCACGGGGGGCCCGTCGGCGCCGAGCTGACGCTTCTTGATCTTGTGGTCGGCCACGGTGACCGGGCGGAAGTCGGCCACGGCGGCGGCCATCACGATCAGGTCGGCGGCGGCGGCGCGGGGCATCACCGCGGCCTGCATGTCGGCGGCGCTGATGACGTCCACGATCTCGACTCCGGCGGGGGCGGGGCGATCGACGGTGGTGACCAGGGTGACATCGGCGCCTCGGGCTGCGGCCTCGGCCGCAATCGCGTAGCCCTGCTTACCCGACGACCGGTTGGAGATCACCCGCACCGGGTCGATGGCCTCACGGGTGCCGCCAGCGGTCACCAACACGCGGACCCCGGTGAGATCCTGATCGACCACCGAGGCGGCCAGCACCGCAACGACGACATCGACGATGTCGGCCGGTTCGGCCAACCGTCCGGCACCCTTGTCACCCCCGGCCAGGCGCCCCTCCCCCGGCGCCACGACGTGCACCCCCCGGGCCCGCAACGTGTCGAGGTTGGCCTGCACCGCCGGGTGCTCCCACATCTCGGTGTGCATGGCCGGACACACGACGACCGGGGCCCTGGTGGCCAGCAGGGTGGCGGTGAGCAGGTCGTCGGACAGTCCGGCGGCGTAAGCGGCGAGGACGCGAGCCGTGGCCGGCGCCACCAGGACGAGATCGGCACCCTGCCCGAGGCGGGTGTGGGGGATGGGGCTGATCTCGTCCCACAACGAGGTCTGCACCGGCTCCGACGCCAGGGCCGAGAACGTGGCCGCGCCGACGAAGCGCGTGGCGCCCTCGGTCATCACCGGGGCGACATGGGCCCCGGCGTCGACCAATCGCCGACAGACCTCGACCGCCTTGTAGGCGGCGATGCCGCCGGTGACGCCGAGGACGATGCGACGCCCGGCCAGATTCACGACAGAGAACGAACTCGGGGCCGGGGGGTGGTCACTCGGCCGGATCGCCGTCGATCTCGACGAGCTCCAACTCGACCTCGGCCTCGTCGACCACGACGATGGGCTCGGACAGGATCTTGTCGACCGCGATCTCCTCGAAGGCGATGGACAGGGGCTTGCGGGCCGACGAGGTGACCTGCGGGGGCACGTTGTTGGCCGTGCCGTCCTGGAGCTGACCGAAGTAGGCGTTGATCTGCCGGGCCCGCATCGAGGCGAGGGTGACCAGGGTGAACTTGGAGTCGACCTTGGAAAGAAGGTTCTCGATACGCGGGTTGATCATCGAGTCATGGATCTGGGCCACGGGTGCACACTCTCGGGGGTTGGGCGCGCAACGGCGCGCGACGAGCCGATCGATCGTACCAGCACGGACCCCCGCGACCAGCGACGGTCCTTTCCGTCAGGTCGTCCGGGCCGCCTCGATGAGGCCGTGGAGCTCGGCCACCGCCCGATCCACATCGTCGTTGACCACCCGCACGGCCCCGAGACGGCGGCCCTCGGCCAGCTCGGCCTCGGCCACGGCCACCCGACGCTGCACTTCCTCGGGCGGATCACCCCGACCGCGGAGCCGCTGCGCCTGCACCTCGGCCGAAGGTGGCTCGAGGAGCACGATCAGGGCGTCGGGGTCACGGGCGAGGACCTGAGCGGCCCCCTGGACCTCGATCTCGAGCACCACGTCCTGGGTGGTGTCGGGGTCGGGCCAGGGGGTGCCGTACAGGTTCTCGAGGAACTCGGCGTGCTCGAGAAAACCACCGGCATCGACCTGGGCCTCGAAAGCCGCCCGGTCGACGAAGGTATAGGCGTCAGAAGCCTCGCCGAGCCGGGGGGCGCGCGTCGTCCACGATCGTGACAGCCAGAGTCGGGGGTCCTCGGCGGTGAGACGAGCCACGACCGTGCCCTTCCCCACCCCGCCCGGACCGCACACGACCACGATCATCGGGCGAGCCGCCGAGCGTCGTCGGGGGTCAGGAGCCGAAAGCGGCCAGCAGGGCCTTGCGCTGCTGCTCGCCGAGACCACGCAGACGCCGGGTGTCGGCGATTCCGATCTCGATCATCGTGCGCCGGGCGGTGACCTTGCCCACGCCGGGCAGCGATTCGAGCACCGCGAGGACCTTGATGCCCGCGACCATGTCGTCGGCATCGGCCATCTCGAGCAGCTCCGGCAACGAGAGCGAGCCCATCTTCAGGCGCTCCTTCAGCTCGGCACGGGCACGACGGGCTTCGCCCGCCTTGACGAGCGCAGCTTGACGTTGCTCGTCCGTGAGGGTGGGAGGCAGCGGCATGGGTGTGACCCTAGTGCGAAGCTCCCACCCGGCGTTCCGATCAGCGGGTGGAGGCGCGCACCGGGACCAGCGTCGTCGGCAGCGGCCCCAGCAGTGGCGCCTCGAGCACCCCGACGAGCACGTCGGTGAGGTTGGCCACGAAGACGGGCTGGTCGAGCTCGACGGGACGGCCCGACTCGACGTGCCGGGCCCGTTGAGACGTGGCGGCGGTCATGAGCATGATGAGCTCGACGACACGCTCTCGGCGCACGGCGGCGGGAAGGTCGGGGCGGCGGTCTTCGAGCTCGGCCAGCACGGCCCGCAGATGCGGACCGGTACCGGGGGCCGGTGTGCGCCAATCGGTGAAGCCACCCGAGAGCTGGGCGACGATGCGCAAGTAGTCGCGCCCTTCCGGGGCGTCGAGATGAGCGGCGTAGGGAACCACGAGCGCGGCGACGAGATCGCGGGATTCAGCCGCAGCCCCGACCCGTTCGCGCAGCGCACCCCGGGCGAGATCGGTGGGATCGCCGTGGCGGGTGAGCACGGCCTGGAGCAAGCCGTCGCGCGACCCGAAGTGATAGTTGATCGCCGACACATTGCGCTGGTCGGCGGCGTCGGTGATCTCGCGCAGCGTGACGCGATACAGCCCGCGCCTCGCGAACAGCCGCTCGGCCTCTCGGAGGAGGCGTTCCTTGGTGGCGGTGCTGTCGCGGGGCACGGGCTGGGGACGCTAGCGGCGCGTCGCTCGGGGCCCGAACATCCCAGAGGCGACGATGAGCCGGCTCAGCGGGCCAGAGGGGCGAGGGCGGACTCGGGCAGGACAGTCGGCCACTCGATGTCGGGCAGTGGGTTGGTGAACGGGCCCCACTTGGGCTGGGACCGGGCGCGGTAGCGGTCGGTGGAGTGGGTCCGGTCATGGTCGAACTCGGGGATGACCCTGTCGCCGAACAGCTCGAGCGTGGCCAGGATCTCCTCGTGGAACATGCCCTCGATAGGCAGCCCGAAGGCCAACTGATCCATGCCGACATCGCCCCACTTCGCGATCTGCTCGGAGACCTCGTCGGGGGTGCCGCAGAGCATGTAGCCGGCGTCGATGATGCCGTCGAGCACCTCGTTGGCGTCGAGGCTCGGGTCCTTCACGATGTCGTGCAGCGACATGGGGGCACTGGGCCAGGTGATGGCGTCCTGGGACTTGGGCATCGTGTCGTGGTAGAGGTTCACCATGGTGACCAGGTAGCCCCGGCCCTTGCGCAGGGCGATGTTGCGGGCCTCTTCACGGGTGTCGGCGATGAGCACCGAGTTGGTGATCATCACGTTGTCGTTGACGAACTGTCCGATGGGCTGGGTGCAGTTGGCGATGCCTTCCTTGTAGGCCTCGATGCGACCGCGCAGGGCGTAGATCGGCTCGAAGTTGAAGGCGATGGCTCCGATGCCCATCTGCCCGGCGGTGGTGAAGGTGGGGGGGTTGCCGCACGCCACCCAGATGGGCGGGTGACCCTGGCCGTAGGGCTTGGGCAGCACGTTGTGCGGGTAGGGCACGGTGAACGACGGGCCGTGGTGCTCGTAGTCGGTCTGTTCCCACATGCGGGGGACCTCACGGACGACCTCGTTCCACTCGGGCTTGGTGGAGTCCTTGTCGAGGATGTTGAACGTGGCCATCTCGTGGGAGCCGGCGCCACGGCCGGTGCCCCACTCGAACCGACGGTTGGTGACGTGGTCCATCATCGCGGCGCGCTCGGCGAAGCGGACCGGGTGCTCCTTGCGGGGCGAGAGGCTGTTGATGGCCGTTCCGATGTGGATGTAGTCGGTGTTGGCGGCGATGTAGCCGATCATCACCTCGGGGGCCGACAGGTGGGAGTACTCGGTGAGGCTGTGGTGCTCGCCCAGCCACACGTACTTCCAGTTGTGCTTGTCGGCGGCGATGGCGTACTCCATCTCCCGCATGAGTTCGAGGTGCTCGAGGTCGGTGTCGTGGGCCGCCGGGCCCGGGGTGTAGCCGTTAAGGAACACTGCGAATTCCATCGATCCCCCTGTAGATGTCGGTCGGTTCTAATGCCCAGACTTACTATCGAAGTGTGTCACATGTCGCACTGACCCGCTCGCCTTGGTCGGGCTGACGTGGGCGTCAATCAACGGCGGGAAGCAGCGCGCCGGCCACTTCAGCGGCGATGGCGGCGGCGGCGGAGCGAGGATCGGCGGCCTCGGTGACGGCGCGGCCGATGACCAGCAGGTCGGCGCCGGCGACGACGGCCTCGGCAGGGGTGGCCGGGCGGGCCTGGTCGTGGGCCCCCACCCCGGCGGGGCGGATCCCGGGCACGACGCGTACCAGCCCGGGCGCGAAGCGGGCGGCCTCGCCGAGGTCGGACGCGGCACACACCAGCCCCCCGGCACCGGCGGCCACGGCCACGGCCAGGCCGTCGGCCAGGACCGCAGGGTCGGCCTCCTCGCTCGTCAACACGGTGACACCGAGGGTGACCGTCGCCGGCAGGCCCACAGCCGCCGCCCCCTCGGCGAAGCCCTCGACGCCGGCGCGTAGGTGAGCGGCACCGGCCCGGGTGTGCACGGTGAGGTAGGTGGCCCCCAACTGGCCGATCACCCGCGAGGTCTTGGCCACGGTGGTGGGGATGTCGAGCAGCTTCAGGTCGGCGAACACGGCCATGCCCCGGTCCGACACCGACGTGATGGCATCAGGACCGGCGGCGGCGAAGAGCTCGAGCCCCACCTTGGCCACACCGAACCACGGCCCGACCTGCTGAACCAGACGGAGGGCCTCCACCAGGTCGTCGACGTCGAGGGCCAGCACCAACCGCGCCCGAACCTCGGGAGGCGCCCCGTCGGCGAACTCCACAGGGTCGATGGGATCAACGGACATGGGCGTCTCCGATCAACTCGCCTACGCAGCGCACGCCGTGGGTGCCACACCAGTCCTGCAGCTCGTGGCGCACCCGCTCCACGCTGCGGGGGTCGGCGAAGGTGGCGGTTCCCACCTCGACCGCGGATGCTCCGGCCAGCATCAGCTCGACGGCGTCGACACCCCGGGCCACTCCCCCGACCCCCACGATGGGCAGTTCGGGCAGGGCGGCGTGCACGTCGTAGACGGCCCGCACCGCCACGGGGTGTATGGCCGGCCCGGAGAGCCCTCCCCCGCCCCCGCCGAGGCGGGGCCGACGGGTCTCGGGGTCGATGGCCATGCCGAGCACGGTGTTGACGAGCACGACGGCCTCGGCGCCGGCGTCCTGAGCGGCGCCGGCGATGCTGGCCAGATCGCTGACGTTGGGGCTGAGCTTGGCCCACATCGGTCGCCCGCAGATGGCCGCCGCCCGCACCGCCTCGGCGGTGGCGCCGGGCGAGTGGGCAAACATCTGGTTGCGGTCCTCGAGGTTGGGGCAGGACACGTTGACCTCGACGGCCACCACCCCCGGAGGGGCGTCGGCCAGGAGCTCGGCGGCTCGCCGGTAGTCGTCGACGGTCGTGCCCCAGATGCTGGCGATCACCGTGGCACCGGTGGCGAGCAGCGCCGGGAGCTCGTGCTCGAGCCAGTCCGGAACGCCGGGGCCCTGGAGCCCGACGCTGTTGATCATGCCGGCGGGGGTCTCGTGGACCCGCGGGGCGGGGTTGCCGGCCCAGGGTTCGGCGGAGAGCGACTTCACGACCACGGCCCCCAGGGACGCCAGGTCGACGTAGGCCGCGAGCTCGTCGCCGTGACCGGCCGTCCCCGACGCGGTCAGCACCGGGTTGGTGAGCCTGACCGTGCCGACCGTCGTCGCCATGTCGACGGCCGACGAGTTGGCGCCGGCCGTGTCCCTGCCCCGACGACGCCGGGTCATGCGAGATCGGGAAGCGTGGGTTGCTCGGCCGGTTCGAGCTGGTCGCGCCCGACCCCCCGGAGGTACTCCTGGAGTGGTCGCACCTGGAGGCGATGCCGGGCCCGGTCGGCCATGCCGTCGGCAGCGGCCAGACCAGCAGCCGCGGTGGTGAGCAACGGCACCTTGTGGGTGCCGGCGGCGGCACGGATGTGGGCGCCGTCGCCACGGGGGCCCCGGCCTCGAGGGCTGTTGATGACCAGATCCACCTCGCCGCTCTCGATGAGCTGCACGGCGTCCTGGCCGTCGGGCTGGCCGATCTTGGCCACGTCGACCCCCACCTCGATGCCGTTGGCCCGCAGATGAGCGGCCGTTCCGCGGGTGGCGGCGAGGCGAAAGCCCAGGTTGCGGAAGTGCCGCGCCGCCCGCAATCCGAGGTCCTTGTCACGGTCGGCCAGCGACAGGAACACGGTGCCCGACGACGGCAGGCGGGTGCCCGCCGCCAGCTGGGCCTTGGCGAAGGCCAGGCCGACGGTGAGATCGATGCCCATCACCTCGCCAGTGGAGCGCATCTCCGGGCCGAGCACGGCGTCGGCCTCGGGAAAGCGGCTGAACGGCAGCACCGCCTCCTTGACCGAGTGGTGGTCACCGGTGGCGGGGTTGCGCACCAGGCCCTCGGTGCGCAGTTCGGCCAGCGTGGCCCCGAGCATGAGGCGAGACGCGATCTTGGCCAGGGGTACGCCGGTGGCCTTGGCCACGAACGGCACCGTACGGCTGGCGCGCGGGTTGGCCTCGATCACGAACACCTGACCGCTCTTCACGGCGTACTGCACGTTGATGAGCCCGATCACCCCCAGGGCGTCAGCGATGCGGTGGGTGTAGTCGGTGAGCACGGAAATGGTTTCGACAGAAAGGGTATGGGGCGGGAGCACACAGGCGGAGTCGCCGCTGTGCACGCCCGCTTCCTCGACGTGCTCCATGATCCCGCCGATCATGAACCCACCGTCGGCGTCGCGCAGCGCGTCGCAGTCGACCTCGGTGGCGTCCTCGAGGAAGCGGTCGACGAGCACCGGCCGCTCGGCCGACAGTCCGCCCTCCTTGCCGAGACTTCCGAAGGTGGACATCTCGGCCATGGCCGCGGTGAGCCCCTCGTCGTCGTACACGATGACCATGGCCCGACCCCCCAGCACGTAGCTGGGCCTCACCAGGGCCGGGTAGCCGATGCGGTCGACAATGGCCCGGGCCACGTCGATGTCGGCCGCCGTGCCTCCGGCGGGCTGGGGGATCTCGAGCCGGGCACACAACGCGCTCCATCGTTCGCGGTCCTCGGCGGCGTCGATCGACGCCGGCGGGGTGCCCACCACGAGCCCCGGAGGAAGCGCTTCGGCCAGCTTCAGCGGAGTCTGCCCGCCGAGCGACACGATCACGCCCACCGGGTTCTCGGCCTCGATGACGTTCATGACGTCCTCGTGGGTGAGCGGCTCGAAGTAGAGCCGGTCGGACGTGTCGTAGTCGGTGGACACGGTCTCCGGATTGCAGTTGACCATGATCGTCTCGTAGCCGGCGTCGCGCAGGGCGAAGCTGGCGTGCACGCAGCAGTAGTCGAACTCGATGCCCTGGCCGATGCGGTTGGGCCCCGAACCGAGGATCACCACCTTCTGGCGGTCGCTCGCCACCACCTCGTCGGTGTCCTCGTACGTGGAGTAGTGGTACGGCGTGGCCGCCTCGAACTCGGCCGCGCACGTGTCGACCGTCTTGTAGGTGGGCACCACGCCGTGAGCCTTACGAGCGGCGCGCACATCGGCCTCGGCCACCCCCCACAGGTGGGCGAGCTGGGCATCGGAGAACCCGAGGCGCTTGGCCCGCCGCCACCCCGCCCGCCCGAGGGCCTCGAACCCGACCTCGGCCAGGTGGGCGCGCTCCTCGGTGATGGCCAACATCTGGTCGAGGAACCAGGGGTCGACCCATGTCGCCGCGTACACCTCGTCGACGCTCATTCCCCGCCGCAGGCACGCCTCGAGCTGGAAGATGCGCTCGGGCGTGCCGATGCCCGCCCGTCGGGCCAACTCGTCGAGAGGGATCTCGTCGTACTGGGCCTCACCGGGATCGCAGTTGAGGCCGAGCCGGCCCTGTTCGAGCGAGCGCAGCCCCTTCTGCAACGACTCGGGGAACGTGCGGCCGATGGCCATGACCTCCCCCACCGACTGCATCTGGGTGCCCAGCACGTCGGGGGTGCCGGGGAACTTCTCGAAGGCCCACCGGGGGATCTTGGTGACCACGTAGTCGATGCTGGGCTCGAAGCTGGCCGGGGTCTTCTTGGTGATGTCGTTGGGGATCTCGTCGAGGGTGTAGCCCACGGCCAGGCGGGCGGCGATCTTGGCGATCGGGAACCCAGTGGCCTTCGACGCCAACGCCGAGGAGCGGCTCACGCGCGGGTTCATCTCGATCACGACCATGTGGCCATCGACAGGGTTCACCGCGAACTGCACGTTCGACCCGCCGGTCTCGACGCCGACCCGGCGGATGCAGGCGAAGGCCGCGTCGCGCATGGCCTGGTACTCGACGTCGGACAGCGTCTGGGCGGGGGCGACGGTGATCGAGTCGCCGGTGTGCACGCCCATCGGGTCGAGGTTCTCGATCGAGCAGACGATCACGCAGTTGTCGGCGTGGTCGCGCATGACCTCGAGCTCGTACTCCTTCCACCCGGCGATCGACTTCTCGACCAGGATCTCGCTGATGGGACTGGCCTCGAGCCCGATGGCCGCCTTGCGCCGGAACTCGTCGAGCTCCGAAGCGATACCGGTGCCCCGGCCGCCGAGGATGTAGGCGGGCCGGATGACCACGGGCAGGCCGATGCGCTCGGCCACGGCCACTGCATCGTCGACCGTGTGAGCGGTGGCCGACGGGGGGGCGTCGAGCCCGATCTCGGCCATGGCCCGCTTGAAAAGCTCGCGATCCTCGGCGGTGGCGATGGCGGTGGCATCGGCGCCGATCATCTCGACCCCGTGGCGTTCGAGCACGCCGCTCTCGGCCAGCTCCATGGCCAGGTTCAGAGCGGTCTGGCCCCCGAGGGTGGGGAGCAGGGCGTCGGGCTTCTCGCGCTCGATGATGCGCTCGAGGACCTCGACATCGAGCGGCTCGATGTAGGTGGCGTCGGCGAAGTCGGGGTCGGTCATGATCGTGGCCGGGTTCGAGTTGGCCAACACCACCCGATAGCCCTCGTCGCGCAGAACCCGACAGGCCTGGGTGCCCGAGTAGTCGAACTCGCAGGCCTGCCCGATCACGATCGGACCCGAACCGATCAGCAGAATCGTGTGGAGGTCATCGCGGCGAGGCATCAGCGGCCCTTTCCGAAGTCGGCCATGAGATCGTCGAAGAGGTCGAACAGGTAGGCGGCGTCGTGGGGACCGGGACCGGCCTCGGGGTGGTACTGCACGCCGAACGCGGGAAGGTCGAGGCAGCGCAGGCCTTCCACCACCCCGTCGTTGAGATTGCGGTGGGTGACCTCGACCGGGCCCGGGAGCGACCCGTCGTCGACGGCGAAGTTGTGGTTCTGACTGGTGATCTCGACGGTGCCGGTGGCCAGGCGCTTCACCGGGTGATTACCACCGTGGTGCCCGAACGGGAGCTTGTAAGTGGCGGCGCCCAAGGCGGTGGCCAGCAACTGGTGGCCGAGGCAGATGCCGAACACCGGCACCTCGCCGAGCAAGCCGTCGATGATCGCCGGTAGCCCCTCGACCGCGGCAGGATCGCCGGGCCCGTTGGAGAGGAAGACCCCGTCGGGCCGACGGGCCAGCACGTCGGCCGCAGGGGTGTCGGCGGGCACGACCTCGACGGTGGCGATGCCGGAGAGATGGCGCACGATGGTGGTCTTGATCCCGAAGTCGTAGGCCACCACGTAGCGCGGGGGGCGGCCGTCGGGACCGGCGAACTCGACGGTGTAGGGCGCGTCGACCGTGACCCGACGAACGAGATCAGCACCGTCGGTGCCGGGCTCGGCGGTGGCAGCGGCCCGCAACGTGGCCTCGTCCGCCGTGCCGAAGGCGCCGGGCATCGATCCGGCGTCACGGATGTGGCGGGTGAGGCGTCGGGTGTCGATCCCGCCGATGGCCGGAACCCCCTCGGCCCGCAGGAAGGAGTCGAGGTCGACGTTCGCCCGCCAACTGCTGCGCCGTCGGGCCATCTCCCGCACGATCACCCCCCGGCAGAAGGGTCGGCGCGACTCGTCATCGAGCGGGGTGACGCCGTAGTTGCCGATGTGGGGACAGGTGAAGGTGATGATCTGCCCGGCGTAGGACGGGTCGGTGATGATCTCCTGATAACCGGTGAGGGCGGTGTTGAAGACCACCTCACCGGTGGCCACACCGTCCGGCGGGTCGGCGCCGAGCGCCTCACCCTCGAAGACGGTGCCGTCGCCCAGCACCAACTGCGCCTCGCGGATCTCGCCGCTCATCGGGTGGCCTTTCCGTCGCGAACGGTCGGTTCTCCGCCCAGCAGCGTGTGGCGCACCTTGCCCCGGACACGGCGGTCCTTGTACGGCGTGTTGTGGCTGAGACTGGCCAGTTCGCTCGGGTCGACCACCCATTCGTGTTCGGGGTCGAACACCACCAGATGAGCCGGGGCGCCGGCGGCGATCGGACCGCCGTGGACCCCGTCGAGACGGGCGATGCCGGCCGGGTTCCACGACATCAGGGCCAGGAGCCCGGCGAGGTCGACGACACCCGGCTCGACCAGCTCGCTGATCCCGAGCGCCAGCGCCGTCTCGAGCCCGAGCATGCCGCACGCAGCCTCGTCGAACGGGGCTTCCTTGGCTTCCTGGGGGTGGGGCGCGTGGTCGGTGGCGATGGCGTCGATGGTGCCGTCGGCCAGGCCGGCCTTCACCGCGGCCACATCGGCATCGGTGCGGAGGGGCGGGTTGACCTTGAACAACGGGTCATAGCTCGCCACCTCGGCGTGGGTGAGGGTGAAGTGGTGCGGGGTGGCCTCGGCGGTGACGGCCAGACCCCGGGCCTTGGCCGCCCGCACCAACTCGACCGATCCCGCCGTGGACAAGTGCTGGAAGTGCACCCGCGACCCGGTGAGGCGCGACAGGGCGATGTCGCGAAAGACCATCAGTTCCTCGGCTTCGGCGGGGATTCCCGGTATGCCGAGGCGACTGGACCACTCCCCCTCGTGCATGTGCCCGCCTTCGCTGAGTGCCTCCACCTCGCAGTGCTGGGCCAAGGTGACGTCGAGGCCCGAGGCGTACTCGAGGGCCCGGCGCATGAGGCGGTCGTTCTGCACGCCACAGCCGTCGTCGGTGAAGATCTCCACGCCCAGCGCGGCCATCTCGGCCATGGGCGACAAGGCCTCCCCCGAGCGGCCGACGGTGATCGAACCGGCCACACGGACGTCGCACAAGCCCGCGGCGACGCCGGCGTCGAGGACCTGGCTGACCACACCGGCCGAGTCGATGGCCGGGGTGGTGTTGGGCATGGCCACCACGGCCGTGTAGCCCCCGAGCGCCGCCGCCCGGCTGCCGCTCTCGACGGTCTCGGCCTCCTCGGCCCCCGGCTCGCGCATATGGGTGTGGAGGTCGACCAGACCCGGTGCCACCACACAACCTGCACAATCGAGGACGTCGGCGTCGGCCAGCCCGAGGACAGCCAGGTCGAGATCGGATCCGACCGCGGCCACGGTGCCGTCGGCGGCGACGGCCACGTCGGCGACCCGTTCCCCGGAGCGGTCGATCACGCGCCCCCCGCGCAGCAGGTACCCGGGTGAGGTGGGGGTTGTCTCGGCTGGAACAGTCATCGTGGGTGAGGCCTCGGGGTCAGGAACGGACAGGGAGGGTTCGCTATGGACGAGAAGCAGGCGCGGTCAGGCATCGTCGCCGCCCCATCGGGTACCACTGCCGAGAAGGAGGAACAACACCGCCATGCGTACGGCCACGCCGTTGCGCACCTGGTCGACGATGACCGCGTTGGGTCGGTCGGCCACCTCGGCGGCGATCTCGACGCCCCGGTTCATCGGGCCGGGGTGCATGATCAGCACATCGGCAGCCATCCGGTCGGCCCGGCGAGAGGTGAGGCCATAGCCCGCGGTGTACTCGCGCAAGCTCGGGATGAGCGCCTCGGTCATCCGCTCGCGTTGCATGCGCAACAGGTAGCAGACGTCGATGGAACCAAGGGTGGCATCGAGGTCGGTGGTCACCTTCACCGGCCAGCCGTCGAGGCTCGGTGGCAGCAGCGTGGGTGGGGCCACCAGCGTCACCTCGGCGCCGAGCGCGGTGAACGCGGCCACGTTGCTGCGAGCGACCCGCGAGTGCTTCACGTCGCCGACGATGGCCACTCGTTTGCCGGCGAGTGACCCTGCGTGCTGACGGATGGTGTAGCAGTCGAGGAGGGCCTGGGTGGGGTGCTCGTGCCAGCCATCCCCGGCGTTGATGACCGCGGCATCGCTCCAGCGGGCCACCTGGCGGGGCACACCGGACGAACCGTGGCGAACCACGATGGCGTCAACACCCATGGCCTCGATCGTCTCGACGGTGTCGCGCAGCGACTCGCCCTTCTTCACCGACGACGAGGACACCGAGAAGGTCATGGTGTCGGCGCTCAACCGCTTGGCCGCCGTCTCGAAGCTCAACCTCGTGCGGGTGGAGTCCTCGAAGAAGAGCGAGACGACGGTACGACCCCGCAGCGCCGGCACCTTCGGGATCTGGCGTTCGTTGACCTCCACGAAGGAGTCGGTGAGGGTCATCACCTCGTCGATGCCGGCGCCGACGTCGGGGCCGAGATCGCTCATCCCGAGGAGGTGACGGGCCGGGCCGGACCGTCGCCGCGCCGGCGCCGCGCTCACTGGTGCATCTCCCCCAGATCGACCCCGGACTCGTTCACGTCCACGACCTCGTCGCGCCGGGTCGGGAGGTTCTTACCCACGTAGTCGGGGCGTATGGGCAACTCCCGATGGCCCCGGTCGACCATCACCGCCAGTTGTACCTGACGGGCCCGCCCGTGGTCGGCCAGAGCATCGAGGGCGGCGCGGATGGTGCGGCCGGTGAAGAGCACGTCGTCGACCAGGACCACCGTTCGACCGGTGAGCTCACCCGGGATGCGGGTCACGGCCTCGGGCAGCACCGGCCGCAGACCGATGTCGTCGCGGTAGAAGGCCACGTCGAGCATGCCGACCGGTGCGTTGGTGCCGTCGATGGCGAGCAGCGCCTCGGCCAGGCGGGAGGCCAGCGGCACGCCGCCGGTCTGCAGGCCGATCAGCACCACGTCATCGAGGCCGTGGTTGCGCTCGATGATCTCGTGCGCCATTCGGCGCGTCGCCCGGGCCAGGTCCTCGGCGGTCATCACCTGGGTGCGGGCAACAAAAACGCCCCCGTACGGGGGCGTGAGGCGTCGTTCACGTTCAGCCACAGCGTGGTCCCTCCTGTCCGTGCGAGCCTCTCGGGACTCGCTTCACGGTCAACGCGAGACTCTACCGCACGTCGGCGGCAATGGCCGACAGCACCCCGTTGACGAAACGCCCGCTGTCGTCCGTGGAGTACTGCTTGGCCAGCTCGACGGCCTCGTTGATGACCGCCGCGATCGGGACGTCGGGGCGGTGCGCCAGCTCGAACGCCGCCAGGCGCAGCAGCGCCCGGTCGAGCGCGGGCATCCGCTCGAGCTGCCAGTTCCGGGCGTGATCGGTGATCAGGGCATCGAGCTCGGTGCCGTGGGCGGCCACCCCGATGACCAGCTCGACGGCGAAGGGGTCGGGTGGCACCGGGAGCTCGGCGAGCAGTTCGTCGACCGGTTGATCCTTGACCTCGGCCTCGTACAACAGGTGGAATGCCCGCTCTCGGGCCTCGCGCCGGCTGCCGTAGCCACCGGGATACGGACCTGCGTCGGCGGTCACGCCCGGGTGATGTACTCGCCGGTGCGGGTGTCGACCTTGACGCGCTCCCCGGGACCGACGAACAACGGCACCTGCACCACGAGGCCGGTCTCGAGCGTGGCGGGCTTGCGCGCCCCCGAGACCCGGTCACCCTGCACGCCGGGCTCGGTCTCGGCGATGTTCAACTCGACCGCCGCGGGCAGATCGACGCCGACGATCTCGTCGCCGAACATCTTGAGTACCGCCTCGGCGTTCTCGACCAGGTACTTGGCGGCATCTCCGAGGGAAGCCTGCTCCACGTTGAGCTGGTCGTAGGTGGAGGAGTCCATGAACACGTAGTCGTCGCCGGCGCGGTACAGGAACTGCATGTCGCGCTTGTCGATCATGGCCCGTTCGACCTTCTCACCGGCCCTGAACGTGCGGTCGGAACTGGCCCCGTTGCGCACGTTGCGGAGGGTGGTCCGGACGAAGGCGCCCCCCTTGCCCGGCTTGACGTGCTGGAACTCCACGACCTCGAACAAGCCGTCCTCGAGTTCGAGGGCCATGCCGTTCTTCAGGTCGTTCGTGCTGATCGTGGGCATCAGTGGAACCTTCTCGCAGTGGGCGCGCCGGTCGAGGAGAAGCTGGCGCCGAGGTCGGTCTAGGGCGCGGGGCGCTTCGGGGTCAAGGTGAGGGCGCGCGACCCGGTGGCGGTGACGACGAGGGAATCCTCCACCCGCACTCCCCCGTGCTCGGGCAGGTACACGCCGGGCTCGACGGTGACCACCTGGTCGACGGCGAGCGTGGTCGTGCTCGAAGCGCTCACCCGTGGGGCCTCGTGGATGTCGAGTCCCACCCCGTGGCCAGTGGCATGGGTGAAGGCATCGCCCCAACCGGCGGCCTCGATCACCTCGCGGCACGCGGTGTCGACGTCGCGGGCCGCCACCCCCGCAGCGATCGCGGCCACCCCGGCCGCCTGGGCCTCGGTGACCACCGCCAACATGCGCGCCTGGGTGGGATCGGGCTCACCGACCATGACCGTTCGGGTCATGTCGGAGCAGTACCCGTCGACGACCGCACCGAAATCGAGCACGACGAGATCGCCCTCGGTGATGCGACGACGAGACGGCCGGGCATGCGGGCGGGCCCCGTTGGGCCCCGAACCCACGATCGTCTCGAAGCTGGGGCCGCTCGCCCCGAACCGGCGCATCGTGGTGTCGAGCTCGAGTCCGAACTCGGCCTCGGTCGGCCCGTCGAGAAGGCGGTGCCGCACCGCGGCCAGAGCGGCGTCGGCCACGGCAGCGGCAGCTTCCATGCGCGTCAACTCAGCGTGGTCCTTCACCAGGCGCAGGTCCTCGAGCACCCCGCTCGTGGCCACCAGTTCGTGCCCGGGGAACCACTCGTCGCCGTAGCGGAGTCGGGCGGCCCAGGTGACGTGGTCGGCTTCGAGCCCCAGCCTCCGATGGTCGGCAACGGCGGCGGTCACCAGTTGCTGTTGCGCCTTCCCGGTGATCTCGATGCGCGCCGCCGACGACCCGTGGGCGAGACCGGCCCGCTCGAGCTGATCGACGGCTTGCTCGGTGTAGCGGCCGTCGGTCACGAACAGGAGGTCGTCGTCGGTGACGGCGACCATGGCCGCCGAGCCGGTGAAGCCGGTGAGCCAGCGGATGTTGGTGAGATGGGTGATGAGGAGGGCGTCGCACTCGTGTTCCGCCAATTGCGCCCGCAACCGCTGCACCCGGCCGGTGTGGTCGGTGGGCGCCAGCGCCGCCAACTGCTCGGTCAAGGCCGGAGGGGTCGCCGGCGCCACGAGGTCGGTCACCGGGTGTCCGCCAGTAGTGCGGCGACGGCCTCGACGGCCAGGCGGTAGCCGTGCCCACCGAAGCCGGCGATGCTGCCGGTGGCAACGGTCCCGATGACCGAGGTGTGACGCCACTCCTCGCGACCTAGGGGATTGGTGATGTGCAGCTCGACGATCGGGCCCTCGAACGTGCCGAGCGCGTCGGCCAGACCCCACGCGTAGTGGGTGAAGGCCGCCGCATTCACGATGAGGGCCGCGCAGCGACCCCGTGCGGCGTGGACGGCTTCGATCAGATCGCCCTCGTGGTTGCTCTGGAGGTGCTCGACGGCCAGCCCCAGCTCGACGGCGGCGCGCCCGGCCGTGGCGACGTGATCGTCGATGGTGGCGGTGCCGTAGATCTCGGGCTCCCGTTGGCCCAGCAGGTCGAGGTTGGGCCCCGAGAGCAGCAGGACCACTGGTGGGTCGCTCATGTCACCACTTCCCGATTTCGGGGTCGTCCGGGCGCCGGACCGCGTCGATGGCGGCGGCGATGACATCACGTTCGACACCGGTGACGGGCTCGACCCCATCGGGGCCGACGAGCACGAAGGTGAGCCCGGTGAGAGCCTTCTTGTCGCGACCCATGAGGTCGATCAGCGACGACGTTCCGAGCCCAGCGGGTAGGGCCGAGGGCAGCCCGTAGGCCTCGACCACCCGGCGATGCTCGGCCACGGCGGCGGCATCGAGGCGACCGAGACGCAGGGCCAATTCGGCCGCGAACACGAGCCCGACGGCCACCGCTTCGCCGTGGCGAAGATCGTGGGCGCCGGCGATCTCGATGGCATGCCCGAGGGTGTGTCCGTAGTTGAGGACGGCCCGACGACCGCCTTCGCGCTCGTCGCCGGCGACGAGCGCGGCCTTGATGGCCACACAGGCCGCAACCCGCTCGTCGAGCGGCAGGGCGTCGAGGTCACCGCCGCCGAGGAAGTGGTACTTGGCCAGCTCACCGAGTCCGCTGCGGTACTCACGTTCCGGGAGGGTGGCCAGCACCTCGGTGTCGCACAGCACCGCCGAGGGTTGCCAGTAGGCGCCCACCAGGTTCTTGCCCTCGGGAAGGTTCACCGCGGTCTTACCGCCGATGGCCGCGTCGATCTGCCCGAGCAGGGTGGTGGCCACGTGCACGACCGGCACCCCCCGGTGGTAGCTGGCGGCCGCGAACCCGGCGGTGTCGGTGACCAGGCCTCCTCCGACGGCGACCACGGCGTCGGCCCGGGTGAGCCCCCATCGGGCCCACTGCCGGCAGAGGTCCTCGACGGTGGCCAGGGTCTTGGCCTGCTCGCCCTCGGGCATCTCGAAGACCCGGTGCTCACACCCGGGGTCGACGTCGACACCAACGCCGGGTTGGGTGACCACGGCCACCCGCCCGGTACTCGCGGGCAGGACGCGCTCCAGCTCGTGGCGGGCACCGTCACCCACGATCACGTCGTAGGCCCGATCGCCGAGAGGCACCGGCACGACGATCACGAGCGAGCCTTCTGAGCGAGGGTGGGCACCGACGCGTGCGCCGCCAGCACCGCGTCGACCACTGACGCGACCGAGAGGGTGGCGTCGACGGTGAGGTCGGCCACCTCGGCATAGAGCTCGTCACGACCTTCGCACAGCTGGTAGAGCGTGGACTCGGGATCGGCGGCCAGAGCGGGGCGATGGGTCGATCCGGCGACTCGCCCGACCAGGACGTCGACCGGCGCCTGAAGCCAGACCACCAGGCCCCCGTGACGGATGACGTCACGGTTGCCCGGATCGATGACGGTGCCGCCGGCGGCGGCGATCACCCGCGGGGTGGTGGAGGCCAGGGCCTCGGCGAGTACCTCGGTCTCGACGGCTCGGAAGGCCGGCTCGCCGTCGGTGGCGAAGATCTGGGCCACGGTGCGTCCGGTGCGCGCCTCGATCGTCTGATCGCTGTCGAGGAGGGCCCATCCGAGCGCGTCGGCCACGGCCCGCCCGACGGTCGTCTTGCCCACCCCCATCATGCCGACGAGCACGATGTGTGGCCCCGCTCGCCGATCAGGGTCGGCGCCCGGGCTCACGACCGGCTCCCGGTCGGGTCGGGTTCGGCGAAGGCCTGCTCGGCATCCCAGTTGAGCGGGGTGGCGGCGACGCCATCGTCATCGTCGCCGCCGACGGGTTCGACCTCGACGGCCTGACGGCGGACCTGCTCGACGTAGGTGGCGTGGTTGCGGACGAACTCCCCGAGGGAGTCGCCACCGAATTTGCGCAGGGCCTCGTTGGCGAGGACGAGGGCCACCATGGCTTCGGCCACGACGCCCATCGCCGGAACCGCAGTCACGTCGGTGCGCTCCTTGAACGACACGGTGGCGTCCTTGGTCGCAGTGTCGACGGTGGCCAGCACGGGGCGGTTGAGGGTGGCCAGAGGCTTCATGGCCACGTGGGCCACCAGCACCTCACCGGTGGACATACCTCCTTCGATCCCGCCGGCACGGCTGCTCAGGCGGCGGTACCCGTCGGCGTCGGCGTCCCATTCGATGGCGTCGTGGGCCTCACTCCCCCGCCGACCGGCTCCGTCGAACCCGTCGCCGATCTCGACACCCTTCACGGCCTGGATGCTCATCAGGGCCTGGGCCAGCAGGGCATCGAGCTTGCGGTCCCAGTGCACGTGGCTGCCGAGCCCGACGGGCACACCGTGGGCCAGGACCTCGATCACCCCACCCAGCGAATCGCCGGCCTTGGCCGCGGCCTTGATCTCGGCGATGATCGCCGTCTCGGCCTCGGGATCAGCGCAGCGCACTTCCGAGGCGTCGACGGCGCGCCACGAACCCGGGTTCGGGCGCCGGGCCGGGTCGGCCCGGACCGGCCCCATCTGGATGACGTGAGAACCGATCTCCACCCCCACATGGGTGAGCAGCGCCTTGGCCAGCGCTCCGGCGGCCACTCGGGCTGCGGTCTCACGAGCCGAGGCCCGCTCCAGCACGTTGCGGGCATCGTCGAAGTCGTACTTCTGCATCCCCGTGAGGTCGGCGTGACCAGGGCGCGGGGTGGTGAGACGGCGAACGGTCTGGCCCGGGGCCGGCGACATCTCTTCGGTCCACTTGCGCTCCCACTCGCTGTTGGCGATCTCGATGGCGACCGGCGAGCCGAGTGTGAGACCGTGACGCACCCCGGCGATCAGGATGACCTCGTCGGCCTCGAAGCGCATGCGAGGGCCCCGGCCGTACCCGAGACGGCGACGGGCCAGCTCCTCGTCGATGTCCTCGACCGTGACCGGGAGACCGGCCGGGAGCCCCTCGACGATCACGACCAGGGCACGGCCATGGGACTCTCCGGCGGTCAGGTAGCGCAGCACCCCCTCAAGCTACCGGCCGGGATCCGCAACCCCGGAAACGGTTGTTCGTCAGCTGGGAACGATGGTCGTGCTCAGCAGGACCACCACGATGGTGCCGAGGGCGAGGAACGGCCCGAACGGAAACGGGCGATTGCGGCGTCGGGCGACGAGCAGCACGATCCCGACCACGGTACCGCTGAGAAAACCGACGAGCATCGCCCACAGCACGAGGACGAAGGATTGGGTGTACGTCGTGCCGAGCCAACCCGTGTAGAGGCCCATGAGGGCGGCCAATTTCACGTCGCCGAAGCCCATGCCCCGGGGGGAGATGAGGTGAGCCACGAAGAGAAAGCCGAAGTAGACGGCGCCGCCCACGATGGCGAATCGGATCCGATCAGCGTTGCCGTCGACCAGCGACACGACGGCCACCAGCGGCACCGAAACGGCCAACGTGGGGAGAACGATGCGATCAGGCAGGCGGTAGCACTCGATGTCGATGACGGTCAGCGCCGCCAGCGTTGCGAACAGCAACAGGTAGGCCGCCAACTCGCCGATCGACGCCTCGGCGAAGCGGATCGCCGCGAGGACGAAGAGCACCAACACGAGGATGTGGACCACCAGGTCGCGCGTCGACGGCCACACCGGCTTGCGGGGCGTGAACAGCGGCAGTCGATCCGTAACCCGTTCGACGAGCACCGCGGCGAACCAGCCCACGGGCAGGGCCAGCAGGGCGCACACGACCACTCGGACGGCGTTCACAGGGGGCGACCGTACCCGTCGCTTCTCACGTCATCGGACAGGGCCGAGGCGGACGATCCCTTCGGGTCGCCCGCCGGCGCGCACTCGCGATCGGGAACCTCGGGGAGCAGGCTCAGCGCTCGGTCTCGCCGAGGAACCGCAGCAGGAGATCGTGATCGATGTTCTCGTCGCGGGCCGCCACTTCGGCGAGGGCCCGCCCCCGCTTCTCGGGCGACTCGGCCCGGGCGGCCGCCGCCACGGCCTGGGCGGCCTTGGGGCTGAGGCTGGCCAGGTGCCGTGCGAACTCGGCGGTGCTGGTGTCATCCTCGTCGAAGAGATCAGTAGCCGGTTCAGCATCGATCCCGACCATCAGCGCTGTTTCCGTCGCGACGGTACCGTTGGCAGCGTTGGCAGCGTTGGCTGCGGAGCCGATCGGCACACCGCCGGCGACGTCGCCGGCCACGCCGGAGGCCCAAGCTTCGGTCTCGTCGAACCAGCTCGGTGGCGCCGAGGGCATCGGCCAGCACCGCGACCGGCAGACCCGAACCGATCATGGCCACGAGGCGCCAGCGAGCGGCGTCGATGGTGACCTCGGTCGCGAGCAGTTCGGAGGTGAGCGACAACCAGGCCCGGTCGGACGGGACGACCTGCTCGATCTCGCCCCACTCGCTGATCATGGCGCCGGCACTGGCCAGCAGCGACTCGACCTCCCATCCCTCGCCCTGGTGGTCGCGGGCGCTCTCATTGGCGTCGAAGACGAAGTCGCCGACCTCGAAGCGCAACAGCTCGAACATGGCCTCGTCGAGGGGATGCTCGTCGAAGGCCCCGTTCTCACCGAGAGCCAGCCCCTTCACTGTCCCTTCGACGAGCAGGATCTCACCCCGGCCCCGATCGCCTTCGAGGATCATGCGACCGGTCTTGGCGGTCGAGCCGAGCAGACGAAGAACGTCGGCCGATGCAAACGTGTCGATGGTGCCCTGAAGTGCCACTGTTCCTCCTACGGGTGATCCGGTCCTCCCGAATCACCTTCGTGGAAAATCATCGGCATCCCGTCGAGAGAAGTCGAGCATTTTCTGGAATCCGGAACAAAAGACCCACTTCGTGGCTCATTGGGAGGCGAAGCGGGCGGAGACGACCTCGGTCATGACGTCGAGGGGGGCGTCGATCCCTGTCCAGAGCTCGAAGGACAGGGCCGCCTGATGCACCAGCATGGCGAGACCGTTGACGGCGGTGATGCCGCGCTGGCGGGCTCCGAGCACGAGCGGGGTGCGCAGCGGCTGGTACACCAGATCGGCCACCACCTGGCCCGGATGCAACCAGTCGAGGACGACGGGGAGGTCGGTGGTCGACGGCTCACCCATGCCGACCCGTGTGGCGTTCACCACCAGGTCGGCGCCCGAGATCATCGACTCCGCCTCCTCGGGTGCCGCGACCAGCGCAATGTCACCGCCCAACGCCGCGGCCGACTGGGCGCGGGCGGGCGTGCGGTTGACCACCACGATCTGGGCGGCACCGGCCCGGGTGAGGGCCAGCACCACGGCTCGGGCCGCTCCTCCCGCCCCGAGCACCACACAGCGCGCGCCTCGTGCGGAGAAGCCGATCTCGGCGTCCAGCGCGGCGAGAAAACCGGCGCCGTCGGTGTTGTGCCCGACCAGCGAGCCGTTGCGGTTGACCACGCAGTTGACCGCGCCCAGCCGGCGGGCGACGTCGGTGAGCTCGTCGGCGTGCTCGGCCGCCGCCTGCTTGTGGGGCATGGTGACCGAGAGCCCGGCCACCCCCAAGGCTCGCACGCCGGCGAAGGCCGGGGCCACGGAGCCGTCGGCCACGTCGAAAGCCAGGTACACCCAGTCGAGTCCGCGAGCCCGGAAGGCCGCGTTGTGAATTGCCGGCGAGAGCGAGTGACCGACCGGGTGACCGATCACCGCCGCCAGGCGAGTGGAGCCGGCGATGTCGACGGTCACAACAGCCCCTTGTCGCGCGCCTCGCCAACCGCCCGGTTGAAGTCGCCGAAGTCGTTGGTGAAGTAGTGGGTCCCGTTCTCGTCGGCCAGGACGTAGTAGAGCCAGTCGCCCTCGGTCGGGGCGAGCGCCGCCCCGATCGAAGCTTCACCCGGTGAGTTGATCGGGGTGGGCGGTATACCCGACTTGAGCCGGGTGTTGAACGGCGAATCGGTGCGCAGGGCCGACTGGGTGAGCGGCGCCTTGCGGTCGCCGAGCGCGTAGAGCACTGTCGCGTCGATGTCGAGGCGCATCCCGGCCTTGAGCCGGTTGTAGATGACCCGGGCGATCTTGGCCCGGTCCTCCGGGATCCGGGCCTCGGCCTCGACCATGGACGCCACCGTGAGGGCCTCGTAGGGGGTGATGGGCCGACGCCCGGCGGCCCCTTCGAGCTTGGCCGTGGCGTCGGGGAGCCCCTGGGCCACCGAGACCCGCTCGAAGGCGGCGGCCATCTCGCCGAGCAGCACGTCGGGGTCGTTGGCCTTGGATTTGAGGATCGGGTAGGTGGCCGGGAAGAGCACACCCTCGGGGTTCGTGGAGCCCTCCGGCATGATGGGGACGGAGTACTGGGCCAGGGCCGCGTCGAGGGCCGCCGGGTCCATCTCCGGAAACGCTTCCAGGATGCGCTGGCGGGTCTCGGCCACCCACAGGCCCTCGGGAAGGGTGATGGTCGCCACCGGGGGCGCCAGCGGTCCGCGGTCGAGCACGTCGATGACCGATCCCATGCTCTGGTTCTGGCGGAGGCCCTCGTAGTCGCCGGCCTTGAACGGGCCGCCACCCGCGAAGCGCAGGTACCACTCGAACACCGTCGGGTTCCCGATCACCCGCTTCGTCTCGAGCAGGCGGGCCACGTCGGCGGTCGTGGCGCCGCTCGGAATGGTGAGGGCCACGGCTTCACCGGCGTTTCCTGGGTCGACCTGGGTGCGCACCCACCAGCCGAGTGAGAGCACGAAGAGGCCGACCACGGCGAACAGGCTGAGGGCGACGACCAACCACCGGCTGGGGCCTCCATCGTCGGCACGGACAGGTACGTACACGTCGTCCACCCAGTTGGCGTCGTCCCACGCCGACTCGTCGACCCACTCGCCCCGTTCGTCGTCGAAGATGTGGCCGCGACCGTCGCCCCATGCCTCGCGATCGTCGTCCCAGACCGGACCCGATGGCGCCCCGCCCGCGCCACCGGCGACACCAGCCGACCCGACCGCGCCCACGGTGGCGGGTTCGACCCACTCCCGGTTCATCGGGTCCCACACCTGGGCCCCGGTCGAGTCTGGGCCCGGGGGGGCCGACCCGGGATCGGGCGTGGCTTCGGGCTCGGAGGTTCCCTGCGGGGGCTGGAGGTCGGACACGATCGGATCTCTCGGTGCGGTGGTCTAGGGGCCGGTCGGGCGAGGGTGGCGGGAGCGGCCGTCGAGCCACGACTGCAGGATGACGGCCGCCGCGACCTGGTCGACCATTCGGCGTTGGGCCCGGGCCTTCACCCCCGCCTCGCGGAGGAGTCGGGTGGCCGTGACCGTGGTCAGACGCTCATCGTAGGTTTCCACCGGTAGTGAGGTGACGTCACGCAACTCATCGACCTCGTCGAGGACCAGCGTGGCGGCGGCACCCACCTGGCCGTCGAGCCCCAACGGGAGACCCACGACCAGGATCTCCACTTCGGCTTCCTCGGCCAGCGCGCAGAGACGACGGTGGTCGACGATGTGATCCCCGCTGCGATCGACCGTCTCGTAGGGCGACGCGACCGTGCCCGCGGAGTCGCAGATCGCCACGCCGATGCGGCGGCTCCCGAGGTCGATACCGAGGGCGCGCACCTGACCTCAGGAGAGCCCGGCCGCGACGCGGGCCAGGGCCAGGGCCTCGTCGAGGGCCGAGGGGTCCTTGCCTCCGGCCACGGCCAGCTCGGCGTTCTTGCCGGTGCCGCCCTTGACCGCCTTCGCCCCTTCGGCGATGAGTTCGGAGGCGTGCAGACCGGACTCGGGGCGCACGGCCGCCACCAGGACCACGCCGCCACCGTCAGGGGCGCTGCCGAGGACCACGGCCCGCACGTCGGGTACGTCGCGGACGGCCAGGGCCAGGTCGCGAACGCTGTCGCGGTCGAGCCCGTCGACCCGGGCGACGACGACGCCGTCGACGGCGAGCGCGGCGAGCTCGCCGGCCGGACCCGAGGCCGCCTGGCGTTCGAGATCACGGATGCGAACCCGGAGGTCTCGAACCTCGGCCACGCGTCGCTCCACGGCGTCGACCAGCTCGTCGGCGCCCACCCCGAGCAACGAGGACGCGGCGGCGATGCGCGCCTCGTCAGAGCGGAGCAGGTGCAGCGGACCGGTGCCCGAGACGGCCTCGATGCGGCGGAGATTGGAACCGATCGACGACTCGCTGATGATCTTGACCGGGCCGATGTCGCCGAGCGCCCGCACGTGCGTGCCGCCGCACAGCTCGGTGGACCGGGGGCCGGCCTCGAGGACCCGCACGATGTCGCCGTACTTGTCGCCGAAGAAAGCGACGGCACCGATCTGCTCGGCGTACTCCTTGGTCGTCTCGTAGTGCCGGGCCGAAGGATTGGCCAACACCTCGGCGGCCACGAGGTCCTCGATGCGGGCGATCTCGTCGTCGCTCACGGGCTCGTAGTGACTGAAGTCGAACCGCAACCGGTCGGGGCCGACCTGGGAACCCTGCTGCTTGACGTGATCGCCCAGCACCTCGCTCAGCGCCCAGTGGAGCAGGTGGGTGGCGGTGTGGTTGCGCCGGATGGCGTTGCGGCGATCGACGTCGATCGCCGCGGTGACCGTGTGCCCCACCGCCAGCTCCCCCTCGACGGCCCCGATGCGGTGCACCACCAGACCGGGCGCGCCGTAGACGGTGTCGAGCACCTCGACCCGACCGGTGGGTGAGCTGATCCAGCCGGTGTCGCCGACCTGCCCGCCGGACTCGGCGTAGAAGGTGGTGCGATCGAGCACCAGGGCGTCGTCGGTGACGGCGAGCGCGATGGCCTCGATCTCGTCGTGGTCGCGGCCCACGAAGTCGGTGGGCCCGGCGGTCTCGAGCAGCTCGGCCCAGTGCTGGGTGCTGCCGTCCGAGCCACCCTTGCGGGCGTCCTTGGCCATTCGGCGCTGCTCGGCCATCTCGGTGTCGAAGCCGTCCTGGTCGACGTCGTGGCCGCGTTCGAGGGCGATCTCCCGGGTGAGCTCGAGCGGGAAGCCGTGGGTGTCGTGCAGCAGGAAGGCCACCGAGCCACCCACCGGTGCGCCGGGGCCGAGCTTGTCGAGCTCGGTGTCGAGCAGGTTGGTGCCCGAACGCAGCGTGGACCGGAACCGCTCCTCCTCGCGAGCCACCACATTGCGCACGAAATCGTGCTGGGCCACCAGATCGGGGTAGGCCTCGCCCATCACCTCGACCGTGGTGTCGACGAGCGGCGGGGTGACGAGGTCGGCGACGCCGAGCAGGTAGGCCTCGCGCACGGCCCGGCGGATGATCCGGCGCAGCACGTAACCCCGACCCTCGTTGGAAGGAAACACCCCGTCGCTCACGAGGAAGCTCATCGTGCGGGCGTGCTCGGCGATGATCCGCAGCGAGATGTCGGATCGCTCACCGGCGCCGAGGCGGTGTCCGGTGACCTGCTGAGCCGACTCGACCAACGGGGCGAGCACGTCGGTGTCGAAGACGGAATCGACTCCCTGCAGCACCGCCAGGATGCGCTCGAGCCCGGCTCCGGTATCGATGTTCTTGCGGGGCAGTTCGGTGTCGACCCCGTCGAGGTCGCGCGCGAACTGCATGAACACGAGGTTCCAGATCTCGAGGAAGCGCTCGTCACCGCCGACCGCCGGGCCGCCATCGGGGCCGTAGGCCGGGCCCTTGTCGACGTAGATCTCCGAGCACGGTCCGCACGGACCGGGTGGGCCCCCAGGCGGGCCCCACCAGTTGTCGGCGTCGAGGCGTTGGATGCGATCGGGGTGGACACCGACCGCGTCACGCCAGATCTCGGCCGCGATGTCGTCGGTGAGGTGCACGGTCACCCAGAGCCGGTCAGGATCGAGCCCGAAGAGCTCGGTGACCATCTTCCACGCCATTGGGATGGCCTCGGCCTTGAAGTAGTCGCCGAAGCTGAAGTTGCCGAGCATCTCGAAGAAGCTGAGGTGGCGAGTGTCGCGACCCACCTCCTCGAGGTCGGAGTCCTTGCCACCGGCCCGAACGCACTTCTGCACCGTGGTGGCCCGGGAGAACGGAGGGTGCTCCTCGCCGAGGAAGTACGGCTTGAAGGGCACCATGCCCGCCACGGTGAACATGAGGTCGGGATCGTGCGGGATGAGGCTGGCCGACGCGACGACGGTGTGGCCACGCTCGGCGAAGAAGCCCAGGAAGGCCCGCCGCAGCTCGTTGGCGGTCATGGTGGTCATGGTTCGGCCAGCCTACGCGGTGCCTGTGACGCCACCGTCGGGGGATGACGCCCCTTGGCGATCGTCCGGAGCGAGCCCGGAGCAACGACGCCCGCGCTCTGGGGAGGTCAGGTGACCGCGTTCGCGGCGATGACCAGCCGCCGCTACAAGCCGGAGCGGTGGAGTTCGGCCCGCAGGTGTTCCTCGACCTGGCCGCGAACGAGGCGACCGTCCTCGGCCACGACCCGCCACTCGTCCAACCGCACACGGGCATCGGCGGCCACGACCCGGGCCTGCTCGACCCGCACGCGGGCTTCGGCCACGGCAGCGTCGGCGGCTCGTGCCGCACCGTCGGCCACGGTCGGCGGAATGTGGCGGCGCGCCGCGTCACGGACGCGTAGGTACCCGACCACGGTGCCGCCCGCACCGACGGCGGCGCCGACGGTGAACCAGGTGAGGCGCTTGAACATCAGCTGGCCTTGCGGGCCCGACGGCCGGAGGGGGGCGATACCTTCTCGAGCGCCGGTGGCGACGCTGTTGGCTGTCGTCCGAGGCGGCGAGCCACCCGGTCGGTGGCCACCGACACCGAGGCCAGCTTCACCAGCGGGTTGCGCAGCACCATCCACGTCAGCTTCGACGTGGCGTCGACGCGGGCCGAGACCTCCTCGGCGGTGTCGAGGAGGTGATCGACGCGCGCCAGCTCCCCGTTGGCCGCATCGACCGTGGCCCGCAACTCGGCAATGGCCGGGAGCGTCTCACGGCGGAGGTCTTCGACGGTCTCGCGAAGGGAACGGAGGGTGAGGATGAGCGACTGGACGGCCATGGCCACGACCACCAGACCCACGATGGCCACCACGATCAGCACCACGGCCACGGGGGTCATGCGGGAGCCCCCGAAGGCCCATCCGACGATCGATGTTCATTCATGCGCTGACGCACCCGTTCCTCGGCTCCGTGGTCCGACGGCTCGTAGTACACCCGCCCCGCCAGCTCGGCCGGACGGTACTGCTGGTCCACCCAACCCTCGGGCGCCTCATGAGGGTAGTCGTAGCCCTGGCCGTGGCCCAGGCTCTTCGCGCCCTTGTAGTGGGCGTCCCGCAGGGGCAACGGCACTTCTCCCCCGGCGCGTTCGCGTACATCGGTCCGGGCCCGCTCGAGCGCCACGGTGACCCGGTTCGACTTCGGGGCGGTGGCCAGGTGGACCACGGCGTGGGCGAGGTTCAGCTGGGCTTCGGGAAGGCCCACGAACTCCACGGCACGGGCGGCGGCATCGGCCACCACCAGGCTGTGCGAGTCGGCCATCCCGATGTCCTCACTGGCCAGGATCACCAGTCGTCGGGCGATGAACCGAGCGTCCTCCCCCGCTTCGAGCATCCGGGCCAGCCAATAGAGCCCGGCGTCGGGATCGGAGCCTCGAATGCTCTTGATGAACGCCGAGATGACGTCGTAGTGATCGTCGCGGCCGTAGCGCAACGCCTTCGTGCCGAGGGCTGCCTCCACGTCGCTCACCGAGACCCTGACCGCCTCGTCGACGATCCGACCTTTGGCGTCACGACGGGCGCCGGGATGCTCCTGGGCGAGGGCCACCGCCACCTCGAGGCTGGTCAGGGCATGGCGCCCGTCCCCGGCGGCCCGGTCGACGAGGAGGGTGAGGGCGGCGTCGTCGATGGCGGCTCCCTCGACCTCGAGACCCCGTCGGACGAGTGACTCGACCGCCGCCAAGCCGAGTGGCTCGAGGTGGAAGAGCGTCGAGCGACTGAGCAACGGCGGGTTGACCTCGAAGAAGGGGTTCTCGGTGGTGGCCCCGATGAGAACCAGCAAGCCCGACTCGACCGATGGCAGCAGCGCGTCCTGCTGGGCCTTGTTGAAGCGGTGTACCTCGTCGAGGAACAAGATGGTGCCCTGACCCCGCTGCCCGAGCCGGTCACCGGCCCGCCCCGCCACCTCCCGCACGTCCTTCACGGTGGCGGTGACGGCCGACAACTGCTCGAAGGCCTTGGCGGTGGTGCGGGCGATGAGTTGGGCGATCGTCGTCTTGCCGGTGCCCGGTGGGCCCCAGAGGATCACCGAGCTCAGGCGGTCGGCCACGATGAGCACCCGCAGTGGCCGCCCCGGACCGAGCAGGTGCTCCTGGCCGACCACGTCGTCGAGGGTGGTGGGGCGCAGTCGAGCGGCGAGCGGCGCCTGGCGGGTCAGCCGGTCCTCGGCGGCGGCGGCGAACAGGTCGTCAGGCACACCGGCGAGCCTTGCATGCTCCCACCCCGCCCGCCCTCGCCCGCTTCCGCCCGCCCCTCTCGGGACGAACTGTTGAGCCCAGCGATCGCCGGAGCGATCGGTGGGCTCAACAGTTCGGTTGGGGGGTCAGCGGTTGGGGGGTCAGCGGAAGCGGCGCATGTGCACGTTGAGCACCAGCCCGAGGGCGCAGAAGGCCACAATCGTGCTCGATCCCCCCGACGACAACAGGAGAAGGGGAATGCCGGTGACGGGCATGATGCCCATGGCCATGCCCACGTTCTGGAAGATCGAGAACACGAACATGGCCAGCACGCCGATGCACACGAGGGTGCCGAAGAGGTCACGGGCGATCTGGGCGGTGCGCCAGATCCGGTAGCAGAGGATGCCGTAGAGAGCGAGCACGGTGGCGGCGCCGACGAAGCCGAACTGTTCGGCCACCGCGGTGAAGATGAAGTCGGTCTCCTGTTCGGGCACGTAGCCGAGACGGGTCTGCGGGCCCTCGAAAAGGCCCTGGCCGGTGACTTCACCGCTGGCGATGGCCTGCTGGCTCTGCTCGATGTTGTAGCGGGCGGGGTTGCTGGCGTCGGGGTTGACGAACACCGTGAGCCGGTCGCGTTGGTACTCGGCCAGCACCGGGGAGTTGAGCGCGCCGATCACGCCGACGACGCCGACGAGCGTGAGCACCACGATGTAGCGGGCGGGGAGGCCACCGACGAGGAGGACGGCGAGGGTGATCGCGGTGAGAGTGAGGACCTGGCCGAGGTCGGGTTGCAGCATGATCAGCGCCATGGGGAAGCCGGTGACGGCGAGCAGGGCGAGCAGGCGCCGCACGCCGATGTCGCCCTTGAACTCCGAGAGCAGGAAGGCCAGCACCCCGATGAGCGAGAGCTTGGCGAACTCGGTGGGCTGGAGCTGGAAGGGGCCGATGGTGAACCAGGCCTGGGCCCCCCTGGAGCGGGTACCGAGGGGCGAGATGACCGCCACCAGCAACAGGGTGGTGAAGGCGTAGAAGACCCAAGCCCAGTCGTGCAGTTTGTGGTAGTCGACGACGGTGAACACGGCCATGGCCACGACCCCGACGACCACGAACGCTCCCTGACGCAACAGGAAGGTGTTGGAGTAGTCGGGCCCGGGGCCGCGGGTGGCGCTCCACACGGCGACGACACCGATCACCCCGAGCACCACGGCGCAGGCCACGATGACCGGATCGAGGTGCTTGAACGGCGCCGTGGGATCGCGTCGACTGCGGTTGGAGGCTTGGCGGGAGACCGAGGATGGGAGCATGTTCAGTCCCTCGCTGCGCCGGCCACGGGGGCCCGGCGGTCCGTGAGTTGCTGGCCGGCCAGCAACTCGTACACCTGGCGCACGACCACTCCGGACGCCTCGGCACCGAAGCCGGACTCCTCCATCACCGCGGTGACGGAGTACTGCGGGGCATCGCCCGGCCCGTAGGAAGCGAACAGCGAGGTGTCGGCCTTGTAGCCCACCGAACCGTCGGGACGCACGAAGGTGACCTGGGCGGTGCCGGTCTTGCCCACGATCGCGAACGCCCTCTGATCGAAGCCGGTGAACGCGGCGGCGGCGGTCCCCTTGCCCGACGTGACGCCGCTGAGCCCCTGCACGATGGGGTCGCGCACGGCCGGAGGCAGATCGACCGTTCCCTTCACGACAGGGGCGTTCTCCCGAAGCACCGCGGCAGGGTCGTTGGGGTCACCCTTCGACCGGAGGATCCGCCACATGACCCGGGGCTGGTAGACCGTGCCGCCGTTGGCCAACGTGGCGTAGGCGCTGGCCAGCTGCAGCGGCGTGACCACCACGGTGTTCTGGCCGATGGCGAGCTGCACGTTGTCGCCGGTGAACCACTCACCGTAGGGGTAGGCATCGGGGTTCTTCTCGTTCAGGGCCTTCTTGTCGGCCGGGGTGAGCACGTAGCCGCTCGACTCCCCGGGCAGGTCGATGCCGGTGATGGCGTCGAAGCCGAACTTCGTGGCGGTGTCCTGCAGCATCGTGGTGCCGTCCATGCGGGCGCCGAGTGAGTAGTAGAAGGTGTCGGACGAGATGGTGAGCGACGTGGACAGGTTGATGGACCCGTTACGCACCCGCCCGGCGTTCTGGAACTGCTGTCCGCCGACCTCGAACACACCGGTGTCGTTGTAATAGGAGTTGGCGGTGGTGATGCCGTTGGAGAGCGCGGCGTCGGCGGTGACCAGCTTGAAGGTGGAGCCGGGCGAGTACTGGCCCGAGATCGCCCGGTCGACCAGGGCACTCACCCCGCCGATGTCGGACAGCTGGGTGTAGCGCTCCTGGCTGATGCCGTTGACGAACTCCGACGGGTCGTACGACGGGTAGGTGGCCAGGGCGACCACGCCTCCGTCGTTGGGGTTCAGCACCACCACCGAACCGGCTGGCGCCCCACGGCGTACACCGTCGCGCTGGGAGGTGCCGCGCAGAGCGCCGAGTTTCTCGCCGAGTACGGTCTCGGCCCGCGACTGCACGTCGATGTCGACGTTGAGTTGGATATCGCTCCCGGGTCGTGGCGCCTGTCGGCTGACCGTGCGTACGGAACGGTTGTTGGCGTCGATCTCGACGACCTCGACGCCGGGCGTGCCGCGCAGGTCGTCCTCGTAGGTTCTCTCCACCCCGGCCAGGCCGATGTTCGAGTTGGGCTGGTAGGTCTTGGTGACCCCCGTCTCGACGTCGACGCCGGGCTCGGCCGACTTCAGCGACTCGGCCGAGATGCGGCCCACGTAGCCGACGATGTTCCCTCCGGTGGCGCCGTAGGGGTACGTACGGACCGATTCGCGTCGCACCTCGACCGCCGGGTAGTCCTCGGCGTGCTCCGAGAGGAAGACCATCATTTCCTCGGGCACGTCGACGGCCACCGGCACCGGCTGGATCTGGTCGTACTGCTGGTCCTGGAGGCGACGTTCGACCGACGCCACCTTCATGGGGACGCCGAACCGGGTCAGGGTGTCGGCCATGCGGGCCACGAACTCGTCGCGCCCACCCTGCTTGGTGAGCTCGGCGAGATCACGACGGTTGACGGTGACCACGAGAGAGGTTCGGTTGTCGACGACGACGCGCCCTTTGACGTCGAGGATCCGCCCACGGGGGGCTTCGACCGACACCTCCCGGGAACGGTTGGCCGCCGCCTCGATGGTGAGGGAGTCCGAGGCCATCACCTGGAGGTACCAGAGCCGGGCGAAGAGCGCGACGAAGCAGCCGAGGACCACGAAGCCGAGGACGCTCATGCGCAGACGGGGCGAGGCGGTGTCCATCAGGGGCGTGGGCCGGTCCGGGCGGCCGGGACGAGGTAAGGGGATGAGGGCACGGAGATGGGCAAGGTTCGCAGACGGGGGCGGTCAGCGGAGCGCGCGACGGACGCGATCGATGTCGCCGTCGGCCCAGTGACAGACCCGCACCGCCAGCGGGCCGAGCACGGCGGCGGTGGCGGCGACGACCACGACGATGGCGACGAGCCGCGGGTCGAGGAGGCCGGACAGGCCGAGCAGGGCGCCGAGCACGGCGAAGACGATCACCCCGAAGGCACAGCTGCCGGCGCAGATGGCCATGACCCGCCAGCGCGCCGCTCGCACATCGCTGGCCCGGAGGCGTCCGGCCAGAGCCCCGGCGGCGAGGAACGACAGCGCGGCCAGGCCCATGGGGGTGGGCAACATGAGATCGAGAGCCAGGCCCGAGAAGAACCCGACGATGGCCCCACGCTCGGACCCCCCCGCCACCCCGGCCGCCACCGCGAGGAGCAGCAGCAGGTCGGGTACGGCGTCGGCCACGCGGAGATGCGAGACGAGCCCGCGCTGGAGCACCACGGCGGTGCCGATCAGCAGCAGGTAGCGCAGCGGAGCGTTCACGACGGCGGCTGGTACAGCACGACGCTGGCGAAGGTGAGGTCGTAGACGTCGGCGAGCATGGTGATGTCGAGCCGCTTCTCCTGTGCCCCCTCGTCGACGGTGACGGCAGCGATGGTGCCGACGGGGATGCCGGCCGGGTACGGGCTACCGGCCAGACCGCTGGTCACGAGGATCTGCCCGGGCGCCACGTCACGAGCGAGGTCGACGGTGCCGGTCAACTGCCCGGCGCGCCCGGCGCCTCTGGCCGTGCCGATGATGGGGGTGCCCACCACGCTGAAGCCGACCTGGAGGTCGCCGTCGGTGAGCAGTTGCACCCGTGAACGGTTGTCGCTCACCTGGACGACCCGGCCGATCAGACCCCGGCCGGTGACCACCGGCATCCCCTTGACGATGCCCGCCCCGCGGCCCTTGTCGAGCTCGAGGGTGGTGTCGAAGTTGGACACCGCCCCGGACACCACCTTGGCGGGGGCGGTGGGTATGTCGCCCACGAAAGGGATGCCGACCTGTTCGAGGAGTTGCTGCAACGACTCCTTGGCCACGGCGCCGCTGGTGAGCTGCCCCTCGAGCTCGTCGACCCGGGTCCGGAGGCTCTGGTTCTCGGCCTGGATGGCGTCGGTGTTGAACGCCCCGTCCCAGGCCTGGCCCACCGGCTCGAACACTCGGGAGCTGAAGTCGCCCACCGGCGCCAGCACCGTGAGCACCGTGGATCGGGCGCGGTCGATGGGCGGGAAGCCCCGGTAGTCGAGGGTGAGCAGCGTCACCGAGGTGAGAACCAGCAACACCAACGTGAATCGTCGTCGGCCGGTGCGGCGGGGAAGAGCCACCGATGCGCCCGCGTCAGTTGATCGTGGTCGAGAACAGCACGCCCTTGAGGGCGTCGAACTCCTCGAGGGACTGCCCGGAACCGATGGCCACCGAGAACAGCGGATTGGGGGCGATCACGATGGGCATGCCGGTCTCGTGTTCGAGCCGAGCGGCGATGCCGTTGAGCAGGGCGCCACCACCGGCCAACACGATGCCCTGCTCCATGATGTCGGCGGCCAACTCGGGCGGGGTCTTGTCGAGCGTGACCTTGACCGCATCGACGATGGCCGTCACCGGCTCCTCGAGCGCCTCCCGGATCTCCTCGGTGGTGGTGACGATCGTCTTCGGCAGGCCGGTGACGAGGTCGCGGCCCCGGATCTCGGCGTGCAGCTCGGTCTCGAGCGGCCAGGCCGAACCCAGCGCGATCTTGACCTCCTCGGCGGTGCGCTCGCCGAGGGCCAAGCTGTACTCCTTCTTGATGAAGGCGATGATGGCGTCGTCGAGCTCGTCGCCGCCCACTCTCACCGACTGCGACGTGACCACTCCGCCCAGCGAGATGACGGCCACCTCGGTGGTGCCCCCGCCGATGTCGACGATCATGTTGCCGGTGGGCTCCTGCACGGGGAGCCCGGCGCCGATGGCGGCGGCCATCGGCTCTTCGATGATGTAGGCGGGCTTGCGGGCGCCGGCGAACTCGGCCGCTTCCTGCACGGCGCGCTGCTCGACCGGAGTGATGCCCGACGGTACGCAGATCACCATGCGAGGCTTGGACCACTTGCGCTGGTGGACCTTCTGGATGAAGTAGCGGAGCATCTTCTCGCAGATGTCGAAGTCGGCGATCACGCCGTCCTTGAGCGGACGGATGGCCTGGATGTGGGCGGGGGTGCGCCCGATCATCCGCTTGGCCTCGGTGCCGACGGCGACCGGGCGGCCGTCCTTGACGTTGACGGCGACGACGGAGGGCTCGTTGAGCACGATGCCCTCACCGCGCACGTACACGACGGTGTTGGCGGTGCCGAGATCGACGGCCATGTCGCGGCCCATGACGTTGGACAGCGACGAGAAGATGTGTCCGGCCATGCAGGAGACCTTCCGGGTTCACCTCGGCAGAGTTGCGGGAGGATCATGCTACGCGACGACGCGATGCGACGGGGGCCGTTTCACCGGCGTTCATCTGGAGATGTCAGGTTACCGGTTCGTCACACAACTGCAACAGAGCGTGCGGGCTCAGAGGCCAGGAAAGAAGATCTCGATCTCCCGGGTAGCCGATTCGAGGCTGTCGGAACCGTGGATGAGATTCTCGGTGAAGAGAATTCCGAGATCGCCGCGGATGGTGCCGGGGGCGGCGTCGCGGGGGTTGGTGGTGCCCATCATCGTGCGGACCACCTTCCAGGTGTCCTCCGGGCCCTCGACGACCATCACCATCGAGGAACCCCGGGTGATGAAGGTCACGAGGTCCGCGTAGAAGCCTTTGCCGGCGTGCTCTTCGTAGTGACGACCGGCGGTGTCGGCGTCGATGACGCGCAGTTCGGCGGCGACGAGGGAGAGGGTGCGACGCTCGAGACGGGCGATGATCTCGCCGACGAGTCCGCGCTCGACGGCGTCGGGTTTGGCGATGACGAGGGTGCGATCCATGGCGGCGAACCTAGACGAGGGCTCCTCGGGTTCGGAAGTCCACCCGGAGCCGGCGACGCCAGCCCGCATGGCGGCCCCGACACGCGGCGAACGGGGTGGGGATGGATCAGCCCGAGTCCTCGAAGAGCCCGGGTTGATCTTCAGAGGCCATCTCAACCTCGGCCAGCGCCGACCTCGCTTCGGCCAGACCCTGCGGACGCACTTCCACCATCGCCATCTCGGACTTCACGAAAGAGCCGGACTGGGGACGCTCGCCGGAACCGGCGGGCGTCGAGTGGGGAAGAGTGCCAGTATGGCGGATCGAACATGTGTACGCAACCTCGAATCCGGGATATTTCTGGACGGCGGCGTCAGTCGGTCCGTGAGCCGAGGGCCGTGCGGGCGGCGCCGACGAGGTAGAGCGAGCCGGCCACGAGGATGACGTCGTCGTCGGTCGACACCGACAACGCCCGCTGCACCGCGGTGGTGGGATCGGCCACGACCTCGGTGAGCACCGGCATCATCCGGGCCACCGCAGCCAGTTCCTCGGCGGGCAGGGCGCGCGATGACGGAGGCGTGCAGGCGATGAGCACGTCGGCGCGTCGGGCATCGAAGGCCTCGAGCATGGCGAGCGGGTCGCGTCCCCGCAGCAGCCCCAGCACGAGCACCCGGCGCCCGGGGACGTCGAACTCGGTGGCGAGGGTGTCGGCCGCGGCCATCGCCCCCTGCGGGTTGTGGGCACCGTCGAGCAGCACCAGCGGGGCCCGGCTCATCACCTCGAACCGCCCGGGGACCGTCACGACGGCGAGCGCCGTCCGGGCGATCTCGAGGTCGAGCGGCCGGTCGAAGAAGCCCTCGACGGCGGCGACGGCGAGAGCCACGTTGTCGGCCTGATGGCGTCCGTGCAGCGGCACGAACAGCTCGTCGAGGGTGCCGTGGGGCGTGCGTACCGAGACGACCCGACCGCCCACCGCGGGCAGGTCCTCGACGACGTCGAAATCGTCGCCGCGACGCCACGCCGCTCGTGGCCCCTCGGCCAGGAACGTGGCCTGGAGCTGGGGGTCGGTCTCGCCGAGGACGAGAAGCGACTCGGGCTTCACGATGCCGGCCTTCTCGGCGGCGATCCGCTGGCGCCAGTCGCCGAGGCCGTCGGTGTGGTCCTGGCCGATGTTGGTCACGACGGCGACGTCGGCGTCGGCCACGTTGGTGGCGTCGTAGCGTCCGAGCAGGCCCACTTCGATGACAGCCACGTCGACGGCGATCTCGGCGAACCACACGAATGCCGCCACGGTGAGCAGCTCGAAGTACGACGGCTCCACCCCCGACAGCGGGGTGAGCCGCGCCACTCCGGTGATGACCGCGGCGAGGTCGTCGTCGGAGATGGGCTCGCCGTTCCAGGCCAGACGCTCGTTGACCTTCTCCAGGTGGGGGCTGGTGTAGCTGCCGACCGACAGCCCGTGCTCGACGAGCAGAGCCGTGATCATCCGCGCCGTCGAGCCCTTGCCGTTGGTACCGGTGAGGTGGATGACGGGAAAGGCGTGTTGGGGATCGCCGAACACGGCGACCAACTGGCGCATCGCGTCGAGGGAGAGGCCGTGGATGGCGCCGGCGGTGGCCTCGTGGTTGATGTGGCCGTCGAGGAAGCGCAGCGACTCGCGGTAGTCCAAGACGAGCCTGCGCCGGTCAGCTCGCGGCGCGTTTGGGCCGGGTGGTGCGGGGGGCGGCCGCCCGGGGCACGAGCGTCGGGTTCACCTTGTCGAGCACGACGTCGGCGTCGACGACGACCTTCTCGACGTCGTCTCGGCTGGGCAGTTCGTACATGACGCCGAGCAGGACCTCTTCGAGGATGGCGCGCAGGCCCCGGGCCCCGGTGCCCCGGAGGAGCGCCTGATCGGCCACGGCCGCCAGCGCGTCTTCGGTGAACTCGAGCTCGACGTCTTCGAACTCGAAGAACTTGCGGTACTGCTTGACGAGGGCGTTGCGAGGCTCGACGAGGATCTCGACGAGGGCCTCACGGTCGAGGTTCGACACGGCACCGATGACCGGCAGGCGGCCGATGAACTCGGGGATGAGGCCGAACTTGAGCAGGTCCTCGGGGAGCACGCTCGTGTAGAGCTGACCGAGGTCGGCGTTCTCGGAGCGCAGTTCGGCCGAGAAGCCCACGCCCTTCTTGCCGATGCGGTTCTCGATGAGCTTGTCGATGCCGGCGAAGGCGCCTCCGCAGATGAACAAGATGTTGGTGGTGTCGATCTGGATGAACTCCTGGTGGGGGTGCTTGCGGCCCCCTTGTGGCGGCACCGAGGCGGTGGTGCCCTCCAGGATCTTCAGCAGGGCCTGCTGCACGCCTTCACCCGAGACGTCGCGGGTGATCGACGGGTTCTCGCTCTTGCGGGCGATCTTGTCGATCTCGTCGATGTAGATGATGCCCGTCTCGGCCTTCTTGACGTCGTAGTCGGCGGCCTGGATGAGCTTGAGCAGGATGTTCTCGACGTCCTCGCCCACGTAGCCGGCTTCGGTGAGGGCGGTGGCGTCGGCGATGGCGAACGGCACGTTGAGTATGCGGGCCAGGGTCTGGGCCAGCAAGGTCTTACCGCAGCCGGTGGGCCCGAGCAGGAGGATGTTGGACTTGGCCAGCTCCACCTCGTCGTGGTGGGCGGCGTCGAACTGCACCCGCTTGTAGTGGTTGTACACGGCCACCGAGAGGATCTTCTTCGCCGGTTCCTGGCCGACGATGTAGTCGTTCAGGAACTCGAAGATCTCACGAGGCTTGGGGAGCTCGTCGAAGCGCAGATCGCTGGTCTCGGACAGTTCCTCTTCGATGATCTCGTTGCACAGGTCGATGCACTCGTCGCAGATGTAGACGCCGGGGCCGGCGATGAGCTTCTTCACCTGTTTCTGTGACTTGCCGCAGAACGAGCATTTGAGGAGCTCGCCACCGTCTCCGAACTTGGCCACCTGGTTCCCCCGGTCTGCGCCTGGTTGTGGGCCGGCCTACTGGACGGCGGTGATCGGGCCGCTGACGTCGGCGAGCTGCCGATCCGAGATGACCTCGTCGAGGATCCCGTAGTCCTTGGCTTCTTCCGCTGACATTACAAAGTCGCGGTCGGTGTCGCGGTGGACCTTCTCCTCGGTCTGGCCCGTGTGGTAAGCCAGGACTTCCTCGAGCAGCGAGCGCATCCGCAGGATTTCCTTGGCCGCGAGCTCGATGTCGGTGGCCTGGCCCTGGGCTCCGGCATAGGGCTGGTGGATGAGAACCCGAGCGTGCGGGAGGGCGAGGCGCTTGCCCTTGGTGCCGGCGGCGAGCAGTACGGCGGCAGCCGAGGCGGCCTGCCCGAAGCAGATCGTGGCGATGTCGGGCTTCACGAACCGCATGGTGTCGTAGATGGCGAACAGCGCGGTGATGTCGCCCCCGGGGCAGTTGATGTAGATGCTGATGTCGCGATCGGGGTTCTCGGACTCGAGGTGCAGGAGCTGGGCGCAGATGAGGTTGGCGACCGTGTCGTCGATCGGGGTGCCCAGGAAGATGATGTTCTCCTTGAGCAGCCGGGAGTAGAGGTCGGCCTGGATGGTCTGCCCGCGGCTCGTCTCGTAGAGCACCGACGGGTTGGGGATGTAGTTGGACGCCCGCAGGTGTGAGGCGTCTCCACCGGTCGAGATGGTCACTCGGTGTTCCCTTCCTTGGCCGGCCCCTCGGGGGTACCGGTGTCGCTGGCCACGTTGTCATCGTCGACGCTATCGGCGTCTTCCGCGTCCTCGTCGGTGTCGGGGGCGTCGTCGTCGGTCTCGATGATGTCGAGCTGGGAGCGGTCGATGGGGCTGCCGTCCTCGCTGATGATGGTGACGGTCTCGACCAGCCAGTCGAGGGCCTTGCGCTTGGCGATGTCGGCGCGTACGGCCGGGCCCTGGCCGTTCTCGACGATGCGCTGGCGCACGGTGTCGACGTCGGTCTCGACGCGCTCGGCGACGATCGTGTACTCGGCGTCGAGATCGTGGTCGTCGGCCTCGAGCCCTTCGGCGACGGCGACGGCGCGAAGGGCCAGATCGACCTTGGCGGCGGTGGTGGCGGTGCTGCGGAGGTCGGCGACGAACGACTCCTGGTCGGTGCCGGAGAACTGGAGCCACTGCTCGAGTGTGAGCCCCTGCGCTTCGAGCCGCATGGCCATGTCCTGGAGGCGCTCCTGCATCTCGGCGCCCACGAGCGGTTCGGGGAGTTCGTCCTCGACGAGCTCGGCCAGGGCCTGACCGATGCCTTCGCGCAGGGCCATCTGCGCCTGGGCCCGCTTCACGTTGGTCATCCGGGCGACGAGATCGTCACGCCAGTCGATGACGGTGCTGAAGTCGGAAGCTTCGTCGGCGAACTTGTCGTCGAGGTCGGGCAGCACCTTGGCCTTGACCTCGGTGACGGTGACCTTGAAGTGCAGCTCGGCGTCCTCGTCGTTCGGGTGCGAGGCGTCGAAGGACAGCTCGGCGCCCGCCTCGACCCCGGCGAGCTGGGTGTCGAGCTCGGGGACGATGCCACCGGAACCGACCTCGTACAGGTAGGCGCTGGCCACCAACCCGTCGAGCAGTTCGCCGTCCTGGCTGCCCTCGATGTCGATGGTGACGAAGTCGCCGGTACCGGCGGCGCGTTCGACGACCTCGAGCTCGGCGTACTGGCTGCGTACCCGCTCGACCTGCTCGTCGATGTCGGCGTCGGTGGCCTGGGGCGAGGGGATGGTGACGACGAGACCCCGGTAGCCGGGGACGTCGACGGTGGGCCGCACCTCGACCACGGCGTCGAAGAGCACCGGACCCTCTTCCTGCCCCGACGTGACCTCGAACTCGGGGGCGGCGATCACGTCGACCTCGTGGGTGCGCACCGCCTCGAGGTAGTAGTCGGGCAGGGTGTCGTTGAGCGCCTGCACCCGGCCGGCGGTGACACCGATGCGGGCTTCGAGCAGCCGGCGGGGCGCCTTGCCCGGCCGGAACCCGGGCACGCGCACCTCGCGAGCGATCTTCTTGAAGGCGGCATCGACCGCGGTTTCGAACTCGGCCTCGTCGACCTCGATCGAGAGCTTGACTTTGTTGCCCTCGAGGGGCTCGACGGTGGCATTCACAGTCCGGTGAGTGTACCGGTGGGGCCGGACCCCTCCGACACGACCTCGAGCGGGCCGTGGCGACGGCACACTCTGCTCCAGTGACGAGGCGCGATCACCGATAACCGACTCAGGTACCCCTCACCAGGAGTCGACCATGCCGCCTGCTTCCCCCGCTGACCGCACTTCACTGCCCCGGGTCGCGCCCACTCCCCCGAACCCCGGACGCCCACGCCGTCGCGTCTCCCGGCGATCGACGCTCGTCGGCCTGGTCGCGCTGGTGGCGATCCTGGCGTTGGTGGGCGCCTCCTGCAAGCAACTCAACGAGGACAACCGGGCGGGCCCCATCTTCGGTGCTTCCAACGGCCGCCTGGTGAGCCAGTGGCTCACCCCGGCCGCTCCCGGCTGCTCGGTGTACTGGGAGGCTGCGGTCTCGATGCAGAAGTTGCTCAGCGCGGCGGCGCACGCGGGCATCACCGTCACGCCGAGCAGTTGCTACCGCGACTTCGCCGGTCAGGTGGCAGCGCGCGACTGGTGGTGCGCCCAAAGCCAGTGCCACATGGCCGCTGTGCCGGGAACGTCGAACCACGGCTGGGGCAAGGCCGTCGACTTCCGCGAGGGCAGCTCTCCCATGACCTACGACAGCCCCGGTTACCAGTGGCTGTTGGCCAACGCCGGGCTGTTCGGCTGGCTGCACCCGAAGGTGATGAAGCCCGGCGGTCCGGTGCCCGAGCCGTGGCACTGGGAGTGGGTCGGAGACGGAGGGCGGATGTTCCCCGGGGAGTACTTCGGGATCGGCAATGTCGACTCGGTGAGCGCCTCCCCCGGACAGATCCGGGTGGCGGGATGGGCCTTCGACCCCGATCAACAGGACCCAATCGACGTGCACATCTACATCGGACTTTGGTGGGGTGGTGTCCATCTCGCTGACGAGCCCCGACGGAACCTGTCAAGGGGTTTGAGACAATTCTCGGTCAGTCGTTCTGTATGAGTGCTTCTCGGGATGGGTCGTTGATCCAGGCGACGGTGGGGAGCTTCGGCGGGGTAGGCCGCCGTCCTCGGAACCGGTCGGGGTTGGCGGTGTAGGCGGCGTCGAGGGTGAGGGCGCGTTGGGTGCGGATCT
>JBDNHK010000081.1:0-25660 GCA_041688815.1 Acidimicrobiales bacterium | reverse complement strand
GGCTGCAGAGGATAGGGACCGAACTGTCTCACGACGTTCTAAACCCAGCTCGCGTACCGCTTTAATGGGCGAACAGCCCAACCCTTGGGACCTGCTTCAGCCCCAGGATGCGATGAGCCGACATCGAGGTGCCAAACCTTCCCGTCGATATGGACTCTTGGGGAAGATGAGCCTGTTATCCCCGGGGTACCTTTTATCCGTTGAGCGACGGCGCTTCCACACGCAACCGCCGGATCACTATGCCCTGCTTTCGCACCTGCTCGACTTGTAGGTCTCGCAGTCAAGCTCCCTTGTGCCATTGCACTCGACGCCTGATTGCCAACCAGGCTGAGGGAACCTTTGGGCGCCTCCGTTACTCTTTAGGAGGCGACCGCCCCAGTCAAACTACCCGCCTGACGCTGTCCCCCACCCGGATAACGGGCGTGGGTTAGAGCCCCAGTATGTGCAGGGTGGTATTTCAAGGTTGGCTCCACACCAGCTAGCGCCAATGCTTCCTAGCCTCCCACCTATCCTACACAACACACACCAAAGTCCAACATCAAGTTGTAGTAAAGGTCCACGGGGTCTTTCCGTCCTTCTGCAGCTAACGAGCATCTTTACTCGTACTTCAATTTCGCCGGGTCTGTGGTTGAGACAGTAGGAAAGTCGTTACGCCATTCGTGCAGGTCGGAACTTACCCGACAAGGAATTTCGCTACCTTAGGACCGTTATAGTTACGGCCGCCGTTTACTGGGGCTTAGGTTCAAAGCTTCGCCCGAAGGCTGACCTTTCCCCGTAACCTTCCAGCACCGGGCAGGCGTCACAGCGTATACATCGTCTTACGACTTCGCACGCTGCTGTGTTTTTAGTAAACAGTCGCTTTCCCCTGGTCTGTGCCGCCCCTTCGAGCTCGGGACGCGAAGTCCGTCACCCTGATGGGGCCCTCCTTCTCCCGAAGTTACGGAGGCATTTTGCCGAGTTCCTTAACCACAGTTCTCCCGATCGCCTTGGTATTCTCTACCTGCCCACCTGTGTTGGTTTGGGGTACGGGCGCTGTACCAGCTCGCTAGAGGCTTTTCTCGGCAGCATGGGATGGGTGACTTCGCCTGTATCGGCTCGGCGTCGCGTCTCAGGATTCGTGAGGCCCGGATTTACCTGGTCCTCTCCCTACACGCTTACCCCAGGTCAACCAGCGCCTGGGTTCACTTACCCTCCTGCGTCCCCTCATTGCTTACCGCCTCGTCGTGGGTCGGTTCGACACCCGAAGGTGACAGCCCCTTAGCGACAACGACTTGGTATGGGCGCGAGTACAGCGGTACCGGAATATCAACCGGTTGTGCATCGACTACGCCTCTCGGCCTCGCCTTAGCTCCCGACTCACCCTGGGCGGATTAGCCTTCCCCAGGAACCCTTGGGCATTCGGCGGAGGGGTTTCTCACCCCTCTTTCGCTACTCATGCCAACATTCTCACTCGACCACGGTCCACGACGGGTTCCCCCACCGCTTCACTCCGAGATCGACGCTCCGCTACCACTCGTCTTGCGACGAATCCGCAGCTTCGGCTCTGGACTTGAGCCCCGTTACATTGTCCGCGCAAGACCACTCGACCAGTGAGCTGTTACGCACTCTTTAAAGGGTGGCTGCTTCTAAGCCAACCTCCTGGCTGTCTGGGCAGTCTCACATCGTTTACCACTTAGTCCAGAATTAGGGGCCTTAGCTGGCGGTCTGGGCTGTTTCCCTTTCGACCACGAAGCTCATCCCTCGTAGTCTCACTGCCGGGCTCTGGAGCAATGGCATTCGGAGTTTGGTTGGGTTCGGTAATCTTGTAGGACCCCTAGCCCATCCAGTGCTCTACCTCCATTGCTGAACACCCGACGCTGCACCTAAATGCATTTCGCGGAGAACCAGCTATCACCGAGTTTGATTGGCCTTTCACCCCTACCCACAGGTCATCCCCCATGTTTTCAACCATGGTGGGTTCGGCCCTCCACGGGGTCTTACCCCCGCTTCAGCCTGCCCATGGGTAGATCACTCGGCTTCGGGTCTACAGCATGCGACTGAACGCCCTGTTCAGACTCGCTTTCGCTCCGGCTTCCCCTCACGGGTTAACCTCGCCACACACCGTAACTCGTTGGCTCATTCTTCAAAAGGCACGCCATCGTGGCCATCTCACAGAGATGACGACACTTTGACTGATTGTAAACCAACGGTTTCAGGTACTATTTCACTCCCCTCCCGGGGTACTTTTCACCTTTCCCTCACGGTACTAGTTCACTATCGGTCGTCTACGTATACTTAGCCTTACGAGGTGGTCCTCGCAGATTCACGCCAGTTTTCACGGTCCCGGCGCTACTTGGGAACTCCAAGCGGAGGTGGCGATGTTTCGTGTACGGGACTCTTACCCACTGTGGTGCGACGTTCCAGGACGCTTCCACTACATCGACACTTTGTAACTCCGTGGAGAATCTGATGCTTCTCCTCTCAGGTCCCACGACCCCGAACCGGCAACGCCATCAGGCTTTGACACCGGCACGGTTTAGGCTGATCCCGTTTCGCTCGCCGCTACTCAGGGAGTCGCTGTTGCTTTACGTTCCTCGGGTTACTTAGATGTTTCAATTCACCCGGTTCCCTCTACCCGCCCTATGTGTTCAGGCGGGAGTAACACCCCATGACGGGTGCTGGGTTTCCCCATTCGGACATCCATGGATCAAAGCTCTCTAGGCAGCTCCCCATGGCATTTCGCAGCCGGACACGTCCTTCATCGGTAGTAGACGCCAAGGCATTCACCGTTGGCTCTTTGTAGCTTGGAAGAACAAAGATGCTCGTGCTCGCTATGCAATTCTCAAAGGGCGCGACGGTGTCGACGACACGTCGGCGTCATGCGGGACCCGGATGCGAGCTGGGCTCGAGCACCTGGCGCAGAGAACGCCGAGAAGAGCGAGTGCGGTGTGCGCACTCCCTCAAAACGGAACAGAGGACGACGGGAGCAGTCCGTCGACGAAGGAGAGCCCGAGAGCTCTATCCGACGCCAGCATCTTACTGCCGAGTAACCAGTGCACCAACTGGGAATCCTTCTCCACGGTCCGGTCGAACGACCGAACGATCGGGAGAGGCGCTCTTTCGAGCTGGACTCCTTAGAAAGGAGGTGATCCAGCCGCACCTTCCGGTACGGCTACCTTGTTACGACTTCACCCCAATCGCCAATCCCACCTTCGACAGCTCCCTCCCAAAGGGTTGGGCCACTGGCTTCGGGTGTTACCGACTTTCGTGGTGTGACGGGCGGTGTGTACAAGGCCCGGGAACGTATTCACCCCGGCGTTGCTGATCCGGGATTACTAGCGACTCCGACTTCATGGAGTCGAGTTGCAGACTCCAATCCGAACTGAGACCGGCTTTTTGGGATTCGCTCCACCTCGCGGTATAGCTGCCCTTTGTACCGGCCATTGTAGCATGTTTGCAGCCCTGGACATAAGGGGCATGATGACTTGACGTCGTCCCCACCTTCCTCCGAGTTGACCCCGGCAGTCTCCTACGAGTCCCCGGCATTACCCGCTGGCAACATAGGACAAGGGTTGCGCTCGTTGCGGGACTTAACCCAACATCTCACGACACGAGCTGACGACAGCCATGCACCACCTGTTCTGGACCCTTACGGACACCACAGCTCTGTGGCTTTTCCCAGTATGTCAAACCCAGGTAAGGTTCTTCGCGTTGCCTCGAATTAAGCAACATGCTCCGCAGCTTGTGCGGGCCCCCGTCAATTCCTTTGAGTTTTAGCCTTGCGGCCGTACTCCCCAGGCGGGGCACTTAATGCGTTAGCTGCGGCACGGATCTCGTTGGTTGAGACCCACACCTAGTGCCCAACGTTTACGGCGTGGACTACCAGGGTATCTAATCCTGTTTGCTACCCACGCTTTCGCTCCTCAGCGTCAGTTCCGGCCCAGAGCGCCGCCTTCGCCGCTGGTGTTCTTCCTGATATCTGCGCATTTCACCGCTACACCAGGAGTTCCACGCTCCCCTACCGGACTCTAGCCACAGCAGTATCAGGTGGCGTCTCCAGGTTGAGCCTGGAGGTTTCACACCCGACTTACCGAGCCGCCTACGAGCTCTTTACGCCCAATAAATCCGGACAACGCTTGCCCCCTACGTGTTACCGCGGCTGCTGGCACGTAGTTGGCCGGGGCTTCTTCTGCAGGTACCGTCAATTTCGTCCCTGCTGAAAGCGGTTTACAACCCGAAGGCCGTCATCCCGCACGCGGCGTTGCTGCGTCAGGCTTTCGCCCATTGCGCAAGATTCCCCACTGCTGCCTCCCGTAGGAGTCTGGGCCGTGTCTCAGTCCCAGTGTGGCTGATCGTCCTCTCAGACCAGCTACCCGTCGATGCCTTGGTGGGCCGTTACCCCGCCAACTAGCTGATAGGTCGCGAGACCCTCCCGAAGCGATAAATCTTTCCCCATCCGGCCATGCGACTGGAAGGGGGTATCCGGTATTAGCTCGGGTTTCCTCGAGTTATCCCGAACTTCGGGGCAGGTTTCTCACGTGTTACTCACCCGTTCGCCGCTAGATCTTCCCCAGTGTTGCCACTGGATGGATCCCGCTCGACTTGCATGTGTTAGGCACGCCGCCAGCGTTCGTCCTGAGCCAGGATCAAACTCTCCGTCAAGATCTCGATCACGACCCGGAGGTCGTGATCACGATCGGTATGAAAAGTCCGAGATGGAGGGGCTCTCCTCCATGGTTCTCGAATTGGTGTCGGCCTGGTAAGACCTTCACCGGAAATACTATGTGAACGATCACGACTCGTACGACCACCCTGTGCCGAAGCACGAGCTCGGGTGGACGCCGTGGCGGTGATCGCCCGCACTGGCTTTTTCGTCCTCTGTTCCGTTTTCAAGGAGCGCGGGGTCGAGAAGACCCGGAGGCCTGAACTCGACGCACTCATGCTGGCCTCACGCCATCAGGCGCCGGTTCCAGCCTCCGACTCCGGAGCCGTGCCGCAAGGGCATGACTCGTTCTGAGCGGAGTGCCACTCTACCGAGGCGCTTGGAGGATGTCAACCCGGCACCGCCGGTCTGACTGCCTGCTTGGGCTCCGAGCCTTCCGGCGAACCGGTCGGGAGGGGCGCAGAGGCAATGTAGTGCGCCGCTCACGCCCCGGCAACCTCAGCCGACGTGGCATGGGTTACCACCCCCTCGAGCCGGCGCTCCGGCCGCAGAGTGAGGCTCAACGCCGCAGGACGTGGCGCTGCTTTTTCCCTCGGCGCACCATGCAATAGGTGCCGAAGCGCCAGTCGGCCGGCTCCAGTCGGCGGCCCTCGGTGACAGCCAGATCGTTCAGGTAGAGGCCGCCCTGGGCCACCAGCCGGCGCCCCTCGCTCTTCGACGAGAGAACCCCGAGGACCACGAGCACCGAGACGAGGTCGAGATCGGCACCGATCGCGTCCCGGTCCGCGATCGACACCGTCGGCAGCGTTGCCGCCAGTTCGGCCCACTCGGCCTCACTCAGTTCCTCCACCGACCGGGTGAAGCCACTCGAGGCCCCGACCGCCTCGGCCGCAGCCTCGTGGCCGTGCACGAGGGCGGTGACGGCGTGAGCCAGGGCCTGCTGGGCCTGGCGGCTCTCCGGGGCGGCCCGGTGTCGTTCCATCACCGCCGCGATCTCGTCGAGCGGCAACAACGTCAGCTGGAGCAGGAAACGTTCGATGTCACGGTCGTCGGAGTTCACGAAGTACTGGAAGAAGGCGTACGGCGACGTGCGCTCCGCCGACAGCCACACGGCGTCACCGGTCGACTTGCCGAACTTGGTCCCATCGGCCCGGGTCACGAGGGGGACGGTGAGGCCGTGCACATGGGCTCCGGAGGTGCGTCTGACGAGATCGATCCCGGCGGTGATGTTGCCCCACTGATCCGAGCCGCCCACCTGGAGCTCGACGCCCATGGTGTCGCACAGGTGGCGGTAGTCGTTGGCCTGCAACAGCATGTAGCTGAACTCGGTGAACGAGATGCCGTGCTCGCTCTGCACCCGTGCTCGCACCGACTCCTTGGCCAGCATGGTGTTCACGGTGACGTGCTTGCCCACGTCGCGCAGGAAGTCGAGGACCCCCATGCCCTGAGTCCAGGTGCGGTTGTCGACCAGGCGGGCCGGGTTCTCCGCAGTCTCGAAGTCGAGGAACCGGGCCAGTTGCGCCGTGATGGCGGTCAGGTTCGTGTCGATCGTGGCTGCGTCGAGGAGGTTGCGCTCTCTCGAACGCCCTCCGGGGTCGCCGATCATCCCCGTCGCCCCACCGGCCAGTGCCACCGGATGGTGACCGAAGGCCTGGAATCGGCGCAGGAGAAGCAGGGGGACGAGATGACCGACGTGGAGGCTGTCGCCCGTGGGGTCGAAGCCGCCGTACAACGTGATGGGACCTTCATCGAGGCGGGCCCGCAGGAACTCCGGATCGGTCGTGTCGTGCACCAGCCCGCGGGCGGTGAGGTCATCGAGGATGAATGCGGCGCTCACACCCCGAACTCTCCCCCGCTCGGTGCGGTGGCGTCCAGCGGGATCACCCACCGAATCCGCTTCATGATTGGCGGCCTACCGATCGGGCGGCAACAGTTGGAGGGATGTCCGAACCGACTTCTCCGCCCGGCACGACCGACCCGTCGTCCGCCCGGGACGCCGACACCGAGGGCAAGAACCCCCAGCCCCTCCACGTCGGTCGCCACTTCGGCCGAGTTCTGGCCTTGCTGGTCCTGGTGGGAATCGCCGCACTGTGGGCCTACGCCTGGTGGGGTCCTGGTGTGCAGCGCATTCCCCAGGGCCGAACAGACTCACGAACCTTCTCCGACCAGGCCGAGCCGATCTGTGCGGCTACGATGACCACCATCGATCAGCTCCCTCCGGCCTATGAGAGCCGTGACTCGGCGGCGCGCGGCGATGTGGTCACCGCCGCCAACATCGAGCTCATCGCCATGCTGGGCCGCCTCGAGGCCATCGCCCCGGTCGCCACCGACGGCGACGACGGTCGGATGATCAACGAATGGCTCGGCGACTGGCGCACCTTCCTGGGCGACCGCCAGCGCTACGCCGCGGCCCTCGCCACCGACCCGGGCGCCCGCATGCTGGTCACCGAGAAGGAGAAACGGCAGGTGAGCGAGCCGATCGACTACTTCGCCAAGACGAACTTCATGTCGAACTGCGGCACCCCCGGCGACCTGGCCTGACAGAGGACTCGTGATCATGACACGAGCCCGCGGCCCCTCGCCTCACGCACCACCGCCACGCCACGACCGGCCAGCCGCCGCAAGCCCGCGTCGGCCCCGAGCCCGAGGAGCTCGTCGAGTCCGACCCATCGCAACGCCTCGGACTCGTGATTTCCGTGCGGGGTCGAATCGGTCGGAGCCACCACGACATAGCGGACGTCTAGGTGCAGATGCGGATCCTCGGCCGGGGGCCGCACCTCGTGGATGTCGAGGTCGACGGGTCCACCCAGCACGACGAGGCCGCCGATTCCGGTCTCCTCCGTGGCTTCGCGCCGTGCCGCGGCAGCCAGATCGGTGTCACCGTCGGCGTGCCCTCCCGGCTGGAGCCATCGGCGCAGCTTCGTGTGGAACAACACCAGCACCTGCTCGGAGCCTGGGTCGACGACGAGAGCCGAAGCCGTGAAGTGCCCCTCGGTGCAGGACCGCAGCAGGGCGTCGGGATGGATGGCGGCAAAGGCCAGCATCCGGTCACGGACGGCGGCCTGGTGGGGGTCTGGTACCGACATGGTCTCGAGCGTCGTCACCACGCGTGCGAGTCCCCCTTCACCTTCGGCATGCTGATCGGTCATGCACCTCTCACTCGCTCGGGCGGAGCGACCACCCGTGGGTCTCGAGGCGGCCCGGCGCGGCCGACGGGCCGCCCCGTCGGTGAACCGACAGCCATCGTCACCCGGCCCAGCGGGCCTCGTCGGCGCCCAGACGAGACCGGAACGCCAACAGCTGTTCAGCCACCGGTGCCGGCCCGGCGCCCCCAGGCGTGGTGCGGCGTCGGACCGACGCCCCCGGCGCGAGGAGGTCGAGCGCATCGGCGCCGAGTTCGGGGGCGGCGGCCACCAGCTCGCGAAGGGCGATGCCCTCGTCGAGACTGCGGCGGACGAGGGCCCCGACGACCGCATGAGCCTCACGGAAGGGCACTCCCTGCATCACGAGGAACTCGGCCAGGTCGGTGGCGGCGCTGGTCGGGACATCGGCCGCCGCCGCCATCGCCAAGAGGTGGAAGGTGGAAGAGGCCAGCAGGCCGGTCATGGCGGTGAGGGCGAGGGCCACCGTGTCGAGGCTGTCGAAGAGCGGCTCCTTGTCCTCCTGGAGGTCACGGTTGTAGGCCAACGGCAGGGCCTTGAGGGTGACGAGCAGACCGGTGAGGTTGCCGATCAGGCGGCCGGTCTTGCCCCGGGTGAGCTCGGCGATGTCGGGGTTCTTCTTCTGCGGCAGCATCGACGAACCAGTGGAGTACGCGTCGGCGAGGCCGAGGAAGCCGAACTCGGCGCTCGACCACAAGATGATCTCCTCGGCCAGACGGGACAGGTGGACGCCGAGCAGGGCCAGATCGAAGAGTGTCTCGACCACGAAGTCACGGTCGCTGACGGCGTCGAGGGAGTTGTTGAAGACCTCCGCGAATCCGAGGTCCGCCGCGATGGCGGCAGGATCGAGCGGAAGCGACGAACCTGCCAGCGCGCCGGCGCCGAGCGGGGAGACGTCGAGTCGACGCCGGGTGTCGGCCAGACGGTCGAGATCGCGCGCCAGCGCCCAGGCATGGGCGAGGAGATGGTGGGCGAGCAGCACCGGCTGGGCCCGTTGCAGATGGGTGTACCCGGGAAGGTAGGCGTCGCCGACTTCGGCGGCGCGGGCCACGAGAACCCGCTGGAGCCCGAGGACCCGCTCGGCGATCGAGACCAGCTCGCGCTTCACGAAGAGACGCAGATCGGTGGCGACCTGATCGTTGCGGCTGCGACCGGTGTGGAGCTTCCCGCCGGCCGGTCCGGCCAGCTCGGTGACCCGCCGCTCGACGGCGGTGTGGATGTCCTCGTCGGTGGCCACGAACACGAAGGACCCGGACGCCAGCTCGGCCTCGACCTCGTCAAGAGCCGAGAGGACCAGATCGCACTCGGAGGGATCGAGGATTCCCGCCCGGGTCAGACCGTGCACGTGCGCCCGTGACCCCCGGAGGTCGTCGGTCGCGAGACGGCGGTCGAAGGGCAGACTGACGGTGAACGCCAGGAGGTCCTCGGCCGGAGTGCCCTCGAAGCGGCCGTGCCACAACGTGCTCATGGTCGTGCCCTCACTCCCCGACCTGGGCCTGCTTGGCGGCCCACGTCTGGATACCCAGTCCCCACAGTTTCACGAAGCCCTCCGAATCGGCGTGCTGGAAGGTGTCGGCGGCGTCGTAGGTGGCGAGGCCGTAGTCGTAGAGGCTGTGGGGGCTGCGGCGGCCGACCACGAAACAACGCCCCGGTTCGAGGCGGAGTCGCACCTCGCCGGTGACGAAGGTCTGGGTCGAGTCGACGAAGGCGTCGAGGGCGTTCTTGAGGGGTGAGTACCACATGCCGTCGTACACCAATTCGGCGTAGCGGCCTTCGAGCCGTTGCTTCTCGTGGGTGACGTCGCGTTCGAGGGTGATCGACTCGAGGTCCTGGTGGGCCTCGATGAGGGCCAGCGCACCGGGGGCCTCGTAGGTCTCGCGACTCTTGATGCCGACCCGCCGGTTCTCGACCATGTCGAGCCGGCCCCAGCCATAGGACCCGACGATGTCGTTCATCTCGACGATCAACTCGTGCAGGGGAAGGATCCGACCGTCGAGCGAGACGGGGAGGCCCTGCTCGAAACCCACCACCATCTCCCGGGCCTCGGAGGCCTTGACCGTGGTCATGCTCCAGACGCCTTCGGGCGGTCGGGCCCACGGATCTTCCATCCCCCCGCACTCGATGGCCCGACCCCAGAGGTTGTCGTCGATGGAGTACAGCTTCTCCCTGGTGGCGGCGACGGGGATGTCGTGAGCCTCGGCGTACTCGATGCTCATCTCGCGTGTCATGCCCCAGTTGCGCACCGGGGCGAGGATCTCGAGATCGGGGGCGAGGGCACGGGTCGCCACCTCGAAGCGCACCTGGTCGTTCCCCTTGCCGGTGCAACCGTGGGCGACGGCGTCGGCTCCATGGGCCCGAGCGGCAGCCACCAGGTGCTTCACGATCACCGGCCGAGAGAGCGACGACACCAACGGGTACCGGCCCTCGTAGAGGGCGTTGGCCTTCAGGGCCGGAGCGATGAAGTCGCGAGCGAACTCGTCGCGGCAGTCCACCACCACGGCCTCCACCGCACCGGCGGCGAAGGCCTTGGCCTGCAGCCCCTCCCAGTCGCCTTCCTGGCCGAGGTTGCACGCCACGGTGATCACCTCGACGCCGTAGTTCTCGATCATCCAGCGCACGGCCACGGAGGTGTCGAGACCGCCGCTGTAGGCCAGCACCACTCGGTTCGCCATCAGGTCACTTCCTTGCTCGAACGGCCCTGAGGACCGGAACGGGGTGGGGGAAAGGCGGGCCGCTAGAGCCCAGCGAGGTCGGACAGGCGGGCGGCCAACGCCGCACCACCGACGGTCTCGTCGACGATCACGAGGATCGTGTCGTCGCCGGCGACGGTGCCCACGACGTCGGGCACGCCGGCGCGGTCGAGGGCCGAGGCTACGACGTGGGCCGATCCGGGAGGGGTACGCACCACCACGAGGTTGGCCGAATGCGCGACTTCCACGACCCAGTCGCCGAAGACCCGGCGGAGGTGGTCCTCGGGCGCTCGTTGCTGCTTGGGCAGCGCGGGGATGGCGTAGGCCGACTCTCCCCCGGGCACGCGCACCTTGATGGCCCCGAGATCGTCGAGATCACGCGACACCGTGGCCTGGGTGGCGAGCACCCCCTCGGCGGCGAGCAGCTCCACGAGCTGAACCTGGTTGGCGACCGGCTGCGCCTCGATCAACTTGGCCACGAGGTGCTGGCGTTGGGTCTTGCCGAGCTTCACCGGCTCCTTGTCGCTGGTCATGGTTGGCCCATGAGCCAGGTGATGGCGCCGCGGGCGGCGTGCATGCGGTTCGTGGCCTGCGGCCACACACGACTCCGGGGACCCTCGAGCACCTCACCCGAGACCTCCTCGCCGCGGTGCGCAGGCATGCAGTGCAGGAACACGGCCTCGGCCGACGCCCGGCTCATGAGCGCTTCATCGACCGTGAACCCGGCAAAGGCCCGACGGCGCTCGGCGGCCTCGGCCTCCTGGCCCATCGAGGCCCATACATCGGTGTAGACCGCATCAGCTCCGATGACGCCCGCCACGGGATCGTGGGTGGTGACCAGGTCGACCCCGGCCGAGCGGACCCGTTGCTCGTCACTAGGGGTCATCTCGTACCCCGGAGGGGTGGCCACCCGCACCTGCATCCCGAGCAATCCTGCGGCCAACGCCAGGCTCCGGGCCACGTTGTTCCCGTCGCCCACGTAGGTGACGACCCGACCAGCCAGGGCGTCGAGTCCGCCGAACTCGTCGGCGAGGGTGAGCACGTCGGCCAGGGCCTGGAACGGATGGGCCTGATCAGAGAGCAGATTCACCACCGGCACGCTCGTCACCGCCACCATGCGGTCGAGCTTCTCGTGCTCGAACACCCTCGCCCCGATGGCGGCGTGGTAGCAGCCCAGGGTGCGGGTGACGTCCTCGACCGTCTCGCGAGTGTCGAGGCCCACCTCGTCGGGGCGGATGGTGACGGGATGCCCCCCCAGTTGCACGACGGCCATCTCCACGGAGTTGCGAGTGCGAGCCGACGGCTTCTCGAACAGCAGCCCCATGCCCCGGCCGGCCAGGACCGGTGTGGCGGGAGCCGAGGCCGCCGCGAGCACCTCACGCAACTCCCGCGGGTCGAGGTCGTCGATCTCGAGCAGGTGCCTCATCCCTCGCCCCGATCGCCGTGGGCGCGCAGGATGTCGGCGAGCAGGGCCACGGCATCGTCGATCTGCTCGTCGGTCACGACGAGAGGAGGGGCGAGACGCAGGGCGCTCGGGGTGACGGCGTTGAGCACCAGCCCGGCCGTCAGTGCATCGGAGGCGACGGCTCGCGCATCGATGCCCGGAGCCAGCTCGGCAGCCAGCAACAGGCCCAGGCCACGCACCTCGACCACCTCGCGCAGTTCGGTGAGCGAGCGACGCAGACGGCTTCCGGCGTGCTCGGCCAAGGACGGGGCGTGGTCGCGTTCCATGATCCCGAGCACGGCGAGGGCGGCGGCCGCGGCCAGGGGCTGCCCCCCGTAGGTGGTGGCGTGGTCACCCGGTTCGAACACCGCGGCGACGTCACGTCGGGCCCAACAGGCGCCGATGGGCACACCGTTGCCGAGGGCCTTGGCGAGGGTCACCACGTCAGGTTCCACCCCGAAGTGCTGGAAACCGAACCACTCCCCCGTGCGGCCCAGGCCGGTCTGCACCTCGTCGACCATGAACAACACGTCGCGCTCGTCACACAGGCGACGGACGCCCTCGAAGTACTGGGCGGTCGCCGGGTTCACCCCTCCCTCGCCCTGGACGGGCTCCAGGAGCACCGCCGCCACCGACGGGTCGATGGCGGCCTCGAGGGCGGCGAGATCGTTCCACCCGACGTGCCGGAAGCCCTCGGGGAGAGGCTCGAAGGGCTCCCACTTGGCGGGCTGGCCGGTGGCGTGGAGGGTGGCGAGGGTGCGCCCGTGGAAGGAGCCGTAGGCGCTCACGACCTGGTACCGGCCGTGACCACCCCACTTGCGGGCCAGCTTGATGGCGCACTCGTTGGCTTCGGCCCCCGAGTTGGAGAAGAAGACCTGCCCCCCCCCGCCGAGCAGGCGGTCGAGGGTGATGGCGGCTTGGGCGCCGGGCTCGGTCCCGAAGAGATTCGAGACGTGCAGGAGCGTACGAGCCTGGGCGGCGATGGCGTCGGCCACCTCGGGATGGGCATGCCCGAGCGCGACGACGGCCAGGCCGGCCAGGAAGTCGAGGTACTCCTTGCCGTCGCGGTCCCAGAGTCGACAGCCTTCGCCCCGAACGAACTGCACCGTCGTCGCCCCGTACGTGGGCATGAGGGGGCAATGGTCGAGGCCGGGCGGGGCGCCCATGGCCTCAGAGTGAGCATTCACTGGTTCCCCCAGTCGTGGCGGCCGGGTGAGGCCGGCGTGATCATGGTGCCCACACCGGCGTCGGTGAAGAGCTCGAGGAGCAGCACGTGCGGCACTCGGCCGTCGAGCAGGTGGGCGGCGCGAACCCCTTCGGCCAGCGCGTCGAGGCAGGCGTCGATCTTCGGGATCATCCCGCCGGACAACACACCGTCGGCCACCAGCTCGGCGATCTCGGCGGAGTCGGCGCGAGCGATGAGACTCGTCGGGTCATCGATGTCACGCAGTAACCCGGCGATGTCGGTGAGGTAGATCGCCTTCTCGGCACCGAGGGCGCCGGCCAGCGCGCCGGCCACCGTGTCGGCGTTGATGTTGTACGACTGCCCGCTCAGGTCGGCACCGAAAGTGGACACGACCGGGATGAGGTTCTGGGCGAGCAACGACTCGACGATGGCCGGATTCACCCTCTTCACGTCACCCACGAAGCCGAGTGACGGGTTGCGAAGGCCGGCTTCGATGAGCCCGGCGTCCTCGCCCGAGAGGCCGACGGCGAGGGGACCGTGGGCGTTGATGGCGGCGACGATGTCGCGGTTGACCTTCCCGACCAGCACCATGCGGGCGATGTCGAGGGTCTCGGCGTCGGTGACCCGCAGGCCGTCGCGGAACTCCGACTCCATGCCCAGCCGTCCCATGAGGGCACCGATCTGGGGCCCACCGCCGTGGACGACGACGACGCGGATGCCGACCGACTGCAACAGCACGATGTCGGCGGCGAAGGTCGAGGCCAGCGCCGGCTCGGTCATGGCGTTGCCGCCGTACTTCACGACGATGGTGGTGCCCCAGAAGCGCCGGATGTAGGGCAAGGCCTCGATGAGGACCTCGGCCCCGGCGACCTGCCCCGCCGACGGAGCCGATCCCGCGGTGGAGTCCGGTTTCGGATCGGGACTCATGACGTGCCCATGTTCTCGTCGATGTAGGCGTGGGTCAGGTCGTTGGTCAGGATCGTGGCCCGACCCATGCCGAGGCCGAGGTCGGCGGTGATCTCGAGGTGGCGTCCGGCCATGTGGGCGGCGACCGCGTCCCGGTCGTGGTCGATCTCCACGCCGTGGCGGCAGACCATGACCCCGTCGTAGGCCACCTGCACGAGGGCGGCGTCGAAACCGATCCCACTGCTCCCGAGGTCACTGGCGATCCGGCCCCAGTAGGGGTCGTTGCCGTACCAGGAGCACTTCACCAGTTGACTGCGGGCGACATGACGGGCGCCGGTTGCGGCCTCGTCGTCGGAACGGGCGCCGGTGACGGTGAACCGCACGACCTTGGTGGCACCCTCGGCATCACCGGCCATCTGCTCGGCGAGATCGGTGCAGGCCTCGGTGACCGCCGCCTCGAGGGCCTGCGGGTCGACCGGCCCGGCCCGGCCACTCGAGAGCAGCAGAACCGTGTCGTTCGTGGAGGTGCACCCGTCGACGTCGAGGGTGTTGAACGAGCGGTGGACCCCGGCCGTGAGCGCGGCGTGGAGTTCGGCGGGAGTGGCCCGGGCGTCGGTGGTGAGCACGGCCAGCATGGTGGCCATGTCGGGCGAGAGCATGGCCGCCCCCTTGGCCATCCCGCCGAGGGTGAAGCCTCCACCGCGGACCACGACCTCCTTGGGGTGGGTGTCGGTGGTCATGATGGCGGCGGCGGCCGCCGCTCCCCCGTCCGCCGATCGGGCCGCCACGAGCCGCAGGATGGCCGGTTCGATCACCGCCATCGGCATGGGAATACCGATGAGGCCGGTGGAGCAGACCAGGACCTGATGGGGATCGACGGCGAACTCCGCCGCCACGAGATCGCACATGGTCTCGGCGTGGCGCGACCCCGGCTCACCGGTGGCGGCGTTGGCGTTGCCGCTGTTGAGGATCACCGCGGCGACATGACCCATCGAGGCCCGTAGGTGAGCTTTGCTCACGAGTACCGGGGCCGCGGTCATGAGGTTGCGGGTGAACACCCCCGCCCCCGCGGCCACCCGACCCTGGCCCGCATCGACGGCGACAAGGGCCAGATCGGTGGCGCCCGAAGCCTTGATGCCGGCGGCGATGCCGGCGGCGGTGAAGCCCTCGGGTGCGGTGACGCTCACGGGTAGACCCCCACGGTCGAAAGGCCGGTTCCTTCGGGCAGCCCGGCGAGGATGTTGGCGCACTGCACCGCCTGCCCCGACGCGCCCTTGGTGAGGTTGTCGATGGCGGCGATGGCCACGATCCACCCGGTGCGCTCGTCGGCCCGCACCGTGACGTGGGCGCTGTTGGACCCGAGGCAGGCCTTGGTGGACGGCGACCCCGCGGTGACCACGACGAAGGGCTCGTCGGCATACCGGGCACGATAGAGATCGAGCAACTCGGCCGTGGTGGGTGACGCGAGCGGACGCAGGTAACAGGTCGCGAGCATCCCTCGGTTCATCGGGACGAGATGGGGTGTGAAGAGGACCGACACGGGGCCGGGGTCGGGTCCGGCCAGTCGAGCGACGGTCTGTTCGATCTCCGGCGTGTGCCGGTGGGTGAGCAGCCCGTAGGCGGTGACGTCCTCGTTCGCGGCGCAGTACGTCGTGTTCGCCTTGGGGGCACGCCCGGCACCGGAGACCCCACTGAGAGCATTCACGACGATCGAGTCGAGGTGCACCAGCCCCTGACCGATGAGCGGGGCCATGGCGAGCGCAGCCGCGGTGGGGTAACAGCCCGGGGACGCCACCGCAGTGGCGCCGACGATGTGGTCACGGAAGAGCTCGGGCAACCCGTAGGCGAACCCGGGCAGCAGTTCGGGCGCGGTGTGGACCTCGCCGTACCACTCGGGGTAGAGGTCAACGTCGAGCAGGCGGAAGTCGGCGGCCAGGTCGATCACCCAGCGCACCCGGCGGCGCAGCTCGGGCATGAGCGCCTGGGAAGCACCGTGGGGCAGGCCGCAGAAGACCAGGTCGAGTCCGCCGAGCGCCGAGGGGTCGTAGGTGGTGAAGGCGAGGTCGGGGTAGGCGGCGGCCAGGCTCGGATAGAGATCGGCCACCGTGGTGCCGGCCTGGGAGTCGCCCGTCGCGAAGGCCACGTGCAGCTCTGGATGCAGGGTGCACAGCCGGAGGAGCTCCGCCCCGGTGTACCCGGAGGCGCCGATGATGCCTACCTCGATCATCGCCACAGCCTAGGGCCTTACTGCATACTCATGCAAGACAATGAGTAGATTAAGAAGCCCGCCCCGCAGGACCGAGCCCGTCACCGCCGCGACAACCTCGGTTGTGTGTATAGTTAGGCGTATGCCACGCATGCAGGTGTACCTACCCGACGATCTCTACGACGAACTCAAGGAGCGCGGTCTGCCGGCGTCCGAGCTTCTGCAGGAGGCCGTTCGGGCGGAGCTGCGTCGTCAGGCGCTGCTCGACGAGACGGACGCGTACCTCACCGAGCTGATCGACGAAGTGGGCGAACCCACGCCGGACGAGATCGCTCGGGCCGAGGCGATCGCTCGGCGACTCGAGCTTCATCACGCGACCGATCGCCCGAGCTGAGCGGGTGCTGGTCCTCGACAGTGGTGCGGTCACGAAGCTCGCCCGACGGGATCGACAGTCCGCCGCGATCATCGCTGTGTTTCGACGAGAGGGACTCTGGCCCCCCCTGGTGCCGTCCGTCGTCGTCGTCGAATCGGTGACTGGACGTGCAGGTCCGGACGCGAACACGAACCGATTGCTCAAGACCTGCGACATCGTCACGGAGTTGCCCGAACAGACGGCTCGTCGGGCCGCTGTGATGCGGTTCCGCTCGAAGCGCGGCTCCGCTGTTGACGCGCTGGTCATCGCCATCGCCGAACCGGCTGGCCGCGTACTCACGGGCGATCCCGGAGATATCCGGGCGCTCGCGGCGCACGCCGATCACGTCCTCGTCGAAACGATCTGAACGTCGGAACCCGAGCAGCCGCCGACTGATCTGATCGATCTGGTCGCCCTCGCACGTCGACGTGGCCAACAGACCGACCTCGGGGGAGGGACTTGCGAGCCGTCCCGACTCGACGCCGAGAGTTCAGGCGCGCAAGCGGGCGTCGAAGGTCGACTCGACCGCCGACACCACCACTCGACGTACGTCGGTCAGCTCGTCGTCGGTGAGCGTGCGGTCGTCGGCCTGGAGCCGCAACCGGAAGGCCAGGCTCCGACGGCCGTCGCGCACGGGCGCGCCCCGAAAGACATCGAAGAGGGCCACCCTGACGAGCAGAGGTCCGGCCGCGGACACGATGATGGAACGAAGGTCCCCTGCCGGCACCGACTCCTCGAGCTCGAAGGCGAGGTCGAAGTCGCTCGACGGATAGCGGCTGATCGGTCGGTACGGGTGCTGACCGTGCTCGGGAGCCAGAACCTGGTCGAGATCGACCTGGAGCCAGGCCACCCGCTCGCCGATGCCAAGGGCGTGCGCGACCCCGGGGTCGATCTCCCCCACCTCACCGATGACGGTGGCGTCGAGTCGCAGAGCCGCGCTCCGACCCGGGTGGAGCCCGGGGGGTGTCGCGCTCTGGTCGATCTGCACGGGGGGAAGGCCGAGCGTCCGCGCCAGCACGTCCCAGATGCGCACCCCGGAGCGGGCGTCGGGCCCGGCCACCGTCACCGCGAGGTGCTCGCGCTCATCGGGAAGGGTCTGTCCCGGGAGGGGGAGCCCGAACACTTTCCCGATCTCGAACAGGGCGGCGCCCTCGGTGCGGTGCGACTCGTTGTAGGCAACAGCCTTCAACAGCCCGGGACGCAACGACGGTCGCAGGACCGATTCCTCGGCGGCCAGTGGATTGGTGACCGTGACCGCGGCGGCGGGCAGCCCGCAGCGCTCGAGATCACCAGGAGCGAGGAACGGCAACGGCATGGCCTCGTCGAGGCCGAGGCCGACCAGAACGTGGCGAATGGTCCGACGGTCGCGCTGGCGTGGGGTGAGCGAACCGGTCTGTTCGGCCCGGGGCACCCGCTTCGGGATCCGGCGGTAACCGTGATGCCGAGCGATCTCCTCGATCACGTCGGTCTCGGTGACCGTGTCGGGCCGGAAGGTCGGGACGACGACGGAGAGAATCGCGTCACCTGGCCCGCCGCTCACCCGATCGACGGAGAAGCCGATCGCCGAGAGGTAGCCGGTGATCTGATCCTCGGTGAGGACACTCCCGAGGAGGTGGCGGACACGGGTCTCGCGCACCATGACCGGTGAGCGGTCGGGCAGGTGCCCGTCGACGGTCACTCCCCCGGCGACGAGCCGCGCCCCCGATGGGGCGAGCAACTCGGCCAGACGCCGAGCGGCTCGATCGACGATCTCGGGGTCGGTGCCCCGCTCGAATCGGGCCGACGCCTCGGAGCGCAACCCCAGATGCTTGGAGCTCACCGCGATCGCCATCGGCTGCCACCATGCACATTCGAGCAACACCGTGGTGGTGGTGTCGGAGATCTCGGTGGAAGCCCCACCCATGACCCCGGCGATGCCGATGGCGGTGTCCGATCCATCGGCGATCACCCCGTCGCGGCCCCCGGTGAGCGTGCGGTCGGTGCCATCGAGGGTCGCGATGACCTCGCCGTCACGGGCCCAGCGGACGCGCAGGGCCCCATCGAGAACCCTGGCCAGGTCGTAGGTGTGGTTCGGTTGACCGAGCTCGAGCATCACGTAATTGGAAGCGTCGACGACGTTGTTGATGGGTCGCATCCCGAGGGCGGTGAGGCGATCGGCGATCCAGCGGGGCGACGGCCCGACGGTGACGCCGTCGATGACCCGGAGATGGAACCGCCCGCACAGGTCGGGGTCGACGATCTCGACCGTGGGCGCGATGACGGCGGCGCGGAGAACCTCGTCGACCCGCGTTTCGGGCACGACGAACGGCAGCCCCAGCCGGGCGGCGAGGTCACGGGCCACGCCGGCCACCGACATGGCATCGGGGCGGTTGGGGTTGATCTCGAGGTCGTAGACGACGTCGGGGACGATGCCGAGGGCGGCGGTGACCGCGGTGCCCGGCGTCAGCCCGGCGTCGAGGATCCAGATGCCCGAGTGGTCGTCGCCGAGCCCCAACTCGCGACCCGAGCACAACATCCCGTTCGACCACTCACCGCGCAGCCGGCGGCGGGCGATCTCCAAGCCGCCGGGCATCAGCGTGCCCAGGGTGGCGAGGGGCACGAGATCGTCCACGGCCATGTTGAACGCCCCACAGCAGATCTGCAGGGCCTCGCCGTCACCGGCATCGACGTCGACGAGTTGGATCTTGTCGGCGTTCGGGTGTGGGCGCAGGGCCAGCACCCGGGCCACCACGATGCCTTCGAGCCCCGCACCGATGTGGTCGATCGACTCGACGGCCATACCGAGGTCGCTCATCACGTCGCCGAGCTCCACGGGATCACCCTCGAACGGCGCGAACTCCCGCATCCATGACAACAGCACCTTCATGACGGGAACTGCTCCAGGAAGCGGACGTCACCGGTGTACATCTCACGGATGTCGTCGACGCCGTGACGCATGAGGGCCAGGCGATCGAGACCGAATCCGAAGGCGAAACCGGACCACTCCTCGGGATCGAGCCCGACGTTGGTGAGCACGTTCGGGTGCACCAGCCCGCAGCCGCCCAGCTCGAGCCACCCGGTCTGGGCGCAGGTCCGACACCCGGAGCCCTGGCAGAACAAGCAGTTGATGTCGTACTCGGCCGACGGTTCGGTGAAGGGGAAGTACGACGGGCGCAGGCGCGAGTGGATGGCGCCGCCGAAATAGGCGGTGGTGAAGGCCTCGAGCGTGCCCGCCATGTCGGCGAAGGAGATCCCCCGGTCGACGACCAGTCCCTCGATCTGGTGAAAGACCGGCATGTGACTGGCGTCGGCGGTGTCGCGCCGATACACGCGGCCGGGCATGACCTCGTAGAACGGCGGCTCGCCGTCGGTCATCACCCGGATCTGCACAGGGGAGGTGTGGGTGCGCAACAAGGTGGTCTCGGGATCGCCGAGGTCGACGTAGAGCGTGTCCCACATACCTCGAGCCGGATGGGCGGCGGGGATGTTGAGGGCCTCGAAGTTGTGCCAGTCGGTCTCGACCTCGGGGCCTTCGGCCACCCTGAACCCCATCCCCAGGAAGACGTCGACGAGGCGATCGAGGGTCTGGGTGACCAGATGGATGCTCCCCCGGCGGTCAGGGTCGATGATCTCGGTCAGGTCGAGCCGTTCGGCCACCAGTGCCACATCGCGCGCCGCCGCATCGAGGGTGGCCCGCCGATCGGTCAGTGCCGCCTCGAGACGGGCACGGGTCTCGTTGAGGGCCTGACCGGCGGCGCGGCGCTGGTCGGGTTCGAGCGCGCCCAACCCGCGCTTGAGGACGGTCAGCTCGCCGGTCTTGCCCAGCAGGTCGGATTCGACGGCGCGCAACGACTCGGGGTCGGTGGCGGCGGCCACCTGCTCGATGCCGCGAGTGGCGAGTTCGGGGAGACCGTCGATCATCGGGCGTGAGCCTGTCCGAGGCCGGTGCGGGCGTCCAATCTGTTCGGGCCCACCGATACCGTCATCGTCTTCGTCGGTGCTGCCGGGCGGACTCGAACAGGACCACGGCGGCGGCGACGGCGACGTTGAGTGACTCCACCGACCCGGCCATGGGGATGGTGACGGTGCTGTCGAGCATGGTCTCGAGCTCGGCGGAGAGCCCGCGGGCCTCGCTACCGAGGACGAGTGCGAAGGGCGCGGTGAGGTCGCGCTGGTCGAGGTCGACGCCGCCTCGTGCCCCCGTACCGATGAGCTCGCGGCCGCCGGCCCGCAGCGCTTCGAGCGCCGTCGCCGAGGAAGCAGTGGGGTTCTCGGCGACGAGGATGCGAAACAGCGAACCGGCCGCGGCCCGCACCGTCTTCGGACCGAACGGGTCGACGGCATCGAAGCAGAACAAGACCCCTGCCGCGCCGGCCGCCTCGGCTGTGCGCACCACGGTGCCGGCGTTGCCGGGGTCACCCACGCCGGCGAGCACGACCACCGGACCGTCCGCCGCGACCAGTGCCTCGATCGGTACCGGCCGGCGCTCGACCACGGCGAGCACATCCTGAGGAGTGATGGTGTCACTCACCCGCTGGAGCACGCCGACCCCCAACTCGGTGACGGGCACACCCGCCTCGCGGGCGGCGGCGAGGCCCACACCGAGCGCGGAATCCGGCGGCGCCGAACGGGCGGCGGCGTCGTCGACGTAGACCTCACGGAGAGGAGCGGCCGCGACGATGGCTTCAGTGAGGGCGAGCGGGCCCTCGATCACGAACGCGCCCGCCTCGAGACGCGCCCTGCGGCGCCCCAGGAGGCGCCGCAGGGTGATGACTCGCGGATTGCTGGCGCTCAGCGGAGCCGGCACGACGGCCTCGCTCGCAGGGGCGCCGAGTGCTTCAGGCCTGGGCCGATCGAGGCGGGAGATTGGCGTCCGCCTCGGTGGCGGCCTCGACGAGGGCGGTGAACGCCGCCGGGTCGGTGACGGCGAGGTCGGCCAGGACCTTGCGGTCGACCTCGATGTGGGCGGCCTTGAGGCCGGCGATGAATCGGGAGTAGGTCGTGCCGTTCAGGCGGCAGGCGGCGTTGATGCGCTGGATCCAGAGCTGACGGAACTCACCCTTGCGGGCCCGCCGGTCGCGGAAGGCGTACTGCAACGAGTGCATGACCTGCTCGTTGGCGGCGCGGTAGGAACGGCTCTTGTTGCCGTAGTAGCCCTTGGCGCGCTCCAGGGTGGTACGGCGGTGCTTCTTGCTGGCGACCGCACGCTTGACTCGGGCCATCGGGGCCTCCTTGGTCGTGGGAAATGGATGGACGTCTCCCGGGGGAACCGGGGATGCCGGCGGAGCCGGCGATGATTCAGATGCCGAGCTGGCGGCGCACCTTGGCGGTGTCACCCGGCGAGAGCTCGAAATCGCCGGAGAGGCGACGCTTGCGCCTCGGGGACTTCTTCTCGAGGATGTGATTCAGATTCGAACTGCGGCGGGTGATCTTGCCGGTCCCAGTGATCTTGAAGCGCTTCTTGGCGCCGCTGTGGGTTTTCATCTTCGGCATCGGTGTCTCCGGTGGTGGTGTGCGGGCCCCGGTTCGGGGGCGCCGGGGCGATCAGGCCCCGGTGTCGACGGGGGTCTCGGTGAGGTCGGGCTCGGTGGCGGCGTCTGGGCGGGCGAGTGGGGCGGCGGGTGAGGATTCGGGTGAGGATTCGGCGCCGTCTGTTTGGCGCTTGCGCTCGGCCGCGGCCTGGGCCTTCTTGTCGGGGCCGAGAACCATGGTCATGTTGCGCCCGTCGAGTCGGGGGTAGGCCTCGATCCTTCCCTGGTGGGCCACCGCTTCGGCCACGTTGTCGAGGATCTTGCGGCCGAGATCAGGGTGCTGCATCTCGCGGCCACGGAACATGATCGTGACCTTGACCTTGTGCCCCTCGGCGAGGAAGTGCTCGACCTTCCTGGTCTTGGTGTCGAAGTCGCCGGCGCCGATCTTGGGCCGGTACTTCATCTCCTTGACCACGACGTTCGTACTCTTCTTCCGGGACTCCTTGGCCCGTTGGGCGGCCTCGTACTTGTACTTCCCGTAGTCCATGATGCGACAGACAGGAGGATTGGCCTTGTCGGCCACCTCGACGAGGTCGAGTTCGAGGTCCCGGGCCATGATGAGCGCCTCGGGAAGGGGCTTGATCCCGATCTGGGCCCCATCAGGGCCCACGAGGCGGACCTCACGGGCACGGATGCGGTCGTTGATACGGGGCTCGTTGCTGTCAACGGTGGCTATCGCCGGTCACTCCTCATCAATGCGCAATTCCTCCGTGGCGCGGGTGGGCAGGTCGGACCCCTGCACCCATCGCAATGGAGGAGAGCGGGCGTCGGTTCGAGTCGGCCGGCGCCCGTCGATGACCGGGCGCGAGCCCGGGCGGTGAAGAGCAGCGACCCGGCGCACAGGCTCCCCCGAGGGGGAAATGGCCGGGTGGGGGACGAGCCCCGCTTTCCCTGAGTTGTCGGGCACGTACGATAGCGGAGTCCCCGCCGAACTGCGAGTGGCGGCCCTCCCACGGTGCGAACCGGGGCGGGGACGCCGAGGAAGTGAGTCCCCCATGAGCCTCTGGACACCCGGCGGTGAGGTACCGATCGAACGCAACCCGCGCCCGGCGCCGACATCAGGCGCCGCCGCCGCGAGCCCCATCACCGACACCGGAGCGGCGGGGATGGTGGGGGCCCCGTCCCTCGATGACCTCTCCCCTGAGGAGCGGTCCCAGGCCGAGGCGATGGTGGCCCAGATGGCCGAGGTGCAGCGCCAGATCCTGTCGGCCCCGGCCTCGCAGTTCGTGATCAACCACGTGGTCGGTCTGTACGAGCTCGGCGCCATCCACCTGGGCCAGCCCGAGCCCGACCTCCCGTCGGCCCGTCTGGCCATCGACGCCATGGCGGCCCTGCTCGATGCCACCGAGTCCCGTCTCGGCGAGGACGTCGCTTCGCTTCGCGATGCCCTCACGCAGATGCAGATGGTCTACGTGCAGATGACGACGGCCGGAGACGGCTGAAGATGGACCTCGCTCCGCACTGGCCCAGCGCTCCGCACTACGGCACCTACCGCGTGATCGTCAAGGGTGAACCGAACCTCCAGTGCGAACTCATCGTCGGCAGCCCCGAGGACTTCTACGAACGCGGGATGGTCGCCACTGCCATGCGCATCGTCAACGCGATCCCCTTCGTGCACGACGCACCTCCGGGACTGATCAGTTCACTCGACCTACCGCTCACCACTGCGTTCCGATCGTTCGTGTGAGCCGACCTCGGTCGTCCCGGACGGCCCAGCTCCACCAGATGCGCCCGCTCCGCCGGACTGGCGGCTGCGGCTCAATCCGATCACTGCCGCCACCCCTGAGATCAGCATGAACAACGCAAGACAGCGGAACACAGCCTGGCTGGCCTGGGCGAAGTCGAGACGAATCATCTGGAACGCCTGCTCCGCGTTCGACCCCAGTTGCGAGATCGCGCCGGAGGACTTCCCGCCACCCGACCCCTGGAGCGATGCGGCGATCGTGTCGGCCTGTGACTTGTCGATGCCGAGCGTCGCCAACGATCCCTCGGTCTTCGTGCGCACTGTGGTCGACAGCACCGTGCCGAGAATGGCCAGACCGAGGGCGGCGCCGTAGTTGCGCGCCGTCTGGGTGATACCGGTGGCCTCGCCGTAGTTCTCCGCCGGCACCTGGTTGATCGCATCGGTGTTGGCCGAACTCATAACCACGGCAATTGCGAACCCGGTGACAACCATCCATGGCCACTGCTGGTTCTCCGAGAGGTCCTGCAATCGTGCCGACCAGGCCCAGAGCCCTGCCGCGGCGACGAATGCTCCCCACACCACGGCGGTGCGGGCCCGGCCCTGGTCGAGAAGTCGACCACCTATCTGGACCCCCGGAACGTAGCCGACGAAGAAGATCAGCAGGTAGAGACCGGCGTTCGAGGTGGACCAACCGAGGGCGACCTGGGCATAGATGCTGGCGAAGAAAATTATTGGGACGAACGCGGCCGATGCGAACAGCAGCACGAAGTTCTGCGCGGTGAACGTGCGGATCGAGAAGAACGACACACGAATGAGCGGATGGGAATGACGTCGCTCGAACTCGAAGAAGAATCCGATCACCACTGCCCCGCCGATGATGCACCCCAGTGTGGCCGTACTCGTCCATCCCCAGGTCGAGGCCTGCTGCAGTCCGATCACGCTAGCGGCCATACCAGTGGCGATAAGCACCGCGCCACGCCAGTCGATCGGTTCGCGCACCCGCGAGTTCTCGACCTTCGCCATGAATGTGAGGATCAGTCCGAGGATCGCCACCGGGACGTTGACCCAGAAGATCGAACGCCAGGTCCACTGGGTGAGATACCCGCCGGCGAATGGGCCGAGGGCGGTGAGCAAACCGGCGAAGCCGAAGAACGTGGCGATGGCCCGGCCGCGGTGTTCGATGGGGAACGAGGCGACGACGATGGCCAGAGCGGCGGGGAACATCAACGCCGCTCCCGCTCCCTGGAGCACGCGGAAGGCGATCAGCCAAGTCTCGGCGATCGAACCGGTGGGGGTGGCGCCGCACATGATCGATGCGAACGTGAACAGGATCGTTCCGCTGATCACCATCGTGCGATGCCCGACCACATCGGCCAGACGGCCACCGAGTGCAAACAGCGCGGCCAGCGAAACGAGATAGCTCGAGACCATCCACTGCAGGCCAGTCGAGGACAGACGAAGGCCCTGTTGGATATCGGGAGCGGCGATCGCCACGATCGTCATGTCGATGGAGGCCATCGAGACGACGACGATCATCGCCGCGAGCGTCAGCCAGCCCGCCCCTGTCGCCGGCGCTTCTGAAGGATCAGCCACCCCGCCCCCCAATCACCAGGCCTCAGCAAGTTAGTGCCTCGACCGGAACCTCTCAAGGGGTTTGAGACAATTCTTGGTCAGACGCTCTGTATGAGTGCTTCTCGGGATGGGTCGTTGATCCAGGCGACGGTGGGGAGCTTCGGCGGGGTAGGCCGCCGTCCTCGGAACCGGTCGGGGTTGGCGGTGTAGGCGGCGTCGAGGGTGAGGGCGCGTTGGGTGCGGATCT
>JBDNHK010000080.1:0-4606 GCA_041688815.1 Acidimicrobiales bacterium | reverse complement strand
TCGGCGTCGGCAGATGCCTCGGCGGGGGTGTCGGCGTCGGCAGATGCCTCGGCGGGGGTGTCGGCGTCGGCAGATGCCTCGGCGACCGGCTCGGATGCGGGAGCACCGGGGGCGCCACCCTGCTCGATGAGGGCGGCCAATCCGTAGGCGAAGTCCCGAGGCAGGGCCTGGAGCAGGCCGGCGAACTGCTGCATCGGGGCGGCGATGAGGCCGGCCAACCGGGCCAGCAGCTCCTCGCGGGGGGCGACCTCGGCGAGGGCCTTGGCGCCGGCCGCGTCGAGCAGCCTGTCGTCGAGCAGTCCGCCCTTCACGACGAGGTTGGGATTCCCCTTGGCGAACTCGCGCAGGGCCTTGGCGATCGCCACTGGGTCGGCACCACTGGGCACGAAGGCGATGGCCGTCGGGCCGGTCAGCATGTCGTCGAGCTCGAGGCCGAGCTCTCGGGTGGCGATGCGAACGAGGGTGTTCTTGTACACCCGGTACTCACCACCGGCTTCGCGCAACGATCGACGCAACGAGGCCAGATCGGCCACGTTGATGCCCCGGTACTCGGTGAGCAGCGCGGCGTCAGCTCCTTCGAGCTGGGCCTTGACCTCGTCGACCACGGCGACCTTCTCTGGTCGTGGGTTCTCCATCGCACCTCCTTCGTCTCTCTGAGCGCCGTAGCGCTGGTTCGTGACCGGCGCCGGGAACGACGACGGGGCGCTCGCAGCGGCGACGCGCGAACACCCCGGAGAGCGTGCGTGCGCCTGGTTCGGGGGGTGGTGCGCCCATTGCGCCCCGAGGGGCGACCGAAGGTCTACGGCGAGCAGGATTCGATTGGGGCCCGAAGGCCGAGCGGGACGCTACCCGGGCCTGGGCCCGAGAGACAAACCCCTGGATCAGGCCGAAACGGTCTCGTCGATCACCAGCATGCGGGCGGGATCGAGTTTGATCCCTGGGCCCATGGTGGACGACACGCTGACCTTACGGAAGTATCGGCCTTTGGCGGTGGTCGGCTTGGCCTTCTCGAGCTCCTCGAGAACCACCCGCAGGTTGGCGGCGAGGGCCGCGGTCTCGAAGCTGACCTTGCCGATCGGCACGTGCACGTTGCCGTGCCGGTCGGTGCGGTACTCGACCTTGCCCCCCTTGAAGTCGGTCACGGCCTTGGCCACGTCGGCGGTCACCGTGCCGGTCTTGGGGTTCGGCATCAACCCCCGGGGTCCGAGGGATCGGCCGAGCTTGCCGACCTGGGGCATGAGCTCGGGGGTCGAGATGGCCACGTCGAAGTCGAGCATGCCGCCTTCGACCTGAGCGATCAGGTCCTCGGCGCCCACGATGTCGGCGCCGGCCTCACGGGCGGCAGTGGCGGCATCGCCGGCGGCGAAGACGGCGATGCGGACATCAGTGCCGGTTCCCGACGGCAGCCCGACGGTGCCGCGCACCATCTGATCGGCCTTGCGGGGATCGACCCCGAGGCGGGCGACCAGCTCGACGGTCTCGTCGAACGACGCCGGCGCCAGGCTCTTCACCAGGTCGATGGCCTCGGGTGACGTGTGCAGGTGCTCGCGATCGAAGCGGCGGACCGCATCGGTGTACTTCTTTCCGTGCTTCGCCATGACGGCTCCCTCGGGTCGGGCGCACCGGGGTGCGCAGCGGCCGCCCGGGCGAGGTGGTCCGAGGCGGTGGTTGGAACGACCCGCCAGGCGGGCCGGTGGATCAGACGACGTCGATGCCCATCGAACGGGCGGTGCCCGCGACCTGCAGCTTGGCCGCGTCGAGGTCGTTGGCGTTGAGGTCGGGCATCTTGACCTGAGCGATCTCGGTGACCTGGGCGTCGGTGATCGAGCCGACAGTGGCCTTCGCCGGGGTCTGGGAACCCTTGTCGAGGCCGGCGGCCTGCTTGATGAGCATCGAGGTCGGTGGGGTCTTGAGCACGAAGGTGAACGAGCGGTCCTCGTACACAGTGATCTCGACCGGAACGATGGTGCCCTTCTGCGCCTCGGTCCTGGCGTTGTACTCCTTGCAGAAGTCCATGATCGCCACGCCGTGGGGACCGAGGGCGGTGCCCACAGGAGGCGCAGGGGTGGCGGCACCGGCGGGAATCTGGATCTTGACGACGGCCGTCGCCTTCTTCTTGGCCATGGTTTCCTTGCCTCTTCGTTCGTGAGCGCCCGAGCAGATGCCCGCTGAGCGCGATCAGACCATCGTGGCGGCTGGGGCCGCCGCTGACAACTCCGCCCCCGAGGGCGGCTGCTCCTAGAGCTTGGCGATCTGGGTGAACTCGAGCTCCACGGGCGTCTCGCGCCCGAAGATGTTGACGAGGACCTTCACCTTCAGTTGGTCTTCGTTGATCTCGACGATCTCGCCGGAGAAGTCGGCGAACGGGCCTTCCTTGACCCGGACCGTCTCGCTCATCTCGTACTCCATGCGGGGCTTGCCCCGCTTCGGCGTCGCTTCCTCACCCTCGATCTTGACCTGCAGGAAGGTCTCCACATCGGAGCGCTTGAGCGGCGAGGGCTTGGCGCCCTGGCCCACGAACCCCGTGACGCCGGGGGTGTTGCGCACGACGTACCAGCTGTCGTCGTCCAGCTCACAGCGCACCAGCAGGTAGCCAGGGAAGATCTTCTTCGGCACGACCTGCTTCTTGCCGTTCTTGAACTCCACGACGTCTTCCATGGGGATGACGACCTCGTGGATGGTCTCTTCCATGTTCATCGAGGAGATGCGGGCTTCGAGGTTCTGCTTGACCTTCTTCTCGTACCCGGACTGCGTGTGGACCACGAACCAACGACCAGGCCGGTCGTACGGGCTCTGCGGCTTGGGGCGCTCGGCCTCGAGCAGTTCGTCGGGATCGACGACCTCGACGTCGCCAGGATCGGCGCCATCGGTCGGGGGGGCCGGATCTTGGCCGGGGGTGGGGATCTCGTGGGCGTAAAGGCTCATTTGGCGTTGAACAATCTGAGGACGAGTTCGGAGAAGACCCAGTCGATTCCGAAGATGAAAAGGGTGAACACCACAAGAGTGATGGCCGTGATCAGTGAATAGTTGAGGGTCTCGGACCGGTTGGGCCAGGCCACCTTTTTCAGCTCGGAGCGAACTTCGTGCACGAACTGGCGGGCGCTGGTGCGCTGCTCCTTGGGCCGCTGAGCCTGCTGGCCGCGCTTGGCCCGTATGGGCTCACCGTCGGGGCCGATCTCGCCCTGACGCTGCAGCATTCGCTTCTGTTCACGATTCAAGGCCATTGAGAGACTTCCCACGGACGGGCGGTTGGGGAGGAAACGGGGCAGGGCAGGAGGGACTCGAACCCCCAACCGTCGGTTTTGGAGACCGGTGCTCTACCAGTTGAGCTACTGCCCTTGGGGACCTACCCGGACCGATCAGGGTAGCAGCCGGCTCTCGGCGTCCGACCCCGGCGCACCGGTGGACACGACTCTAGGCCCCGCCCACGCTCGAGGCGAATGCGCTCTCCGCTCGGCCCGGCGCCGCTCAGCTGGCCCATCGCCGCGTGCCGGGCGACGCCGCGTCGGTGTCGTCGACGATGCGGCTCACCTCGGCGTCGTCACGCAGCTGGCGGCGGGCCCGGTGCAGGCGGACCTTCGCCGCCGACTCGGAGATCCCGAGTTCGACCGCGATGGCTTCGTGGGGAAGGTCGTAGACCTCGCGCAGCACGATCACCTGCCGCAACCGAGGGGACAGGGTCCGCAGAGCATGCTGGAGGCGCTCGCGCAGCAGCGCGTGCTCGGCCCGGCCCGACGGATCGTGGGTGGGGTGCGGATCACGCACCGCCAGGTCGTCGTCGAGCTGGTCGTGCCTGTGGCGGCGGCGCCGACCGAGGTGGGTGGAGGCGCAGTTCGCGGTGATCCGGTAGAGCCAAGTGGTGAACTGGGCGTCACCACGAAAGCGGGCGATGCCACGGAACGCCCGCAGGTAGGTCTCCTGCACGACGTCCCGGGCGTCGTCGTCGTCGCCGGTCAGGCGCTGAGCCAGGCTGTAGGTATCGCCGTAGGTGGACCGCACCAATACCTCGAACGCCTGCCGGTCGCCGTCTCGGGCCGCGTCCACCAGCGAGGCGGTGTCGTCGGGCGACAGCGGTGATCCCGTCCGCCGGATCAGCCGCCGGAGGCGTGCGCCCCGGGCGGGTCCGGTGGTCGGAGGAGACGCGTCGACGACAAAGGGAACGCCGGGAGTCGACCCGGCGGGCAGATCCGGGCCGAGGGTCAGCGGGTTTCCTTGTGCGCGGTGTGGACGCGGTCCCACTTGCAGTACTTCTTGAGTTCGATGCGCTCGCGATCGTTGACCTTGTTCTTGGTCGTGATGTAGTTGCGGCGCTTACAGACCTGGCATTCCAGGGTGACCTGCACTCGCTTCTCGTTCTTGGCCATTGGTGACTCCTGAAGTCGGGCTCGCCCCGACGGCGACGGCCACGTCGAGAGGCCGGACGGATTCTAGGGGGAGTTGAATCGATTCTGCGGGGCGACCCGCGTTCGTCTACTTGATGATCTTGGTGACGCGGCCGGCGCCCACGGTACGGCCACCCTCACGGATGGCGAAACGCAGACCTTCTTCCATGGCGATCGGATGGATCAACTCCACCATCATCGTGGTGTTGTCACCCGGCATGCAC
>JBDNHK010000079.1:0-15201 GCA_041688815.1 Acidimicrobiales bacterium | reverse complement strand
CTTCGACGTCGCTGCCGGCGGTCGTGGGGTTGGCGCCGTCGCCGAGCAGCGAGCGGGTGAGGGCGTCATCGGCGACAGGGTCACCGGTCGGGGTGGAGGGGCGGTCGAGGGTGGCGCGGATGAGGGCCACCCCGACGGCGGTGGCGGAGGGCTCGTCGGCACGCATCGCTCGAGTCCATCACGTGCGGGCGGATCGGGGACGCCCGGGTGGGAGCGGGTTGGCGGTCGTGGGGTGGGGCCGGTACATTCACCGTCACGCCGCGGGGTGGAGCAGTCTGGTAGCTCGTCGGGCTCATAACCCGAAGGTCGCAGGTTCAAATCCTGCCCCCGCCACCATCGAAGTACCTGGTCAGGGCCCATCCGAGAGGATGGGCCTTCGCCGTTCCCGGGCCGACTTCTAACGGATCTTCTAACGTGTGAACAGCGAGGCGGCGCGCTTCCCCACAAACGTGGCGCGGGCGAGAAGATCACGGCGACCCACGCCTCGCTAGAGGCGCACGACCGGGGGGCGATGAGCGAGCCAAGACTGGAAGAGGCGAGTGTGCAGGAGGCTTTCGGCGCGCCCGCCGAGTTCCTCGGGCGCGGTTCGTTCGGGGACACCTGGTGCATCGACGGCCGGGCCGAGAAGATCTTGTGCGGCGACCCGGTTGATGACGAGCGGTTCGGTCGAGAAGTGGAAGCGATTGGTCGGTTGGATCACCCGCGCGTCGTGAAGCTTCACGAGATTCGTACGGTCAGGATCGCTGGCACCGACTATCGCTCGATGAGTTTTGAGTACGTGGCCGGGGGCGATGCGGCCAACGCTCTCGACCAGGGCCGAGTCGTCCCCATCGACGAGGCTGAGGCGTTGCTTGCCGGACTTCTTGATGCCGTCGAGGCGATGCACTCCGTTCGCGTCCTGCACCGCGACATCAAGCCGGCGAACGTGATCTTGCGGGCGGGTAGTTGGACGGACCCGGTCCTGTGCGACTTGGGGTTAGCTCGGCTCGCTGACATTTCTTCGATCACTCGGTATCCCGCCCAGGTCGGCACAGTGCCCTACATGGCTCCCGAACAGTTGGCCGGACGTCGAGCTACGAAGGGTGGTGACCTGTGGTCTGTCGGCGTGGTAGTCCGCCAGGCGATCGCCGGCCGTCACCCGTTCTTTGAACCGGGCGACTTGATCAGCCCGGCGCGCTTCGACGCTGGCCCGGCCGCTCTGCCCGCTGGTCTCGATCAGAGCGTGCGCTCGGTACTGGACGACCTGACCTCGGTGCAACGTCATCAGCGAGGGACAGCACGCTCGAACCTACGACGCCTGGCCAGAGAAGGGTGATGCGATGACTGCCGACGACTATGTCGAGCTCGAACTCGAGGACGAGATCGACGAGGAGGAGGACGTTCCGGATGAGCCGCCTGCTTTCGCCAATCTGCCGGACGGCCGTGCGCTCGTGCTCCGTGGTTCGGAGGCCGGGAGGGTGCTTCCCGAGGCAGTCGAGGCTGCCCGTGCCGTCGAGGGGGTCCGGTCTCGTGAAGATGCGCTGGCCGGACGAGTGCCGCTCTTCCTCAATCAGAGCAGCCACAAGTACTTCGGTCGTGAACCCGAGGTGCTCGCGGCGCTACACGCGGACTATGGGGAGAACCTGGCGCTCGGCCGCATCGTGCGGCTCAATAGGTATTCGGCTGCGATCGCACGCGAGCGCCTCGATGTTCCGATCGTGTCGATCCGCATCGCTGACCCCATGGGCTACACAGCGTTCGGCGACCGGCTCGTCATCGAGGCTGCGCTTCCCAAGCCGAGGCATCTCGAGCGGTGCCCGTACCTCGGAGAACTACGAAAGACGCCGGACCATTACGCCGAGGATGTGCTCGGGGCACAGCGGGCGGCGGGTGCGAACTTGCTACTCACCACCGGTCGCGGCGTGGGCGCAGCAGATGTGGCTGGGGCCTTCTCGGAGATCTCCGACGAGGCAGATGAGATGTTTGCCCATCTCGAGGACGGCGAACATCTTGCTCTGAACCTGACGCTCCCATACGAGTTTCTTCAGAACCAGGCAGTGTTCGACGACGTGATGGCGGAGCTCTCCGAGCTTGACCAGTTCGATGTCGTGTATGTGCGGATTCAACGCCCCGCACCCAACGATGCAGGTGCACCCCTCGCGGACGCAGCGGCCCTCCGGCGAATGTTCGAGTTCGGCGTCTGGGCCGATCGGGAGGACGTAGCGCTCCTCCACGCCCAGACGGGGCTGACAGGTTGGCTGATGCTGGCATCGGGTGCGGTCGGGTTTTCCACGGGAGGCCTCCCATCAGACCAGACGTTCGTCCGGCAAACCAGTAGCGGTGGGGGTGGCCTCCCGCCATTGGAACGGCACTTCGAACGATCGATCCTTCACACCGTCGCGTCGGCCACTCATGACGCATTGGTTGCCACCGGCGCTCCGTACCGGGAGTTCCCGACCCGCTGGGGTAACGACGCCCTCGCGGCGACGCCGTACGACCAGGCCCTCAGCGCAGCGCATTCGCTATACAGCGTTGGAGCGCTCACGGCCGAGACAATTCCGTCGGCGACCCGGCGGGGCGGGTGGAGTGCCGGAATCCACAGCAAGGTCCACGACGCTCACTCGGCTGCGCCAAGTCTGGGTTTGGGCGGTCGAGAGAGCCCGACCCATCTCGGATCGTGGATCAGTGTCGTCTAGGTGAGGATTCGTCCAAACACGTGACGTTCTGGTCCGACTCGTACGCCGGCATCCTTCATCCGCAGGAGCCGTTCGGCGAGCACCGCTCTGCGCGCAGGGTCGCAGTTCGCTGGGCGGGCCGGGTGAACAATTTCAAGATTCTGTCGGTCCAGGAGGGCGAGACCGACGCCGCGGACCTGGAAGTGACGGACCTGGTCGGTGGCACTGGTTGAGCGGGAATCGAGCACAACCCACGCGGCGTCTGCTCCGACACTCGCGTGGAGCGCCTGTGTGAGCGCCTTTCTCCAGTCGCGCAGCTTGAGCTCGATTGTCACGAGCAAAGCGGCCGGGTCCGAATAGCGCCGAGTCATCCTCCACACCCCATCGTTCGACGTAACCCAGCCGTGCTCCGAAAGTGTCGGCAGAACTCGGCGCTTCAGGAGCCTCTGGCTCAGTCGGGTGGACCGTGCGAGTTCATCGACGCCGAGGCCCGCCGGGCGTTCGCTCAGGAGAAGTGCCGTTCGCACGATCGACAGATCGTCGGGCATGGTGAGACCGTGGCGGTTCCGTCTCCGAGTCTCGACAGCGTCGAAGCGCACGAGGCTCATGTCCGGGATCCCGTTCACTGCAGGCACTTCGGCGAACCAGAGGACCGGGGTGCCAGCCAGAGTTCGGACGTGCGGACGCAGATGAGGCCCCATTTCGGCTTCGGTGGTGAAGGGATCGCGCGCAGTTGACATGAGGTGAGCGGCCAACCTCTCGCCTAGGGCCGACTGACTACCCACGGTACTGCTGGGCGGAGCGAGTGCGAAGTCTCCTTCCGTTCGAAGCTCAGCGACCCTCGCCGGCTTGGGCCGCTGGCCCCCACGGATCGGCTGTCGTGGGCAACTTGGCGTACTGCCGCTCGACCCGCTGTGAGCCCTGCGCTGGCTCTACGACGGTTGAAGGAATATTTGCTGGCCGGTGCGTCACTCGCCGAACAGTGCGGCACTGAACGCTCGTGCGGCGTCGGCTTGCATGCCTGGGAGGACGTGCTGGTAGACGGTCATGGTGAATGCGGGGCTGCTGTGGCCGAGGCGTTCGCTTACGACCTTCACCGGCACGCCGGCCTTGAGCAGGATCGTGGCGTGCGTGTGGCGGAGGTCGTGGAGTCGGATCCTCGGCAGTGACGACTTGGCCAGGTGGCGCTCGAAGCACTGGCTGACGTAGTCGGGGTGGATCGGCTCGCCGTCGGGGCGGGCGAACACGAAGCCGTCCTCGGTCCACCTCCGGCCGGTCAGCTGGTGCTCGGCACGTTGGGTCTCCCGCCACGCTCGTAGAACGTCGACCGTGCGAGCGTCGAGGTCGACCATGCGGCGGCCCGTCTCAGTCTTCACGTCGCCGAGGCGCTTCTCGTAGGCGACGTTGGTGACGGCTTGATGGACCGACAGCCGTGCAGCGTTGAGGTCGACGTCTCGCCACTGGAGCCCGAGCACTTCGCCCCGGCGCATGCCGGTGTGGGCGGCGAGGTGGAACGCCGTGCCGAGCGGGTGATCCTCGATCTCGGTGAGGAACTGACGGAGCTGGGCGGCGTCCCACACCGTCATCGACGAACGGCGCCGCACCCGGGGCGGGTCGGCGAGGCCGGCCACGTTGCGCTGGACGGTCCCCTTGCGGCAGGCGTCGGCGAGGGCCTTGTGCAGCATCCCGTGGATGTTGCGCACGGTCTTGGGGGAGAGCCCACCGCCAGCGCCGTTGAGCCGGCCCTCGGTGAGCAGGTCGGCGTAGAAGCCTTCGAGGTCCTCGGGGGTAAGGCGCTGCAGCGGGATCATCCCGATGCGGGGCAGCACGTGGGAGTTGATCGTCTGGCGGTACGAGGCGTAGGTGCTGTGCCCGACTTGGGTCTTGCGGACGGGGAGCCACCGCTCGACGAGGTAGTCGCCGAGGGTGATCCGCTCGGGGGAACGGTAGTCACCGTCGTGCATCCGCTTCACGAGCTCGGTGAGCACCCGCTCGGCTTCTCGGCGGGTGGCGCCGCCCTGGTACCAGCGGCGGCGTTCCTTGCCGGTTGCCGGGTCGGTGCCTTCGTAGACGACGGCGTAGTAGCGGTTGCCCTTCTTGGCGACGTGGCCTCTCACGGCTCCTCCTGGCGTGCAGCCACGACCGGTCCGCTCGTGAGGGGACCTTTGCCGGGGCGCCGACGTCGTCCAGGGCGTGCCTGGTCGCGGTCGGTTCGGGTTGGAGGAGCACGTCGCACCGCCACCGGCCCGTGCTCGAGGCCGTCCACTTTGGCGGTGAGCCGATTGTGTCCCACGATCCCGGGGCGATCCAGCGCCAGAGATGGGGGAGCGGCCCCTGGCAGCCAAACGACGCGACGCGAGCGGCCATCGGCAGTGGGGTCAGGAGGGGACGGTCGTCGAGTGCCTCGACGGTCGTTGTCATGGTCACCAGGAGGCCCCCGATGGAGATGCCACAGCCGCTGCCGGACTTCCTCACGGTCGAGGAGGCCGCTCGCGTGCTCAGGATCGGCCGGACAGCGGCCTACGGACTGACCCGGCAGTGGCGAGCGACGGCCGGCGCCGAGGGTCTCCCTGTGGTCCGCTTCGGTCGTCAGCTCCGCGTGCCCCGCGCCGCGCTGGAGGTCTACGCCTGCGGTCCACTGATGGTGCCTCCAACTGGGCGCGATGCGAAGGTCCATACCTCCAAACCCCACTCGGTCGAGGCCGTTGCGTCGCGCCGCTCGTCGAACTTCTCAGCGCGTTGCGAGCAGCCGTCGCTTTTCGACGAGAGCTGAGCGCTCGCCGGTCGGCACGTCTGCCCTGCCAGGTCGAGCCTCGGCTCTACGCCTGGCCGGGGAGCGCAGCCCTGCAAAGGACAGACCCGCGCCATGAGCCGGCCGCGGTCCGCGCGTCCCGAAGCCCTTCACAGGCGTCACTGCGTTCGCGCGCTCTGCGCCTGTGGGCCTGGCCCGACAAGGATCAAGCTGTCACCCACACAGATCATCACCGGCGGTGTGCACCCGCTTTTCGTCGCGTCCGTTTAAGATCTGGCCGATGCCGGATGAGAACTCGGAGGGCGATGCGCCGGCTCGTCGCGGTCGACCGAGGAAGTGGGCCTCAGAGGCGGAACGCAAGAGCGCCTACCGGGCCCGCAAGGCCACCGAGCTGGCTGAGCCCGCTCGACTAAGAGTCGAGCTTCGGGATACTCGCCGTGAGATCCGGCGCCTCGAGAAGGAGGGTGGTCGGCTGCACCGAACAGTCCAACTGGCTGGCCGCGAGGCCAGGGAGCAGGCGCAGGAGATGGAAGCACTGCGAGCCGAGATCGAGCTGAAGGCGAGCCGAATCGCCTACTGGCAAGGACGGACCGCGCGATCCGAGGAAAAGCTCCGGCAGCACCGGGACGGGAACTGACGAACCAACTCGCGGGGGTCGGGACCGAACCCGGGACCAGAACCGGGACCGAACCCGGGACCAAGGCCGGGACCGAATCCGGGACCAGGTCCGGGACTGCTGGGTCACCCACCGCAGCGAGCGACCCCGCCCCCCGCGTGGTTGCGTAGCCTCGGGGCCGATGGACACGGCGGACGATCGGCTTCTTCCCGAGCAGAAGGCGCGGCAGCGCATCGACGCCATGCTCGAAGCCGCCGGCTGGATCGTGCAGGACTACAAGTCGGTCAACCTCTACGCCGGCACTGGCGTGGCGGTGCGGGAGTTGGTCACCGACGCCGGCCCGGCCGACTACGTGTTGTTCGTGAACCGCCAGGCCGTCGGCGTCATCGAGGCGAAGAAGAAGGGCACGACCCTGTCGGGGGTCGAGTGGCAAACGGTCAAGTACCAGGCCAACGTGCCCGACGCTCTGCCGTCGTTCCTGATCGGTGGGCGTCTTCCCTACGGATACGAGTCGACTGGCTCCGAGACGTGGTTCACCTGTCGGATGGATCCGGAGCCAACGTCGCGGCGGGTGTTCTGGTTCCACCGGCCGGACACGCTCGAGTGGCAGATCGAGGACCAGGTCAACCACGGTGGCGGCTCGTTGCGGGCCCGTATCCCGGCGATGCCCGAGGTCGAGGAGGACCCGGCTCGGCTGCGCCAGGCGCAGTTCGAGGCGATCACAAACCTGGAACGGTCGCTGAAGGACAACCACTCGCGGGCGCTGATCCAGATGGCGACCGGGTCGGGCAAGACGTTTGCGGCGGCCAATATCTGCGAGCGGCTGATCCGCCACGCCCAGGCCAAGCGGATTCTGTTCCTCGTCGACCGGGGCAACCTCGGCAAGCAGACGCTCAAGGAGTTCCAGGGCTTCGAGGTCCCGGGCTCAGGGCGCAAGTTCACTGAGCTCTACAACGTGCAGCACCTCACCCACAACCAGGTCGACCCAGTGGCGAGCGTGTGCAGCGGAACGATCCAGCGGGTCTATTCGATGCTGCGCGGCGAAGCCGACCTGCCCGCGGACCTCGACGAGGAGTCGGCCTACGAGCTGTCGCCTGACCGTCCGGTCGAGGTCGACTATCAGCCGGCAATCCCGATCGAGATGTTCGACGTGATCATCGTCGACGAGTGCCACCGCTCGATCTACGGGGTGTGGCGCCAGGTGCTCGAGTACTTCGACGCCTTCCTCATCGGGCTCACCGCCACGCCGGGCAAGCAGACGTTCGGGTTCTTCAACAAGAACCTCGTCATGGAGTACGGGTTCCCGCAGGCCGTAGCCGACGGCGTGAACGTCGACTTCGATGTGTTCCGTCTCTCCACTGCCATCAGCGAGGGTGGCTCCACGATCGAGGCCGGCTACTGGACGACCTTCCGTGACCGTGAGACCCGCGACGAGCGGTGGCAGGAGGTCGACGAGGACCTCACCTACGACGAGAAGGCGCTCGACAAGAAGGTCGTCGCCAAGGATCAGATCCGCACCGTGGTCCGGGCGTTGCGCGACAACATGCCAGCGATGTTCCCCGATCGCGAGGTCGACGAGCAGGGCCGGCTCCGCCACATCCCCAAGACGCTGATCTTCGCCAAGGACGACAGCCATGCCGAGGACATCGTGCGCATCGCCCGCGAGGAGCTGGGCAAGGGCAACGACGTGATCGCCAAGATCACCTACAAGTCCTCCGATGGCGCCAAGCCCGAACAGCTCCTGCAGGACTTCCGCACCAGCTACTACCCGCGCATCGCAGTGACCGTCGACATGATCGCCACCGGCACCGACGTGAAGCCCATCGAGATGGTCGTGTTCATGCGGATGGTGCGCTCGCGTAACTTCTTCGAGCAGATGAAGGGCCGGGGCGTGCGCACCATCCCCGACAGCGACCTGCAGGTCGTCACCCCCGACGCCACCCACAAGGACCGCTTCGTGCTCGTCGACGCCGTCGGTGTCACCGAGACCAAGCTCATCGAGACCACCCCGCTCGAACGCAAACGGGGCGTGTCGCTCGAGAAGCTCCTCCATCAGGTCGCTCTCGGCCAGGTCAGCGAAGACCTCGTGTCCAGCCTTGCGTCGAGACTGGCTCGTATCGACAGCCGTATCAGCCCGGTCGAGCGCGCCAAGCTCGAGGACGTCGCCGGTCGGTCGCTCAAGGCCATCGAGCATGGGCTGATCGACGCGATCGACCCCGACCGCCAGTTCGCCGCCGCCCGGATCGCTACTGGCACCTCCGAGCCGACCGATGCTCAACTCGCCGAGGCCAAGGCCGTGTTGTTCGATCAGGCGGTGCAACCGATCGCCGCCAACCCCGCGCTGCGCGAGCAGCTCGTGAACGTGCAGCGCAGCTTCGACCAGATCATCGACGAGATCAGCATCGACCACATCACCCGGGCCGAGTTCGCCGTCGACGCCCGAGCCCGCGCCGCCGAGACCGTCGAGTCGTTCAAGGCCTACCTGGATGAGCACAAGGACGAGATCACCGCCCTCCAGGTCCTCTACAGCCGGCCCTACGCCAAGCGACTCACCTACGCCGACGTCAAGGAGTTGGCCGAGGCCATCGGACGCCCACCGCACCGGTGGACGCCCGAGCGCCTCTGGGAGGCGTACGAGACCCTCGACGCGTCGAAGGTGCGCGGCTCGGCCGGGACCGTGCTCACCAACATCGTGTCGCTCGTTCGCTTCACCCTCGGCGACGACAACGAGCTGGCACCGTTCCCCGAGCAGGTCGAAGAACGGTTCGAGGCCTGGCTGCTCCAACAGCAGACTGCCGGCCGGACGTTCACCCACGAACAGCTCGACTGGCTTCACCTCATCCGCGACCACCTCGCCGCCAGCCTGTCGATCGATCCGCGAGAGCTGCTCGACCCGCCGTTCAGCCAACGCGGTGGCCTCGGCCGCGCTCGAGAGGTGTTCGGACAAGACCTCGACGGCCTCCTGGTCGAGCTCACGGAGGCCCTCGCCGCATGAGCGATCTTCCACCAGGCTGGCAATGGACGACCGTCGGCGAGATCGCGCCGGCTAAGTACGGGAAGGGCCTCGGAGCCAAGCAGCGGGATCAGACAGGTCGGGTGCCAGTGATCGGATCGGCGGGGATCGCCGGTCGCCACACGAAGGCGCTGGTGGAAGAACCGGTGATCGTCGTCGGCCGGAAAGGCAACGCCGGTGCCGTGTGGTCAGTAAACGAGCCGTCGTGGCCGATTGACACGACGTACTACCTGCGTCCACCCCGTGGGATTACGCAGCGGTTCCTCAGCTATCAGCTTCAGTACCTCGAACTGGGGAGACTCGATAGTTCCACTGCCATTCCCAGCCTCCGGCGCGAGGATCTTGAGGCGGCCCGACTTGTCATCGCTCCCATCGCGGAGCAGGAGCGGATCGTCGCCGCCATCGAGGAACATCTCTCCCGCCTCGACGCCGCCGACGCAGCAGTCCGGCCGTCACGTCTAAGGCTGGATGTACTACGGAGCACAACAATCTCGGGGGTGCTGAATAGGCGGGTATGGCCGATGGTCCGCTGGTCCGATGTAGGCCAGACACTCAGTGGCCGGGCCTTCCCGAGCGCCGCTTATGCCGACGATGGAATCCGGCTCCTCCGCCCTGGCAACCTAAGTAAGTCAGGTCGTGTGTCGTGGACCTCCAAGGCCACGACCTTCCTGCCGGAGACCTTTGCCACCGAATCGCCGAAGTACGTCCTGCGGGGACGCAGTCTCCTCATGAACCTGACAGCGCAGTCTCTTGCTGACGACTTCCTCGGGCGCGTGTGCCTGTCTGACGACAACGATCATTTCCTACTCAACCAACGGATCGCGAGACTCTCCTCCCTCTCGGCCGATGACGAGTACCTCTTCTGGGTTTTTCGTTCAGCATCGTTCCGAAGGTTCGTCGCCGGTCTGAATGCAGGCAGCCTTATCCAACACATCAGCACCAAGCAGCTTGCATCCTTCGTCTTCCCCTTGCCGCCGCCGGAGGATCAGAGGTCACTGGTAGCGGAGATCGACGCTGCGGTCGAGGCCATTGCTCGCGTGGAGCTGGCGCTCGACGTCGTACCGAGCCGCTCAGCTCGTCTTCGCCGCTCCATCCTCGCCGCGGCGTTCTCCGGTCAACTCGTGGCTCAGGACCCGGACGATGAGCCCGCGTCCGCCGTGCTCGAATGCATCCGAGCCGAGCAGGCAGCGGCCATCCCGAAGCGCAGGCAGAAAGCGAGTGCGTCGTGAGCGACGCGAAGGTGATCGTCGACAAGCTGTGGAACTACTGCAACATCCTCCGGGATGACGGCTTGTCGTACGGCGACTATCTGGAGCAGCTCACGTACCTGCTGTTCTTGAAGATGGCCGAGGAGCAGCGCCAGCTCGCCTTCGACCGGATCGTGCCTGAGGGCTATGACTGGCCGTCCCTGCTCGACGCGAAGGGCGAGTTCCTCGAGGCGCACTACATCGCCATCCTCAACGAGCTGGGCAAGGGCGACGACATGCTCGGCGTCGTGTTCCGCAAGGCGCAGAATCGCATCCAGGATCCGGCCAAGCTCGAGCGGCTGATCAAGGACCTGATCGGCAACGAGAACTGGATGACCCTCGACGCCGACGTGAAGGGCGACGCCTACGAAGGCCTGCTGGAGAAGAACGCGGCTGATACCAAGTCGGGTGCCGGTCAGTACTTCACCCCGCGGGCGTTGATCTCGGCGATGGTCGACGTGATGCAGCCGACTCCCGACATGCGGATCTCGGACCCGGCGTGTGGCACCGGCGGGTTCTTCCTCGCCGCGTACGACTTCATCGTGGGGCACAACAAGAACCTCGATCCTGACCAGAAGCGGCACTTGCGTTCGGGGTTGTTCACCGGGTGGGAGATCGTCGACAACACAGCGCGACTGTGCGCGATGAACCTGTTGTTGCACGGCATCGAGAGCCCCGACTCCGACAGCCCGGTCCATGTCGATGACGCACTGCGGGCCGACCCGGGTGAGCGGTTCGACATGATCCTGACCAACCCGCCGTTCGGGAAGAAGTCGTCCGTCACGATCGTCACCGCCGAGGGTAAGGCCGAGAAGCAGAGCCTGACGGTGGTGCGTGATGACTTCTGGGCGTCGACGTCGAACAAGCAGCTGAACTTCATCCAGCACGTCAAGACGCTGCTCAAGGTCGAAGGCGCCGCGGCGGTGGTCGTGCCCGACAACGTGTTGTTCGAGGGTGGCGCGGGGGAGACGATCCGACGCCGGCTGCTCCACGAGTGTGATGTCCACACGCTGTTGCGCCTGCCGACCGGGATCTTCTACGCCCAAGGCGTGAAGGCCAATGTGCTGTTCTTCGACCGCAAGCCCGGCTCGGACACGCCGTGGACGAAGGACCTGTGGATCTACGACCTGCGGACCAACGTGCACTTCACGCTCAAGAACAAGACGCTCACCCGGGCCGATCTCGACGACTTCGTCGAGTGCTACCAGCCGGGCCGGCGCGGGAAGCGCGAAGAGAGCGAGCGCTTCCACCGCTTCGGATACGACGTCCTGGTGGCGCGCGACAAGGCCAGCCTCGACATCTTCTGGTTGCGTGACGAGAGCCTCGAAGACACCGACAACCTCCCTGCCCCTGGTGTGATTGCGGCCGAGATCGTCGAAGACCTCCAAGCCGCGCTCGCCGAGTTCACCGAGTTAGCCGAGTCCCTCCAGGGCATCGGCGTCGAGATCGAAGGCTGATGGACCGGACTGCTCAGGTGCTCGGGCTCCTTCGTGAAGTCGGCCTCCCACTGGACGACGACGACATCAGTGACCGCATTGGGATGAACCGTCACTACGTGAATCAGGTCTGTCGGCGGCTCGCCGCCGACGGGCTCATTCAGCGGGAGCCAGGACCCACCGGCAAGCTGGTCAATCGGCTTGGTGCTATTGGCGAGCCGGAGTCAGTTGGCCTTCCCTCCCCAGCCCCTCCCAGTCGCGCTGAGGCGCCCAGGCGCCTTCGGCGGCACGATCGAGCGCGACGCAACGTCGATGCACTGATCGGGGGCTTCGACCGCTATCTCGCACAGTTCGAGCAGAGCAACGCCTTCCCGGGCCCGAGCCTCTACTTCCACGAACGAGCGCTGGCCCGACGGCGAGCCCACAACAACGCGGCCGCTCTCATGGACGACGAACTGTTCTTCGAGTACCTGTACGCCGTGCTCCCAGCGTGGGGCATGCACCGCATGGGGAAGCAGCCGGCCAAGGTCGGTGACTTCACCGAGATGGTCGAGTCGTTCCGATCGGCGCTGCGTGGCATCGAGGCCCTCTGGGATCGCCGCATCGTGGAAGTGCATCCCGAGCAAGCCGACGAGGTTGCGGCGTCGGTGTGGGAGGTGATCGCAGCGCTGAAGGTGAGTACCTCGGGCACCAAGATCGTTGCCGGCTCCAAGGCGCTACACCACGTGCTCCCTGATCTCGTGCCGCCGATCGATCGCCAGTACACGTTCCGGTTCTTCACCGGCCAGATGAGTTTGGCTCACGGTGACCGGCGAGCGTTCCTCGAGTGGTTTCCCCTCCTCTGCGAGATCGGTTGCGCCCGGCGAGCCGAGATCGACGCCGCGTTGATCCGAGGCGGGTTCATGGCGACGGGCCCAGCAAAGGTCATCGACAACGCCATCATGGGCTTCATGCAGCTGAGCGATGGTGGCGACGATGCTGCCTGAGATCGACGTCGCCCGGGTTCGTCGGTGGGTCGAGGCGAAGAACCACGGGATCGGAGAGCACATCGACGAGATGCGCGTGGAGATGGAAGCCGACGCCAGGGCGATCACGGTTCTCGAGTGCCGCCCGCCGTGGCGAGAGGAGTACGGACCCGAGTGGACCCGCCAGGAAATAGCCCGACTCCGCTACACCAAGTCGACGTGTTCTTGGGCGCTTTACTGGCCCGACCGCAACAGCAAGTTCCATCGCTACGAGGACATCGACCCCACTCCGACGATCGACCGGCTCCTCGCCGAGATCGACGCCGACCCCATCTGCATCTTCTGGGGCTGATGATGGTCGTCGACTCTTTCCCGCAGTCTGAAGACGAGCCGGGCTCGGCTCTGGAGTCGAGCTCTCACTCGGCTCGTGTCCTGGGCATCGACGCAGCCGGCAAGCACGGATGGCTTGGCGTGCTCGTCGACGACGAAGGCTTTCAGGGTGCTCACCTCGGAAGCCTTCGGGAGATCGTGGCGTGGGCCGAGCCAGTCGAGGTGATCGGCATCGACATTCCGATCGGTCACGGCGGTGGCGGTTCGCGGGCTGCTGATCGTGACGCACGAACCTTCGTAGGTCCTCGCTCGTCAAGTGTGTTTCCGGCCCCGCCGGCTGAGGCGCTGACCGCTGGTTCGTATGCGGAGGCCAATCTCATGCTCACCGGCTTGGGACGCCCGAAGCTGTCACAACAGGCGTGGGCGCTCATCCCGAAGATCGTCGACGCGGCGGGGCTGGCCGAACAGGACGAGCGGGTTTTCGAGGTCCACCCAGAGGTCTCGTTCTGCGAGTTGGCTGGGCAGCACCTGGCCTGGTCGAAGAAGTCGTGGAACGGCCTCCTCCTCCGGCGCCGGCTGCTGGCCGATGTCGGCATCGTGCTGCCTGACGTGATCCCGGAGATCGCCAGCGCGGTTGCCGACGACGTCGTGGATGCGGGCGTCGTCGCCTGGACTGCCCGCCGCATCGCTGCGGGGACGGCTCGCACTTTTCCTGACACGCCAGAGCCGACTCCCCATCGTGAGGTTGCGATCTGGGTGTGAGGCCCCGACGGCTGGCACCGGTTGTCGACCAGATCCGCGGTAGCTCTGCCCGAAAAGGGCGAAACCCCGGCGATTTGCCAGAGGCAGGGATCGTTCCGGGGTCTTCGGGTGACACCATACCGGTCGTGAGCCGGAAGTCAATCTCTCCAGAAGAACTCAGCAGGCTGATTTCGCCCGGGCGATTCGGATCCTACGAGCAGGGGATGGGGACGTCGGCGGGAGCGGTGGCCCTGTACGAGTGGAACCTGGCGATTAGCTCTGCGCTCTTCGAGACGCTCGGGGCCGTCGAGGTCATCCTGAGGAACGCCTTCCATCGGGAGCTGGCCCAGCGACACGCCGACCGTGCGGGCTCAGGGCCGTGGTACCTGGGGGCGTGGATCGACGAGAAGGGCAAGAGGGACGTTGCCACGGCTCGCGAGCGAGCAACGAGACGTGGCAAGGACCCCGAGCTTCCCGGCAAGGTCGTGGCCGAGCTCTCGTTCGGCTTCTGGCGGTACCTCGTTGCCAGGCGATACCAGACCACCGCCTGGCCGGCGTTGCAGCAGGCGTTCCCATTGCACCCCGACGCACCCAGTACGCCGAGGACCGACGTCGAGGACCGGATGCAGCGCATCTACATCCTGCGCAATCGCATCGCTCATCACGAGCCGATCTTTCGGCGCGGTTTGGAGCACGACTACTCGGACATGCTCATGCTGGTGGGCTGGATCTCTGGCGAGGCCGCCGAATGGATGGGGGAATTCAGTCGCGTGACGGAGCTGCTCTCCGATCGCCCGGTCCGCTGATCCCGTCAGAAAGGGAACGGTCCATTCAGTCCTGATGCCATCCTCCGGGCGTGTGGCGGCTCGGCTTCTAACGGATCTTCTAACGGACGGGCCGATACGGGCCGTTTTGATTCGGATCAGCCATCACGGCCCGACACGCGAAAGCCCAGGTCAACGGCACGTTCCGTCACGACCCGGCATGAGCCGACACCCCCGGAAGGCGGCTCATAACCCGAAGGTCGCAGGTTCAAATCCTGCCCCCGCCACCAACGAAAATGCAGGTCAGGGCCCCGCCGCGGCGGGGCCCTCCTGCGTTCCCGGGGTTGGGTCTCACCGGGTGTCACACCGCCGCACGGGGTGGCCTCGTGCGTTGGCCCGGGCGGCCACGCCCAGGGTTGCCTTCACCTCTGTCCGGGTGGTGCGTGCCTGGGTGCCCAAGAGCAGTCCTGCAGGGGCTCAGATCCAAAGTCGAGGTGACTGTCTCAGCGGCTCGGCCGGGTCAGCCAGCCTCAGCATTCGGTGGTGTCCGTCCGTGTCCCTATTTGTCCTCATTGTCATTGTCGATCCACGACTCAGGTCGGGCGACCATCGCCGCGGAGCCTGTCAAGGAGTTTGAGACACGAGCGGGTTACTTGCTCTGTATGAGTGCTTCTCGGGATGGG
>JBDNHK010000078.1:0-20236 GCA_041688815.1 Acidimicrobiales bacterium | reverse complement strand
CTCACCACCCAGCGTCCGTCGATCTTCACGGCGCGCCCCGATAATTCGACGGTGACGTTGCCGCTGGCCAGCGTCGGGCTGGCGGTGAATCTCACGACCGCCTCGTCCTCGGACACGAACCACACAGACGTCGCGTTGAAGAAAGGGCCCCTTTCTACCTTCGGGGCCATGCGAACGGCGTCGAACATGGGTTGGTAAGTAGCCCCGTCGGTTCCGCCCTCGAGATTGGGGTAGCTGCCGTCGGGCGCCTGCAGCGAGAACTGGGCGACCGCGGCCTCGATGGCGACCCGAGCGTCGTCCTCCCCGGGAATGGCAACACTCGGGGGGATCGATTCCGGCGGCGCGACCATCGTGGCCTCGCTGGACTGAAGGTTGTCGTACGGGTTCGGCGCGTTGCCGTATTCCTCGACGAACTGCCGCCACTCGGGTTCGCTGACGAGGCGAAGACTCTGGGCGGCCGTCGTGAGCGATGCTTCGATCGTCGGGCCGAGCTCGCAGGGGATGTCGGTCAGAGGAGGCGGCCATTCGCTGAGGCTCAGGTCCCAGTTGTCGCCGATGGTGCCCACCACGACAGCGGGCCCAGTTGGGACAGCCGCGCTGAGCACGATCTCGGCGGTGAGCGAGTCGGGGTTCGCCGCGTACACGGTTTGATCCACCTTTGCGCTACACGTGATGGCCGCCGGCTCGAACGGGGCAGCGATGCTGATTCTCGGCCATGTGGCCGGGAGCCCGGAGTCGGCGACGGGGTCGCCGGTGTCGGGGCGAGTGCGCGGGGCCGTCATGGTGGAACCGTTCGGCGCGGAGTTGAACCAGTAGCCCTGTCGGCTTCTGACGTCCAGCTGCTGGGGTGAGCCGTCGGCGTCGCGGTAGCCAATCATGTAGATGTAGGGGTCGTCGATCCCCGCCCCTCCGGACTCACCGGATGCACCAGTCGCGGCCACCGAGTCGATGATGGCCCGCATGGGTTGGATCCTCACCCAGATTTCGCCGGCGTCGGCGGGGGGGAGAACGAACTGTCGGTCGGAGTCGGCGTCGGGGCCGGCGGTGATGTCGACGGATTCTTGACCCTGGCGGGCGATGGCCACACCGGCGCCCATCACGAGCACGAGCACCATGGCCGCGGCGACGCCGCTCAGCCACTGCCGGCGGGTTCGTCGGTGGGCGGCGCGGGCCGTGACGGCCGACCAGCCGCTCGCGCTCGGTGGCCCGTCCGCGGTCAAGGCATCGAGGCCCAAGCCGCGCAGCGTCTCGATCTCCGACGCCGACGACGTGTCGACTGGTCCAGGGTTCGGAGGTTCTCCGGGCGTGGGCTGGGGGTCGAAGGGTTCAGTCATGGCGGTGCTCCTCGAGGGCGGTGGCCAGGGCGGCGATGCCGCGACTCAGGTGGGTCTTCACGGTGCCGGGCGAGATGCCCAACTCGGCTGCGGTCTCGTCGGTCGAGAGCTCACCGAAGTAGCGCAGGGCCACGACCTCGCGCTGGCGCAGCGGCAGGTCGCGGAGAGCCCCGACGACGTCGCGGCGACGGGCGCGGAGCGTGGCCTCGGCCTCGGCCGACGAGTAGTCCTCGACCGGCCTGAGGGGTGTGGGCTTGCGTCGGAACCGACCGCGGCACAGGTTCAGTACGGCCGAGCGGACGTAAGGAAGGGGGTCGTCGGTGTTGCGCACGTCGTGCCAGCGGGCGAAGGCCTCCTGCACGACCTCCTCGGCGCCGTCGCCGTCGGCGTCGGCCAGCACGGTGCGGGCCAGGCCGACGAGGCGGGCGTAGGACTCGAGGTAGACGGCCTCGAAGGTCGGAGCCAACGATTCGGTCGGTCCCGCAGGTCGCTCCTCGCTCGTCATTTTCTGGCTGTCGTCGCCGCGCATGTCCCCCACATCGGCCTCGGGTTCGGCACCCATGACGTTCGCTCCCACACCCTGTCAGACGCGTGAAGCCGAGATCGGTTGACAACGAGGTCGGCCTGGGTCGATCTGCGAATGTCACCCGGCCCACTGCGAGGATCCGTGGCTCACCATTGATCCCCCGACTTCGGCTGGATTCGTGCATGCGGCCGGGCCCGATCGCAACAGGCCCGCCGTGTCGAGCCGAGCCAGGTCTGCGCCGAGCGTCTGCGCGTCAGACGAGTTCGACGCCGCAACGGATGCCTGGGGCGTCAGCGAGACGACGGTCACCGGTGAGGAGGTTGAGTCGCATCAGCTCCGCGAGAGCCACGTAGGCGGCGTCGTAGACGGTGAGGTTGTGGCGCAGCTCCCAGCAGCGATCGACGAGCAGCCAGTGGGAGGCCCGCTCGAGTCGGAGCGCCCGCAGGTCCTCGAGGGCCAACGTCGCCCGGCGCGCATCGATCTCGCCGGCGGTGACGAGCCGTCTCCACGCCGAGACCACCTCGAGGTCGATGAGATGGGGCGCGACGAGTTGTTCCCCGCGTAGGCGCGTGCGAACGCGGTCCCCGTCCGGACCATCGTCGGCGAGGCCGGTGACCAGGATGCTCGCGTCGACGACGATCACAGCGCCTCGCGATCCTCCCGCACGGCTTTCACGGCCGCCTCGAGGGGTATGTGCCCGCCGGCCCGGCCACCCGCTCGGTCGAGTACCTCGTCGAGGGTCGGTGTTCTCGCGTCGTACTGGAGGCGGGCCAGCAGGTACTCCTGAAGCGACATGCCCGCCTCGGCGGCGCGGTGGCGCAGAGTGGCGTGCACGTCCTCGGGCACATTTTTCACTTGGATGCTGGGCATGGCTGATCACGATAGCGCCACTCTGGCGCTTCAACATGTGTCATGGCGCCACTGCCACCGCCAGGCACTGGTAGGAGTCGTGGCCCAGGTGTCGTTGGTCGGAGGACGGTCGCATCGTGTGTGGCGCACGGCTCGGCTGTCGCAATCGGTCAGTAGGTTCGAGTGATGGACGAGAAGCGAGTCAGGTCGTTGCTGGCGAAGCTCGAACGGCAGGGCAAGGTCGAGGCCCTGGAGGGTGCGAGCGATGCGGCTGCTCGTGCATGCGTGGCTCGTGCTGAGGATCGTCTGGGGGCGGCTCAGGTCCTGGTCGACTCGGAGCACTGGGAGGCGGCGTTCACGACCGCCTACGACGGCTACCGGATGTCCGCTGAGGCGGTCGTCCTGGCCACGGGGAATCGAGTGCCGGCGGTCGCCGGGGCCCACGTGATCACCTTCGACATCGCTCGTACGGCGATCGGCACCGACGTCTTCGCCACGCCGATGGCTGACCGCTTCCGCAGAGCTCGGCACGACTCCGAGTACTTCGACCCGAATCGCCCGGTGGAGAAGACCGAGGCCGATGCTCGCTGGGCCCTGGAGAAGACCACGGCCGCCGTGGAGGCGGTCCGATCGGCGCTCAGATGATCAGTGGCGCCTGACCGAGCGAGAGCTCGAGCAGCGGCCGCTCGTTGACGGTGTCGTGGAACGACCCTGAGCCCTCCTCGATCCACCGAGCGGATCGGATGGTGATCTGAACCGGTCGACCGAGCCTCCCCTCGAGCCCGGCCGTTGCTGCGAAGAGGGCGTCACGGTCGGGCTCGCCGAGCACCAGGACGTCGATGTCGCCTACCGGCCTGGCTCCTGTCTCCCCGGCGTTCCGAGCGGCCCACGAGCCGTAGATGAAGGCGCGGTCGACCCCGTCGACCTCGGCGAGTGCTGACGCCAGGAGCTGCGGCGGCCCGAAGGCCCTCGTCATCACGTCGGCCAGGCCCGCGAAGTAGGGGCTTGCGGTGTCGGCCCGGACGAGCCGGGTACGGCCGACCTTGCGGCTCGTGAGGATGCCGGTCGACTCGGCCCGCTCGACCTCACGGTGCACCGTGGCGTAGGGGACGCCGGTGCGCTCGGCGAGGTCGGTGAGGCTCACCTCGAGCTCGGGGTCACCGAGGAGCAACGCGAGCAGCTCTGCCTGCTGCTGCGATCGCAGGATCGGGAGGAGCGGCGGCGGCGCTGACTTATCCACAAACTGGATGATATCATCCAATTCGTGGATACTTCTAGGACTGAGTGTGGGCATCCCGTCGTAGGGGGCAGCGGGATCACGCGCGACGAAAGCGTGACATGGTTCCCCGAACCGGTCCCGGGAGTGTTCCCGAAAACGCACGAAACCCCTGCGGAGCAGGGGTTTCGCAGGTGGTCGGGACCGGCGTCGATCCGGTGACCTATCGCTTTTCAGGCGATCGCTCTGCCGACTGAGCTACCCGACCCAACGCCGCCGCCACCCGCGAGGGAAACGGCAACTGGCGGTCCCGACGGGATTTGAACCCGCGACCTCCGGCTTGACAGGCCGGCGTGCACTCCAAACTGCACCACGGGACCACTGTTGCGACCCGGTGCGAGCATCGGGTGGACTACGTACCCCCAACGGGATTCGAACCCGTGTTACCGCCTTGAAAGGGCAGCGTCCTAGGCCACTGGACGATGGGGGCTCTCAGCCGCGAGGGCGGAATCACCATAGCAGCCCCCCCGTGGCCCTTCGCCAGACGATCCGACCCCCGGCGGGGCTTGCGACCGGGTCCCGTCGGCGGCCATCGGTAGCGTGGAGCCCATGTTGCCCACCCCGCCGATCGGTGCCTCGGGCCCCGTCGCAACCCCTCCGGGTGCGCCGGGGGCCAACAGTCGGGGGCCGGCCATCGTGGGTATGGCCGCCATCGTGATCGTGGCTCTCGCCTTGGCCGGGGTCATCGTGGCCATCGCCGCCACGACCTCCATCCGAGAGGTGGCGGCCGGTGCCGTCGACGAGGGGGGTGACCCGTCGCCGCGGTGGGACCCCCGGGTCGAGCCGCTCGCCGCCTTCGTGGCCCAAACCCGGGGGCGCCCGTTCAAGCACCCGGTTGCCGTCGAGTTCCTCGACGACGAAGCCTTTCGCGCGAAGATCACCGGCTCGGTCGACGAAGCCACGACCGAGGACGAGAAGGCCTTGGCGGTTTCCACGGCCCAGCTCCGTGCCCTCGGCCTGGTGCCGGCCGATTTCGATCTTGCCGCCCAGACCGAGCAGCTGGTCGGTGAGGGCACCTTGGCCTTCTACGACAGTAAGGGCGAGACCATCACCATTCGAGGCGAGAACCTCGACGAGATGGCGAAGGTCAGCGTCGTGCACGAGCTCACCCACGCCTGGCAGGACCAGCACTTCGACCTCGATCGACGCGACACGATGGACGACATGAAGGCCGCGACCTTCCGAACCGTGGCCGAAGGCGACGCCACGGTCGTCGAGGACCGCTTCATCGATCAGTTCACCGACGCCGAGAGCGCCGCCTACGAGCGACGTTCCGAGGAGATCAGTTCGTCGGTGACCGAAGGTCTGGCCGACGTTCCCGATGTGCTTCGTGCCCTCTTCGCCAGCCCCTATGCGATCGGTCGGCCGTTCGTCCAGGTCCTCGACACCGACGGAGGGAACCTCGAGATCGACAACGCCCTGATCGACCCGCCGTCGAGTGAGGTCGAGCTCCTTGCTCCGAAGCGGTTCTTCGCCAACGCCGACCCGGTCGAGGTCCAGGCGCCCGTCCTCGGGGCCGGCCAGGAACGGCTCGACGAGAGCGACTTCGGAGCCCTGGCGCTGCTCGTCACCCTCGCCGAGCGCATCGATCCCCGCCAGGCCCTCACCGCTGTCGACGGGTGGGCCGGCGACAACTCCGTCACCTACCGCCAGGACGGGAGGAACTGCATAGCGGTGGCCGCGGTCGGCGTCGATGCCCCGGCCACCGATCGGCTCGCCGACTCCTTCCGGGGGTGGGTCGCAGCGGGGCCCACCGGGTCGGCATCGGTCGAGCGCACGGGGACGGTTTCGGTGCTCAGGGTCTGCGAGTCCGCCGACGCTCCGCGTCCGAACGACGACCGCGCCACCATCGCCGTCCAGTACGCCGCCGTCCGGCTCGACGTGCTGCGTCAGGTGCTCGGGCAGCCCCGAACCACCATCGACCAGGCCACCTGTTTCGCCGACTACATCGTCGCCCAGATCACGCCGGAGCAACTCAGCAGCGGTGTCGCCGTTTCCGAGACCGAGGCCCGCCAGCGGGGCACCGACGCCGCCATCGCCTGTCTCAACTGACCGCCTACAACGTGGCGGTGAGGGCCTGGACGATCTCTTCCAACAGGCCTCCGAGGAAGTGGTAGACGGCCAGCGTGGGCATCTCGGGGTCGTTGGGATCGAGCGGGCCGGGGTCGTCCTCGCTCACGTCGAGCAGCGTGCCGAGCACCAGGCGCACGGCGTTGATCGCCGTCATCCAGCGTTCGAGGCCCTCGCGGTCGAGCTCACGGGACGATGCTCCCTCCACGACGGCGCGGAGATCGCCGAGGCGCTTGGTGTTGAGCTCGTCGTCCACCAGGGCCCGGTAGCCCGCCTCGAGTTCGGCATCGCCGGCGTGAGCGACCGGCTTCAACCGCCGGAACGCCTCTCCATCGGCTCCTTGCTCGATGGCTCCGGCGAGCTGTGAGCACACGTCGGCCAGCACTCTGCGCTCCACGTCGTCGAGTCGCACGACGAAGCGGTCGGACCCGTCGGCGCGCACCCTGCGACGGCTGAAAGGGCCCACGTCAGTCCTGCTGCATCGTGGCCCAAAGACCGTGTTCGTGGAGCCGGAACACGTCGAGCTCGGCCTTTTCCTGGCTCCCCGACGAGACCACGGCCCGGCCCTTCTCGTGGACGTCCAGCATCAGCGACTCGGCCTTCGGGCGGCTGTACCCGAAAAGCTTCTGGAGCACGAACGTGACGTAGCTCATGAGGTTGATGGGGTCGTTCCAGACGATCACGACCCAGGGCCGTGCGAACTCGGGAGCGGCGTCGGTCGTGGGCTCCTCGACCTCGACGGGGGCTTCGGCGGGCGCCGGGGCCATCAGCCGGAGCGAGCGGGTTCGGCGTCGAGCATCGGTGCGAGTCGAGGCCGGTGGGTGCGTGGGTCCCTCTCGGCTGGGTGGGCCATCAGTCCGAGCTGGAAGCGAAGCACCGCCACCCACACGGCGATGCTCCCGGCGATGTGCAGTGCCACCAGCCACGGGGGAACGCCAGTGAAGTACTGGGCGTAGCCGACGATCCCCTGGAACACGATCGCGCCCACGAGGACCTTGGCCCGCCGGTCCACCCCGACCGGGGCTCCGCTTCGGTGTAGCTCCCACAGCGTCCACACGGCGAGCCCGAGGAAGATCCACATCAGCACGCTGTGGATCCGCACGACCTCCATGAGCTCCAGCGGCAATCGCTCGACGGTCTCGTCACCACCGTGGGGCCCCGTGCCGGTGACGACGGTGCCCGACAGGATGACCGCGGCCCCGGAGACGACGAGAGCCCGGCCGAGGGTGCGGATCCGCGGCGGGACGAGAGGCAGACCCGGGGAGCCGTCGTGACCGGCTCGCTCGTAGAGCACGACGGCGTTCCACATCAGGACCATCGACAGCACGAAGTGGCCCATCACGAACGGAGGGGCGAGGTGCAAGAGGACCACGAGCCCCCCGAGCACGATCTGGCCGATGACACCGGCGACCAGACCGAGCGACCACCGGGTGAGGTCTCGTCGTCGGGGCACTCTGAGCAGCGAGCCGAGCACGGCCAGCATCACGGCCACGGACACGAGGCCGGTGATGAGACGGTTCACGAACTCGATGGCCGCGTTCACGTCGCCCATGTCGGCCACGAACTGGTTCTGCTCGCAGGTCGGCCAGTCGGAGCAGCCGAGCCCCGAGCCGGTGAGTCGGACGCCGGCCCCGGTCACGATGATGAAGGCCAGCGCCATCGCCGCGAGGAACGTGACGCGCTGATAGGTCCGGGGGGAGAGTCGCGGCAACCGCACGGAACCGATGGTACGGGAGGGCCCATGGAGCACCCAATCGCCCGGCCCCATTTGCCTCGGGGTGACAACCGACCGGCCGCCGGTTCGATTGTCCGGCCGGCGGAGGCGGCGCCTACCATCGGCTGGCGATGAAGACCGACGCTCGCGTTCCCCTTTCTCTGCGTCTCCGGGGTTATGTCGCGCTCACCAAACCCCGGATCATCGAGCTCCTGCTCATCACCACCGTGCCCACGATGATCGTGGCGGAACAGGGCCTGCCCTCGGTCTGGCTGATGGTGGCCACCGTCGTCGGCGGCACCTTCGCCGCCGGTGGCGCCAACGCCATCAACATGTACGTCGATCGCGACATCGACGCCATCATGAAGCGCACCCGCAACCGACCTCTGGTCACCGGTGTGCTCACGCCCCGGGCCGCCCTCACGTTCGCCATCGGGCTCGAGTTCGTGGCGTTCGCCTGGCTGTGGGCGTTCGTCAACCTGCTCAGCGCGGTGCTGGCCGTCGCGGCCTGCTTGTTCTACGTATTCGTCTACACCCTCTGGCTCAAGCGCTCGTCGAAGAGCAACATCGTGATCGGCGGCGCCGCCGGCGCCGCGCCGGTGCTCATCGGCTGGTCCGCCGTCACCGACTCGCTGGCCTGGCCGCCGGTTCTGCTCTTCGCCATCCTCTTCTTCTGGACGCCGCCTCACTTCTGGGCCCTCGCCATCCGCTACAAGGACGACTACGCCGCGGCCGACGTGCCGATGCTCCCCTCGGTCACCACCCTGCATGCCACCTCGGTCCGGATCCTCGTCTACACGGTGTGGCTGTGGTTGCTCACCCTGTGCTTCGTGCCCGTCGGCCAGATGGGCTGGATCTACGGCAGCGCCGCACTGGTGCTGGGGGCGGTGTTCACCGGTTTCGCCGTGCAACTGCTTCGCACCGAGTCCACCGCCGTGGCCATGCGCCTCTTCACCTTCTCCATCACCTACGTCACCTTGCTGTTCGGGGCGATGGCGCTGGACGAGCTCGTGCGTTCGGGCCTCTGAGCCCGGCGTCGACGGTTTTCGATCGGTTCTCGCGGCGTGTGTAGAGTCCAACGCCGTAGGGCGTCTCCGGACGTTCGGTCGTTCTTTGCCGGTCTGCGCGCCGGCCCGAGTGTCACTGCTCGAGCGAGGTCCCAGGAGATATGGCCATAACCGACACGAGACCGGAGGCTGAGCCCGAGGTCGACGCCGAGGTCGAAGCCGAGGTCCTGACCCGATCACCGAACACGGTGTTCGGCAGCGGCGACCACCTCACCCTCGGCCGGCTCTGGATCGGCGCCTCGCTGCTGTTCGGCGTGGCCGGCTGGGTGGCTTCCGCGCTCGTCGAGGCCAACCAGATCGGCGACGAGACTCTCCTCGCCACCAACGTGGCCTCCACCCTGTTCACCGCCGGTCGCCTGAGCCTGGTGCTGCTGGTGGTGGTGCCGCTCATGCTCGGCATCCTCACGGCGATCGTCCCGATGCAAGTGGGTGCCAACACCGTCGCCTTCCCTCGTGCCGCCGCCCTGGCCTTCTGGACGTGGCTGCTCAGCGGGGGCGTGCTGATCGTGGCCAACGCCATCGACGGAGGGTTCGGCGGTTCGCGCCGCGAGGCCGTCGATCTCATGCTCGTGGGTCTGCTCGGCGTGATCGCCGCACTCCTGCTGGGCACGGTGTGCATGCTCACCACGGCCATCACCCTGCGCACGACGGGCATGTCGCTCGATCGGGTGCCGGCCACCACGTGGGCCGGCCTCGTCGGCGGTTCGATGTGGATGCTCACCCTGCCCGTCCTCGCCGCCAATGTGCTGTTGGTCTATGTCGACCATCGCTACGGTCGTCCGAGCGTGTTCGGAGTGGGCGCCAACCAGTTCTCTCAGGTCTCGTGGGCCGTCGCCCAGCCCCAGATCTACGCGTTCGTGATCCCCGCCCTCGGCATCATCACCGACCTGCTCGTCACCCTGTGCGGCGTCCGTCAGGCTCACCGGGGTTTCGTTCTCTTCGGCATCGGGGCGTTCGGCGCTCTCAGCTTCGGTGCCTTCGCTCAGCCGTACTTCTACCCCGACGTCGCCGACCAGGCCGTGTGGGTGGGCTTCTCGCTGCTCATCGTGCTGCCGGTGCTGTTGCTGGTGGGAGCCTGGGTCTCCACCATCCGCGCCGGCCGCCCGCCGGCGCGCGCCGCGGTGGGGCTGGCGGTCGTGGCGATCCTGCTGTTCCTGCTCGCCGTCGTCGCCGGCGCGCTGTTCGCCGTCACCCCTCTCCGCCTTCGTGAGACCAGCGTGTACGCCAGCGGCCACTTCGCCCTGGTCGTGGCGGCCGGGCTCGCCGCCGCCATGGCTGGCCTCTTCTACTGGTCACCGAAGATCCGCGCTCGCTTCGCCAACGAACCCCTGGCCAAGTTCTCCGTCCTGCTCGCCTTCGCCGGAGGGGTACTGGGTGGCCTGCCCCTGTTGATCCTCGGTTTCGCCGACCGTTTCACCGGCCTGGCCGATGCCGCCGGTGCCCTCCATGCCGTCGGCTCCCTCGGCGCTGGTCTGATGGCGTTGGCGCTCGTGGTCGCCATCATCGCCCTGGTGCTCGCCACGAAGGGCGACCGGCCCGGGGCCGACGCATGGGGCCGGGGCCAGAGTCTCGAATGGGCCCCCACTTCACCGCCCGAGTCCGGCAACTTCGGTGAGCTCGAGGTCGTCCGATCCCCTGAACCGCTTCTCGATGCGGCCGAGTCGGCCGAGGAGGCCTGAGCCGTGGCCACCGCTTCTCTCGCCCCACCGGTGACGCGTCCCCGGGTGTTGATGGTGGGCACGGCGTTCGCCACTGCGGCGGCCGTCATGGTCTTCCTGGGCCTCCTGGGCGTCTACCTGGCCGAGCGTTCGGCCGTCGTCACTGCCGGCGACACCTGGCTTCCCAAGGGTGTGACCATCCCGCTCGACCAGCCCAACATCATGCTGGCGACGTTGTTGATGGGATGTCTCTCGGTGCAGTGGGCGGTCTTCGCCATCGCCCGGGACGACCGGGTCAACGCCTACCTGGCGCTGGGCCTCACGTTGCTGTTCGGGTTCATGGTCGTCGTGATGACGGCGTACCTGTACAGCCTGATGAAGCTCGACGTCGCCGCCACGCCGCAGGCCGTGCTCATCTACACCATCACCGCCGGTCACATCGCGTTCCTCCTGGCTTCGATGACCTACCTGTCCCTCATGGCCATAAGGGCCCTTGGCGGACAGTTCACCAGCCGTCAGCACGATGGGATCTCCGCCGCCGCCCTCACCTGGTACGCCCAGACCGCGGTGTTCTTCGTCATCTGGCTCGCCATCTACATCACCAAGTAGGCCGACCCATGCTGCGTTCACGTGCGTTCACCCCCGCGTTCCGGTTCTTCGCCGGTCTTGCCGTCCTGTCGCTCCTCGCCGCGTTCGTGGTGGGGTTCACCAGCGAGGCACAGTCGCCCATCGACCGGGTGATCGGCCCGCTCGCGCTCGGTTGGAAGGGCGGCGTCGGAAACCATGTCGCCTACACCCTCTTCGTCGGGTTGTTCGCCCTCTCGGCTGGTCTCGCCGGTCTGCTGGTGGCCTTCCGCGACGCCGACCCCGAGGCCGAGGCCGAGGTCGTGCACACCGACAGCGTGCCCCTCACCCGGGGACCGGCCGGCATGAACTACCTGCCCGCCTTCGCCGCCGTCGGGCTCGTCCTGATCCTCATCGGGGTGGCCACCGCCAGCACCGGGCTGGCCCTCGGTGGCGCCGGGTTCCTGGTCGTCATCGGCTTCACCTGGACGTTCCGCACGTGGGCCGAGCGGGCCACCGGCGACGACGCCACCAACGCCGAGTTGTACCACCGCATCATCGATCCTTTGCGGGTCCCGCTGGTCGCGATGGTCTCCGTCGCCGTCGTGGTCATCGGCATCTCCCGGGTGCTGCTGGCCGTGTCGAAGACCGGCTCGGTGATCGTGTTCTCCCTCATCGCCGTCGTGGTCTTCGGCCTCGCCATCCTCTTGGCGTTCGTACCGAGCTCGGGGCGCTACGTGCTCACCGCGCTGGTGGTGGTCGGGGCCCTCATGATCATCGCCGGCGGCATCATCGGTGGCCTGGCCGGCGAGCGTGAGTTCGAAAAGAAGGGCGATGAGGCCACCAGCCAGTCCGGTGGCGAAGCCACCACCGAATCGGGGCTGGCGCCGCCGATGATCGGGACCCCGTGACCGTGTGTCGATCGATCCACGCGGCGCGGTTCGAGAGAGTGTCCGCCCAAGTGGCGCGCCGCTCCGGCGGTGGGCGACACTTCACTTCGTTCACCATCGGCAGCCACCGGGTCGAGGGCTCAAGTACCGCTCTGATCCCCTCGCCCCCGGGTGAGGCCGGCACCGCCCTCCGAGGAGAGTAAATGCCCCGTCGTTCCGTCGCCCTCAGGGTCCTGGCCGTCGTCACCGTGGCCGTGGTGACGCTGCTGTTCGTGGTGTTGATCCTCGACGCCTTCCGCAACGACGGAAAGCCGCTCACCACGTTGCGACCGGAGGGCCCGTCGTCGCAGAGCATCCAGAACCTGATGGCCCCGGTCTTCTTCGTGGCCCTTCTCGTCGGCATCGGGGTGTTCGGCGTGGTCTTCTACGCCGCATGGAAGTTCCGCCAGCGTGGAACCGACGATCCCGAGCAGTTCCCCGACCAGGTCCACGGTCGCACCGGGCTCGAGATCGGCTGGACCATCCTCCCGGCGCTCATCCTGGCTGGGGTGGCCGTGGCCACGGTCATGACCATCATCGACCTCGAGAAGCGGGCGCCCGACGCCATCAGGGTCGAGGTCTACGGCCAGCAGTGGTGGTGGGGCTACAAGTACGACCTCAACAACGATGGCGTGTTCGACATCGAAACGGCCACCGAGATGGTCATCCCCGTCGGCCGCGAGGTCGATCTGAAGGTCACGTCCAACGACGTCATCCACTCCTTCTGGATCCCCGGCCTCAACGGCAAGAAGGACGCCGTTCCCGGTCAGCGCAACGACCTGAAGGTCGAGGCCGACATCGAGGGCGTCTTCCTCGGTCAGTGCACCGAGTTCTGCGGGCTGTCACACGCCAACATGCGCATGCTGGTGCGATCCGTCTCGGCCGACACGTTCGACCAATGGGCGGCCAACCAGCAGACGAAGGCCGTCGAGCCCACCGGCGCCCAGGCGAAGGAGGGCCTCACCCTGTTCAAGGCCCAGTGCGCGCAGTGCCACATCATCAACGGTATCGACGACGGCCCCGACCGACCGCCGGTTCCGCTGGTGTCCGGGATCGCCCCCAACCTGACCCACTTCATGACCCGGGGCACGTTCGCCGGGTCGATCTTCAACCTCTACTCCCCGCAGGGCGATCCGATCCTCGGCAACCCCGAGCTGACCGCCAACCCCGGTGACCCCGGCGCCACCCTCGTCGGTGGCCCGGTCGACACCACCAAGGTGAATCGGGCGGTGCTCGAAGCATGGTTGCGCAACTCCCCGGCCATGAAGCCGGCCTACGCCCAGGGCGGACGGGGCATGCCCAACCTCGGCCTCAGCGAAGCCCAGATCGATCAGCTCGTCGCCTATCTCGAGACCCTGTACTGACGTGAACACCCCCGCCCCCGAGTCCCTTGCCACCCCCGGAGCCCTTCATGGCCATCACTGAAGACCGACCAGTCGAACCGCTGGCTCTGCCCTCGGGTGAGACCGACGCCGACTACAAGCCCGCCGGAGTTTTCACCCGACCCAAGGCGTCGAAGGGCTGGCGCTCCTGGGTCACCACCGTCGATCACAAGAAGATCGGCATCATGTACGGCGCCACCGCCTTGTTCTTCTTCATCGTCGGTGGTGTCGAGGCCCTCCTTCTCCGGGCCCAACTCTGGGCGCCACGGGGCACGCTGCTCAGTGCCGATCTGTACAACCAGCTCTACACCATGCACGGCACCACCATGATCTTCCTGGTGGTCATGCCCATCGGCGCCGCCTTCGCCAACTACCTGATGCCGTTGCAGATCGGCGCCCGCGACGTCGCCTTCCCCCGCATCAACGCCTTCAGCTACTGGACGTACCTGTCCGCCGGCCTGTTCCTCAACAGCAGTTGGTTCCTCGGTGGTGGGGCCGACGGTGGCTGGTTCAACTACGCACCCAACAACGGCGTGCTCTTCTCGCCCTCACACGGCATCGACTACTGGAACCTTGGTCTGCTCATCGCCGGCGTCGCCTCTCTCACCGGCGCCGTCAACCTCATCGTCACCGTCCTCAACATGCGGGCGCCGGGCATGTCGCTCATGCGCATGCCGGTGTTCACGTGGATGACCCTGGTCACGCAGTTCCTGCTGCTCTTCGCCATCCCCGTGCTCACCGCCGCCCAGGTGCTGCTCATGATGGACCGGCTCTTCGACGCCAACTTCTTCAACGTCTCGAAGGGCGCCAGCCCGCTGCTCTGGCAGCACCTCTTCTGGATCTTCGGTCACCCCGAGGTGTACCTGATGATCCTGCCCGCTTTCGGGTTGGTGTCGGACATCCTGCCCACGTTCTCCCGCAAACCCATCTTCGGGTACCCGTTCATCGTGTTCTCGGGGGTGGCCATCGGGTTCATGGGCTGGGGCGTGTGGGCGCACCACATGTTCGTGTCGGGCATCGGTCCCATCTCCGTCACCGCCTTCGCCCTCACCACGATGTTCATCGCCGTGCCCACCGGCGTGAAGATCCTCAACTGGACCGCCACCATGTGGGGCGGCAAGTTGCAGTTCACCGCGCCGATGCTGTTCGCGATCGGGCTGGTGCTGATGTTCACCATCGGCGGGCTCTCCGGCGTCACCTCCGCGGTGGCCCCGGGCGACACCCAGCAGACCGACACCTACTACATCGTCGCCCACTTCCACTACGTGCTCTTCGGTGGCGCCTTCTTCGGCTTCATGGCTGGCTTCTACTACTACTGGTCCAAGGTGTTCGGCTACATGCTGAACGAGACGCTCGGCAAGGCCAACTTCTGGCTGATGCTGCTCGCGTTCAACCTCACGTTCGCCCCGATGCACATCCTCGGGCTCCAGGGCATGAGTCGACGCATCTACACCTACGACTCCGGCTACGGCTTCGAGCTCTGGAACAGGGTCGCCACCATCGGCGCCTTCATCCTGGCCTCGAGCATCGCCCTGTTCATCTTCAACATCTTCTACAGCAAGGCCAAGGCCAAGAAGCTGCCGCCGGTGAGCCCCGATCCGTGGGATGCCCGCACCATCGAGTGGATGACCCCGTCGCCGGTGCCGGAGTACAACTTCGACCCCGTCCCCACGATCAGCCGGGTCGACGATTTCTGGTACCGCAAGTACGGCGAGACCAAGGACGGCGCCCTGGTGCGCATCGCCGAGACCGACGACGTGGTGCAGAAGCGCAGCGACGGCAAGCACATCCACCTCCCGTCGCCGTCGTACTGGCCCGTCGTGGTGGCGGTCGGTCTACCCATCGTGGCCTACGGCCTGCTCTACACCCTGTGGTTGAGCCTCATCGGTGGGATCATCGTGGTGGGCGGCATCTTCGGGTGGGCCCTCGAGCCGCCCGACGATCCGGAAGCCGGGCACGACGACGATGACCATGCGCCCGATGACCATTCGGCGTCGGGTGACGAAGCGGTGGCCGTCGGCGCCTCCGCCGAGGTCGCCGACGACGAGTCAGCGGCCGAGAAAGTGGGCGAGCCCGTTGGCTGAGACCGTGATGAGCCATCCCACGGTGACCGAGGCCGACGCCCATGCGACCGGCGCCCACATCGAGCACGACACCAACACCGGCATCTCCAACACCAAGCTGGCGATGTGGCTGTTCCTGGCCTCGGAGTGCCTCCTCTTCGGCGGCCTCATCACCACCTACCTGCTCTACAAGACGCCCCTCGAAGGGCCGAGCGGCAAAGACCTGTACGACATCCCGTTCACCTCGGCGTCGTCGTTCGTGCTGCTGATGAGCTCACTCACCATGGTGCTGGCCGTCTCGGCCATCGAGCGGGGCGACCATCACCGCATGCGGGTGTGGCTCGGCGCCACCGGCCTGCTCGGGGCCACGTTCATCGCCGGGCAGATCTACGAGTTCACCGCGTTCTACCGCGAGGGCCTGGGGTTCACCACCAGCCGCTTCAGTTCCGCCTTCTACACGCTCACCGGCTTCCACGGCGTGCACGTCACCGTGGGCATCATCATGCTGGTCTCGCTCGTGTTCCTGTCGGTTCGGGGCAAGCTCCCCGAGCATCGCTCCGAGACCGTCGAGGTCGTGGGGCTCTACTGGCACTTCGTCGACGTCGTCTGGATCCTGATCTTCGGGATCGTCTACCTCATCCCGTAGGAGCATCGATGAGCACCACCATCTCCCAACACGATCCAGTGCCCACCGAGGTTCTCGACGGTGCGGTCGCGCCCTACTCGCGTGACAAGACCTACGTGTTCACTGCGCTGTTCCTTGCGGTGGTCACCGTGGTCGAGGTGCTCGCCGTGGAGCTGCCCGACTTCCCGCTGTGGTCGGGCAACATGCTCGTACCGGTGCTGCTGCTGCTGATGGCGGTCAAGTTCTTCACGGTGGCCTGGGTGTTCATGCACCTGAAGTTCGACAAGCCGATCCTCACGTGGGCGTTCTACTCGGGCCTCTTGTTGGCGCTCGGCGTGTACGTGATGATGCTCACCATGTTCCGCCTCTGGTACGGCGACTCCGCCTCGGTTCGGTCCAGCTGACAGGCCTCACGGTTCCCATCGGAACAGCCGGGTGGCGGCGAGCGGCGCCGCCACGGCCCACACCAACAGCACGACCCACGCCGACCCGGCCGACGGAGCTCCTTCGCGCAGGATGGTCTGAAGCACGGCGCTGAGCGCTCCCGACGGGAGTAGTTCGCCGATCGTCGACATCGGCCCGGGAAGCTTCTCGAGCGGGATGACCATCCCGCCGGCCAGCAGGAGCAGCAGGTAGAGCCCGTTGGTGACGGCCAGGTTCACCGTGCCCCGCAGGGTGCCGGCCAGCACCAGCCCCACCCCGCCGAAGGCCAGGGCACCGAGCACGACGGCCACCACGGCGAGCGCCGCCCGAGGGTCGGGGTTCCAGCCCAGGAAGGCGGCGACGACGACGATCACGCTCCCCTGGATCACCAGCAGGGCCAGGACCATGGCGATCTTGGCGGCTACCCACCGGCTGCGTCCGAGGGGGGTGGTTCCGAGCCGTTTGAGCACCCCGTACTGGCGCTCGAAGCCGGTGCTGATGCCCAGGCTCACCATGGCACTCGACATCACCGCCAGCGCCAGGATGCCCGGGGTCAGGAAGTCCACCGCATCGTTCACTCCCTCGGGGACCGGGAGAACCTCGACGCTGGAGAAGAACACCAGAAGCAGCACCGGGATGGCGATGGCCACGAGGAGCTGTTCACCGTTACGCAGATTGAGGGCGAGCTCGGTGCGAGCTTGGGTGGTCAGTGCCCTCATGCCCGCCTGCTTCGTCGCGTCCGGCCCGGTCGCAGGTCCTGGGTCGTGTCGTCTCGGCGGCGGGCGTCGGCCTCGGCCGTGAGGCGGAGGAACACGTCCTCCAGGGAGTGTCGGCCGGCCCGGAGATCGGCCAAGGGCAGGTCGTGCTCGGCCAACCAGGCGGTGAGGGCGGCGACAGTGACCGGGGTCGCTTCGGCCGCGACCACGTACTCGCCCGGGGGACCTTCCACGACCGGTGCACCGAGGCGGCTGGACAAACTGGCCACGGCGACGCCGGGCGGGGCCCCGAAGCGGATCTGGTCGGCTTGGCCGCTGGCCATGAGCTCGGCCGGGGTGCCGTCGGCCAGGACCCGCCCGTGGTCGATGATCACGACGTGGTCGGCCAGTCGCTCGGCTTCGTCGAGATCGTGGGTGGTGAGCAACACGCCCACGCCGTCGTCGCGCAGCTCACGGATGACCTCGCGGACGATCTGACGGCCGGCCGGGTCGATGCCCGACGTCGGCTCGTCGAGGAACACCACGTCCGGTCGACCGATGAGCGCGAGGGCCAACGAGAGCCGTTGTTGCTCGCCGCCGGAGAGGCGCCGCCACACCGAGCGCCGACGGTCTGTCAGCCCCACCCGCTCGAGCAGCAGATCGGGGTCGGCGGGGTCGTCGTAGTAGGAGGCGAACAGGCGGAGCATCTCCTCGGGTCGGATGCCGGGGTACACGCCACCTTCCTGGAGCATGACGCCGATGCGCTCCACCACGGCGGCGTGGTCGCGCACCGGGTCGAGTCCGAGTACCCGCACCGACCCGGCGGTGGGACGGCGGTAGCCCTCCAGGGTCTCGACGGTCGTGGTCTTGCCGGCACCGTTGGGACCCAGCAACGCGGTGACCGCACCGCGTTCCGCCCGGAACGACACCCCGTCGACGGCCCGCACCTCGCCGTAGCGGACCACCAGGTCGTTGACTTCGACGGCCGGCGCAGAAGATGTTCCGGAAGAGGTCACGCCGGGCGACGCTACCGGCGGTCGCCGGCGGTCAGACAACCGGGACGGTTGCCGCGGAGGCGCCCACTAACGTCCACCCGGTGATCGATCTCCGCCGCATTCGCACCGAGTACGACGTCGTGGAGGCGGCTCTGGCCCGCCGTGGCGACGCAACGGCAGAGCTGGGCGAGGTGCGTACGCTCGACGCGCGGGCGCGCGAACTGGGGGCCGAACGCGACGGCATTCGGGCGCAGGTGAACGCCCTGTCGAAGCAGGTGGGGGCGCTGAGGCGCGAAGGTGACTCCGCTGGCGCCGATGCTGCTCAGGCCGAGAGCCGGGCCCTGGGCGAACGCGAGAAGGTTTTCGCCGCCCAGGCCGACGAGATCAACGGTGCCGTGCGTACCCTGCTCCTCGGTATTCCCAACCTGCCGGCGGACGATGCTCCCGAAGGGGCGGGACCGGCCGACAACCCGATCGTCAAGGTGGTGGGCCCGGGGGACGACCCCGCAGCGTGGGCCGAGCACCAGCGGGTACCGCACTGGGACATCGGCACCGAGCTGGGCATCCTCGACCTCGAGCGGGCGGTGAAGATGAGCGGGGCCATGTTCACCATGTTCCGCCGGCAGGGCGCCACTCTGGCCCGTGCGCTGTGCCAGGCCGCGCTCGACCGCAACGCCGATGCCTTCGAGGAGGTCCGTCCTCCCACCGTCGTGCTCACCGACACGATGGTGAGCACGGGGCACCTGCCCAAGTTCGTCGACGACGCCTACCACCTCGAGCGCGACGACCTGTGGGCCATCCCCACCGCCGAGGTCCCACTCACCTCTCTGGCCCGAGACGAGATCCTCGCCGAGTCCGACCTGCCCATGCGGCTCATGGCCCACACCCCGTGCTTTCGGCGCGAGGCGGGCTCGGCCGGGCGCGACACCCGGGGCCTGTTGCGCGTCCACGAGTTCGACAAGGTGGAGCTCCTGGCCTACGCCGCACCGACCCAGGCGGCCCAGATCCACGCCGAGATCCTGGCCCGGGCCGAGAGCCTGATCGCCGACCTCGGGCTCACCTACCGGGTGCTCGATCTGTGCGCCGGTGACCTCGGCAACTCCGCCGCCCGCACCTTCGACATCGAGGTCTACGCCCCCGGGGTCGATCAGTGGCTCGAGGTCTCCTCGGTGTCGTGGTTCGCCGACTATCAGGCCCGCCGGGCCAACATCCGCTACCGACCGGCCGAGGGAAAGGGGACCGAGGTCGTGCACACGCTCAACGGCTCGGCCCTGGCTGTACCCCGGGTGTGGGCGGCGGTGGTGGAGACCCACCGCCAGCCCGACGGATCGGTGCGGGTGCCGGGTCCGCTGCTGCCGTACCTGCGCGGCGCCACCGAGATCCGCTGAGAGGGCCTACGTCATCGATCCCCTGCGTCGCACCGATCCGACCCGATTGGTGGCAGTCGCCCTCGGTGGCGCGGTGGGGGCCTGGTTGCGCTGGCGGATCAGCCTGGCTTGGCCCGTCGCTCTCGATCGCTTCCCCACCACCACGCTCCTCATCAACCTGAGCGGGGCGTTCGCCCTCGGCCTGGTCGTGGCGCGGCTGCTCGAACGACGACCGGCCCGACCGGTGGCCCACTCGTTCTGGGGCACCGGTGTGCTGGGGGCGTTCACCACCTTCTCCACCCTGACCGTCGAGGTCGTGGTGCTCGTGGACGCCGGGCAGGTGTGGCGGGCCGGGGTCTACCTGGCGGTCTCGTTGGTCCTCGGTGTCGCCGTGGCTGCGACTGGTCTGACCCTCGGTCGACGCTGGTGGGCGGCACCGTGATCGGTCTCGTCGCGGTGGGCCTGGGCGGAGCGTTGGGAGCGCTGACCCGGCACCTGCTCGACGTGGCCCTTCGACGCGGCGCCGGCATCGGCCCGTCCACTGGAGTTCTCGTCGCCAATGGGGCCGGTTCCCTGGTGCTCGGCGTGATCGTGGGGTGGTCCACCGGCCACACCCTCGACCCCGAGATCCGTCGCCTGGTCGTCGTGGGGTTCCTGGGGGGATTGACCACGTTCTCCACACTGATGGTGGAACTGGTG
>JBDNHK010000077.1:0-43522 GCA_041688815.1 Acidimicrobiales bacterium | reverse complement strand
TCAACGTCTCCGCCGATTCGACGACCCGCACACCGAGGCCCGGCACGGGCCCGGCCTCGGAAGGGGTGGGCTTGGCCGCCTGTGAAGCCAGCTTGGCCACGAACTTGGTGGTCGCCACCCCGGCCGAGCACGACAGCCCCTCCTCGTAGAGGACGCGCTCCCGGAGATGGGCCGCGATCTGCGGCGCCGGCCCGAGGCGGCGCTCGGCCCCGGCCACCTCGAGGAAGGCCTCGTCGAGCGAGAGCGGCTCCACGAGCGGGGTCACGTCACGGAAGATGGCCATCACCCGGGCGCTGACCTCGGCGTAGCGCGAATGGCGACCGGCCACGAACACGGCGTGGGGGCAGCGACGGCGGGCCTGCACCGACGGCATGGACGAGTGGATGCCGAAGGCCCGCGCCTCGTAGGAAGCGGCGGCCACGACACCGCGTTCGCCGTCGCCACCCACGACCACCGGGCGGCCCCGCAGCTCGGGACGGTCGAGGAGCTCGACCGACACGAAGAACGCGTCCATGTCGACGTGGATGACGGTCGGTCGGGGGGTCACACCCTGGTGACCTCGAGCGAACGTGGGTCGACACCGGCGATCCGGTACCCGTAGCGGCGTTGCCCTTCCCATGGGCCGGCCAACCATTCGTGGAGCGGATCGGCCACCCATGGAGAACAACCCTCCAGATGTTCCGCGCAACGCTCGCCCGGTACCCAACGGGCGTCGACCACGATGCCGTCGGGGTCTTCCACGACGAGCTCCCCGTGCCAAGCCATGGCCCGCCAGGCCTGGACCCGCAGTCGCCAGCCCATGTCGGGGGCCTCGGCCTCGATCTCGTAGAGCGGTCCGCCCCACTCGGTGACCACCAGACCGGTCTCTTCGACGACCTCGCGGGTCAGCCCCTCGACCAGCGTCTCGCCGGCGTCGATGACCCCACCGGGGGGACTCCAGTCGTGGCGCCCGTCGCTACGGCGGTTGTGGACCAGGAGGAGCCCTTCCGGCCCCTCGATCACTGCTCCCCCGACCAGCCACTCACGCATCGGGCCACGGTACCTGTCGTCGTGGCGACACCTCGGCCCCTATGGGCCGGTGATCACGGGACCCGGGGTCCCATCGTCGTTGCGGGTCTGCACCGCAGGAGGCAGGAGCGACACCTCAGGATTCAACGGCACCTCGATCGCCCCCGGTCGCGTGGAGGGGGTGGGCGTGGTGGAGGGTGGGGGGGGCATCGCCGGCTGGCTGTCGGCCCGCACCACCAGGAACACTCCCAGCGCACCCACGACGACCACGGCGCCGATCACCGGCGCGACGAGCTTGCGCCGAAGAGACCGGTGGAGGACTTCGATCTCGGGCGTGGGCCGGGCCATGAGGCCGACCAGCCGGGCCTCGACCTCGGGTTCGGCGAGTCGCACCGAACGGGCGAGGATGCCCAGGTCGTGCGTCCGCAGGATGAGCGGGGTCCCGGGCGTGGTGCGGCGCAGGACGTAGAGCAATGACAGGTAGGCCCCGAGCACCTCGTCGGCGGTGGGGGCGTCCAGATCGAGAACCGAGGCCTGTTCGGCCACGAGCAGCTGGCCGCGGTCCAGGTCGACCACGACCTGAGCGCGCTGGGACAACAAGTCATCCGGGTGCATGCCGTAGGCGGCGATCATCGCGTCGATACGGGCCTCGGTGAGTGGGGCCGCACCGGCCTCGATCTCGAGGAGCTGGGTCTCGGTGAAGGATGAACCATCGGCGACCTCGGCAACCGTGCTCGACATCAACATCCGGCGCTCGGCCAGGATCGCCCCCAACCGCCGCGAAGGGAGCAGGGTGAGCGTCGCCGTAGTCATCTGTGTTCCATCGGCAGACCCCACCTCATCCTTGAGATGTGGGGTTCCTCGACCCGGGTCAGCCTGATCGCTCACGCCCGGTGACCTCGGCGCAACAATCGGTCGCGCACGGCCCACCATGTGACCAGGACGAGAGCCTCGAACACGATCCGCCCCGACATCTTCGAGGTCCCGCGGATCCGGTCGGTGAACCGGATCGGCACCTCGACGATCCGGCCGCCACGATTGGCAACTGCGTAGGCCATCTCGATCTGGAAGCCGTAGCCATCGGCGGTGATGGTGTCGAGGTCGATCTGAGAGAGCATCGCCGCCGCGTAGCAACGGAAACCGGCGGTGGCATCTCGAACCTGGAGCCCGAGGAGGAACGAGGCGTAGCGGTTGCCGCCGCGGCTCAGATACTCGCGGTACTTGGGCCATGCCGGGATGCTGCCCCCGGGGACGTAGCGCGAGCCGATGGCCAGGTCGGCGCCGCTGTCGACGGCGCTGATGAGCGCCGGGAGCGCCGCCGGGTCGTGGGAGAGGTCCGAATCCATCTCGATGAGGGCGTCGTACCCCTGGGTGAGGCCTCGGGCGAACCCGGCCCGATAGGCCGACCCCAGTCCCTGCTTGCCCGCTCGGCGCAGTACCGAGAGACCACCACCGTTGGCCTCGGCCCATTGCTCGGCCCGGTCGGCGGTACCGTCGGGGCTGCCATCGTCCACGACGAGCACATCGGCCTCCGGCACGGCTTCACGCACCCGGTCGAGGACCTCGACGATGTTCTCGACCTCGTTGAAGGTGGGCAGGATGACCAGAGGCTTCACGGCCCCATCGTAGAGCCGGACACCGGAAGGCCAAGGAAATGGCGGCCGCGGCGTCTCGGTAGGCTGAAGGGGTGAGTGACGCCGACGAGCCCACCGACCGGAGTCCGGGCGCATCCCCACGTTCGTCGGGCCGCGTCGCCCCCAGTGCGCTTCCGTCGGTCGGTGCGAGGGTGCTGGCCTTCGCGGCCATCGTGCTGGCCGGTGCCGCCGGTGGCTTCATCGGCTACGGGGTGGCCGAGCTGCAGTGTTCCGACGGCGACTGCACCCTCATCATCGGGTTGAGCGCCCTCCTCGGCGCGGTTGTCGCCGCGGGAGGAACAGCAGTGGTCGCGGTACTGACCCTTCGAGCCATGGGCGAGTGGCACACCATCCAGGAGAGGGGAGGGGCCGCCCCGACCCCGGACCGGCGGAGCCGCCGGGCGCCCACGACCAAGTCCGGTCCCCCGCGGGTCCGCTGAGTGGCCACCCCACCGGCCGCTGCCACGCTCCCGGACGGACCGGCCCTGCTGGCTCTGGCCGTCGCCGTGGCCGCTGAAGCCGCGACGCTGCTGCTGGACGGACTCACCCGCGCCCGCGGGAGCGTCGACACGAAGTCGAGCGGCACCGACATGGTGACCGAGATGGACCGGGCCGCCGAGCAGCTCATCGTCGATCGGCTCCGCCAGGCCCGGCCCGACGACGCCGTGATCGGTGAGGAAGGCACCGACGTGGCCGGCACGTCCGGGATCGAGTGGGTGATCGATCCCATCGACGGCACCACCAACTACCTCTACGCGCTGCCCGGGTTCGCGGTGTCGATCGCGGCCCGGTCAGCAACGGGCACCTTGGTCGGGGTGGTGCACGATCCCCTCCGTCGTGACGTCTTCACCGCCTGCGCCGGTGCTGGGGCTCGTCGCAACGACGAGCCGCTACACGCCTCCGACGAGAAACGCCTCGCCCACGCCCTCGTGGCCACGGGGTTCAGCTACGAAGCCGAGCGGCGCCTCCGTCAGGCCGAGGTGCTGCGCCACGTCATTCCTCTCATCCGCGACATCCGCCGCATGGGCGCAGCGTCGGTCGACCTGTGCTCGGTGGCCTGCGGACGCGTCGACGCCTACTACGAGAAGGGCCTCCAGCCCTGGGACCACGCCGCCGGTGCACTCATCGCCCGGGAGGCCGGGGCCCAGATCGGCGACCTCGACGGCGACACCATCTCGGGTGACTTCTGCCTCGCCGCGCCACCCGCGCTCTTCGAGCCCTTGCGCCAACTCCTCCGCACCGCCGGCGCTGGCCAGGCCTAGCCCTTCCTGTCCGGGCGTCGAGGGCAGCGAGCGCGGGGCCGAGCCGGACCCCGCCGTCGCTTCCCTCGACTTCGGCGGCCAACTCCGGACGCGCCGCCCGCAGAGCCAGACGACGCAAGGCCGCGACACGATCCTCGCGTTCGCGTCGGCCATGACGAATCGCAGAAATCCTCGGAGAGATGCGCACGTCAGGGGGCTGCATCGGGCACGATGGTGGACCTATGGGCACGCGCATCCTGACGGTCGAAGACGACGAACGGATCCGCACGGCCGTGAAGATGGCCCTCGAGGACGAAGGCTGGACCGTCGAAGAAGCGGAGAACGGCGAGGAAGCCCTCCAGACCTTCACCCTCCACCCCACCGACGTGGTCCTCATCGACATCATGCTCCCCGGGATGGACGGGTTCGACGTGTGTCGCTCGATCCGGCGGGTGAGCGATGTGCCGATCGTGATGGTCACGGCCCGAGCCGACACCCACGACGTCGTCGCCGGGCTCGAAGCCGGCGCTGACGACTACCTCACCAAACCCTTCGCTCCGAAGGAACTGTCGGCCCGGATCCGCGCCCTGCTGCGCCGGGCGCGCGCCGCCGATCCCGCCGCCACCCACCTGCGCTTCGGAGACCTCGAGATCATTCCCGACGAGGGCGTCGTGCTGCGCGACGGCGCCGAGGTCCACCTCACCAAGACCGAGTTCCGATTGCTCGTCGAGTTGGCCTCGAGCCCGGGACGGGTGTTCAGCCGGGAGGTGCTCCTCGAACGGGTGTGGGGCTACGGCTACTTCGGTGACGGGCGGCTGGTCGACGTCCACGTCCGACGGCTTCGAATGAAGGTGGAGGCCGATCCGGCCAACCCTCGCCACGTCCTCACCGTCCGAGGGCTGGGCTACAAGCTCCAGGCGTAGCATCAGCCTCCGGTGACCGCCTCCCCCGACGTCGATGCCCGAAACGTCACGGCCGAGGCGCGACCGGTGCAGACCCGTTCCTCCCCTTCCAGCCCCCGCCGGAGGGTCCGGGGCTGGGGCCATCTGGGCCTCCGTACGCGCCTCACCCTCACCTTCGCCCTGGGTGCACTCGTGCTGTCGACGGTCCTGGCGGTGGTGGCCTTCGGCCTGACCCGCGAGAACTTGCTGGCCCAACGCGAGGACTCCGCCGTGGCCCAGGCGCTCTCGAACGCCCAACGGCTCGCCGAACGCCTCACGCCATCGGCCCTTCCCCAGGAGGCCAAGGAGGTCCTCGGCTCACTACCCACCCCCGAGGGTGCCCAACCGGTGCTGCTCGACCAGGGCGAGTGGTCGGCACGCGACAACGCCGTTTTCGGGCGCGACGACATCCCGGTGGAGCTACGCGACGCAGTCGCCGCAGGCCGGGCGGCACGTATGCGGACCGTCGTTGCGGGGCAGCCGTACCTCGTCGTCGGGATCCCGGTCGCCGCTCGCGAGGCGCAGTACTTCGAGGGCGTCTCGCTGATCGACGTGCGAGCCACCCTCGACAGCCTGGCCATCTCCCTCCTCGGGGCGGCGGCCCTCACCACCATCGCCGGGGGCCTGCTGGGGTTCTGGGGGGGCCGACGCGTGTTCACGCCGCTGCTCGAAGTGGGTCGCGCCGCCGAAGCCATCGCCGGTGGACGCCTCGACACCCGCCTGCCCGTGGGCAACGACCCTGACCTCGACCTCATCGCCGTATCTTTCAACGAGATGGCCCGAGCCCTCGAGAGCCGTCTCGAACGCGACGCCCGTTTCGCGTCCGAGGTCAGCCACGAGCTGCGCTCCCCCTTGATGACGCTGTCGGCCACGGTCGAGGTCCTGGAGAACTCACGGGACGACATGCCCGACCGGGCCCAGACGGCCCTGGTGCTGCTGTCAGCCGACGTGGACCGGCTCCAACAGCTCGTCGAGGACCTCCTCGAGATCTCGAGATTCGACGTCGGGGCCATCAAGTTGCACCTCGAAGAGGTGGTGGCGGTGGAGATCGTCATTCAAGCTGTGAGCGTCCTCGCCGGTGGAGGCGTCCCGGTTCGCTACGAACCCGAGGTCAGCGAAGTGATCGTCCGGGTCGACAAGCGACGGTTCGGTCGGGTGATCGCCAACCTGCTCGACAACGCTGGGAAGTATGCGGGTGGGGCCACCTCGGTCACCCTCGAGGTGGTCGACGACCAACTCCACATCGCCGTCGCAGACCGAGGGAGCGGCGTCCCCCCCGAGGACCGGCCCATCATCTTCGACCGCTTCTCCCGTGGCTCCGAGAGCGGGAACCGCTCCACCGACAGCGGTGTGGGGCTGGGCCTCGCCCTGGTCGACGAACACATCCGCCTGCACGGTGGGACCGTGTGGGTGGAGGACCGACTCGACGGCGAGCCCGGCGCTCGCTTCGTCGTTGAGCTCCCGATCGTCGATACACCAAAGACCGTCGATCCCGGCGGAGCGGCGTCGTGAGGGCCCGCCGGCCGACGCGTTGGAGGCGGGCGGCCCTCGTACTGGTCGCCGTGCTGAGCCTGGTGGCGACGGGAGGCTGCGGGATCGATGCCGACGAGGCCCCTCGCGAGATCCCGCAGAATCGGCTTCCCGGCGCCGTTGTCACCACCTCCACCATCCCCTGACGGAGCCCCTCTCCGGACGGCTGCGGCTCGCGGGTCAGCCGGCGAAGAAGACCTCGGCCACCCCGTGATAGAGCGCTGGGTCGACGGTCTTGAGCGTGCCGACCGCGTCGGTGAGCGGCACCCGCACGATCTCCCCACCCTGAAGGGCCACCATCTGGCCGAAGGCTCCGTCGTGGACGGCGTCGATGGCGGCGACCCCGAACCTCGTGGCCAACACCCGGTCGAAAGCGGTCGGAGTACCGCCGCGCTGCACGTGGCCCAGGATGGTCTGTCGCGTCTCGAAACCGGTTCGGTCCTCGATCGCCTCGGCCAGGCGGTTGGCCACCCCACCGAGCCTCACATGACCGAACTGGTCAACATCGCCGGACTGCAGTTCCATGGTGCCCTCCACCGGCACGGCCCCTTCGGCCACCACGACGATCGAGGCGTAGTTGCCCTTCTCGTGGCGGCGGCGCAAGGCATCGCACACCGCGTCGATGTCGAAGGGTTCCTCGGGGATCAGGATCATCGCCGCGCCTCCGGCGATGCCAGACCACGTCGCGATGTGCCCGGCGTGGCGGCCCATCACCTCGACGACCATGACCCGGTGGTGCGACTCGGCAGTGGTGTGCAATCGATCGATGGCATCGACGGCGACCTGCACTGCGGTGTCGAAGCCGAACGTCAGCTCGGTGCCCGAGAGGTCGTTGTCGATCGTCTTGGGCACGCCGACGACGTGCTCCCCCAGGTGGTACAGCTTGTCGGCCACGCCGAGGGTGTCCTCCCCCCCGATGGCGATGAGGGCATCGATCCCGAGGCGGTCCATCGACGACCGGCAGGCGTCGACGCCCCCGTCGATCTTGAACGGGTTGGTGCGCGACGAGCCGAGGATCGTGCCCCCGCGTGGGAGCGTGCCCCGAAGGGCCTCGACGTCGAGGGGCCGGACGGTGCCGTCGATGACCCCTCGCCAACCATCGAGGAAGCCGACGAGCTCGTCGCCGTAGTGACGTTCACCCTTGCGCACCACCGCTCGCATGACGGCATTGAGCCCCGGGCAGTCGCCACCCCCGGTGAGCATCGCCACTCGCATCGACATCCTCCGTCTCGATCGTTTCGCCCGACGTCGCAGGCGGCGCCGACCCTACTTCGGTCGACCGCTGGAGTCGGTCGACACGAGGCAAACTCGAGATGACGTGAGGATGACGTCCTACGCTCGGGCGATGCCCGTCGTCATCGCTCTCGACGCCGGCACCACCGGGGTGCGGGCCATCGCCTTCGACGAACGCGGACACCCGAGATTCTCCTCGTATCGGGAGTTCCCCCAGTACTTCCCCAGGCCCGGATGGGTCGAGCACGATGCCGAGCAGATCTGGTCGGCCATCCAGGTGGTGCTCGCCGAGGTGTCCGCCGGCGCGAGGGACGCAGGGTTGCCGATCGTCGCGCTCGGTATCGCCACTCAACGCGAGACCGTCGTCGTCTGGGACCGCCGGACCGGTGCGCCCTTGCACCGAGCGATCGTGTGGCAGGACCGCCGCACGGCCCCCCGATGCGACGACCTGGAGGCGGCCGGCCACCTGCCGATGGTGCGCAGGGTCACCGGTCTCGTCCTCGACCCGTACTTCTCGGGCACGAAGCTCGAGTGGCTGTTCACCACGGGAGGGATCGCCCCCACCGGCGATCTGGCCGTGGGCACCGTCGACACCTGGCTGCTGTGGAAGCTCACCAGCGGGGGTGTCCACGCCACGGACACCACCAACGCCAGTCGCACGCTGCTGTTCGACATCACCACCACCCAGTGGTCGACGGAGATGACCGATCTGCTCGGCGTGCCCACCCACGTCCTGCCCGAGGTGCGCCCCTCGAGCGGACGTTTCGGGCTGACCACCGACGCCGCGGCCTGCGGCGCCGGCATCCCCGTGAGCGGTGTGGCCGGCGATCAACAGGCCGCCCTTTTCGGACAGGCCTGCTTCGCCCCCGGTATGGCCAAGACCACCTACGGCACCGGCAGCTTCGTGCTCATGAACGTGGGCTCGACCTGCCCCGACCCGGTCGAAGGCCTGTTGACGACGATCGCCTGGACGACACCGATCGCTGACGGCTCGATCGAAACGGTGTACGCCTTCGAAGGGGCCGTGTTCGCGACCGGCGCCACGGTGCAGTGGCTACGCGACGGCCTGGGCATCATCGAGCGCTCCGAGGACATCGGTCCACTGGCCGAATCGGTGCCCGACAGCGGCGGGGTGGTGCTGGTGCCCGCCTTCTCCGGCCTCGGGAGCCCCTGGTGGGATCCGTACGCCCGGGCCGCCGTCCTCGGGCTGACCCGTGGCTCGGGTCGGGGGCATCTGGCCCGCGCCGCCCTCGACGCCATGGCCTTCCAGACCCGCGACGTCGTCGACGCCATGGTCTCGGCCCGGGGCCGACCCCTCACCGCCATGCGCGCCGACGGGGGCGCCGCCTCCGATCTGGTGCTCGCCCTCCAGGCCGACCAGCTCCGCATCCCGATCGCCCGCCCAGTGGTGAGAGAGACCACCGCCCTCGGCGCCGCCTACCTCGCCGGGCTGGCCGAAGGGGTTTGGGGATCGTTCGACGACATCATCGCCAACTGGCACCTCGACGTGGAGATCGGACCGACGATCTCGTCCGAGTCCGCTGATGCCGCCCATGCTCGATGGCTCCGCGGGGTGGAGCGAACCCTGGCCTGGGAGGCCCCGCCCTGACCCACCCCCGCCCGGCCCCCGACACCTGGCACCCGGCCGGCCTGATGGGGAGCCGAGTTCGCCTAGTGGTTCACCGAGGGGTGGCTGAGGCGAGATCTCATGGCTCGGAGCTCGCGAAACCGGGTGTCGACGATACGAGCCAACGCCGCGGCCTGCCTCCGTTCTCGAGCTCTGAACGCCTGCCCGTCGCGCCCGAGCACGAGGGCCAGACGGGCCGACGGCAGGGGTGACCAGGCCACATCGCTCGGTCCGGACGATTCACCGGCCAGTCGAGCCGAGTTCTGGCTCCCGGCCACGAAAGCCGCCAACCATCCGGGCGAAGGCACGTCGCCCACGGCGACGACCAGCCGGTCACTCTCGAGTTCGATGATCGCCCCCCAGTTCGCCCCGATGGTGCGCACGGCGTGGGTGCAGAGCTCCTCGATCGCCTCCTCCGGGGTGGGGGCGCCGACGAGGATCGCCGCCGTCTCGAGGGCATCGAGGCGAGGATCGTGAAGGGCCAGAGCCACCAAGCGCACATCCTCGACATCGACTCCGTCGACTTCCTGGATCTCGGCCACCAGCAGATCGACCAGCTCCTCGCCCGGTAGCTCCACCACCAGTTCATCGATGACCCGGTCGGCACCCCGTTCGAGGATGTCGATGCCCACCACATCACCACCCACTGCGCCGATGCGACTCGTGAGCGCACCGAGCGCACCCGGGCGATCCGGCATCCACACACGAACGATGTAGGTGGTCTTCATGGAGATGACCGTACGGGGACGGGGTGAACGGGATGTTTCGGGGACACGACGAGCACGCGAAGCGTTCTCGTCGCGGGCGGACAGCGGCCCCCGCGACGCTGACCGGCCGATCGAGGCCTGCGGTACGGTGCCGAGATGGACCGCCGACTGACCCCCCGTGGCGAGGAGCGGCGGCGCCAGCTCATGGATCACGCCACGACGAGGTTCGCCGAGAGCGGGTACCACACCACCTCCGTGGCCGAGATCGTGCTGGGTATCGGTGTGGGCAAGGGCGTCTTCTACTGGTACTTCGAGTCGAAAGACGCCCTGCTGCTCGCCATCCTCAAGGAAGCCCAGAAGGACCTGCGGCGCTGCCAGCAACAGGCCATCGCCGGGATCGACGACCCGGTGCTGAGGATCGAGCGGGGGATCCGGGCCTCGTTGCAGTGGTACGTCGACCACGGGCCGGTGAACGAGGTGACCGAGTTCGCCCGCACCGAGGAACGCTTCGCTGCGGCGCTGCGCAAGGGCACCGACGTGGCCGTGGCCGATGCGGTCCGCCATCTCCGCGATGCCAGCGCCGCCGGGCTGATCCGCGACACCGACCCCACCCTCCAGGCCCACGCCATACTCGGGGTGATGGTCCATGTGGCCCGGCGGTTCCTGGCCGACGAGCGGCGCTCGCCCGAAGCGGTCGCCGACGAGGTGGTCGCCTTCTGCCTCGGTGCCCTCGGCGCGCCCCTACCATCGGCGCCGGGGCCCGGGCCTTCGGTCGGGTCGGCGCCCTCAGCCCTCGAGCCGGGTGAGCGCCTTGCGGAGGTTGCGAACGGCCTGGTGGGTGCGCTGCTCGTTCTCGATCAGCGCGAACCGCACGTGCCCGTCTCCGCCGTGGCCGAACCCGACGCCCGGTGACACCGCGACGTGGGCCTCGCGCACCAGGTACGAAGCGAACTCGATCGATCCCATGTCGCGGTACTGCTCGGGGATCGGCGCCCACGTGAACATGGTGCCCCGAGGCGATTCTACCGGCCAACCGATGCGGTTGAGCCCCTCACAGAGCGCGTCGCGACGGTTCTGGTAGATCTTGTTCACCTCGACGGGGATCTCGGGGGCCTCGTTGAGGGTGACCGTCGCCGCGATCTGGATGGGCTGGAACGTGCCGTAATCGAGGTAGCTCTTGAGCTTCGCCAACGCGGCGATGACATCGGCGCGGCCGAGCATGAAAGCCACGCGCCAGCCCGCCATCGAGAAGGACTTGGTCATCGAGTAGAGCTCGACGGCGACCTCCTTGCCTCCCTCGGCCTGGAGGATCGACGGCGGGCGGTACCCGTCGAACCCGAGGTCGGCATACGCGTTGTCGTGGACGACGACCACGTCGTGCTCACGGGCGAAGTCGACGACCTTCTGCATGAACGGCAGATCGACACAGGTCGTCGTCGGGTTGTGCGGGAACGACATGACGATCACCCGGGGCTTGGGCCACGAGTACGCCCATGCCTCACGGAGGTTGTCGAAGAACTCGTCGCCGGTACCGAGTGGTACCTCGCGGATGTCGGCACCGGCCAGCAGCGGTCCGTAGATGTGGATCGGGTACGACGGCGACGGCACCAACGCGGCATCGCCGGGCTGGAGGAGCGTCCACATAAGGTGGGAGAACCCCTCCTTGGCGCCGATGGTGTTGATGACCTCGGTGTCGGGATCGAGATCGACCCCGAATCGCGTGGCGTAGTACCCGGCGATGGCCTCACGGAGCTTGGGGATGCCCCGGCTGGCCGAGTACCGGTGGTTGCGGGTGTTGTGGGCCGCCTCGGCCAGCTTCTCCACGGCGATTTCCGGCGAAGGGAGGTCGGGGTTGCCGAACCCCAGGTCGATGACGTCGACACCCTGGTGGCGGGCCTCGACCTTCAGCGAGTCGATGATCGTGAAGACGTACGGGGGGAGCGAGGTGATGCGGCGGAACTCCATGGTGCGACAGTACCGGCCACCCGCCCGATTCCCGGACCGCGGATCATCGCTCCGCGTCCGCCACCAGGGCCGCACCGATGGCTCCCGCTCCCGACCCCAGCCGGGCCGGCACGATCGGCGGAGCGCCATTGGTCACCCCGCCGAGAGTGAGCGTGTCGTAACTGGATCGCACCGGTTCGAGCAGCAGGTCACCCGCGTCGACCAGTCCGCCGCCGAGCACGATCACCTCGGGGTCGAGGACGTTCACGAGGTTGGCCAGACCGGCCGCCACCCACCAGCCGAACTCGGCCATCACCGCCAGCGCCCCGGGATCACCGGCAGACGCGGCATCGACGACGTGCTCACCGCGGATGTCGGCCACCGTGTCGACCCTCCCCAACACAGCCGGCGCCCGCCCTTCGGCGGCGGCGTCCCGGCCCAGTTGGCCCAGCCCACTGCCTGAGGCGTAGCGCTCCCAACATCCCCTTCGACCGCAAGGACAGGCCACGCCCTTGCGGTCGACCATCATGTGGCCCGGTTCGCCAGCGAAGCCCCGCGCTCCTCGCAACAGCCGTCCCCCAGTCAAGATCCCTCCACCGATCCCGGTACCGAGAGTGACCAACAGCACCTCGTCACGACCAACGGCGGCTCCGATGGTTGCCTCCGCCACCACCGCGCAGTTGGCATCGTTGTCGAGGGTGACCGGCACCCCGAGGCGCTCGCTGAGCACTCGGGCCATGGGGAGATCGGCGACCTCGGGGAGGTGCGTCGCGAACCGCATCGATCCGTCCAGCGCCACGAGCGCGGGCATGCCGACGCCCACCGCCACCGCCGGTGGATGACCGGCATCGGCGAGCATGTGCTGAAGCAGGCGCACCATTTCGGTGACCGCATCGACGATGGCGTCGGCCCCATCCGGAGTATCGAGTCGATGGCCGGCGAGGGAGATCGCCGGATTCGAGCGGTCGAGCGCACTCCCGAGCACCTTCGTGCCCCCGACATCGATACCGATCAGGACCCGGCCCTTCACGAGCGCGTGCCCCTCGACACCTTCCACGACGGCCCGGGCTCAGTAGCGGAGCAGAGCACCGACACGCCCGAGCACATCGAGATCGGCGTTGCCGATGCACACCTCGACCTTCGCGCCCTGGGCCATCGCCTGCTGGACCGCCTCCTCGACGACATCATCGATCCGCTCCATCGGCGACGCTTCGACTGGGCACGCCGGCCCCTTCGCCGCCAGCGTCCCGCACTCCCCGCACCGCCATCCGGCTTCGACGAATCCCTGGGAGACGACGAGGGTGGCGACCCGACGCTCGCCGAGGGCGGCGAGCACCTCGGACAGACCGGCCGCCGCTCGCGAATCGGCGCCCACGCCGTCACGAAGCTGCTGCACCACCGCCGCTTCCTTGGCCCGTTCGATCTCCTTCTCGATCTCGAGGGCGACGGCGCGGACCTCGGCATCCCCAGCAGTGACCGCCACATTGACCCGGGCGCGGAGACGTTCCCGCAGGTAAGGGTGCAAGAGGCCCTCCACCGTTCCCAGGATCTCGTCGGCACCCCCCAGGGCGAGATTGGCGAACCCGTGGTCGTGGAACAGCTGAAAAGCCACGGCGACGGCATGGCGGAGATGGCGCAGCGCCGCCTCGTCGACACGATGATCCAACCGGTCTGATCCTCGGCTGGCCTCGTCGTGACGGTCGAAGTCGTTGCGGGCCAGCGCGTCGAAGAGCTCGCTCCGATCAATGAGCTCGCCCATCTGGTAGACGAACATTCGCGCCCGCTGGCGGTCGACGAACAACAACCCCAGCGGCTCGAGTTCCTGCACCACGGCTTCGAGCTGACCCACGGCAGGGCTGCGGTTGACGTGGATGCTCGGCGCCACCGGCACCGGAAGGGGAACGACCTTCCACAAGCCATGGGCCGAGCAGGCAAAGATCGCCAGACCACGAACCCCCGAGCGGTCGAGGCCGGAAGACAGATAGTCGGCTATCCGTTTCACGTCCTCGAGCGCAGAAGCACCGTCGGATCGGGACACGACGTCGCGGGTCAGCCGATCGAACTGCCGCTCGACGTCCTGGCGGAGGACCTGCCGTCGACCGTCAACGTCGAGATAGACCGAAACCACCGGTACACCAGGGCTCCGAAAGGCCGCCAACTCCTTGACCGCTGCGTCGGTGATGAGGGGCAAACGTCTCTCCTCGCTCGTGGTGCGAGAGAAATGCTACTGCCCTGTCCACGACCCGCGAGCGGGCGAATGGGCCGAGACGAATCAGAGGACCGACTCGGCGACCGAGGCGACAGTCCCCGCCGCTGACGCGTCGTCGGGTCGGCTCTCCGCCCATTCCATGACAACCGGATCGTCGGTCATGAACACGATCTGTACCGACTCGGCCATCTTGCCGAGACCCTGGAGAATCCGACGCACATCAGCAGCGGGGACCCCGGCCATCGCGTCGTCGATGATCATCGGGACCGACCCTGCGTAGGAGACCTGTCGCTGGGCCGCCAGACGAGCCAGTAGGTAGAACTCGATCGCCTCGGCATCGATCTCCGACCATCCTGGTCGAGCCGTGTGCACCGTGCTGGAGGGCTCGAGGAGGGACGCCATCAGGTCGTGGGCGTCGGGTCCAGCCTCGTCGAGCACCCGAGCGGCCACCACCAGAGCCTGATCGGCAGCCCGACGATCGGCCCCGAGGGCGGCGTCGAGGAGCGCCGAGCGCGCCTCGGCCATCTCGGTCATCTCCGCCTCGGCCAGCTTGCGCTGCCCCGATCGGGAACGAAGGCCCGAGACCTTGCGCTCGGCGTCGATCACCCGCTCATGAGTTCGAGCCAGAGCCGCCTCGTCCTCCGGCTGCATGTCGGCCCGCACGGACGCGTCATCGAGGCGCTCGCCGGCCAGGCGCCGTTCCCGGCTCGCGGTATCCACGTCACGGGCCGAGTGGTTGAGCCTTGATTCAGTCGACGACGATGTGCTGGACGCCACCGCCGTCGTCCTCGCCGCTCGCCTCGCCGTCCCGAGCGGGGTCCGGGCCAGCCGTTCGGCGACTGGCGGCCGAAGCCATGCGGGCGGCCTCCTGGGCCAGATCGCCGATTGCCCCGACGGCATCACGCACCAGTTTTGGGTCGTCAACCGCCGCTTCGGCGGCGTCGAGCAGGCCCCGCGCCGCCACGATGAGCTGCCGGGCCGCCGCCTGGAGCGAGGCAACTGCCGGCTCGAGGGGCGGGTCCTCTTCGGGGTCTGCGCTCACTCCGTCGCCCTCACGTGAACTCCACCACCAGCTCACCTTCGCGCAACCGGGCCCCGGCCACCGCACGCGTTCGCAGCGAGTCCGGGAGCATCAGGGCGCGCCGATACGGTCCGAGACGGACCAGCAGCTCGTCGTCGCGACGGCCGAGGTCGAGCTCACCCCGCTCGCCGAAGGGAAGCGACAGCACCAGCCGATGCACGCCATCCACTGTCTCGACCCGCATCGGTTCACCGCGATGGCGGACCGCAGCGGCGCTCGACTCGCCGTACAGCTCGGCGGCAAAGGATCGGAGGGCGTCGACACCGATCGGTTCCACCGGAGCCAGATCGACGGTGAGGACGGGCACGGGAGCGAAGCCTTCACGGATGGCCTCGAGGTGCTCGGCGTGCGATGCCCTCAATCGGTCGAACCACGGGTCGGTGACGGCCGCTGGCAGCATGCGGTTGGCAACCACGGTGTCGACGCCGTACCCGAACAGCGCGAGATAGGTGGCGGTGCGCCGCGCCTCGGCGATCACCATTCGCTCAGGATTCACCACGAGCCGCACGCTGGCGGTGTCGGGGTCGGCGAGGAGACCTTTGACCGTCTGCAGGCGAGCGTAGACCTGGTTGGTGGCCGAGAACACCTCGTCGCCGGCGATCGGGAGCGACGTGATCCGCCCCAGCACCGGACCGACCACGCGGTTCAGCCTTCGCCCGACGGGGAAGAGCCGGTCCATGTACCAGGCGGCCACATCCGGGAGCGACAACAGCCGCAGGGTCTCCGCCGTGGGGGCGCAGTCGACGACGACGACATCCCACTCCCCCGACGCGACGTGGTCGGCCAGGTCGGCGAGAGCGAACACTTCGTCGAGCCCTGGAACCACGGCCAGCTCTTCGGCCTCGATCCCTTCCACGCCCGCCCAGGCGAAGACGTCGAGCAACCACGCCCGGATCTCGCTCCACGACTCCTCCATCCGCGCCCGGGCGTCGAGCTGCTGGCCCCAGAGCCGATCGGCGATCTGGACCGGACGATCGGCGAGGGGTTCGGCGAAGGCGTCGGCCAGGCTGTGGGCTGGGTCGGTGGACAGCACGAGGGTGCGGTGGCCCTCGTCGGCGCACCGCAGGGCCGTGGCCGCGGCTGTCGTCGTTTTGCCGACCCCGCCCTTGCCGGTGAACAGCAGGATCCGCACGGGCGAGTCCGGGTCAGTCGTCGTCGAGGTCGAGGTCGGGGCGGGGGGCACCCTCGACGCGAGCCTTGAGCTCGATGAGCGCGGTCTTGATGATCCGGGCCTCGGCCCGTCGCTTGACGAAACCGGGGATGGGGTATACGAGATCGATGGCCAACTCGTAGACGACATCGGTGGACGACGCGACGTCGGGCGCGGCGTCGGGCGCGGCGTCGGGCGCGGCGTCGAGCACGTAGGCGCCGTCGAGCTCGCGAGGCAGGTCGCCGGTGACGAGCGCCCAGCCCAGTCGGTTGGGCGCGCCCGAGTAGTCGTAGCGAAGTTGGTAGGTGGTGCTGCGACCCATGGCCGCGGCCCGGAACTCGACGACCACGGGCCGGCCGTCGTCGTCGTGCTCGACCACCGACACCTGCTTCAGATCCCCGGCCCATTCGGGATAGGACTCGAAATCAGTGAGCGTCGCAAAGCAACGGTCGACCGACGCGTCGATCCGGATCTGCTCTCTCGCCTGCTCGACCATCGAAACCCTCCTCGCCGACCGTTGCCGTGCCCGGGTGACGTTACTCGGGCGAGTCCGCGGGGCTCGACGCCCCATCCGGACGCTCGGGGCCCGTCGGGGACGGAGGTGACGCCTCGGTGGGGGCCCCTGGTTCGGCCGGGCGCCGGTGGGCGGCCCGATCGGCGTCGCGGAGGGCGGTACGGGTCGGATCGGCCGCCCGGGCGGGGAAGGCGCCGTACCGGGCGACCCAGAGGCCGGCCAACCCGAGCGCCCACATGGGGGTCAGCGTGCCGAAGGCGAGAGCGGTGTAGAGACGGATGACGGCCACGGCGATCGAGACGACCACCTCGACGGCGAGTGATGCCATCAGCAGCGCCTGCACCCGACCCGGGGTGGATCCGGCCCCGAAGAACAAGCCGCCGATCCCGATGGCCTCGGTGCGGCTGCGGTCGACGGCCCGGAGGAAGGCGAGGAGGAACACCCCGCTCCCGGCCGAGAACATGAACAACGAGACGATGACGAAGACCGGGACCAGCGCGTCGGTGGCCAACGCCGCCAGGGCCAGCACGGTGAAGATGGCCGTACCGATCACCGAGGCCCGGATGATGCCCTGACCCGCCGTCGCCGCCATGGGCGCTCGACCGGAGGGGTCGCCGGCAGAAGGGTTCGGATCAGCCGTCAAGGTCCGACCTCGGGGCCCGGGGGCGAATCTTCGTCGGGAACATCCCGGCTGATCGTCGCGACCACATCGAACCGGTCGAGGGCGCCGGAGAGGGTGGCGGCGCCGTGGTCGTAGGTGAAGTGTTGCTCGACCCGGGAACGGGCGTTGAGCGCCATGGCCTCACGGCGCCCGGAATCGCCGAGCAGACGGTCGAGGGCGAAGGCCACGCTGGCCACGTCGCGAGGCCGGTCGACGACCAGACCCGTTGCATCGTGCAGCACCGCCTCGGCCGATCCCCCGCTGCGCCCGGCGACCGAGGGGACGCCGGCGGCCGCGGCTTCGAGGAACACGATGCCGAACCCCTCCTGTTCGAGCCCTCGCCACCGGTTGCGACACAACATGGCGAACACGTCGGCGCAGCCGTAGAGCGCGGGGAGGTCGGCGTCGTCGACCCGACCGAGGAACGTGGTGGGGCTGTGGTGGCTCGAGGCGATGCGGGTGAGGCGACGTTGATCGCGACCGGTGCCGGCCACCACCACCTGCAGGTCGGGATAGCGCGAGGCCAGCACGGCCCCGGCCTCGACGAGCACGTCGAACCCCTTGCGGGGCACCAGCCGACTCACGCCGAGGACGACGGGAGCGTCGGGTTCGAGACCGAACCGGGTCCTGACCGCGCTGCGCTCGTCGGCGGCGAGAGGCACGAATCGGGCGGTGTCCACACCGGGAGGCACCACCACGGTCGGGAGATCGACGCGAGCCGCCCGGCGAACCTCGTCGGCCGGGAACCCACCGGCGGCGACCACGAGCGCGGCGCCCCGAAGGACCTTGCGCATCGGGCCGCGAACCAGGGGCAACCGTGCGGGGACGCTGATCTCGGCGCCGTGGACGACCACCCCGAAGGGCCGTTCCAGGCGGGGGCCGAGCAGGCCGAGCGGCGCCGCCGGGTCGAGCAGCACCAACCCGGCGTCGACTTCGGCGGCGAGCCGGTCGATGCGACGAACCAGCGAGCGGGTGGGGAGCAACACCCGGGCCCGGTCGCGAACCACCCGGAAGGGCTGCTCGGCGTCGAAGGCCGAGGTACCGCGCCGGCGGGTGGTGAGCACCGTGGTCTCACCCGGGGGCAGCCGCCGCCACAACTCCCACAGGTAGGTCTGGATACCCCCTATCTTGGGCGGGAAGTCGTTCGTGACCAGCAGGTGGTTCACCCGCCGGCCCGCTCGGCGACGCGCTGCATGCCCCATCGGGCGTGCTCGGCCAACAGGTCGTCGTCGCCGGCGGCGTAGTGGGCCAACGTGGCGGCCGCGTCGCGGTCGGCGGGGTCGGCCACGTTGCCCAGCGCGATGAGCGCGTTGCGGCGCAGGTAGCGCGGATCACGACGGGGGATGTACCAACGGCCGTGCCGGGCCAGCAGTTCCTCGTCGGTGGCGACGAGGAGTTCGATCAGCCCGACCCAGGCTCCGGTGCTGGCGACCACCGCCGATCCCTCGGGCCCGCGATGGCTGGGCGGGCACACCTCCTGGCAGTCATCGCAGCCATACAGGCGGTCGCCGAGGGCCTGGCGGTACTCGACCGGGAAGGTGCCGTCGGCCTGCACCAGCCAGGCCAGGCAGCGGCGGGCGTCGACCACGCCAGGACCCACGATGGCGCCCGTCGGACACCCGTCGACGCAACGACGACAGGCACCACACCCGTCGGGGACCGCCTCGCTGGTGCCGAGATCGGCGTCGGTGACCACCGAGCCGAGCACCACCCAGCTGCCGTGGCCGGGAACGAGAATGTTGGCGTTGCGCCCGAACCACCCGAGTCCGGCCCGCTGGGCGGCGGCCCGGTCGACCAGGGCGTTGTCGTCGGCCACCACCCGGGTGCGGTGCCCATGCTCTCGGAGCAGGTCGGCCACTGTGCCGAGGGCGTGGCGCAAGGTGGCGTAGTGGTCGTCGGTGGCGTAGCGCGCCACCCGGCCCTGGGGTGGGGCGGGCTCGGCGTCGTACCCGCTCGGCGGCTCGATGGGCCCTCCGGCGTAGGGGAGGGCGCCGACGACGAGCGAACGGGCTCCGGCCAGGAGCCGGGCCGGCTCGGTGGAGCGGGTGGGGTTGCGGTAGGTGAACTGCATCCCCCCGCTGAGGCCCGCGGCGCCGCGCTCCTCGATCGCCTGCCGGGCCTCGGTGAACGGGGCCACGTCGGTGACGCCGAGGGCCACGAGCCCCGCCCGAAGCCCCACGTCGCGTAGCTCCTCGACGGTGGGACAGGCCATGGTGGCCATTCTGGCCGGTCGCTGCCGCGAACCGTGGGCTCGTGGGGTCGCGACCCGCCGCGGTCAGCCGGTGCGGGGCCGATGGCGGAGCTCGGGCACGAGCCCGCTGTCGGAAAGAAGCCGTAACGCCCGCACCTCGGCCGCGTCGATCACCAGAGCGTCGTCGGGCTCACGCGAGCAGATGTAGGTGACCATGCAGTCGGAACAAGCGTCGGTGTGCTGCATGGCGCAATCGCCACAATCGATGACCAGGGGAAGGCTCATGAATCCATGGTGCCCAGGGCCTGCGACAGTGACCCTCCTGGCGATCCGAGGGGGGCGTCGATGGGTCTGTCGGAGAGCGTTTGATCGCCTCCTCGCCGTCGAGGGCCCCCGGTCGGACCTTGCGCGAACTTCCGTGCATCACCGGCGACGTCAACAGGATCCCGGGGGAGGTGATGGCGGCGACATCGGCCTAACCTGTCGGGGTGAGCTCCACGGCCGTGGTCGAGCAGGACCTGTCGACATGGGTCTTCCTCGGCGCCCTGGCCGCAGCCACCGCAGGGGTGCTGGCCTTCTACGGCCGGGCCATCAGCGGGTGGCACCCACCCGAGCCCCGCACCGACCTCGTGAGCCCCGGTCACTTCGTGCGGATGCGGGGCGACGAGCAGGAGGTCGATCTCGGCCGCGGTTGGCGGGCCACCGACGACCCCAGTGCCGCCTGGCACCTGTGGTGGACGCCGAGCAGCGGCGCCATCGTGGGATTGCGCTACTCGGCCCTGCCGCCCCCGCCCGGCCCGGCCTACCTGGGCGCCTACCACGGGCACACGCTGCTGGATCCGGTCGGTGTGCACCACTTCACCGGGATGAAGGTGCTCGGTCGTAGCGACGACCGGCCGACCCGCGCCGGCTGCGAGGACCTGCGCCTGCTCCCCTACGGACTCGATCTGCTCACCGGCGGCACCCGCCCCCCCGACCCGGTACTCGACCGCCCGGACGAGGCCGACGACGCTCGCTGGTGACGCCGCCGCTCACCAACTCATGGTGCTGAGCGTGCTGAACGTGCACATGTAGATGCGTCGCCTCCACCCACGGGCGGGGAAGAGCACCGACTGGAGGGGGCTGCCGCCGTCGATGCGCAGCCGTTCCTCACCGGTGACGAGATCGCGCACGACGAACTGTTCCATCCATCGCTCGCCGTCGTGGTCGAGGGTGAGGACGAGGCCGTTCTCGGCGTCGGCCAGCAGGTGGCTGCCGTGGTTCTGCTCCGCCGACCAGAGCGGCGACAGCGCACCGTCCTCGGCGATGGCGAAGGCCTGCATGACCCCGGTGCCGGTGTCGTAGCCCAGGGCCACCCGTCGACGGGGGTCGATCAGGGGTGGGTTGGCCACGATGCCGCCGGGGCGCCCGCAGATCTCGGTGAGGGTGACCTCCGCCGTGTCGAGGTCGATCCTCACCAGGTGCAGCGGAGCCGACGACACGCCCTGACCACGGAGGGTGCCGGCGTAGCGCTCGCTGCCGGCGCCGTTGTCGAGGAACCACGCGGCCCCGAGGGCGAGGACCGCGTCCCAGCCGTGCGTCTGGCCCCTCATCACCCGGTAGCGGGGCTGGAAGCCCCGGTCGAGCACCAGCGTCGAACCGGTCCAGTGGGCCCGAAAGAGCGTCGTGTCGCCGACCACGTACACATCGTTGCCATCGGCGGAGAGCCGGGCCACCGACGGCTCGGGGAGATCGGTGGTGGCGACCACGGCGAGGGTGACCGGGTCGAGCACGAGGAGCTGGGCCGGTGGGGCGGTCGGCTCCGGGGCCTCTCCGGGCCGGGTGCCACCGAAGTCCTTGGTCACGAGGTGCCCGTCGGGCAGCGTCACGAAGCTGTTGTAGGGGCGGTCCCGGGGCAGGCGGACACTGGCCTCGACGGTGAGGGCCGCGGACAGACGGTGAGCGTGGTTGCCGAACACGACGTGCAGAGAACCGTCGGCGTGCGCGGCGATGCCCCCGGGCCAGGTGGGTCCGCCAGGGAGGTCGTCGACACGATCGAGCACGTCGAGGGTCTCGGGGTCGATGCGCTCCACCCACGCGGTCGTGGCGTCACCGATGGTGTGACCGAGCACGTACACCTCGCCCGGGTCTCGCAGCACGACCATCGTGGCCCCGATTGCGTCGCGGGAGCGCACGACGGCCGTGGCGGGATCGAAGCCGGCGAACACCCCGACGCCCGCCTGCGCTCGCGTCGGACCGCCGTCTTCGCCCGGCCAGGGGCTCCCGGCCCACCCGATCGACATCACATCGCCAGCCTGACACAGCCCCTCCCCCCCGGCTCTCCGGCCCATCCCCCGCGGGAACTGGGGGCGGGGGCGGGGCACCTAGCTGACGTGCGTGTTAGCTTGAGCGGGTGAAGTTCTCGGTCACGTACCCGATGGTCGCCGGCCCGTACGACCCGGCGCTGCTCACCGGGCCAGGCATCATCCGGTTCAGCCAGGCCGCCGAGCGGGCGGGGTTCGACGCCGTCAGCTTCACCGACCACCCCGCGCCCACCGACCGCTGGCTGAAGGCCGGCGGCCACGACGCCCTCGACCCGTTCGTGGCCCTGTCGTACTGCGCCGCCGCCACCGAACGCCTACACCTCATCCCCAACATCTTGGTACTGCCCTACCGCAACCCGTTCGTGGTGGCCAAGGCCGTGGCCAGCCTCGACGTGCTCTCGGGAGGCCGGTTCATCCTGGCGGTGGCCACCGGCTACCTGCGGGGCGAGTACCGCGCGCTCGGTGTCGATTTCGAAGAGCGCAACGACCTGTTCGACGAAGCCGTCGAGGTGCTGTTCGGCATCTGGAGCGACGACGACTTCGCCTACGAGGGCCGCCACTTCATCGCTCGGGGCCAGACCGCCAACCCCAAGCCGGTGCCGCGACCGCCTTTGTGGATCGGGGGCAACAGCCGCCTGTCGCGCCGTCGGGTGGCCAAGTACGGCGACGGATGGAAGCCGTTCCCGGCCTCGGGTCAGCTCGCCACCACCGCCCGCACCCCGCCGCTCGAGACGGTGGCCGACCTGGCCCGGATGCTCGACGAGCTGTGGGTGCTGGTCGAGGAGCAGAACCGCGATCCTGGGTCGTTCGACATCGCCTTCGGACCCAACGTCGGCGGCGACCCGCGCCGTGACGACTTCCCGGCCGGGGCCTATCTCGACGCGCTGGCCGAGTTGGCGACACTCGGAGTCACCTGGTCCGATGCCGGCGTGCCCGGCGACTCGCTGGACGGGGCGATCGAGGCCCTCGAACGCTTCGGGGAGACGGTCATCGCCCCCTACCGCGCCGGCTGACGGCTCCACCGTTCCGCCGGTCCCACGTCAGCTCACTGCCTCGACATCCCGGCCCGCTCGTCCGCGGCCGCCACATCCACGACCTCTGCGGCCGCGGCGCCGCCCGGAGACACGAGCTGGATGTCGACCCGATGAAGTTTGCCGCCGAATGGATTCTCGTCGGTGTAACGGTCGCTCACCGGCGAGCCATGATCGCGACCGACACTGGCACCCACGCTCGAGATCATCCGCATGACGAACGGGATGTCCACCGAGCCGCACGGCTGGCCGTCCACCACCACTTCCGCGGTTCCGGTGCTGCCGGTGCTGCCGGTGCGGCGGAACCGCACCCCTACCACCGACGATCCCACCGGCACCGGTATCGACGACTCGGCGACGTGATGGTCGCCGAAGCAGTTGTAGTCGAACACCAGGCGACCGTTCTCCACGAACACGCTCAGCCCGGAGTTGCCGTTCCCCGTGGCGTACAGCACGCCGCCCTGGCTTTCGGTCCGGTCGATCGAGGCGAAGAGGTCCCAGCTACGGCCGGCGATGGCCGCGGCCGACTGCGCCGGAAGCGCCGCCATGGGCGGCCGGTAGGTGTAGCGACGCGAGGCCGGGTGGGTGGACCGGTCCTGGAAGCGGGCACCGAACAGCTCGACGGTACGATCGTCGAGCGGTAGTACGCCGTTGGCCCGGGCCTCCTGCCACCAGAGATCGATCAGCTCCTCCAGCTTCTCGGGCCGGGCCTCGGCGAGATCGTTGCACTCCGATGCATCCTCGACGAGGTGGTAGAGCTCCCAACGATCGTCGTCGTAGGCCACGCCGGGCTGGTGGCGGGTGACGGCCTTCCAGCCGGCGGCGTAGACGGCCCGGTGCCCCATCATCTCGAAGTACTGCACTCTCGGCGCGGCCCGTTCGGCGGACCCAGGTTCATCGGGAGCGGCGAACGTCGGCGTGAGCGGCGTGCCGGTGACCGGAAGCTGCTCCACCCCGCGAAAGACCGAGGGTGGGGTGATGCCGGCGATGTCGTAGATCGTGGCGGCGACGTCGGTGACGTACTGGAAGCCGTGGCGGACGCCACCCGTGTCGGTGATGCCTGACGGCCAGTGCACGACGAGCGGAACGTGAACCCCGCCCTCGTGGGTGTTCTGCTTGTACCACTTGAACGGGGTGTTCCCGGCCTGGGCCCAACCCCACGGGTAGTTGGCGTGGCTGTCAGGCCCGCCGATGGTGTCGAGGTGCTCGATGGCTTCCTCGGGGCTCTCCATGAGGAAGTTGAAGTACTTCATCTCGTGGAGCACGCCGAAGGGCCCGCCCTCCTGGCTGGCCCCGTTGTCGCTGAGCACCACGATGACGGTGTCGTCGAGGACGTCGATGGCGTCGAGCGCCGCCACCAGGCGCCCGATCTGGGCGTCGGTGTGTTCGAGGAAGGCGGCGAAGGCCTCCTGCAGACGTGCCGCGAGGCGGCGTTGCACTTCGGGCAGCGAGTCCCACGCCTCGACCCCGGGGTTGCGCGGCGCGAGCTGGGTTCCAGGGGGCAACAGACCGAGGTCGAGCTGTCGGGCGAACCAGCGATCACGGGCGGCGTCCCAGCCGTCGTCGTAGTGGCCCCGATGACGTTCGAGGTACTCGGCCGGCGCCTGGTGCGGGGCGTGGGTGGCGCCGAGGGCGAGATAGGTGAAGAAGGGGCGATCGGGGCGGATCGACGTGGTGTCGTGGATGAACTCGATGGCCTTGTCGACGAGGTCCTCGCTGAGGTGGTAGCCCTCCTCGGGGGTGCGGGGCGGGTCGACACGGTGGTTGTCGTGGACGAGGTCGGGGGTGAACTGGTCGGTCTCGCCGTCGAGGAAGCCGTAGAAGCGGTCGAAGCCCCGTTGCAATGGCCACTGGTCGTAGGGCCCGGCGGCCGAGGCCTCGTCCATCGGGCAGAGGTGCCACTTGCCGAGGGCGAAGGTGGTGTAGCCCTCGGCCCGCAGCACCTCGCCCATGGTGGTGGCGTGCTCGGAGATCTTGCCGCGCATGTGGGGATAGCCGGTGTTGAAGTTGGCGATCGACCGCATGCCCACGGCGTGGTGGTTGCGCCCGGTGAGCAGCGCGGCGCGGGTGGGTGAGCACAGCGGGGTGACGTGGAAGTTGGAGTAGCGCAGGCCGCCGGCGGCGAGCGCGTCGACGTGGGGGGTCACGAGGTCGGACCCGAAGCAGCCGAAGTGGGAGAAGCCGAGGTCGTCGAGCAGGATCACCACGACGTTGGGCGCGTCGGCACCGGGATGGGCGGGCGTGGGCCACCACGGGGTGGACTCGGCGTGGGTGTCGGCGATGACCCCCTGGAAACCGTGCCCCGGGGCGATACCTGCCGGTTGCTCTTCGCTCATGTCGTGCTCCCCTGACTCGACGCCGGGCCCCGACCCCCCGGCCGACGTTTCGTCGTTCCGATCGAACCCCGAGGACAGTCCACAACAATTGACAGTCGCTGTGCAATTTCTTAGCGTCAGCGTCCAGGGGGTGGCCATGACCGACAACGCACGCCGGGTCGCGGTGGTGGCCGATGCCGCCCACTACGTGGGCCCCGAGCTGTCGCGGCTGCTGGTCGCCCGCGGCCACGATCTCGTGCTGGGCGACGCGCCGGCCGAACTGGTCTCCGAGCTCGAGAGCACCGGCGCGACGGTGGTCGTGGTCGAGGGCGTGAGCAGCCTGGCCAACGCCGAATCGGCCACCGCCCTGGTGAACGCGGCCCTCGAGACGTTCGGACGCCTCGATACGGCCGCCGCGGCCTCGGGCCGCATCATCCCCGGTCGTTTCGTGGACTCCACCGAGGAGCAGTTCCAGAAGATCCTCGCCGGCTGCATGATGGCGCCGTACCACTTCCTCAAGGCCGTGGTGCCCCCGATGGTCGAGCAGGGATCGGGCCAGATCCTGGTGATCACCAGCGCCGCCGGGGCCCGGCCCACCAAGGGCGCGGCCCTCTACTCGGCCGCGCGCGCGGGCGCCACGATGTTGGTGAAGAACGTGGCCGGCGAAGTGGCCCGCTCCGGAGTGCAGGTCAACGCCGTGGGCACCAACTTCATGGACTTCCCCGAGTTCCGCGCGGCCACGGGGGCCGACGACCCCGACGTGCGGGCCGAGGTCGAGGCCCAGGTGCCGATGCGCCGCCTGGGCACGATGCAGGAGTTCGCCGCCTTCTGCGGAATCTTCCTCGACGGAACCAGCAACTTCACCACCGGCCAGTTCGTCGCCTACGCCGGCGGCTGGGCCTGAACAGGAGAAACCCCATGGCCGCCGATCTCACCCTCGACTCGCTGCAACGGCGCATGGCCGTCATGCACGGGCTGTACTACCAGGCCGTCGGCTCGATGGAGCTGGAGCATGTCAACCACTTCGAACGCGAGGGGGTGTTGCCCATCGCGTTCTCCCTGTTCCACTACACGAACATGGAAGAGGTCGGCTTCTTCCTCCTCACCGGCACCGCGCCCATCTGGGGCGACGAGTGGCAGGCGAAGGTGCAGATGACCATCAACGACCACGGCAAGCACCGCACGGTGGACGAGATGGTCCACCAGCGCATCGGCGACTACGAGGCGTTCAAGGAGTACCAGCGCGCCGTGTTCGATCGCACCGAGGCCTGGTTGGCCGAACTCGACCCGGCCGAGTTCACCCGTGTGGTGATCCCGCGACCGTTCCCGCCGCAGGTGGCCTCCACCTACAGCGCCCGGGTGGCCGGCCCCGAGGGCATCACCGTGCTCGACGGCACCGAGTGCTGGCTGTACCAGCACGGCCTGCGCCACATGGGCGAGATCGAGTTGGCCCGCGGCCTGGTGGGCCTGGGCGGCATGACCAGTTGAGCGGTCAGCGCAGGAGTTGGAGCAGTTGGGGGGAGGAAAGCGTGGCCGCCCCCTTCGTCCGGGCCCCGTCGGCCACCCGGCGATCGCTCGAGACGACGACGACGGGCCGGGCCACCGGCACGCGGTCGATGCGGGCGAGCAGGTCGTCGTCGGCCTCCACACCGGGGGCGGTGAAGCGCACCTGCACGCCCCTGATCCTCGACTCGCCCGGTAGCCCGGCACCGACGTCGGCGCCGTCGAACACCACCAGCCCCTCGCACCCCGTCCGGGCCGACAGGGCACCCAGGGCATCGAGCAGGCGACGCCGCTGCTCGGACAGGGCCAAGCCGGGCCAACCGGCCAGGCTCACGTTGTAGCCATCGACCAGTATCACCACAGCCGGTAGCCGGCAAAGGAAATCGGCGGCCCCGGGCGAGTCGTCGAAGACTCCTCTGGGAAGGTCGGGGGGACGGCGCCGGGGGGCGCGTGATGATCGGGGTGGCGATTTTGTCTGCTGGCCTCGGGTCACAGGTGAAGCATCTTCGGCGATTGCGTCGGTGTCGTCGCCGCTGATCGCCGCGGCGACGTCGCCCAGCGCCGAGGTGAGCGCAGCCGCGGCATCTGAGGCACGACGCACGGCCTCGGCCACGGCCACCCGGTCGAGCGCATCGGTCGTGTCGTCACGGGCCAGGGCGGGCTGATCCGACGGAGGAGGCGGCACCGCAACAGCCACAGGAGTCGACGCCCCCACGCCGCCGGCCCGCAGCTCTTCGATCTCGGCGGCGTTCGCGATGACCTCGGCCCGGGCCGCCTTGAGCTCCGCCTGGCGCTCGACGAAGCGCGTCTCGGTAGCCTTGAGGTCACGGATCGCCCGTTGGCGCTCCTCGCGGAGCGTCTCGGTCTCGACCTTCGCGGTGATCAGCTCCGCTTCGAGTGCAGCCACCGAACGCCGTAGCTCGGCGGCCTCGCTCACCGCCCGGTCACGCGCGTCCCGGGTCACCCGCCGGTCCTCGGTTGCCGTGTCGCGTTCCGAGCGGGCCCGTTCGAGATCACGGCTGAGACGACGAGCACGAGCCACCAGCTCGGCCTCCTCCCCTTCGGCCCGCACCGCCGCCACCAGGTCGACCAGGTCGGCCCGCCAACCGTCGGGCCGTTCGAGCACGAGCGCCGCCGCCAGATCGGCCCGCTCGGCCGACGGATCCTCGTCACCCTCGTCTTCTTCGTCGTCGTCGAGCTGGAGGGCCGCGGCCTCGAGGGTGTCGAGGACCCTCCGCCGAAAGACCGCATCGTCGTCGAGGGCCTGCATGGCCGCGTCGAGCGCGGGACCGCTCAACCGCCGGAAGGCCAGGTACGGCCGGAGCCCGGGCGGCGCCGGGATGGGCGGAACATTACGCGATCCGAACTTGGCCACCGCCACGGCGGCTTCCAGCACGGGCCGCAGCAGGGCCGTCTCGCTCGAGTTCAGCTCACCGACTCCGCCGCCGTTTCGCCGAGGTCGGCGTCGGTGGCCTCGACCTCGGTCACCGACGTCGCCGTGCCACACCAGCGGCACGCAACCTCCTCGACCCGCTCGTCGAGCACCTCGACGTTCTCGACCTCGAGCTCACCTCCCACCGTGTAGTGGTGATACTTCCGCGTGCGCTGGGTGGTGGTGACGTCGAAGCGGGTGAGGTTGCCGCACGCCGTGCACCGATACCGGGGACTCATCACACCCGTATTCTACCGACCACGAGAGCCTGACGATCTGACCCGACCCGAACACTTGTGTGGAGAACAGGTGTTCGGGTAAACTACATGGTCATGGCGAAGCCGTTGGGGCAGATGACGCTCGACGACCTGGGCACCCCACTGAGCGAGGTCACGTTCTGTGTGATCGACCTCGAGACCACCGGGGGGTCGGCGGCGTCGTGCGCCATCACCGAGGTCGGCGCGGTGAAGCTGCGCGGCGGCGAGTGCCTCGGCACCTTCCAGACCCTCGTCAACCCGGGGCAGGCCATCCCACCGAACATCACCGTCCTCACCGGCATCACCCAGGCCATGGTCGTGCCGGCACCGCGCATCGAGACGGTGATCCCGGCATTGCTCGAGTTCATCGGCGACGCCGTGGTCGTGGGCCACAACGTTCGCTTCGACGTGTCGTTCGTGCAGGCCGCCCTCGAACGCAGCGGCCGACCGCCGCTCACCAACACCACCGTCGACACCGTGGCCCTGGCGCGTCGCTTGGTGCGCGAGGAGGTGCCCAACTGCAAGCTGGGCACCCTGGCCAGCCGCTTCCGCCTCCCCCACCAGCCCGCCCACCGGGCCCTCGACGACGCCCTGGCCACCGGCGACCTGTTGCACCTGTTGCTCGAACGGGCCGGCAGCCTGGGCGTCACCGGCCTCGACGACCTGCTGACCCTGCCCACCATGGCCGGGCACGCCCAAGCGTCGAAATTGCGCCTCACCGAGAACCTGCCCCGTGCCCCCGGGGTGTACCTGTTCCGCGACGCCCGTGGCGACGTTCTCTATGTGGGCAAGGCCACCGACCTGCGGGCCCGGGTGCGGTCGTACTTCTCCGGTGACGACCGCCGCAAGGTGGGCGCGCTGCTGCGAGAGACCGTGCGCATCGACCACGTCGTGCACCCCCACACCCTGGCCGCCTCGGTCCACGAGGTCCGCCTCATCCACCGGTTCACACCGCGCTACAACCGCCAAGGCCGCGACTGGGGCCGCTACGTGTACGTGAAACTGACCCTCAACGAGCCCTTCCCGCGGCTTTCGGTGGTCAAGGAAGCGCGCGACGACGGCGCCTTGTACCTGGGGCCGCTCGGCTCGCGGAAGGCGGCGAACCTCGTGGTCGAGGCCATCCACACCGCCACGCCACTGCGGCGCTGCACGGCCCGCGTCGGTCGCACCCCCAGCCGCACCGCCCGGTGCGCGGCCGCCCAACTCGGCGTCACCGTGTGCCCCTGTGCCGGCGACGTGACCGCGGCGGAGTACCAGCCCGTCGTCGACCGGGTCGTGCGGGCACTGCGCCACGAACCAGCGCTGCTGCTCGCCCCCCTGCAGGAGCGACTGGCCACGCTGGCTGCCGCCGAGCGCTTCGAGGAGGCCGCCGACACCCGCGATCGCGCTGCGGCGTTGGCGGCGGCGCTGCGGCGGCAACGCCGGCTCGATGCGTTGCGCCGCGCCGGCGGCCTCCGGGTGCTGCTCCCCGGCCTGGGCGGAGCCGAGTTCGACGCCGGGCGCCTGCGTCGCGTGTGGGGTCCGGGCGACGAACCCGACACCCCGCCCCCCGGGTCGCTGTTCGTCGACGAGGGTCCCCTCCCCCCGCTCGCCCGAGCCCACACCGACGAGCTGCTGTGCATCGCTTCCTGGCTCGACCGGTCCGCCCACCTCGTCGTGCTCGACCGCTGCGACGGCGAGCTCACGTCGCCCCTCCCGGCCCTCCCGTCGTTCCTGCCGGCCAAGGCCCCCACCGCGCCACGCCTTCGAGCCGGGGCAGCGGTATCCTGATCCGACCATGAGAGACGTGCTGGTCTTCCTCCTCGCCTTCCTCGCCACCTGGATCGTGCTGCTCACGCTGGCCGTCCTGGCGCTGCGCTGGCGACTGCAGAAGCGCAACCGGGTGAGCCCGGCGGTGAAGAGCCCGGCGCCCATGCACTGGCTGGTGTCGCCCGGCCACACCGCCCGCCTCCATCGCCGCCTCCAGAGCGCAGTCGTCGACATCCATCTGGCCCCGGCCCACCGACGCCGTTCCCGACCCGTCACCGAGTCGTCCGTCGACGAGATGCGACGTGAACTCGAGTATCAGGCCGTCGAGCTCGACCACCACCTGGTCGTCGCCGCCCGTCATCCCCGCTCCCAGCGCAAACACCTGGTGAGGTCGCTCGACGTGCAGGTCGGGCAGGTCGAGCAGCTGTCGGTGCGGTTGTCGCGGCTCAGCCGCCCCGCCGGGGTGGCCCAGTCCGGCTGGGACCTCGCCGACCAGCCCCGCGAGGTGCTGGCCCGGCTCTCGCAGCAACTCGACCTGCTCGACGTCGCGTCAGAGGAACTGGCCGAGATCGAGCGGGCCGCCGGCCTCGTCGACGTCGACACGTTGCTCGGCCCGATCGAGCGTCCTGATCCGGTGTTCGCCCCGGCGCCGACCAGCTACCAGGCTTTTCCCCCGCCGCCGGTCTCTGTGCCGGGGCCACGTCCCGGCCTGGCCCGCCCGCCCCGCTAGGGCGAAACCGAGCGGGCTCGACTCAGCCAGAGCCCGCCGTCGAGGCCGCCACGAGACGGTCCAGGACGCGGGAGGCTGCCCCCGATTCGATGGAGCGGACCGCCAGGACCAGCCCGTCACCGATCTCGTCGACCAGACCGGCCACCACCAGCGCGGCGGCGGCGTTGAGGGCCACGATGTCACGGTAGGGCCCGGGCTCGCCGGCCAGCACCCGACGGGCGATGACGGCGTTGGCTGCTGGGTCTCCTCCCGCGATGGTGGCGGCATCGACCCGCGGGAGGCCCACGTCACCCGGCTGGAAGTCGTAGGTACGGAGGTGACCGTCGCGCAGGTCGTGCACGGTCGTGGCCCCGGTGGTGACGAGCTCGTCGGTGCCGTCGTGGGCGGTCACGACCATGGCGCGCCGCGCATTGCGCTCCTGCAACACCCCGACCACGAGCGGCGCCAACCGGGCGTCGCTCACCCCGAGCACCTGTCGGGTCACGCCCGCCGGGTGCGACAGCGGGCCGAGGAGGTTGAACACCGTAGGGATGCCCAGCTCGGCGCGCACCGGGCCGGCATGGCGCATGGCCGGGTGGAACAACCGAGCGAAGCAGAACCCGACGCCCGACTCCCGGACGCAGCGGGCCACGCCCTCGCCATCGAGGTCGACGACCACACCGAGCGCCTCGAGCACGTCGGCTGACCCCGAGGTCGACGAGGCCTTGCGGTTGCCGTGCTTCACGATTCGCGCGCCGGCGCCACCGGCCACCAGGCTGGCCATGGTCGACACGTTCAGGGCATGGGCCCGGCGGCTGGGGGCCCCACCGGTGCCGACGATGTCGACGGCGTCGGGCCCCGAGGGCAACTCCAGCGGTGCCGCTGCGCCGAGCATGGCGTCGACCATCCCCGACACCTCGGACACGGACTCACCCTTCATGCGCAAGGCCACGATGAAGGCGGCGATCTGGGCGTCGGTGGCGCCACCGCCGAGGATGACCCGCAGGGCCGACCCCGCGGCCTCGGCGCTCAGATCTCGGCCGGACGTCACCGTGCCGAGCACCCCCGGCCAACCGCCATGGGCCTCGAGGTCAGCAGCGGCTTCGGTGGTCACGGGCGCTCCTCGGGCGACGGCGAGGACATCAGGCCGTGCGGCGGCGCTGGCGGATGATCCGACGGCGCTCCCGCTCGGTGGCCCCCCCCCACACGCCGTCCTTCTCCCTGACCGTCAGTGCGAACTCGAGGCACGCCTCTCGGACCGTGCACTGCGCACACACCGCCTGGGCAGCGGCGGCGTCGGTCTCGTCCTCGGACAAGGGATAGAAGATCTCGGGATCGAGACCTTGGCAGGCGGCTTTGGAGCGCCAAGGGTGGTTCATCGGGAGAGCCCAGCTCCTCCGCTGAAGCGGTGGTCGGCAACAGGACGATCGAGTATCACGCGCGCCGCCCTCGGAAGTCCAAACGAGGCCGGAGAAGGCCCCGGTGGGGGTCAGTCGCGAAGGTCGGCGAGCAGCTCGGTGCTGGTGGCGTCGGTGAGCTCGAGCTCGAACCCGTACTCGGGGTGCACGACGGCGAGCACGACCGGACCGGCGGCGAAGGCCTCGATCTGGGCGGGGGTGAGCGCCCAGCCGATGTAGTGCACCGACGCCGTGGTCGTGTCGCGGGTGAGTTGCTGATCGTGGTCGGGATCGGGCAGGCATGACACGGACTCGCCCTCGGCGCCGAGGCGCAGCTCGACGGCCCGTTCGATGCCGACGAGCTTGGGGAGCCACTCGCGCAGCTCGGCTTCGCTGGTGAGCTCGATGAACATGGTGGCCGACAGGTGCCCCGGCTCTGGGATCAGCGGGTTGTAGGCCCGCAGCTCGGCCTCGATGCCCTGGTCGGAGATGATCTTCTCGACCCGGGCCATCTCCTGGATCTGGAAGCGGATCGTGTCGCGGTTCTCGAATACGAAGGTGACGACCGGCCCGACGTGGACCCGCCGGCGGCTCTTGAGGTCGATGACGTGGGCTCGGAACTCGGCGCGCTCGCGCTCGTAGGCACGCTGGTCGGTGATGTCTTCGATGCTCAGCTTGGACATGGTCACTTCTCCTCTGGGATGCCGTAGGCGCGGGCGACGATCTGGAGGGGGTGCACCGGCTGGGTGCCGACCTCCTGAAAGATGCCGCCGTTGGCGAGGTGGCAGTCGCCCGCGATGGTGTCGTTGTCGGCCGCAATGATGGCGTCGGCCATCTTCTCGGCCACCCTGCGGCTCATCTCGTAGTTCTGCTCGCGGTAGCCCCAGGTGCCGTCGATGGCGGAGCACTCGGCGACCAAGGTGATCTTGGTGCCGGTGAGCTTCATGAGGTCGCGGCTGCGCAGGCCGATGTTCTGGGCCCGCAGATGGCAGGGAGCGTGGTAGGTGAGGGCGTCGGGTACCTCACCGACGAACTCGGTGTCGAGGGCGGTGTCGTCGGCCTTGTGCACCTTCATGAGGTACTCGGCGGCGTCGTAGGTGTGCTCGGCCACGAGTTCGGCGTCGGGGCCGCCGATGTAGTCGACGTAGTCCCTCTTGAGCACGTACCCGCATGTGGGCTGGGGCACCACGATGTCGTTACCCGCCCGCACGGCGGCAGCCAGGATCTTGACGTTCTTGCGGCCCTGCTCGACGAAGGCATCGACCTCGCCCTCGTGCAACCAGGGCGCCCCGCAGCACACCTCCCCGGCCGGCAGCGTGCACTCGATGCCGTTGCGCTCGTAGACCTTCACGAGATCCTTGCCGATGTCGGGATTCTGGTACTCCACGAGACAGGTCGGGAACAGGGCCACCTTGCCCTGAGCCTTGTCGACCGCCCTCGGTTGGGTGCTGCGGCGCTTCTTGAACCAGGTGGAGAAGCGGGTGCGGGTGAACGGGGGCAGCAGCCGCTCGGAGGCGATGCCGACCGTCTTTTCCAGGACCTTGCGGCTGAGTGACCCCGGAGTGCCGGTGGTGGCGTTGGCCAGCGGCGCGGTGATCCCGCTGGACAGCTTGCCGAGCAGGTCGGTGCGCCCGAGGGCCTGGTTCTGGATCTTGTCCTTGAGGCTGATGTCGCCGTTGCGCACGCGGGTCTGCTCGGCGCGCAGCATGAGGCGGGGGAAATCGAGGTTCCAGTCGCTCTGCCCCGGGATGTACGGGCAGTTGATGTAGCAGAGCTTGCAGTTGAAGCACTCGTCGACGACCTGGTCCTGCTGGGCGTGGCTCATCTTGGCCGCGTCCTGGTCGTCGTGGACGTCGATGAACTCGAACAGGGTGGGAAACGCCCCGCAGAACTTGAAGCAGAGACGACAGCCGTGACAGAGGTCGTAGACGCGGGTGAGCTCTTCGCGCAGGTCGAGCTCGTCGAAGTACTCCGGGTGGAACGGGTCGTACGTCGTGGTCACGGGTCGATCCTCACGGAAGCGAGCGAGAGGGACAGGATCGAAGCGGGCCCCGAACCGGGTCCGCAGAAGATGGCGAAGGCCGAGACGCCGGTGGCCGCCCTCGGGGGCGGCCACCGGACGTCGTCAGTCCGACCGGCAGCCGATCAGGTGAGGGACGCGAGACCCTCGGTGAAGCGGCCGGCGTGGCTCTTCTCGGCGCGAGACAGGGTCTCGAGCCATTCGCTTATCTCGACGAAGCCCTCTTCGCGGGCGGTCTTGGCGAAGCCCGGGTACATCTCGGTGTACTCGTAGGTCTCACCGGCGATGGCCGACCTGAGGTTGTCCTCGGTGGGGCCGACGGGCTGGTCGGTGACGGGGTCGCCCACCTGGGCGAGGAAGTCGAAGTGCCCGAACGCGTGCCCGGTCTCGCCTTCGGCGACGGAACGGAACAGCGCGGCCGCGTCGGGGTAACCCTCGATGTCGGCCTTCTGGGCGAAGTAGAGGTAGCGGCGGTTGGCCTGGCTCTCGCCGGCGAACGCCTCCTTGAGGTTGTCCTGGGTCTGGGAACCCTTGAACTCAGCCATGGTTGTGCTCGTCTCCTGGTGAAGGGGCGGGGCCGACCGGCGGGTGCCGGACGACGACGGGATCCGGGCGGGGCCCGGGGTGCTGCTCGTCCTCGGCGATGCGGCACTGCTCGCACCGTCCGCGGAAGACGATCTCGGTTCCCGAGACCTCGAAGCCGTGCTCGAGGTCGTGGGGAAGACTGATGGCGGGAAAGCGGTCCTCGACGTCGCGGACCCGACCGCACCGCTCGCACACCAAGTGGTGGTGGGGGGTGACGTTGGGATCGAAGCGGGCCGACCCGGTGCCGAGCTCCAGCTCCCCGATCTCGCCCATCGCGGCCAGATCGTGGAGGGCGGCGTACACGGTGCGCAGCGAGACGGTGGGCATCTCCTGCACGACCCGCGAGTGCACGGCCTCGGCGGTGGGGTGGGCGTCGTTGTCGTGCATGGCCCGGAAGATGCTCTGGCGCTGGGGGGTGACCTTGAGTCCGCGCGACCGGAAGAGGTCGGTGAGCTCGTCCGGGGTCTTCACGAGGACGACTCTACCCAGATTTCAATCGTTGTTATCTAGCTGAAGGAGAGAAAACCATCGCCAGGACGGAGGATCGACTCCGATCGACCACCGGGAGTCGATCCTCCGCGCCGTCGGCCGGTCCGACGCCCGCCCCCCGGCGGATTGTTCCTAAGCTCAGTCACCATGATCCCCGGGGCCTTCGACCGCACCGACGCGCTGCGGCGGCTCAAGGACACCCATTTCGACGTGGTGGTGATCGGTGGGGGGATCACCGGGGTGGGCTGTGCCCTCGACGCCGCCTCCCGGGGCCTGCGCACGGCGCTGGTCGAACGTGACGACTTCGCCTCGGGGACGTCGTCGAAGTCCTCCAAGCTGGTCCACGGCGGTCTGCGGTACCTGCAACAGGGCGATGTGCGCCTCGTCTACGAGGCCCTGCTCGAACGGCAACGGCTGCGCCACAACGCCCCCCACCTCGTGAAGACCCTGCCCTTCTTGATCCCGATCTTCGGCAAGGACGGGGTGGTCAACAAGAAGCTGGCGCGCGCCATGGGCAGCGCCATGTGGCTGTACGACCTCACCGGGGGTGCGCGCATCGGCAAGCTGCACAAGCGGGTGTCGGTCGACGAGGCGATGGCCCACTTCCCCACGCTGCCCCGTGAGCGCCTCCGACCGTCGTACCTCTACTACGACGCTCGCGCCGACGACGCCCGGCTCTGTCTGGCCGTGGCTCAGACCGCCGCCGTCGACTTCGGCGCCGTCGTGGTCAACCGGACCGGGGTCACCGCGCTGCGCAAGGACGACGCCGGCCAGGTCGTCGGGCTCGACGTCGACGTCGACGGGGCCACCATCGCCGTGACCGCCGATGCCGTCATCAACGCCACCGGGGTGTGGGCCGACGAGGTGAGCGCCCTCGACCAACCTGGTGCCGCCCCGACCATTCGCCCGGCCAAGGGGATCCACATCACCGTCTCGCGGCACAAGGTGGGCAACGACATCGCCGCGGTGATCCCGGTCCCGGGCGACAAGCGCTCCGTTTTCGTGGTGCCGTGGGGGGACTTCACCTTCATCGGCACCACCGACACCGACTACGACGGCCCCATCGACGACCCCCAATGCACCGACGACGACGTGGCCTATCTGCTGTCGGCCATCAACGGTTGCACGAGCGCCGACCTCAGCGGCGACGACGTGGTGGGCACCTGGGCCGGACTCCGACCGCTCGTGGCGGCCGCAGCGACGGGGCGCACCGCCGACCTGTCCCGTCGCCACAAGGTGGCGCGTTCGGCCAGCGGGGTCGTGAGCATCACCGGCGGGAAGCTCACCACCTACCGCGAGATGGCCGCCGACACCGTCGACGAGGTCCTCGAGCACGTCCTCGGCGCCAAGGTCATCGAGCGGGCGCAACGCCACAGCCGCACCCGTCGCCTCCGCCTGAAGGGCGCGGCAGGGTACGACGCCCTCTTCGCCGCCGCCGACCACACCTCCCCCCTCGGAGGCGACATCGTTCGTCACTTGGCCGACCGCTACGGTGCCGACGCCCGCACCGTGCTCGTCATGGCCGAGCGCGACCCAGGCCTGGCCCGGCCGCTGGTACCCGGGCTGCCGTACCTGCGGGCCGAGGCGGTCTACGCGGCGCGCTACGAGATGGCCACGACCGTCGACGACGTGTTGAGCCGGCGCACGCGCGCCCGCCTCCTGGCCCGCGACGATTCGGCCGCCGCCGCCCCCGACGTGGCCGCGCTCATGGCCCCCGAGCTCGGGTGGGACGCGACCGAGCAGCAACGACAGGTTGCCGCCTACCAGGCGTCGATCGACGAAGAGCGCACTGCGCCGCATCTTCCCGAGGTGGCTCTCGACGCCGCCCTCGGCGCCTGACGTGCCCGGCGACCGAACCGAGCGGGCCGCCGTCGGGCCCTTCCCGTTGCTGGCCCCGAGCCCGCTCGACGCGGCCGGACCCGGAGCCCCGACGGCCCCGATCCCCCTGCCCGACGCCGCCGCCACGACCGCTCGGAGCGGGGCGACGATCGTTGCCGTCGACGATGCCACCCTGAGCCGGCTACGCGATGCCTGCGCCACCGTGACCGTCGACCACGCCGAGCGAGCCGAAGCCAGCCGCGACTGGTGGCCCCTGGCCATGACCTGGGCCCTCGACAACCAGGTGGCCGGTCTGGCCAGCGTGGTGGTGCGACCCGACACCGACAACGAGGTGGTCGAGGTACTGCGGGTGTGCAACGAAGCCCGTGTGCCGGTGACGCCGGCCGCCGGGCGCAGCGGCGTGGTCGGTGGCTCGGTGCCGATGTTCGGAGGCGTGCTCCTCGACCTGTGCGGCCTCTCGGGCATCCGGTCGGTCGACGACACCTCCCTCGTGCTCGACGTCGCCGCCGGCACGTTCGGCGACCATCTCGAAGCCGAGCTGCGGACCGAGCACAGCCTCACCGTGGGGCACTGGCCGCAGTCCATCGCCCTCTCCACCGTCGGTGGGTGGCTGGCCTGCCGGGGTGCCGGCCAGTTCTCCAACCGCTACGGCAAGGTGGAAGACATGGTGATCGGCCTCGACGTGGTGTTGGCCAACGGTCGCCGACTCCATACCGGCGGCCACGCCCGCCAGGCCGTCGGACCCGACCTGACCCAGCTCTTCGTGGGGTCGGAGGGCACGCTCGGAGTCATCACCGGGGCCCGGCTACGGCTGCACCCGGCGCCCGCGGCCGAGGCCCGAGTGGCCTACGGGTTCGCCACCTTCGCCGAGGGTCTCGACGCCTGTCGGCGGGTTCTGCGCCGGGGCGCCGCCCCCGCCGCTCTGCGCCTCTACGACGCCGTCGAGGCCGATCGTTCGTGGTCGACCGGCGACCGCGCCGTGCTGCTCGTGCTCGACGAGGGCGATCCGGTCCTCGTCGACGCCGCCATGACGGTCACCGCCGCCGAGTGTGCCGCCGCCGAGCCCCTCGACACCGACCTCGTCGCCCGGTGGTGGGCCCACCGCAACGACGTCTCGGCCCTCGAAGCCCTCATCGCCCGGGGCTACGTGGTCGACACGATGGAGATCACCGGACGGTGGGGCGCGCTGGCCGAGATGTACGCCGAGACGTGCGCGGCCATCGGCTCGGTGTCGGGCGTGATCGCCGTTTCGGCCCACCTGTCGCACAGCTACACCGACGGGGCCTGTCTCTACTTCACATTCGCCGGCAAACCATCGGAAGATCCGAGCACCGACGACAAGGTCGAGTTCTACCGGCAGTGCTGGGAAGCCGGGGTCGAGGCCGTTCTGTCCCGGGGCGGCGCCCTCAGCCACCACCACGGCATCGGCCTCAACCGGGCCCGCTTCATGGGCTCGGCCCTCGGGTCGGTCGGCCTCGACACCCTCGTTGCGGTGAAGCGGGCCCTCGACCCGATGGAGATCCTGAACCCCGGGAAGCTCGGGCTGCCCACCTCCTTCGGCGACCCGGGTTGGCCGGGACCCCGGTCCGGGCCCACCCCATGAACACGCTCGACGCCCGCGTCCTCGTCTCCGGCATCGTGGCCGGGTTGTTCTTCGCCCTCCCCGCCGCTGTCATCCGCCAGATCGTCGGCGGTGACTCGTTGCTGGCTTCAGTGATGCTGGGGGTGGTGTTGTTCAGCGGTGCGTTGGCGGGGTTCGCGGCCGCCCGCCCGCAACCCCCGAGCGCGCTCCTGCACGGGGCGGTGGCGGGAGCGGTCACCTTCCTCGGGGCCCAGGTCGTGTACACCGTCTGGACCCGCACCGTGCCCAATCCGATCGCCCTGGTGTTCTGGCTGCTGTCGTTCGCGTCGCTCGGCACCATCGGCGCATGGGTCGCGGTGTGGCGGGGGACGAACGGACCGAGCCGGACGAGGGGGACGTCGTGAGCATCCTGGTGATCGACATCGGCACGTCCGGCGTGCGGGCCGCGGTCGTGCGGCCCGACACCACGGTGGATGCCGAGCACCGGCGGGAGGTGCTCCCCGTCTCCCCGGCTCCCGGTCTGGTGGAGTTCGACGCGCTGGTGCTGGCCGAAGCCGCCCTCGAGGTGGCCGGGAAGGCTCTGGCCCAGGGAGGCCCGGTGCTCGGCGTCGGCATCGCCAACCAGCGGGCATCGGTCGTGGTCTGGGAGCGGGCCACCGGTCAACCGGTCGGGCCGGGGATCGGCTGGCAGGACCTGCGCACGGTCGGCGAATGCCTGGTGCTCCGGGGTCAGGGTCTGCGTCTGGCCCCCAACCAGTCGGCCACGAAGATCGCCCACCTGCTCGACCGGTTCGACGCCGGCCGCAACCGCGACCTGTGCGCAGGAACGGTCGACTCGTGGATCGTGTGGAACCTCACCGAGGGGCGCGCCCACGTCACCGACGTCACCAACGCCGCGGTGACCGGTCTGGTGACCGCCGACGCCACCGCCTGGGACAGCTCCATCCTCGACACCCTGCGCATCCCGGCGGCGTGCCTGCCCCGGCTCGTCGACTCCTCGGGCCCGGTGGGTGAGGCCACCGCGCTGCCGGGCGCCCCGGTGATCTGCGGCCTGGCCGGTGACCAGCAGGCATCGCTAATCGGCCAGGGATGCGTCCATCCCGGGCCGGCCAAGATCACGTTCGGCACCGGTGGGATGCTCGACCTCGTCACCGGACCGACGCGTCCCGTGGCCGCCGCCCGGTCCGATGGCGGCACCTTCCCGATCGTCACCTGGCGACGAGGGGACGAGACGATGTGGGGGCTCGAGGCGATCATGCTGTCGGCCGGGACCAACGTCGAGTGGCTGCGCGACGACCTGGGGCTCGTGACCACCGTCGCCGAGTCCCACGACGTGGCCCAGGGGTGCGCCGACACCGAGGGCGTCGTGTACGTGCCGGCTCTTCTCGGTCTGGGTACCCCCCACTGGGACTACGGCGCTAGGGGCACCCTGCTCGGTGTCACCCGTGGAAGCGGGCGAGCCCACGTGGTGCGCGCCGTGCTGGAGGGAGTCGCCCATCGCGGGGCCGACCTGGTCGAGGCGGCCGAGGCCGATGCCGGACGGGAGATCGTTTCTCTGCGCGTCGACGGCGGGATGAGTGACAACCCCACGTTCGTGCAGGCCCTGGCCGACGCCACGGGCCGACCGGTCGAGGTGTCACCGGTAATCGAGGCCACCACGCTCGGCGCCGCCTTCCTCGCCGGCCTCTCCATCGGCACCTGGGGCGGCTGGGACGACGTGGCGGCCACGTGGCGACCCCGCACGGCGGTGGACCCGGGAGTACCGCTCGACCGCGAACGTTGGCAGCGGGCCGTCGACCGGGCCCGGGAGTGGTTCCCCGAGCTGTCGGGCCTGGACTTCTAAAATCGTGGGCGCCACGACCGGGCACCGAGGGCGGTGGATCACGCCGCGGCCTGTCGTGGCCGTGGCCGTGGCCATGGTCGCGGCCATGGCCGTCGGGACGCTCGGGTGCGATGCCGACAATGAAGCCACCACGACCACCGAGGCGCCTTCGGCGACCGCAGCCGGCCCGGGATCACCGGCGGCCGACGCACCGTCGCAGGTCACCATCCGGATCGTCGACAAGACCCTGATGGAGAGCGACGTCGTGGTGGCCGCGGGCGGCACCGTGCTCTGGGAGAACTCCGATACGGTCGCCCACGAGATCATCTCGCCCGACTCCGATGTGATTCGGTCCCCCGTATTGGGCCAAGGTGAGTCCTACACGGCCCGGTTCACCGCGCCGGGCGAGTACCCGTACTACTGCAACATCCACAACTTCATGAAGGGCACGGTGGTGGTGCGATGACACCTCGTAGGCCCGAGACCCGCACCGAAGAGGACGCACCATGTCGATGAGGATCCGCCGCCTGGTGGACGAGGTTGACGAACAGCACCGTGAAGGGATGCGCACGATCCAGGACGACCTGGCCACGCTGCACCTCGATGGCTCCGACCCCGCCCTCGTGGCGTCGCGCCGCAACTTCGTGCGCAACCTGAGCCTCGGCGCCGTGGCTTTCGGGGCGGTGGCCGTCTCCGGTACGGCCCTGGCCCAGAGCGTCGCCGCCCAGACCCCGACAAAGGTGCCCGACCTGCCCCAGGCCGATCTGCAGCTGTTGATCTTCGTCCAGAGCCTCGAGCTGGCCGCCGCCGCCGGCTACCAGGTCGCGGCGGGCACGAAGCTGCTCGACAGCCAGGCGCTGCTCGCCGCTCAGAGATTCGGACGCCACCACACCGAGCACGCCGGAGCGCTCGGCGGGCTGATCCCCAAGGACCAGCAGGTCACGATGCCCAACGCCGCCGTGGTGGCGGCGGTGGTGCCCGGGCTCGAGGCCGCCGAGACCCAGACCGAGGTGCTCGAGGTGATGTACGGGGTCGAGGAAGGCGCGGCGGCCACCTACCTGCGGGCCCTGGGTGTCGTCGACTGGCAGGTGGCCGGGCCGGCCGCCACCATCTTGCCCATCGAGTCCCAGCACGCGGTGGTGATCGGTCAGCTCGCCGACCTTCCCGAATCCGACTGGATGCCCGTGTTCGGCAACACCAGCGCTGCGTTCGACCCCGCCGGTTACCCGGCCGGCTGACGCGACCACGAACGCGAGAGGAAACGACGATGACCATCGAGCTCCCCAACGACGAGATCCGCCGCCAGCTCCGGGCTTCCGAGCACGAGCACGCAGCCGCGATGCCGGGCTGGCGGCGCGCCCTGACCCGGGTCTTCGACCCCGCTTCTGGGGCCACCACCGAGGACCGTGCCCAGTTGCTCGGCCTTCCCGCCCGGCGCGCCTTCCTCACCGGTGGTGCCGTCGCCGCCGTCGGTGTGCTGGCGGCGTGCGGTGGGCCGCCGAAGAAGCAGGTCGCCGTCACGGGAAGCATCCCCCCCAAGACCGACAGCTCCACCACCACCGTCCCGGGGTCCGCCGAGGACGACCTGGTGCTGCTGGCCACGGCACAGTCGATCGAGATCCTGGCCGTCGACGTGTATCAGAAGGCCCTCGACTCGGGACTGCTCGTCACCCCGGCGATCGCCGAGACCGCTCGGCTGTTCCAGCGCCAGCACACCGAGCACGGTGTCGCCCTGGGCGACTCGCTCGTGCAGCTCGACGCCGAAGAGGTGCGCGCACCCAACGAGTACGTGAACATCAACGTGATCGAGCCGGCCCTCGAGACCCTCACCGACGAGATGTCGGTCGTCACCCTGGCGCTGGCAGTGGAGAACCTGGCGGCGTCCACCTACGTGAAGGTGGCCGGCATTCTCACCACCCCCGAGCTGCGCGAAGCCATCATGTCGATCGGCGGAGTCGAGGCCCGACACATGGCGGTGCTGCGCGGTGTGCTCGGCCAGGTGCAGGTGCCCGGGGCGTTCTTCCGCACCGGTGCTGCGGCCCCGGAGAAGGCCTTCATCACCCCATAGCCGGCCTCGCCATCTGCACAGAGTGCCCGCCGTCCGGGCCCCGGTTGCCGACGATCCCCACTGGTCGAGACCGGTGGGGGCACGATCTCGTTGGGTCGGGGTCGGCGATGGGTGCCACACTGGACGGCGATGGTGAGTCGGCCGGGTGACCGCGGTTCGGCGTCGTTGCTCCGGCAACGGTGACCGGGTCGAGGAAAGTCGGGACTCCACAGGGCAGGGTGCTGGCTCACGTCAGTCGGGGCGACCCGAAGGAAAGTGCCACAGAGAACAGACCGCCGATGGCCGCCCGGGCAACCGGGAGGCACAGGCAAGGGTGAAACGGTGCGGTAAGAGCGCACCAGCGCCCGGGGCGACCCGGACGGCTCGGTAAACCCCACCCGGAGCAAGGCCGAATGTCGGGTACGGGCGGCCCGCCCGCTCCTCGGAGCAACCCGCTGGTAGGCCGCACAGATGGATGGTCACCGAAGCGCCGGGAGGCGCGGAACAGAATCCCGCTTACAGGCCGGCTCACCATCACCACCGGCGGAAACAGGGCTGACATGGCACTTGAACAGGGATTTCATGTCTGACTGCCGCTGACGACTACGGATGAGATCCGACCTTTCCGCGGACCTGTCGCGGACTGATCGCGGACCAAGCTTGACCGGATCAGGTCGACGTGACGGGCTCTGTACCCCTCGGGCCGCAGAGATCGAGTACCCCACCGAAGAACGAAGACCGTAGCCAGCCACCCAAGCTGCTGGTTCATGG